>CAWDJC010000009.1:0-42811 GCA_963802525.1 uncultured Actinomycetota bacterium | reverse complement strand
GCGGCCAACACCGCCACCGCGGGACGACGCGGCAGCCAGCGCGCCAATCGTTCCGGCGACACGAACACCGCGATCAATCCGCTGACCACCACCCCGAGCGCTAGGAAAGGAACCGCCTGCACGAACACCCCGCAAAACACGGTGCCCGCCGTCGATAACGCCGGACTGAGGGCGACTGCGTTTCGCAGCCTCGTCGCCGCGAAGGCGCCGACGAGCAGAATGCCCACCAGCACTTCCATCGACCCGACGCGCAGCCTGGGCCTAGTACCTCAGCGTCGCCACCGTCCCAGTATGTCAGCGCACTGCACTGCCGCCGGAATCTGTGACACCGGTCGCGGCTAGACTAGAATTTCGACGCGCCAGTAGCTCACGAGTCAAAATTCGGCACGGACGGTGAGAAGCGATGACCAGCACAATCCATAACGAGCATGTCCAACATGATCATGTGCACGGCGAAGGATGCGGCCATGTCGCGATCCCACACGGGGATCATGTCGACTACGTCCACAACGGTCACCTTCATCGACCGCACGAGGATCACTACGACGAATGTGAGCCATCCGGCCACGCGGTGCACGAGCCTCATGACCATGTCCACGGTGAGCGGTGTGGCCATGTTGCGATCCCACACGGGGACCATGTCGACTATGTGCACGACGGGTGCCGCCACGCGGCTCACGGCGTGCACTACGACGAGCACTGACGTCGACGCGCATACAGCCTCGAAGTGCTCGTGCCCGTTGATGACACGGGCGTAGAGGTACCCTTCGACGTAGTCGAGACCGGTCTCGTTGACGGAACGGCCATTGTGATTGACGCACCGGTCGATTCGTCCAATGGTTGGCCGTGGGGAGAACCCGCGCTGAACTATGTGGCTCGGCCGCGACATCGGTTGTCGGAACCCGAGGTTGGGTCGACCGCGCCACCGATGATGAAGTGCTTGTCGCGGGCTGATCTGCGGCGTGGCGGCATCCACTTCGTCGCTGATGCTTCCGGTCTCGGCTGCGCGATGACCGGTCCGCATCTGCACGTGCGTCGCCGATACCGAGGTTCAGTCGGTCGTCTTCACCATGGTCTTTCCGCAGCAGGTCGGGGCCTGTAGGCCAGGGTGGGTGGGTGGGGCTGGCTTGGTCACCGTCAGTTCGCACCCGCAGTTGGTGTCGGGGCAGCGGTAGACCTCGCCTTCATGGAACGGCATAATTCCTGGCCTCCTTCACTGATGTGTGGATCGGGTAGTTGCAACGCTAGAACCTGGCCCCAGGGCCAACGTCAATACTGGGATGCAAGGAGGTGCGGGGCTTATGTCGGCATCCGGACTGACGATCGGGCAGGCCGCCGCGGCCGCCGGGGTCACCCGCAAAGCGGTGCGAGTCTATGAGGCCAAGGGCCTGCTCGCACCTGCCGATCGAACCCCAACGGGCTATCGGCTCTACGCACAGCGCGATGTCGAGCTGTTGACGTTCATCCGGCGTGCCCGCACCCTCGGCCTGCATTTGGACGACATCGGCAAAGTACTCACAATCCGCAGCGGCGGTATCGCGCCGTGTCCCGCCGTCCGCGACATGCTCGACGAACGGATCGCCGACATCGACACCACGGTTGAGGAATTGCTCAGCCTGCGCCAGTTCCTCGTCGGCACCCGCCGCCGAGCCGACAACTGCTGCACCCAAGACAAACCCGCCACCATCTGCAGCGCCATCGAGGAGGGCGCGGAATCGGCCACTTGAAGTCCGGCAGTTGCTCGTCGGTCTGTTCGAAAAAATTCAGGGCAGACCACAGGTCGGCGATACAAGCTGCTGCGGGCCGACCGCCGCCCGACACGACTGCCCCGGCCATCGGAAATAATCTGGCGATGCCGACATTCTGCGGCACACGATGCCGACCGCTTAGCCCCACCGGCCTCTTCGACCGCCACGGCGCGCCGCGAGTTGCACCGCACCCACTCGACCGAAACCCGCATCCGTCCGGCCGCATCCGAAACCACCACTAGGGGAGGGTCACCTGCCTGGGCCACGTCAGTTGCGATCTCTTGAGTAACCGCGACGGTCATCTGCGGCGATCAGTGCTCGTGCTGGTGGGCGTCGCTGACCGACGGTGTGGGCGCCTCTTCGCCGATGCGTTCGCGGGCTTCGGCCATGACGTCGGCAAGCTTGAGCCGGGCCGACTCCGCGGCTTCCTCGGCCTTGCGGGTTCCGCGCAACCCCGGCTCCGCGGCCGACACCGCGGTCTGGTGTAGCGGCGCTTTGGCCGCGGCCTTGCGAACCACCTCGTAGGCAGTCACCCCGACCAGCCCGGTAACTACCGTCCCTGCCGCCTTTGCCAACAGCCCGTACACCGCCATCGCCTGCACCTTCCTCCGCTCTGTCCTCACAGCGTCAGCCAATGATTGCACGATGGGTTGAAAGCTAACTTCCCGTCCAGTTGTTAATGACAATCATTTTCAGTAGGCTTTCGGCAACCTCATAAAACCCTCCCAGCCCGAGGAGTGTCGGTTATGACGTTGCGCGTCGTGCCCGAAGGTCTGGCTGCCGCCGGTGCGGCTGTCGAGACGTTGACCGCTCGCCTGGCGGCCGCGCATGGCGGGGCCGCCCCGTTGATCACGGTGGTGGTGCCGCCGGCGGCCGACCCAGTGTCGCTACAGAGCGCGGCCGAGTTCAGTGCTGCGGGCACTCAGCACGCGGCGGTGGCGACCCAGGGCGTCGAAGAGCTGGGCCGCTCCGGTGTCGGGGTGGGCGAGTCGGGCACTAGTTATGCCACCGGTGATGCCGCGGCGGCATCGTCGTATCTCATCGCAGGCGGCTGATGATGACGGCGCCGATCTGGATGGCTTCACCCCCGGAGGTGCACTCGGCGTTGCTGAGTAGCGGTCCGGGACCAGGGTCCTTGCTCGCGGCGGCCGGGGCGTGGAACTCGTTGAGTGCTGAATACGTTTCAGTAGCAGAGGAACTCAGCGCGTTGTTGGCGTCGGTGCAGGCCGGCGTATGGGAGGGGCCCAGCGCCGAATCGTATGTGGCCGCATTTGTTCCGTATCTGGCGTGGTTGATGCAGGCCAGCGCCAACAGCGCGGCAACGGCCGCCAATCATGAGACGATGGCGGCGGCCTACACTGCCGCGCTGGCGGCCATGCCGACCATGCCTGAACTGGCGACCAACCACGTTATCCACGGAGTCTTGTTGGCCACCAACTTCTTTGGCATCAACACCATCCCGATCGCTCTCAACGAGGCGGACTACGTGCGGATGTGGGTTCAGGCCGCCACCACGATGGCGACCTATCAAGCGGTCTCCAGCGCCGCGGTGGCGTCGACGCCGCAGACCACCCCGGCGCCGCAGATCCTCAAATCCGACGCGACAGCCAACCCGGCGGCGAGCACCAACCCGCTGCAAGACATCCTGCAGCAGATCCAGCAGTTCTACCAAAGCCTACTCACCAACCCGTTGAATTCCGATCCGGCCAACCCGGCAAATTTCCCGCCGTGGTTCGTGCAGGGCCTGCAGAACTTCGGTATCGGAAATGCCCCGGTTGTACACGCGCCCCTTCTCGACTACCCGGTGGACGACCTGGTTTCGAATATCCTGCAGAACTTCGGGATAAATTGGAATCCCAGCCTGGGCATGGTGAACGGACTCACCTACGACGCCTATACGGATCCGACCACAACGATCTGGTGGGTCGCTCGATCCCTCGAAGTCTTTGAGGATCTTCAACAGTTCGGCACCTACCTAGTGCAAAACCCGGTCGAGGCTTTTCAATACCTGATCAGCTGGCAACTGTTCGACTTTCCGCTTCACATCGAAGAATTTGCTTACACTCTCGGCGTGCCTTTCCAGGCGGTGTACGCCGCAATCCCCGCGGCGGCGGCGGCCCCGCTCGCGTCAGTGGGCGGCCTCGGCGCGCTGGGCGCGCTGGCCGCCATCCCTCAACCAGTTGTGGCTCTGGCACCCGTTGCCGCTGCGCCCAGCGTGTTGCCGGCCGTAGCGCTGACCTCAATCGCCGTCCCGGCCGCGACCCCTGCGACGGCGCCGGCACCTGCCCCGACGCCTAGCGCCCCGGCCCCTGCGGCTCCGGCCCCGCCGCCGCCGCCACCGCCCGCGGCCCCGGGTGCGGCGGGCTTTGTCCCCCCGTACGCGGTGCCCGGCATCGGGTCCGGCTCGGGGATGAGTGCCAGCGCCGCATCCAGCGCGAAAAGGAAGGCGCCGGAAGCCGGTACCGTCGCGGCGGCGGCCGCAGCGGCGAGCGCCCGTGAGGCGGCCCGGGCGCGGCGACGCCGACGGGCGCGGCAGCGTGGCTACGGCGATGAGTTTATGGATGCCAATATCGACGTCGATCCGGATTGGGGCGCGCCTCCGGGTGAGGAGCCAGTCGCGTCGACCGTGGCGTCGGATCAGGGTGCCGGAAATCTGGGGTTCGCCGGCACGGCAAGCAAGGAGACCGTCGCCGGGGCGGCGGGCTTGGCCACGCTGGCTGGTGACGAGTTCGGCGGCGGGCCGGCAATCCCTATGGTTCCGCGTACCTGGGAGCCCGATGAGCCCGATCTTGGTGAGGGGCTGAACTTTGAAAATGATAATGATTTTCAGTAAGCTCCCCTGCTTAGTGGGGGTGGGGCGGAAGAGGGCCAATGATCGCGCCCAATACGCAGTTCAGCGCTACCGGAACGGGAGCAAAGTGGTGAGCCGATCGCGTCCGAGCGCCTCGACAGTTAGCTTACGCAATGCTAACTTCAGGCGGGTTAGGTTAGGGCACGCTACGTACGTGAGAAGCGGCCGTGAAACACGGTGACACTGGTGTGCTCGCGGCTCAGCCGGCCGATTCTCGGGTAGACGGCAGGGTTGACGGTGACATCGTTAGCCGGTTTGGCACGTGCTGTCGCGCGCTCGGCTTAACGGTCTACGACCGCCAGCGTCCGGCCGACCTGGCCACCGCCCGGTCGGGTTTCACTGCGCTAAGCCGCATCGCCCACGACCAGTGCGACGCCTGGACCGGGCTGGCCGCGGCCGGCGACACGTCCATCCGAGTGCTCGAGGCCGTTTCGCGCACCGCGACGACGGCCGGCAGGTTGCAGCGTCAGGTGGAACTCGCGCCCGGGGCCCTGGGCTTCCGCTACGACACGGGACTGTATTTGCAGTTTCGCGCCACCGGCCCGGACGATTTTCACCTCGCCTATGCGGCGGCGCTGGCCACGGCCGAAGAATATGCCAAGGCCGACCAGATCGTTACCGGCCTGACCGAGCGCCGCCCGAGCTGGCGTCAGGCCCGCTGGATCGCCGTCGTCATCAACTACCGCGCCGAGCGCTGGTCGGACGTCGTCAAGCTGCTGACCCCGATCGTCAACGACCCCGATCTCGACGAGGCTTTCTCCCACGCCGCCAAGATCACCCTGGGTATCGCGCTGGCCCGACTGGGCATGTTCGCCCCGGCATTGTCGTACCTCGAGGAACCCGACGGCCCCGTCGCCGTGGCGGCGGTCGACGGCGCGCTGGCAAAAGCCCTCGTGCTGCGCGCGCACGACGACGAGGAGTCGGCAACAGAAGTTCTGCAGGATTTGTACGCGGCCCACCCCGAGAACGAACAGGTCGTGCAGGCCCTGTCCGATACCAGTTTCGGGATTGTCACCTCCACCGCGGACCGCATCGCGGCGCGCACCGACCCGTGGGATCCCGACACCGAGCCCAGTCCCGGCGATTTCGTCGACCCCGGAGCCCAGGAGCGCAAGCACGTGCTGCTGGCAGAGGCCGAACGCGAGCTCGATGAATTCATCGGCTTGGAGAAGGTCAAAGACCAGGTGGCCCGGTTGAAGAGTGCGGTGGCCATGGAGCTGGTGCGTAAGCAGCGCGGACTGGAGGTGGCGCAGCGCACCCACCACCTGGTCTTCACCGGGCCGCCCGGCACCGGCAAAACCACCATCGCCCGCGTCATCGCGAAAATCTATTGCGGCCTGGGCTTGCTGAAGAAGGAGAACATCAGGGAGGTGCACCGCGCCGACCTGATCGGCCAGCACATCGGCGAGACCGAGGCCAAGACCAACGCGGTCATCGATAGCGCACTGGACGGCGTGCTGTTTCTCGACGAGGCCTACGCCCTGGTGGCCACCGGCGCCAAGAACGACTTCGGCCTGGTGGCCATCGACACGCTGTTGGCCCGGATGGAGAACGACCGCGATCGGCTGGTGGTGATCGTCGCCGGGTACCGCGCCGACCTGGATCGGTTCCTCGACACCAACCAAGGTCTGCGGTCGCGGTTCACCCGCAGCATCGACTTCCCGTCGTACAAACCGGCTGAGCTGATCGAGATCGCGAACTTCATGGCGGGTAAGCGCGACAGCGTCTTCGAACGGGCCGCGCTCGATGATCTCGAGGCGTTGTTCGCGCATCTGGCCGACTCGTCGAAAGCTGATGCAGCCGGGGTTGAACGTCGCGGCCTGGATATCGCCGGCAACGGCCGGTTCGTCCGCAATGTGGTCGAAAAGTCCGAAGAGGAACGCGAATTCCGGTTGGACCACTCCGCGCACGCCGAAACCGGCGAGTTCACCGATGAGGAGCTGATGACGATCACCGACGAGGACGTGCGCAATTCGGTTGAGCCGCTGCTGCAAGGCCTCGGCCTGCAGGAGCCGGCATGACCAATAATGAGCCGGACGGCGAATGGGCAGGGGAACGGCGTTCGTTCTCCTCACGAACCCCGGTCAACGACAACCCCGACCAAGTGGTCTATCGCCGCGGGTTCGTCACCCGCCATCAGGTGAGTGGCTGGCGCTTCGTGATGCGCCGGATCGCCTCCGGTATCGCCTTGCACGACACCAGGATGCTCGTCGACCCGCTGCGCACCCAGTCGCGCGCAGTGCTGATGGGCGCGCTCATCCTGATCACCGGCCTGGCGGGCTGCTTCGTGTTCTCGCTGATCCGGCCCAGCGGCTCGGCGGGTACAAATCCGGTGCTGGCCGACCGGTCGACCGCCGCGCTGTACGTGCGGGTCGGTGATGACCTGCACCCGGTGCTCAACCTGACCTCGGCCCGGCTGATCGTCGGCCGGCCCGTCAACCCGACCACGGTGAAAAGCAGTGAGCTGGACCGGTTTCCGCGCGGCAACCTGATCGGTATTCCGGGCGCGCCGGAGCGCATGGTGCAGAACGCCTCGCACGACGCGAACTGGACGGTGTGCGACGCGGTGGGTGGGTCAGGGCAGGCTGCTCACAGCGCCGGCGTCACGGTGATCGCCGGCCAGCCTCACAGCGACGGCGCGCGGGCGGCCGCGATCCACGCCGGGCAGGCGGTCCTGGTCGACTTCTCCGGTGACCGGGGCGCCAACACCTGGCTGCTCTGGGACGGCAAGCGCAGCCAGATTGACCTGGCCAACCACGCCGTCACCAACGCCTTGGGCCTGGGTGTCGACGTGCCCGCGCCGCGACCCATCGCGCAGGGGCTGTTCAACGCGATACCCGAAGCCCCGCCACTGACGGCGCCGCCGATCCCGAACGCCGGCAGCCCGGCAAACTTCGCGGTGCCGGCCCCGATCGGGGCGGTGGTCGTCTCCTATGGCGTGGAGCAGAGCTCATCCGGCGCCTTGCGGTACTACGCGGTGTTGCCGGACGGCCTGCAGCCGATCTCGCCGGTGCTGGCCGCGATCCTGCGCAACACGAATTCCTATGGCCTGGACCAACCGCCGCGGCTCGGCGCCGACCAGGTGGCCAAGCTGCCGGTGTCCCGGATGCTGGACACGAGCCGCTATCCCGATCAGCAGGTCGTCGCCATCGACGCGGCCAAGAATCCCGTTACGTGTGCGTACTGGAGCAAGCCGGCCGGGGCCGCGTCCAGCTCACTGAGCCTGCTGTCCGGCTCGGTGTTACCGGTGCCCGATGCGGTGCGCACCGTCGATTTGGTAAGCGCCGGCTCCCAGGGAAATGGCTCGATAGCCACCCGCGTCGCCCTGGCGCCGGGGACCGGCTACTTCACCCAGACCGTGGGCGGGGGCGCGGCCGCACCGCCGACCGGGTCGTTGTTCTGGGTGTCTGACACCGGCGTGCGCTATGGCATCGACAACGAGCCGGATAACTCCGGCACTGCCGGACGCGGCAAAACCGTTGAAGCCCTTGGTCTCAGCGCGCCTGCGGTCCCCATCCCGTGGTCGATGCTGTCGCTGTTTGCGACCGGCCCGACGCTATCGCGCGCGGACGCGCTGCTGGCACACGACGGCTTGGCCCCCGACAGCAGGCCCGGTCGTCCCGTGTCGGCCGAAGGAGGGCCCCGATGAGCCGACTGATCTTCGAAGCGCGTCGCCGGCTGGCGCCGCCGACGACCCGCAAAGGCACCATCACCATCGAGGCGCCCCCGGAGTTGCCCCGGGTGATTCCGCCGTCGTTGCTGCGGCGGGCACTGCCTGTCGTGATCGTGATGCTGATCGTGGGCATGATCGTCGCGCTGGTCGCCACCGGGATGCGGGTGATCTCCCCGCAGACGCTGTTCTTTCCGTTCGTGCTGTTGCTGGCCGCGACCGCGCTCTATCGCGGCACCGGCAACAAGATGCGCACCGAGGAGGTCGACGCCGAACGGGCCGACTATCTGCGTTACCTGTCGGTGGTCCGGGACAACATCCGCACCCAGGCCGCCGAGCAGCGCGCGGCGGCGCAGTGGTCGC
Organism: uncultured Actinomycetota bacterium; assembly: GCA_963802525.1. GTDB lineage: Bacteria > Actinomycetota > Actinomycetes > Mycobacteriales > Mycobacteriaceae > Mycobacterium. The sequence continues at coordinate 34,179 of CAWDJC010000009.1, read as the reverse complement.
ATCCCGACCCGGCGGACCTGGCAACCGTGCCCGGGTCCCGCCGTCAGTGGGAGCGTGACCCGCACGACCCCGACTTCCTGGTGCTGCGGGCCGGCCGCCACCAGGTGCCCCTGGCCACCGCGCTGCGAGTCAAAGACACCGCCGACGAGATCGACCTGGAACCGGTGTCGCACAGCGCATTACGCAGCCTGCTGGACACCCAGCGCACCGTCCGCGACGTGCCGACCGGAATCGATCTGACCAAGGTCTCGCGGATCACCGTCGCTGGGTGAGGCAGCCGAGGTCCGGGCGGCGTTGCGCGCGTGGATCGCTCAGGCGGTGACGTGGCACGACCCGACGGTGCTCGGCGTGGCGCTGGCCGCGCGCGACCTGGAGGGCCCGGACTGGTCCTGGTTGAAGTGGTTGCCGCACGTCGACATTCCCGGCGAGCTCGACGGTGTCGGACCGGCCCGCTTCCTGTCGACGGACGCCGACGAGCTGGTCGCGCGCTGGGGCCCGCGCTTGTCGACCGCCCGGCGTTTACCGGCGAGCCGGCTGATGCGCTGCGGCACTTGCTGATCGTCGTCGACGACCCCGACTACGACGTGAACGCCTCGGCGCTGGCGGTGGGCCGGGCGGGCGTCACCGTCGTGCACTGCTCCGCCACGCCCCCGCACCGCGAACAGTATTCGGATCCCGAAAAGCCGATCCTGCGGGTCGCGCGCGGCGCGATAGAGCGCTGGCAGACCGGCGGCTGGCAACCGTACATCGACAGCGCGGATCGGCTCGGCGTCGACGAGGCCGCGCACCTGGCCCGTCAGCTGTCGCGGTGGGACTCCAACCCGACCCACGCCGGGTTGCGCTCGGCGGCCACCCGCGGCGCCACCTTCACCACGCTGCTGGGTATCCCGGATGCGTCGCAGCTGGATGTGCCGACGACTGTGGGCGCCGCGCCGCCGCGACGACGAGTTGCGCGTTCCGATCGGCGTCACCGCGACCGGCGAGCCGCTGATGTTCGACCTCAAGGACGAGGCCGAGGGCGGAATGGGCCCGCACGGCCTGATGATCGGTATGACCGGCTCTGGGAAGTCCCAGACGCTGATGTCGATCCTGTTGTCGCTGTTGACGACTCACCCGGCGGACCGGTTGATCGTCATCTACGCCGACTTCAAAGGTGAGGCCGGCGCCGACAGCTTCCGCGATTTCCCGCAGGTGGTCGCGGTGATCTCGAACATGGCCGAGAAGAAGTCGCTTGCCGATCGGTTCGCCGACACGCTGCGCGGGGAGGTGGCCCGCCGCGAGGCGCTGCTGCGTGAGGCCGGCCGCCGGGTTCAGGGCAGCGCGTTCAACTCGGTGGTCGAGTACGAGGCCGCTATCGCGGCCGGCCATGACCTGCCGCCGATTCCGACGCTGTTCGTGGTCGCTGACGAGTTCACCCTGATGCTGGCCGATCACCCGGAGTACGCGGAGTTGTTCGATTACGTGGCGCGCAAGGGCCGCTCGTTCCGCATCCACATCCTGTTCGCGTCCCAGACGCTGGATGTGGGCAAGATCAAGGACATCGACAAGAACACCTCCTACCGCATCGGGTTGAAGGTGGCCAGTGCCAGCGTGTCCCGCCAGATCATCGGCGTGGAGGACGCCTATCACATCGAGTCCGGCAAGGAGCACAAGGGCATTGGCTTCCTGGTGCCCGCCCCCGGCGCGACCCCGATCAAGTTCCGCAGCACCTATGTCGACGGCATCTACGAGCCGCCGACGACAGCGAAAATCCTGGTGATGCCAAGCATTCCGGAGCCCAAGCTGTTCACCGCGGGGCGGGTGGAGCCCGATCCTGAGACGGTGATCGCCGGCGGCGAGGAGGAACCACCGGGTCCGCCGCGCAAGCTGATCGCGACCATCGGCGAACAGCTGGCACGCTACGGGCCGCGGGCACCGCAGCTGTGGCTGCCTCCGCTGGACGAACCCATCCCATTGACCGCAGTACTGGCTCGTGCCGGGGTACCGCAGCGGCGGTGGCGCTGGCCCCTCGGCGAGATCGACAAACCGTTCGAGATGCGCCGCGACCCGTTGATTTTCGACGCCACGTCGTCGGCCGGAAACGTGATGATCCACGGCGGCGCCAAGTCCGGGAAATCGACCGCGCTGCTGACATTCATCTTGTCAGCGGCCAACCTGCACTCGCCGCGCGAGGTCACTTTCTACTGCCTGGACTACGGCGGCGGACAGCTGCGGGCGCTGGAAGATTTGGCGCACGTCGGCAGCGTCGCCTCGGCGCTGGAACCCGAACGCATCCGCCGCACCTTCGGCGAGCTGGAGCAGCTGCTGCTGTCCCGGCAGAAGCGCGAGGTGTTCCGGGATAAGCATGGTTCGGCCCCCGACGACGGCTACGGCGAGGTGTTCTTGCTGATCGACAACCTCTATGCGTTCGGCCGTGACAACACCGACCAATTCAACACCCGTAATCCATTGCTGGCCAAGGTGACCGAACTGGTTAACATCGGCCTGGCCTATGGCATCCACGTGGTCATCACCACCCCGAGCTGGCTGGAGGTGCCGCTGGCGATGCGAGACGGTCTTGGGCTGCGGCTCGAACTCAAGCTGCACGACGCGCGGGACAGCAATGTGCGAGTGGTCGGCGCCCTGCATCGCCCCGCCGAGGCTGTCCCACCCGACCAGCCGGGCCGCGGATTGACCATGGCCGCTGAGCATTTCCTGTTCGCGGCCCCAGAGCTGGACCAGGTGGCCGCGATCAACGCCCGCCACCCGGGCGTTTCCGCGCCGCCGGTTCGGTTGCTGCCCACCAATCTCGCGCCCGACGCGCTGGGACCGCTCTATCGCGGCACGGAGAAGGTGGTCATCGGACAGCGCGAAGAGGACCTTGCACCCGTCGTCCTCGACTTCGCCGAGAACTCGCTGCTCATGGTGTTCGGCGACAGCAAGTCCGGTAAGACCACGCTGCTGCGCCACGTCATCCGCACCATCCGCGAGCACTCCACCGCCGACCAGGTGGCCTTCACGGTGCTGGATCGGCGGCTGCACCTCGTCGACGAACCGCTGTTTCCCGATAACGAATACACGGCCAACATCGACCGGGTCACCCCGGCGATGGTGGGGCTCGCCAACCTCATCGAGTCGCGGCGGCCACCGGCCGAACTGTCGCCCGCGGAGCTGTCCCGCTGGACCTACCGGGGCCACACCCACTACCTGATCATCGACGACGTCGACCAGATACCGGACTCGCCGGCGATGAGCGGTCCTTACATCGGACAGCGGCCGTGGACCCCCCTGATCGCGCAGCTGGCGCAGGCCGGCGATCTGGGGCTGCGGGTGATCGTCACGGCGCGCGCCACCGGCTCGGCCCACGGGTTGATGACCAGCCCGCTGCTGCGCCGCTTCAACGACCTGCAGGCGACCACGTTGATGCTTTCGGGCAACCCGCAGGACAGCGGAAAGATCCGGGGCCAGCGATTTGGCCGGTTGCCTGCCGGACGGGCGATTCTGTTGGGCGACAGTGATAGTCCGACGTACGTGCAGTTGGTCAACCCGCTGGTTGGCGAATCCGTAATAGGGGGCGCCGACGAAGGTTTCGCCCACTGATGGTTAACGAAACGCAACAGAAGGAGTTGTCATGACGTTGCGAGTGGTTCCAGAGGGCCTGGCCGCGACCAGCGCGGCCCAAGGCGTCGAAGAACTGGGCCGCAAGCTATCTCGCAGGAGACACCGCGGCCGCCGCGACGTGCCGGTTGTAGGCGGCTGGTATAATGACTTCCCCCTTTGGGCCCATCTGGATGGCTTCGCCGCCGGAAGTGCATTCGGCGTTGCTGAGCACCGGTCCGGGACCGGGGTCGCTGTTGGCGGCCGCCGGTGCCTGGTCGTCGCTCAGCGCCGAATACGCTCCGGCGGCAGCCGAACTCAGTGGGCTCCTGGGGGCGGTACAGGCGGGGGCGTGGCAGGGGCCGAGCGCCGAGCAGTATGTGGCGGCGGCCTACGCCGGCGCGCTGGCGGCGATGCCGACGCTGGTGGAGCTGGCCGCCAACCACATCATTCACGGGGTCCTGGTGGCGACGAATTTCTTTGGGATCAACACGATTCCGATCGCGCTGAATGAGGTCGACTACGTGCGGATGTGGGTGCAGGCCGCCACCACGATGGGCGCCTACCAGGCGGCCTCGGGCGCGGCGCTGGCCTCGGCTCCGCGCACCACCCCGGCTCCCTCCATCGTGAATCCTGGCGCCGGTGACCTCGGCAACGCCGCAGCGCAGAGCGACCCAGTCTCGTGGCTTGTGCAACTGCTGCAGACCTACGTCAATCTCTACGAGGTGGGGTCCCAACAATTCTCGGCGTTACTGCAGAATCCGGTCGCGACGTTGCAGCAGATCATCTCTGCGTTTGCGACGAATCCTGTTGCGGCGCTGGTGGCCTACAGTCCGCTCCTTTTCTTTGGCGCCTACGAGGTGATTTCGCCGATCGCCACATACGGTCCCATGCTCATGGCGCTGTCGCTGGGCGTGAGCCTGAGCCTCGGACAGATCACCCTGCCGCTCGGCGAGGTCGCGCCGATCGCGGCGCCGATCGCGGCGGGGGCGGCGGGCATACCGGCTCTCGCATCAACCGCTTCCACGGTGTGGCCGGTGGCCAGCCTGGCGCCGACGGTCGCGACTCCCGCGGGTGCCCCGGCATCGGTGGGCGCCGCGGGCGCCGGGACGGCCGCCGCGCCCGCTCCGGCGGCAACCACCGGAACCTTCGCCTACATGGTGGGTTTCGGTGGCGGCCCGGGAACCGAGTCCGGGCCGACGCTCGGTGGGCGTGGTGGCGCCAAGGCGCCGGCGGCCACCATCCCGGCGGCCGGCGCGGTGGCGCCCAGCCGGGCGGAGGCGCGGGCGCGGCGGCGCCGGCGGGCGGCGATGCGCGAATACGGCGACGAGTTCCTGGACATGGACTCCGACATCGGCGTCGCGCCCGATTACGGCGGGGCGGACGAGGCTGACGAGTTCGTCTCGGCGGTGGCGTCCGGGAGCGGGGCCGGGCGGCTGGGATTCGCGGGGACCGCACACAAAGACGCCGCCGCGGGCGCGGCCGGGTTGACCAAACTGGCCGGCGACGAGTTTGGGGGCGGCCCGCGGGTGCCGATGGTGCCCGGCACCTGGGACCGAGACGGTCCGGGTGAGTCGGGGAGAGGGGGAGACGACGGTTCGTAACGGGGCAGTGAGCAACCGAAATCCGAAGAGAGCGAAAGGAAACCAATCACTATGAGCATGTTGGACGCTCACATTCCGCAGTTGGTGGCCGCGCAGTCGGCGTTTTCCGCCAAGGCGGCGCTGATGCGCAGCACGATCAGCCAGGCCGAGCAGGAGGCGGTGTCGGCGCAGGCGTTCCACCAGGGCGAGTCCTCGGCGGCGTTCCAGGCCGCGCACGCCCGTTTCGTGGAGGCAGCGGCCCGGATCAACACGTTGCTGGACATCGCCCAGGCCAACCTCGGGGACGCCGCGGGCACCTACGTGGCCGCCGATGCCGCCGCCGCTTCCGGCTACACGGCGTTCTAATCAGCGATCTGACCAGAGCGATAACCGCGAAAGGACTTGTGATGTCACAGATCATGTACAACTACCCGGCGATGCTGGGCCATGCCGGGGACATGTCGGGCTACGCCGGCACCCTCCAGGGCCTGGGCGCCGATATCGCCGGCGAGCAGGCGGCGCTGTCCAACGCCTGGCAGGGCGACACCGGTATGACCTACCAGGTGTGGCAGGCCCAGTGGAACCAGGCCATGGAAGCCCTGGTGCGCGCGTATCAGTCGATGGCCAGCACCCACGAGGCCAACACCCTGGCCATGTACGCCCGCGACACGGCCGAAGCCGCCAAATGGGGCGGCTAACCCTGGCCAGATGAGCGCCGAACCCAACGCCGTCGAGCTGACGGTAGATCACGCGTGGTTCATCGCGGAAACCATTGGGGCGGGCAGCTTCCCGTGGGTGCTGGCGATCACCACGCCCTATCGCGACGCCGCGCAACGCGCCGAGTTCTTCGAGCGTCAGCGCGCGGACCTGACCCGGATGGGCCTGGTGACGCCAGACGGACCCGTCAACTCGGCGGTCGCCGGCTGGATCAAGGCCGTCTGTTTCCCGGACCGGTGGCTCGATTTGCGCTACGTGGGACCCGGGGCGGCCAACAACGGCGGGCTGCTACGCGGCGTGGTCGCGCAGCGCGGCACTACGCGCAAGACCGTGGTCGCGTTGCGCAGCGCTCAGTTGCTCACGTTCACCGCGATGGATATCAACGACGCGCGGGGGCTGGTCCCGGTCCTCGGCGTCGGGCTGGCCCAGCGGCCGCCGGCGCGATTCGACGAGTTCAGCATGCCGATGCGCGTCGGGGCCCGGGCCGACGAGCGGCTGAGGTCCGGCGCTTCGCTATCGGAAGTCGTTGAATACCTGGGGATCCCGGCGTCGGCACGGCCGGTGGTGGAGTCGGTGTTCTCCGGGCCGCGCAGCTACGTCGAGATCGTCGCCGGCTGCCACCGCGACGGGCAGCACGCCACCACCGAGGTCGGGGTGAGCATCGTCGACACCGCCGCGGGCCGCGTGCTGGTCAGCCCGTCCCGCGCCTTCGACGGGGAATGGGTCTCGACGTTCGGCCCCGGCACCCCCTTCGCGATCGCCGTCGCGATCGAACACTTGACCGCCCTGTTGCCGGAGGGCCAGTGGTTCCCCGGCCGGCGGCTGTCCCGAGATTTTTCAGCGCAACTCCAAACAGCAACGAGATAGAGAAGAGAGAACCATGTCGCAGGAATGGCCGCAGTGTCTTTCGAGGGCCGTCAAGTGACGTCCGGCGCGGTGATGCCGATCGTCCGCGTCGCCATCCTCGCGGAGAGCAGGCTGACGGAGATGGCCCTGCCCACCGAGTTGCCGCTGCGCGAAATCCTGCCCGCGGTGCGGCGTTTGGTGGTTCCCTCCGAGTCGAATGGTGACGGGGGCGCCCCTGACGGCGCGGCGACCCGCCTGAGCCTGTCCCCGATCGGTGGGGCACCGTTCAGCCTCGACGCCAGCCTGGACACCGTGGGCGTTGTCGACGGCGACCTGCTGGCGCTGCGGCCGGTGCCCGCCGGCCCGGCCGCGCCGGGCATCGTCGAGGACATCGCCGACGCCGCGATGATCTTCTCGACCTCGCGGTTGAAGCCATGGGGCACAGCGCATATCCAGTGTGGGGCGCTGGCCGCGGCGATCGCCGTGGCCTTCCTGGCGACCGGTCTGGGCGTGACCTACCGGGTGGCCACCGGCGCGCTGTCCGGGCTGGTCGCGGTCGCCGTGGTCGCGGCGCTCACCGCGGTGGCGGGCCTGCTGATCACGGCGCGTTCCGCGCGCACCGGAATGGCACTGTCGATCGCGGCCCTGGTGCCCATCGGCGCCGCCCTGGTGTTGGCGGTGCCCGGCGGGTTCGGGCCGTCGCAACTGATGCTGGCCGCGGCCGGCGTCACCGCGTGGTCGCTGATCGCCCTGATGGTTCCCGGCCCGCAGCGCGAGCGAATTGTCGGCTTCTTCACCGCGACCGCGGTGGTGGGAGCCGCGGTGCTGTTGGCCGCCGGCGCCGAATTGCTCTGGCATTTGCCGATACTGACCGTCGGTTGCGGGCTGGTCGTGGCGGCTCTGCTGGTCACCATCGAGGCTGCTCAGTTGTCCGCGGTGTGGGCGCGCTTTCCGCTGCCGGTCATTCCGGCGCCCGGGGATCCCACTCCGTCGGCGCCGTCGTTACGCGTGCTGGAGGACCTGCCGCGGCGGGTGCGGATCGGTGACGCGCATCAAAGCGGCTTCATCGCCGCCGCGGTGTTGCTCAGCGTCCTGGGTTCGGTGGCCATCGCGTTGCGCCCGGAGTCGTTGGGGGGCTTTGGCTGGTACGTGGTCGGGGCGACCGCGGCGACGTCCGTTTTGCGCGCCCGGGTGTGGGATTCGGCGGCTTGCAAGGCCTGGCTGCTGGCCCAGCCGTTCCTGGCGGCGGGTGTCCTGGTGGTGGTCTACACCGCGACGGGGCGCTACGCCGCCGCGCTGGGTGTGTCGCTGGTGCTGGTCGCGCTGGCGTTGGCGTGGGTGGTGGTGGCGTTGAACCCGGGCATCGCCTCGCCGGAGAGCTATTCGTTGCCGCTGCGCCGGCTGCTGGGTTTCGTGGCGGCCGGGCTCGACGCTTCGCTGATTCCCGTCCTGGCCTACCTGGTCGGTCTTTTCGCCTGGGTGCTCAATCGATGATTCGAACCGGGTTAGCCTGCGTTACGGCCGCTTTCGCGACTGTGATGTGGACCTGTCCGTCGGCATTCGCAATCGATCAGCCGACGGTCGATCCGGGCGTGCCACCGCCGAGCGGAACCCCGGGGCCCGGGCAGCCGATGGAGCAGCGCGGTCCGTGCAGCGCCTCCGGTGTCATCCCGGGCAGCGATCCGGCGGTAACGACCGCCAGCCAGGCGATGCTGAATCTTCCCGCAGCGTGGCGGTTTTCCCGCGGCGATGGCCAGCTGGTGGCGGTCATCGACACCGGGGTGCGGCCGGGCCCGCGCCTGCCCAACGTCGATCCGGGCGGCGACTTCGTGGAGACGACCGACGGCCTGACCGACTGCGACGGGCACGGCACCTTGGTCGCCGGAATCATCGCCGGCCAGCCCGGTGACGACGGCTTCTCCGGCGTGGCGCCCGCGGCGCGGGTGCTGTCGATCAGGATGACGTCCGCGAAGTTTTCGCCGCACACGCCGGGTGGTGATCCGCTGCTGGCACGCGCGTCGCTCGACGTCGCGACCCTGGCGCGGGCGATCGTCCACGCGGCCGACCTCGGCGCCCGGGTGATCAACATCTCCGCGATCACCTGCCTGCCCGCCGACCGCACCGTCGACCAGGCCGCGCTGGGCGCGGCGATCCGGTACGCGGCGGTGGACAAGGACGCGGTGATCGTGGCCGCGGCGGGGAACGTCGGCGCGACCGGATCCGTCGCGGGCGGGACGTCTTGTGACTCCAACCCGCTCACCGACCTCGGCCGTCCGGACGACCCCCGTAACTGGGCCGGCGTCAAGTCGGTCTCCATCCCGTCGTGGTGGCAGCCCTATGTGCTGTCGGCGGCGTCGCTGGCGCCGGATGGGCAGCCCTCGAAATTCACCATGGCCGGTCCGTGGGTCGGGATCGCGGCACCCGGCGAAAACATCGTGTCGGTAAGCAACCGCGACGGCGGCGGCCTGGCCAACGGCCTGCCCGACGACCACCAGCAGATGGTCGCGCTGAGCGGCACCAGCTACGCGGCGGGCTACGTGTCGGGCGTCGCGGCGCTGGTGCGCAGCAAGTATCCCGAACTGAACGCCACGCAGGTGGTGCGGCGCATCACCGCGACCGCGCACAACGGCGCCCGGGCGCCCTCCAACGTCGTCGGCGCCGGCAGCGTGGACCCGGTGGCCGCGCTGACGTGGGAACTGCCCGCCGGCAACCAGCCCGGTGGGGCAGCGCCGGTGAAGCCGGTCGCCGCTCCGCCGGCGCCCGCGCCCATAGACACCACCCCGCGCACCGTCGCGTTCGCCGGAACCGCCGTGCTGGCCTTGGTCGTCGCCGCCGTCGCCGCGATTGCCGCGATCGCCCGTAAGAAGGAGACCACCCCGTGAACCGCTCAATACCGACCCCGGGCGCCGGCCGGATCACGCTGGTGCTGCTGGCCGTGGTGCCCGCGGTGATGGCGTACCCCTGGCGATCGCCCCGCGACTACTGGGTGCTCGGCATCGCCGCCGCCGTCGTGATCGTGCTGCTCGGCTGGTGGCGCGGTTTGCACTTCACCACCATCCTGCGCCGACGCGTGGCGTTGATAAGCCGCGCCTCAAACAAAAAGAGTGCGTCTGTGCCCGAATCCGGTTCTGCCACAAACACGACCGCGCTGCTGCGGATCGGGCCGCCGATCGGCGCTTCCGATGTGCTGCCGCTGCCGCTGATCGCCCGGTACCTGGACCGCTACGGCGTCCGCGTCGACAAAATCCGAATCACCAACCGCGACAACGCATCCGATGCATCGAAGCGCGAGACCTGGATCGCGATCACGGTTTCGGCGGCCGACAACCTGGCGGCGCTGCAGGCGCGATCCCCGCGGATCCCGCTGCACGAGACGGCCCAGGTGGCCGCCCGCCGGCTGGCCGACCACCTCCGTGAGATCGGATGGGAAGCCAGCAGCGTCGCGCCCGACGACGTCCCGCGGCTGCTGGCGCCGAACGCGCGCGAAACCTGGCGGGGAGTCCAGCGCAGTGCCTCGGATTACGTTGCGGCATACCGGGTCCGCGTCGACGACGGATTGCCCGAAACCCTGGAGGCGATCCGGACGCACCCGGCGCGCGAGACCTGCACGGCGCTGGAGATCGCCGGTGATGGAACCCACACCACCATCGCGGCCGCGTGTGCGTTTCTGACCGATACGCCCCCGGCGGCCGCGGCCCCGCTGGCCGGGCTGATCCCGCAACGCGGAAATCACCTCCCGGCGCTGGCGGCATTGGACCTACTGTCCACGCAACGACTTGACGGACACACGGATGAGCCCGCCGGCCTGCTGGGGCGGCTGCGCTGGCCTACTGCAGTGGCTGGGGCCCATCGGGCACCGCTCGCCGAAACCAGCTGGAACATGACCTAAAACATCACCTAGAGCTGAATTGTGTTCGGCGACTTTTCGATCGATGCCAGATACGACAGGAACCGCTCGATCGGCTCCACCGGCATATGGTCCTCGCCGAGCACAGTCCACGACTCGAACCCCGTGCCCGGCATCAGTACACGCTGCACGCGCATCGCTACCTCCCGTTCCGTGATGGATAACAGAAGGTAATCCCGTCCACCACGCGATCTCAGGGATTTGCGGTGTACGCCGGCTACGTCGTAGACGGTGCCGATTCAGCTATAGATAACGAACCCGAGCTTCGCCGCGCCGCGCTTGGTCGCGACCAAACCCAATTCCTCACCGACCAGCGTCCACCGATCAATCAGCTCATCCTGATCAAGCTCCCTCATCACGTGCGCAAGCTACACCCGCACCACCCGGCGACGGCCGGTTTTACGACAGCTTCATGTACCTGGTGACACGCTTCTTACCGGCACCCCCTATCGACGTACCACCGTCGACTCGGTGCGGCAGATCCCTGCGACGTTGGTGGCTCGCGGCTAACGCCTCGTCGGCTATCCGGCGCAGTCGCTCTCGTCGGCCGCGCGCAGTAGGTCGTCGCAGGCCCGTGCCACTCGGCTGAATTACCGGCCGCTGGTGCCGAAGGACCGTCGGATGATCATCACCGGGCTCGGCGATCGGATGGCGCCACCGGGTCAGGCCGTAACGCTCTGGGAGCATTGGAATCGCTGTGCGCTGCACTGGTTTCCCGGCAGTCACGTGTTGCATGTCAGTCAGCTGGACTATCTGCGCTGGATGACCTCGTTCCTGCACGGTGTCATGTTCTAGGCCAACAGCCCGCCCACCCCGGTCAACCGCAGCCCCTCCGAGCGGGCCCGGTCGACCAGCTGCTCGATCAGCTGCTGGTCGAGTTCGTCGTCCAACATCACGATCGGTTCGCCGTCGCCCTCGAAGGTGTCTTCATCCAATATCACATCAGTCACAGTGGTCTCCTTGTTCCTCAGGAGTTACACCGTTTAACTTACAGAGCTTTCCCGGAGATAATTAGCCTGCGGGGGGTCGAAGAGAGGAAAGGCCATGGCTGAGGCTGCGCTATGCATTGTTTGGGGAACGCCCGTACACGGGCGCGAGAACGATGCAATGAAGGTCTACAACGAAGCGTTCCAGTACTGGGGACGTCTTCAACAAGAAGGAAAAATCGAGAGTTTTGAGGTGGTCGTTCTCGGGCCAACCGGTGGAGATGTGACCGGCTTCCTCTTGGTGCGGGGCACCGCGCAGCAGATCGACTCGGTCCGCCGTACCGAGGAGTATCAGCGGCTAGTCAGCCGTGTGGGACTCATCGCCGATCACGTCCGGGTCGCCGATGCTTTCGTTGACGAGGGACTCGCTCAGATTATGAGTCAGTACCAGGATGAGGTCGGATGGTCGGGTTGGATCGGCGGGTAGGAGGCAGAAATCACGCAGCTCAAGCGCGACCTGGCCGCCGCACACGGAGAAATCCACCGACTACGTAACACGGGGCACACCGCAACTCAGCACGGTCACCGACGCCGCGACTAAATACCCAAGAGCGCCTAGGGATCAGCCGGTTTCGCGGCCGATCGGGCGCGATAGCGCCATGACAACCCCAACAGTCTGGATCTCGACAACGACATCCGCCGCGTGCCACGATGCCCAAGACCGCCCCGCACAGGCCACACGGTGTTTGACCTGCATCAGGGTGACGCCACGGGTGCTGGCCAACGTGAGGTGTGGTTGGCTAGGCAACGAGCCGGCGCCACGTCGCGCTCGGTGCCGGCAGGGAGCGGTTGCGAAGGGGATGTCCGTGTCTGTTTCCGACGTCATCGCCAAGATCGTCAGTTTTCTGCGAGCCGGCTATCCGCAGGGCGTGCCCGCAACCGACACCTTTGCGTTGCTCGCACTGCTGCGCCGGCGGCTCTCCGATGAGGAGGTCGTGCAGATCGCCACCCAGCTCGTTGAGCATGGCGACTTACCCATCGCGGCAACCGATATCCGAGTCATGATCACCAAGATCACCGACCAGATGCCCTCCCCCGATGAGGTCGAACGGGTCAAGAAATACCTGGAAGCACGCGGTTGGCCCATCAGCGACCAATTCCCACTACCGGGCGGTCGGTGAACTCACCGAGCTTGAGCCCATTCCTCCAAACGCTCCGGCCGGATGCGCGTAGTGAAGCGCAGCTTCTTGCCCCTATTGAGATCGATTGCGATCTGACGCAGATCCTCTGGTCCAGTGCTGCCCCAACCGTTCCTCAGCGCCTCCACCATCGCCCGTCCGGCTCAAGACTCACGCCGCGGCCACGAAGAAACGTCAATGCCTGAACCACAGCCCAACGCTCCCTGCGATCAATCAGCCCCTGGTTCAGCAATGGCAACAGCGACAGCCCTTCCACCGTCGCCTTCAGCGGTGCTGAAGCCTCGGGAATCCGCTGGATCTCGTTGCCGCCCAAACACTGAGCATCGAAGGCGGTGATCCACGGCGCGTGACCCGACCCGCTCTGGAAACGCGTTAGCCGTCCATGAGCCGGCACCACGACAATGTCCTCCACATCTTTGCTGCGCTCAACCTCCAAGACCTCAGAAAGGTTGAGGAATACGCAAACGACGCTCCCGCGCGCCAGTCCATAAAACCGTGAGCGCCTCGACGCACACGTGATCGGGACGCCAAGCCCCTCCAACCAGTCGTTCTCCTCGACGGTGCGGGTATCGCCAACCCGGATGGTCGCGTCGTCACCAGCCCACCGCAACGCCGTCATGAATCCCTGAGAAAACGGCACCTGGCCCTCAACATAAGCGTGTCGACGCATCCAATCACGGTAAAACAACCCAGCGCTAAGAAAGGCCCCCGACGCGGTCCCCACGTCGGTAACACCCTTACAGATAACACTGTCCCCGACGAGGGAAACCGATCCCACAACGCACGTCGGAAACAGTCCTACACACACCAAAATCCGTTACAGATAACATCTGCAGACATTCGACGCACCAGCAAACGGGACGGTGTCTCTGCAGAGTGGTGACATCGACGCTAAGGCCGGGCACCTAACCTCAACGATCGGACATCGGCCACTTGGCGATTCGGCAGCCATGGCATCCGCCCGGCTCGACCGAATACGGCGAGATCGAATATTGAGAGTTACCGGTATCGGAGGCGTGTCGCATGCCCGGCAGAATAGACGGCCTGATTCTCCGATCTTCGCCTTCGGGCGAGAGGTGTGTGGTGTTTGGGGGGCCTCGGAACCGTGGCCGTGGCTGGGGGTGGATCGAGTCGCCCGTGAGTCGCGGCGGATCGCCGCGTACAACTCCACCTTTGACCTAGGCGCGACCGGCGATGCCTCCCGTCCTACGCCCGCGCGCGGTCCCGGACCGATGAAATCTGGCAAGTCGCATCCCGTGCCCAGTTAGGTCGGCCTGCCAGTATCTGGCTTCGGAGCGTTCGCGCAGCGAGGGGTCTGGTCGTCGAGGCGGTGACGACGGGCTATCGAGTGTGTTTGGGGCCGCCGCCGCGGTGAGCTCGGCGGCAGCGGCGGCAGCGCAGCGGGACCGTGGGTGCGCAATTTCGCGATGAGGTGCGCGGCCACTTCCACCAGCTGACGCTCGTCGGCGTGCGCAAGCCGTGATGCGCAACTCGTCGAGCGGTACCCAGGCGACTTCCCCAACCTCGTGGTCACTTGGCGCACGGCTGACCGTCGAGGAACCGCAGCAGATAATGGTGCACCGTCTTGTGCACCATGTGGTTTTCGGCGCGGAACCAGTACTCGATGCTGCCCAGCGCGGCGAGGACGTCGCCGCGGATTCCGGTCTCTTCGGCGATCTCGCGTACGCGGTCTGCTCGGCCCGCTCACCTACTTCGATGTGGCCCTTCGGCAGTGTCCATTGCGTGCGGCCGCGTCGATCGACGCGGCCAATGAGAACCGCCACCTGCTTGTCGCGCGTCGATGCCGTCGACGACCAGTCCGCCGGCGGAAACTCGTGCACGGTCGGCAAGTGGCGATGTCGGTCGGCGAGTGGTTCTCGGCGTGCCGCTCGCGTCACGCCGATCCGACTGCGTCGACGACGGCGTCGGCCGCGGCGCCGTCGTGGTTCGGCGCGTTCTGCCGTGTCGGCTCAGTCATGAGAGGCCACCTCCGCAAGAACTCCGGCGACGTGGTGGGCGGCCTCTTCGCCTTCGTAGGCACGCACTACTTCTTCGATGCCGCCCATCATCCGGATCTGCGCCGCGGTCGATCCAGATCGCGGTGGTGCAGAGCCGCGCCAGGAACTCGTTGGAGTGACCGGCGAATACCAGGATGCCGGTGCGTTGAACCAGCTTCTGCAGCCGCGTCTGGGCTTTTCGCAGAAAGTCCGCATCGATAGAGCCGATGGCCTCGTCGAGCAGCAGGATCTCCGGGTCGATGCTGGTGACCACCCCGAGCGCCAATCGAACCCGCATGCCGGTCGAGTAGGTGCGCAGCGGCATCGATAGGTAGTCGCCGAGCTCAGTGAACTCGGCGATCTCGTCGACCTTCGACCGCATCGTTTTGCGGCTTTCGCCGAGGAACAGGCCGCGGATGATGATGTTTTCGTAGCCGGATATTTCGGGATCCATCCCGACGCCGAGGTCGAAGATCGGCGCCACCCGTCCCTGTACCGCCGCCGAACCTCGCGTGGGTTCGTAGATGCCCGACAGCAGCCGCAGCAGCGTCGATTTGCCGGCGCCGTTGTGTCCGACCAGCCCGACCCGGTCGCCCGTGCAAAGCGACATCGTGATGTCGCGTAGCGCTTCGATCACCACGACGTTGGAGGTATTGCGTCCAATCGCGCCGCCAGCCTTGCCGAGAAAGGTGTGCTTCAACGATCGCGACTTGGCGTCGAAGATCGGAAACTCCACCCACGCGTGGCGGATGTCGATGCTCACCGGCGATGACGAAGAGGGGTTAGGGCGAAACGTGCTGGGCCCCAGGCCGTTTGTTGTCTGATCTGGTACTGACATGGTAGGACCATTGCTCAATAGTCGTGGCGGGCCAGCTTGGTTCCGCCGCGGCGGTCGTCGCCGTCGACGGCGAGCAGGGCGGGAACCATTTCGCTGGTGACCAGTCCGTGTTCTTGGGTGAGTTCGTCGATGATGTCGAAACTTCGGGCGATGTTGTCCGGGGTGTCGACGATGATCGTCGTGACCGGGACATGGCGGCCAAGTTGGAACAGCTTGTCTCCGTGGGGTAGGTGGTCGCCGTGGAATCCCCAGATACCGCGCAACGCGGTGGCCCCGCGTGCGTGGTCGGACTGGCGCAGCCGGCGGATCAGCGCGCGGTGGATGGGTAGGCCGTCGTGGCGCTGGGCTTCGGAGGTGTACACCATGAGCTTCTGCCACAGCGCCATACCGTGCTCGTCGACACCGGGTAACGCATGGGGGCGCGCGAACAGTTCGCCGTCGCGTTTGCAAACTTGAAGTCGCTCAACGGTGATCAGTGGCTGTCTCAGCAACCCGCGTACCTCGGCAGGCGCGTGCTGACCTTTCGCCGGCATCGACGGCGATAATCATCATCGGCACGTCGGGGTTGCGGCCGAAGAAGCGGGCGCGTTCACGCTTGCCGTGGGCGGTGCCGTCGACGCCGAGGAAAACCGACGCGCCGGCGAGACCGCGCCGGTAGAGCAGGTCGACGACCGCGTCGTAGGCCGGCACGCCGTAGACCTGTTCCTTGCGGCCCACGTAGACGGTGAGCTTGGTGGCTTCATGCTCCTGGTCGGCCAGAGGCAGTTCATCGTCGTCGTCGCGTAGCAGCCGGGCGCGCTCGAGGGTGATCAGTCCCCGTTTGGTCAACGCGATCTGCTCGGTCGAGCAGTTCCTCGATCTTGGCCCGGGCGTCGACGGCGATGACGGCAACGGGCGGATCTTCGGACATGCTCAGCGATTGGTCGGTGCGCAGGTGATGGCGCAGCCCGAAGCCGGCGATGCCGCGCAACATCACGCTGGTGGCGATCTCGTGTTGACCGTAGAGGTCAAACAGCGCCTCGGCGAGGAAGGCGCCGTCGGCGCGTTGGCGTTCGCCGAAGTAGCTGGTGAGTTTGAGGCAGTCGGTGGTCATCGATCCTCTCCGATCCCTGGCGTGAGCACGGCGCCGCTTTCGCGCTGGTAATGTCCATCCCGAATGGCGGTGGGGCTCGCCACAATCGCGTAGGCCGGAGTGCCGTCTTCGGTCCAGCGCCAACGGTCCCTGGCACTTCGAGATGCAGGAGATCCGTTATGCCCGTGCAGTTTTCGTCCGTCTCGGCGATGGAGGTGCTCGACTCCCGCGGCCGGCCCACCGTCTGGGTCCGTGTGACGCTGTCCGATGGCCAGAGCGTCTGCGCGGGTGTCCCGTCGGGGGCGTCCACCGGCAGCCGGGAGGCGGTGGAGCTGCGCGACCATGATCCAGCTGCGGTACGGCGGTCTGGGGGTCAGCCAGGCGGTCTCGCATATCAATGGCCCGATCGCCGACGCGCTGACCGGGCGCACGTTCGACACGCTCGAGCAGGTCGACGCGCGAACTGATCGATCTTGACGGCACACCGAACAAGTCGCGGCTGGGCGCCAACGCGATCGTCGGGGTGTCGATGGCGGCCGCGCGGGCCTTCGCCGCCGCAATCGCGGGCAGCCACTGTGGCGCTGGCTTGGCTGCCGACGGAGTAACGCCGCGGCTTCCGGTGCCGCACTTCAACGTGATCAACGGCGGCGCGCACGCGCCTAACCCGTTGGATTTTCAGGAGTTCATGATCGCCCCCATCGGGGCGCCGTCGTTGCGCGAAGCGATCCGCGCCGGGGCGGAGATCTACAGCGCAGTTGCGCGGCGCGCTGATAGAGCGGGAGTCTGGCCACCGGCCTGGGTGACGAGGGCGGTTTCGCTCCCGACATCGCTTTTCCCGAGGAGGTGTTGAGCGCTGCTGACGGAGGCGATCACCGCGGCCGGCTATACGACGGGACGCTCGGGGGTGGCGATCGCGTTGGATCCGGCCGCGAGTGAATTTCACCGCGATGGCCGCTATGAGGTTGGCGGGCAATCCCTTTCCAGCAACGAGTTGATCGAGCGGTACGCGCAGATGGTCGATGAGTTCCCGATCTGGAGCATCGAGGACGGGATGGGTGAATCGGACACCGACGGGTGGCGTGCGCTGACCGAGCGGCTCGGTGAACGCGTGCAGCTGGTGGGTGATGACAACTTCGTCACCAACCCGGCGCTGATCCGCGACGCGGTGGAAGCGGGGATAGCCAACGCCGCCTTGATCAAGGTCAACCAGGTCGGCACCGTGACCGAGACACTTGGAGGCGCTGCGGTTGTGCCGCGACGCCGGTTACGGGGCGATGATCTCGCACCGCTCGGGGGAAACCTGTGACAGCTTCATCGCCGACCTGGCCGTCGGGATCCGGCTGCGGTCAAATCAAGTCGGGCGCCCCGGCCCGCGGCGAGCGGATCGCCAAATACAACCGGCTGCTGGAGATCGACGCCGACGCACCGGAGTGTGGCGTATGGTCTTTCGCCCGCCTGAGCGCGTCCGGGATGCTAGCCGGCGCGGGTGGTCATCGATGCGGCGACCGCGATGACGACGGCGAGCACCGCCAGCACGGCGATGAGCATGTAGGCCATGTAGACGTCGAGGCGGCCCGATTGCAGCCGCTTGGCCACCCGCGCCACCGCGAGCAGCGCCGCGACGGCCGGCCGGTACAGGTAGCGGTCGAAGACCTCGACCACCTCCACCCGGTAGGTGAGGATGGGCCGCCCGACGGTCTGAGTTGACGGTTGCTCGGGTGCGCCGTCGCAGTTCGGTGCGGGTCAGCAGCACGTTGCCGAGCACGTTGCGCATCGGGTTGGCGTAGGCGAACGAGGTGTATCCGACGCCGCGGTGCACACCCGGTGACGCCGACGACCACGGGGTGACCCACCGCACCCGGTCCAGCCGCCGACCCGCCAGCAGGCTCGCCGATGATCGCGATGATGATCGCCATGGCAGGCAGGACGATCCACAGCCAGCTCGGCGAGAGCGCGGAGAAGTCGCGTGAACACCGGTTGCAGCACCCAGGGTTTGGCGTTGGCGCCGCGGGCTTGATCCCCGACGAGCGGCGTCAGTCCGCGGGCGATGACGCGAATCTGCAGCGGCGCGAGCGCGGCCACGCCGAGGCACCCGATGATCAGCAGCCCAATCCCGACACGCAGCCACCAGTTGCGGTCCACGCGCGCGCCGGCTGGGTCGAAGGCGGGTTCGTCGATGCGGGCCGGGCCGAACGCGGTGAGCGCGACGACCCGGACGAAAGTCACGCCAGCCACCCCGACGGTGAGCGCGACCAGGACCCCGGCGACCGCGGTGCACAGCTGCATGCGCCAGGCTGGACACCCGGAACTGCTGCATCAGCGATTCCAGGATGAACCATTCGGAGGCGAAACCGGCGGTGAGCGGCAACCCGGCCAAGGTGAGTGAGCCGATCACCAATCCCGTTCCGGCCCAGGGTAATCGGCGCACGATACCGCCGAGCCGGTCGAGGTTGGTGGTGCCCGTCGGCGGCGTCGATCACCGATGTGGCGGTGAACAGCAGTGATTTGCCCATGGCGTGGGTGATGACCTGCGCGGTGGCCGGCGACAAGGCCGGCGGCGGTCAGCAGCGGGTTGGCGGCGGCCGCGCCGACCAGGGCCGCGCCGAATCCGGCGAGGATGAGCCCGGCGTTTTCCACGCTGGACCAGCCGATCAGTACGGTCAGGTCGGGATGCACCGCGGCCTGGGCGATCCCGAAGATCGCGCTGAACCCGGCGAGGATCAGCACCACACACGCCAGCCACAGCGGCGGTGCGCCGAGCAGCTGCAGGGTGCGCCACATGCCATAGAAGCCGACATTGACCGCGGCGCCGGCCATCACCGCGCGGGCAGGCCCCGGGGCGGCGGCGTAGCCGCGCGGCAGCCACACGTGCCCGGGCAGCAGACCAACCTTGATCGCGAACCCGGCCAACAGCAGCGCGTATGCGGCCTGCCGCAGGGCGCCGTGGGCGTCCACACCCGCGGCCTCGAGAGTGAAGGTGTGGGTGTGGGCGGCCAGCAGCAGACCGCCCAGCAGCAGTGCCGCGCCGCTGGCCTTGCCGAACACGATCGTGACCAGCGACGCGCGTGCCCGCCCCGGCCGGTCCGCGTCGAATCCGGTCAGCAGGTAGAACGCTACTGTCAATGCCTCCCAGCCGAACAGCAGCACGAACAGGTTGTCGGCGGTGACGATGACCGCGACCGCCGCCAGCGTCAGCGCCAACGCCGCGGTCGAGCCGCCCGTGGCGTGCGCCGGTGAACGCGGTCGCGCGCACAAAGCCGGGTACCGCCACCCCGCCCGCGATAACCAGGAACAATCCCGAGAGCGGGTCGACATGCAGGGCCGCGGGCCCAAGGCCGCCGAGCCCACCCAGCGACAGCCGCTCCGTCGTGGCCGGCCAGCCCTCGGGCGCCGGCCACCACGAAAGCGAGCGCGGAGGCGACTACTGCCATCGAGGCGACCAGCTGGCTCGCGCGCCGCGCTCCGGCCAGCCAGCCGACGATCGACGGCCACCCCGGCAAGCACCAATCCGGCGGCGATCATGATGCACCCTGCACGGTCGGCGGGCACGCCGGCCCAGAGCCGAGCAGGATGCCGTGCAGCAGGCTGAACGGGGAGGCGGGCGATCCGGGGATCCACACGTCGACCGGCACGAGGTCGCCAATGCCGGTGCCGCCGGTGTAGCCGCCGCCGATCAGGCCGCCGCTGATCGCGTCGGTGCCGGCGGCGATCACCACCGTGGGCCGGGGCATCCCCTCAAGGGTGCGGCGCAGCGGCTCGATCATGCCGGCCGTGCCGATCCCCGTGACGAGCAGGATGTCGGCGTGGCGCGGGCTGGCGGTGAAGAAGATGCCCAGCCGATGCAGGTCGTAGACCGGATTGGTCAGGGCCTGGACCTCCCATTCGTCGCTGCCGTCGGATCCGGCGTCGACGTGGCGCAGGTGCACCGATCGGCGCAACCGGCGCACCCGACGTGCCAGCTTCGGTGCGCACCGCGTCGAGGGCCTCGTCGGTTTCGGGCACCGGGGTGACGATCAGCGCGTCGCGCCGCAGCCGCGCGGTGTCGGAGCCGTGCGCCCAGCCGAACCAATCCGGGGCGATGGCGACGCAGCGCCCGCACAGAATGCACCGGCCGCGATCCAGCGCCGGCACCTCGTCGATCGTGATCGCCGCGGTGGGGCAGCGCGGCGGCGTCACGGCACGGCCCAGCAGGTCGCGGTGACCGATCGCCGGGCAGCACCTCGACGGCGGCGGGGAATTCGTCGAAGTAGTGGTCGGCGCTGCTTGGGCCACCTGGTGGTGAGCACACCGTTGCGCAGACCGCGGAAGAACACCACCATCTACATCGCCACCCCGGCGTAGCACAGGCCGAAGCTGGCCTCGATGAACGGAAAGTCGGTGAACACGTCGCCGTGGAAGACGTCGTGGAACAGCACCATGTTGTGCAGCGAGGCGGTGCGGGCAAAGCAGCGCCCGACGCGCCCGTCGCGCAGCTCCAGCCCGTAGAGCACCTCGCCCTGGGGTGATTCGGCCCAGCCGGTGGCGAACCCGTCGGCGGTGTCGCACCGGTACCGCGAGGTCCTGATCGACGGCCCCGCTGAGCCGGTGACAGGCGTGATCGATCAACTCGACCGCGGTGTCGATCTCGGCCCACCGCACCCGCAGCCGGGCCATCGCGTCGCACTCGTCGCTGATGGCGGGCTCGAACGCGGGCAATTGCGGGTAGGCGTCGTAGCCTCGGTGGAGCCGGGCGTCGTCGTCGAAACCGGACCCGCGGCCCACCGGTCCCAACGCGCCGTGGGAGGCCGCCAGCGTGGCGTCGAGCCGCCCGGTGCCGCGGATGCGGTCCAGAAACGACGGGCTTTCCATCAGCGCCCGCCGATCGGCGCGGATGCGATGTGCCAACGTGTTGATCGCGGCGCGGATGGCGGCCGGGCTCATGCGGGGCGGGGCGGACACGCCGCCGACGCACACCACCGAGCGGCCGAACCTATTGCCGCACAAGCACGGATACCAGCCGCATGACCTGTTCTTTGTGCCAGCCGAAGCGGCTGGTGCCGATCGCCAGGCCGGCGGCGTCGCACAGCCGCACCACCACGTCGAGGTGGTTGGCGATGCGTTCGAGTTCGGCGTGGATGACCCGGATCAGCTGCGGCGCGTGGCGGGATTTCGGTGTCGGCCAAGGTTTCCACAGCGTGGGCGAACGCCAGCGCGTGAGCGACCGAGGCGATGCCCTCGACGCGTTCGGCGACGAGCGTGGCGTCGTGCACGCGGAGTCCTTCGAAGCGTTTGGCGATGCCGCGATGTTTGTAGTGCGGGCGGATGTTGAAGTGCGGGATGTCTTCGCCCGGGGTTTCGATGAGGAATTCGATCGACTCGTACACCCCGGAGCGCACCGGCCCGAGCGGCAGCGTGAACACGCCGTGCCCGGTGACATCGACCGGGCCCTGCCGGTCGCTGGCCCGCGCATGCGTAGCCGGTCCTCGCCGCCGGGTTCGCGATGGCCGGGGCGGGGATAGCAGCTGGCCCGGCTCCAGCGGCAGCAGCAGCGGGTCCAACCGCGGGTGCCCGCGAGGCACCACGCCGGACAGGTCGTGCAGGGCGCGTTCGTACCAAAACGCCGCCGGCACATCGGGTGTCAGCGCCGGATAGGACAGCTCGCCGCCGGCGTCGGGGGTCAGCTGCGCCGCACAGGCAGTCCACGCCGGTGCGGGTCACCAGCAGCGCCCGCAGTTGCGCGTCGCTCACCTCGGTGGGAGCAGTACATGCCGCCGAACCGGGCGCCGTCGGCGAGGCGGGCCAGCACCTCGGCCCGCCATTGCCGGCAGCGGCAGTTGAAGCTCGGTGGTGGCCGCGGTGGTCATCGGCGGCACTCCGGCCAGGTCGGCGGCGCCGTGGGTGAGCAGCTCGATCAGGTCGCCCGGCGGGGCCAGCCCGAGCAGCAGCAGCGCGGCCAGCCCGATCACCACGGGGGTGACCATCCAGGTGCTGGGCTCGCCGCGGTCCATGGCCGCGGCGGTCGCGGCGCCGGGGCCCTCGGCGCGGGACGGCGCGAACAGCATCCAGGTGGTGGCGGCGGTGAGCCCGGCGAACGCGACCGTGACCAGGCATCACCAGCGCGACCGCGGCGGCGTTGCGGTGATCGGTCAACCCGCCGGCGACGATCTGGAATTCGCTGCGGAACAACCCGAACGGCGGCATCGCCGCCAGCGCGAACACCGCCACCAAGAACATCGGCGCCGACCACGGCAGCCGCGACATCGCGTCGCGAATGCGGTGCAGTTCCTTGGTGCCGTACTTGCGCACCAGCACCCCGGCACCCATGAACGCGTTGCCCTTGGCCGCGGCATGAGCCAGCACGTGCAGCAGCACCCCGGCCAGCGCGAGCGGCACCCCGAAGCTGACCCCGATCGTCAGGATGCCCATGTGTTCGACGCTGGAATAGGCCAGCAGCCGTTTGATGTCGCGCTGCTCGAGCAGATACAGCGCCGCCAGCAGCAGCGAGGCCACCCCGAACACCAGCAGCACCAGCTGCGGGAAGCGGGTGCCCAGCGGAATCACCGCGATCTGGTAGAACCGCAGGATCGCGTAGAACGACACCGCCAGCAGCGATCCCGACAGCAGCGCCGAGACCGGGGTGGGCGCTTCGGCGTGCGCGTCGGGCAGCCAGGTGTGCACCGGGAACAGCCCGACCTTGGTGCCGAACCCGACCACGGCCAGCACGAACGCCAGCTGCACCGGGGTGTGCGGCAGATGCGCGGCGCCGCGCAGCAGCGGGTCGAACGCCAAGTCGTAGGATTCGCCGAGCACCTGCGATCCGGCGTAGTACATGAAAATCGTTGCCAGCAACGCGATTCCGAGGCCCGACGAGGCGATCAGCACGTATTTCCACGCTGCCTCGGTGGCGCCCTCGGTGTCATCGAG
This sequence comes from uncultured Actinomycetota bacterium, assembly GCA_963802525.1. Lineage (GTDB taxonomy): Bacteria > Actinomycetota > Actinomycetes > Mycobacteriales > Mycobacteriaceae > Mycobacterium. Next base: position 10,615 of record CAWDJC010000009.1, on the reverse strand, counting down.
CGCCACCAGCAGCGCCGACACGACGGTGGTGATCTCGACGGCGATCCACAGCAGCGCCAGCCCGTTGACCAGCGGGGCGCACAGCATCGACCATGCGAACGCGTTGAGGCCGATGTAGAACAGGCGGCTGTAGCGGGCGAAAATCGCCCGGTCCTCGGCGCCGGCGGCGACGGTGGCGGCTTCGGCGGCCTGGTAGCCGATCGTGTAGATCGCGGTCGTCATGTACAGGAACGCGGTGGCCAACACGAACACCACCGACAGCGCGTCGGCGCGCAGATAGCGCAGCGCGGTCAGCGTGTGATCGGTCGCCGGGCGCGACGAGCGCCACCGCGAAGGCGAAGCGGCGACGCCGGTCAGCACCGTCAGCGCGGCGGCGACCCGGCGCGGCACCACGACGCAGGCCAGCGTGGTCAGCGCGGGCACCACCACCAGCAGCACGAGCACGACGGACATGATCGCTATCCCCGCAACCGGTCGAGGGTTTCGGTGGACAGCGACCGGGTGCGGCGGTGATGGGTGCGCATCAGCACCCCGAACACCACGACCGCGACGAGCAGGTCGAACAGGAACGCGACCTCGAGGATCAGCGGCATGCCCGCGGCGACCACCAGGCTGGCCAGCGACACCCCGTTCTCCAGCGAGAAGAACCCGATGGCCTGGCTGACCACGTCGCGGCGCACGATCATCAACACGAACGCGACCAGCACCACCGCCACCGACAGGCTCAGCGCCGTGGTCGGCAGCACCGGTGAATGAATGTTGAGCACCCCGACGGAGAAGAACCCGAACCCGGTGACCCCGATGGCCAGCAGCACCTCGTTGGCCACCCCCAGTGCGCCGCTGCCGGCGATCTCGGCGTGCGGCGTCGCGCAGCAGCGCCAGCACCACCAGCGGCACCACCACCACCTTGAGCAGCAGCGAAAGCACCGCCAGCGCATACAGTTCGGGGATGTCGCGGCCGAACGCGACCACCGCGGCCAGCACGCTGACCGCCAGCGACTGGCCCGCGTACAGGCGCACCTGGGCGCGGAACAGTGAGGCGCGCAGCATCCCGAACTCCAGCAGCAGCACGACGACCGCGACCGTGTTGGCGATGCCCTCGAACACGGTGGGCACGGTGTGGCTGGCCGCCAGCACGCTCATCAGCCACCTCCCAGGTAGAGGGTGAACACCGCCAAGACCGCCAGCAGCAGCGCGGCAGAGACGAACTCGGTGATCTTGAACAGCCGCAGCTTGGCGAAACTGTTGTCCAGCACCGCGACAGCGCACCCCAGCAGGGCGGCCTTGGCTAGGAGTGCCGGAATCGCCAGCGCGACCGCGACCGGTCCCGTCGTCGAGGCCATACCCCACGGCGCGACGAACACGTTGAGAAAAATCACGTACAAGACGAACTGTTTGGCCGCCGATCCCCACTGCAGCAAGGCCAGGTCAGGCCCGGAATGCTCGAAGGGTCGACCCGCCTCGATCATCCCAAATTCGGTTGTGCCGGTGTGGGTCTCGACTGGGATGCGGCCGGTCTCATACAGGATCACCATGAAAAGCGCCGCCGATGCCAGCAGGTGCGCCGGCCGCACGATCTGATCCGGGCCGCTTCGCACCGTAGCGCCCAGCACGTACGGCAAGTCGGTGGTGGTGATCAGCGCCACGGCGAACACCACCAGCAGCATCACCGGCTCGGTGATCGCCGCGAAGGTCTTCGCTCGGCTCGACGCCAATTGCGCATATGCGTCCCCGGTTTCGGCCGCGGCGACCGCGACGACGAAGCTGGCGAACGCCAGAATGAGGCCGCCGCCGAGGATGTCGCCCATGTATCCCAGGGGCAGCGGGTAACTGGTGAGCACCGGAATAAGCATCGGCACCGTGAGATAGCAGGCCAACGACACCACAGGCGCAAGCCGGAAGAACGGACCAGCGCCTATCGGGGCGAGGGTCTCCTTGGAAAACAGCTTGGCCAGGTCGAAGTAGGGCTGCAGGATCCGTGGCCCGCGCCGGCCCTGCAGCCGGGCCTCAAACCGTGCGATGAATCCGGTGATGGCCGGTGCGCCGGCCACCACGGTAAGCACCTGCAGCACCTGGACGAACGGCAGCGGTAGACCGGTCATCGCTCATCCCAGTCTGGGCGCCACATGTTGCCCAGATACCGGGCATAGTCGTCGCCGCGGCGCGCCAAGTCGGGAAGAAAGCCTGCGATCGGCGGACGCAACTGGACACCCTTGAGCTTGAGCTCATCCCATCCAACCCAAACCGGTTGTCGCCCAGGTTCGCCCGATGCGGGCGTAGATGTGTCGAATTCGTCTGCGGCGAAGACCAATTCGACCATCCGCCGTCGAGAGACCGGATCGTTGACTTCGAGCACCAGCGCACAGCGACTCGGGTGCACATCCAGGCCGGTCTCTTCGCGAACTTCCCGCCGGGCGCACGATCCCATTCTTTCGTGCTGACGTGGCCGCCCGCCGGGCAGTACCCAATCGCCGCGATCGGGACGCCGTAGCAACAGCACCGTGTCGCCGCGTACAACCGCTACGGCGCAACGCAATTCGACCAGCGACTCGTCACTCGGATTTCACCATGAGCCGACTGGGCAGCTCGTGGGTTGGCCAAGAATGGCGCATTTCACCTGCGACTCCTTCGTTCGCAGGGGCCATCAGCCTTGTGGCGGTTCGGAAGTCGGCTTCCGGGCGGGCACCATCGCCGCAGTCAGTTAATCAGCGGTTATTGAGTTGGTCAAGCAAAGCATCGAGGTGAGGTCCCAACCCCCAAACGGCGTCCCGGCTCCGCCGTCGCATCAAAGTCACCGACGGTGGCCGGGGCGGCGGGTAGGTGCAACAAGGTGGGGAGCGGTTCGTCATGGGCGCGCCTCCTGGGTAATGCCGAGCGGTCGTGCGCGTCACCGATCGCGTTGACGCGCAGCACCGCTCGGCGCTGTCGATACACCCAGGGACCGTTGGCAGACGCCGGCACATCCCGGCTCTTGCGGTAAGCGAGCCCCTCCGCCCGTTTGACGCCACAGTACCGGCATGACGGCGCGGCGGTCAATCGACCGGCTTGACTCACGAAAACTGCCCGCGAAACACCCTCGGTGCTGGCTAGGTCCGGACCATGGAGTTGACGTTGGCGGAGCGCAAGGGTGTGGCGAAGACGATCGCGACCCACTACCCGGGGTTGGGCAAGGCCGGGAAGAGCCTAGTTCTCGACGAGTTGTGCGCCACCCACTGAATGGCACCGCAACCACGCCCGCAAGGCGCTCACGCAGGCGCTGCGACCCAGGATCGTGAAGGCGGGCACCGGCGGCCACCCTCCACACGCGCATCCTCGGATGAGTCGACGACTCACTCGTCGCACGCATCTTGGCATGTGGCAACACGGCGGGCTGTCATACTAACCGGCGTCCATAGCGCTGCTGGTGGCGCACCAGCCACTCGCACCGCCTAAGCCGTGGCCCGCAAACCGCGCCAGCGTCGCACTATGTGTAGAGATGCGCGCATAAAGATACTCGGGTTTGGGTGCCCAGCGCCGTCAGCCAGCCGGATCGGGCGAATGACAACTTCGACGCTTTTCGATCCGGTAGCGGGAGGTCTGATGCCCAAGGTTAGCGAGGACGAAGTCTTGCTGTTGTGGCGCGCTCTGCGTGCGTTCCGGTCGGGCAAAATGCCGTCCTGCGCGCCGCGCGGTCGCCCGCCGGAGAGTAAATGCCCGCTGTACAGCAGGTGTGACCGGTGGAGCGGACCGGACGACTACCGACTGAGCCTGGAGGAAACAGAGGCGCAATCGGAGCGTCGTCGCGCCGGGTGGCCTTGTAGCCGGCTACTGGAGTTGCTGGGCCCGGAGACGTCCCAGATCGGTTCAGTGAGACGCAACCGTTCCACTGGCGGCCGAGACAACGACAACGACGCCCGGTGTGCACTTTTCTTGCACAGTCGGGTTCGTCGACACCGGGATGGGTTGCTGGTCGTTAAGCCGCGATCTGTCCCTAGTGGCGTCTACTGCCAGGCGAAGTCTGGTGCTTCCCGGCGTTCGACGTCTTGAGAAGGCGCCTTCAGGAATTCGTTGGCCTCCTTGAGATCTCGCAAAATGCCGACGCAGGGCGGCGCTTACCATGCCCGCTGGGCGCTCGATGTCAACGCCGTGCTGGCCGGTGGCGATCGAAACCTACAGCGAATCCGATCGTCAACGCGGTACGCGGCCCAGGTCACGTATGAGGTCCACTGCCAGTACTCGATCCACATAAACGAAAGCTTCGAACTTCGCTCCCGACTCGACATCCTCCCTATTTTCAAGTTCAGTCATCAACGCCACCACGCGCGCTACGTCTAGGCCATGGTCGAAGGCGGCGATTACCGCGGAACGCCACGCGGGCGGAATCGGTCGGCTGGGCTGGCGGCTCCACTGCGCGACGCGACCGCGCCACCGGTCCAGGACGACCTGCGAGCGTTCCAGTAGGGAAGCGGTCATAGTCAACGGATGCTCGTGATTGACGGTGGCCAGCGCGAAACGCGTAGTGGCCGGTTCCGCTCCCATAAACGGCACCGCGGTACGCACCGCCGCCACCTCAACCGCTGGCGCCGACGGCGCCGGTGCGTCCTCTGTTCCGGCCACGGTGATCATCAAGTCCAGTGGCTTGCCCAGTCCAGCCTCGGCTTCAGCCTCGGTGGTGAACACGCCCACCACCGGTCGCACCATAAGGTCAGACCGCCAGACTCGTTCGCCGTCGGAATCGTTGTCGGTGATGATGGCAGCCAGCACCTGGGCCGAGTGGATATCCTCGACCACCCGACGCAGCAGGTCGCCGACGACGAGTACGCGTGCGCACGTGAACGGTCCGGCCGTGGGTGGGATCAGGAAACCGACACCGATCATGTCGCCCCCGGCGACCGCGATTTGTATCTTCGCGCCGTTCGACGCGTCGCGGACGATCAGCATCGACAGTGACCATGAGTTCCCGGCGGCGACGTGTTAGCTAATGACACAGCGATCACCCGACGCCGTCGATCACGAGGAAACGCGCCGCCACAGCGGTTTTCGACGACGGTCACGAGCGCTGCGCTTCACACGCCAACGCGAGGACGGCGGCGCGGAAGGTGTCGCAATCAGCGACTGGACCTCGTTGTCCCACGCCTGTTGCGATCCACCGGCCGCCGTTGCGGCGTACCTGACCGACCACCACGCCATCGATCGCCACAACGCGGATCACTGGGGTCTCGGGGAACAGTCGCGTCCACCTCAGCGACGTGGTGTCGGCCAATTGCTCGGCGGCTCGCTCCTCATGTATGCGCCATTTCTCTCGGTAGACGATGCGTTCGGCATCCTTGATCACTTCCACGTCAGAGGGTTGGCAGGTGCCCATGGCTTCTCCCTCGTTCGCGCGGAGACGGCTGCCTCCGAACAACGGGCCTAGCGGGGTAGAAGCCATCAGCGCCAGACGGCGCGAATAGCGGCGGAGCTTCATCGCCGGCCGCGATACTGACATCGCAACTAGTTTCACGGTAGCAGCGCAGTGGGCGGCAAGCTAGGCTCGAGGGACAGCTGGCGGTGGGACTCGCCACCAACTGCGGCTGAATCAGTTTGGCGGCCGCCGATGGTCCCTACGGACGACGGACGATCCGTAGAGGAGGCTGTCCGTGCAGTGGATTTATCAGTTGAACCGGGCCCGTGTCGTGCGCGGCGAAAAGGTGATCCTCGATGACGTCACTCTGTCGTTCCTGCCGGGCGCCAAGATTGGTGTCGTCGGCCCCAACGGTGCGGGGAAATCGACGCTGCTGCGGGTGATGGCTGGGCTGCAGGCGCCGTCGAACGGGGATGCGCGGCCGGCGCCGGACATCTCCGTTGGGCTGCTGCCGCAGGAGCCGGTGTTGGACGAGACCAAGACCGTGCTCGGCAACGTCCGTGACGGTGTCGCTGACACCGAGGCGCTGTTGGCCCGTTACACCGAGGTCACCACCCGTCTGGCCGACGACTACAGCGACGAACTGATGGCCGAAATGGGTTCGCTGCAGGAGCAATTGGACCATCGGAACGCCTGGGATCTCGATGCCCGCCTGGAGCAGGCCATGGACGCGCTGCGCTGCCCGCCGCCTGAAGCCGAGGTGCAAGGCCTTTCCGGTGGGGAACGTCGCCGGGTTGCCTTGTGCCGGTTGCTGTTAGAGCGCCCAGATCTGCTGCTGCTCGACGAGCCGACCAATCACCTCGACGCAGAGAGCGTGCAATGGCTCGAACAGCATCTGGAAGATTATCCGGGCACCGTCGTCGCAGTCACCCACGACCGCTACTTTCTGGACAATGTCGCGCAATGGATCCTCGAGCTCGACCGCGGGCACGCCTACCCGTATCAGGGCAACTACACCACCTACCTCGACACCAAAGCCGCCCGGTTACAAGTGGAGGGCCGCAAGGACGCCAAGCAACTGCGCCGCTTGCAAAAGGAATTGGAATGGGTTCGATCGGGGGCAAAGGCCCGGCAGGCAAAAAGCGCTGCACGGCTGCGCCGTTACGAGGAGATGGCGGCGTCCGCGGCGAAAACCCGTCGCCTCGATTTCGACGAGATCCAAATTCCGCCCGGGCCGCGGCTGGGCAGCCTGGTGATCGAGGCCGAACACGTGAGCAAAGCCTTCGGCGATCGCGAGCTGTTCCATGATCTGTCGTTCTCGTTGCCGCGCAACGGAATCGTGGGCATCATAGGTCCTAACGGGGTCGGCAAGACCACCCTGTTCCAAATGCTCACCGGCAACGAGGAACCCGACGCCGGAACGATCAGGATCGGCGACACGGTGCGGATCGCCTACGTCGACCAGAACCGCGCCAACATCGACCCCGACCGCACCGCGTGGGAAGTCGCCTCTGGCGGCCAGGACGTGCTGCACATCGGATCGGTGGAGGTACCTTCACGCGCGTATCTGGCCGCATTCGGCTTCAAGGGCGCCGACCAGCAGAAACCGGCCCGCCTGTTCTCCGGCGGGGAACGCAACCGGCTCAACCTGGCTCTCACGTTGAAGCAGGGTGGCAACGTGCTGCTGCTGGACGAGCCCACCAACGACTTAGACACCGAAACCCTGGCGTCGCTAGAGAACGCGATCGCCGATTTCCCCGGCTGCGTGGTCGTGACCGCCCATGACCGATGGTTCCTCGACCGCGTCGCCACCCACATCCTCGCCTGGGAGGGCACGGAATCCGATCCCGCCCAGTGGTACTGGTTTGAAGGCAACTTCGCCGGCTACGAGCAGAACAAGATCGCTCGACTGGGAGCAGAAGCCGCCCGTCCCCACCGCATGACGCATCGCAGGCTCACTCGAGAGTGACGCCAGCGGCCTGTGCAGCCACCGGCGCGGTTCAACACTGGCGAGTCGGTTCATCGGGCAGCTATGACCGACTGTTTCCCTCCCAAGACGTCCACACTGGCCGGGGCATATGCAACCTTATCGCCGCACCTTTCAACGGCGAACGCCGCCAGCACGGCACAACGCTTTTCCTGGACCTCGCCAGACTCGAACCCTTCAACGATCAATGGGCCTACGTGTCCAGCATCGCGAGACTGCGATCAGGACTCACGGGTGATGCGGAACCCGAACAACGCCACCCCATCACCGTCGACGAACACGCCGTGAGCAGCAACCACATCCGCGCCCACCCTCGACCAGTGCCGCGTGTCAACCGTCAGAGCGTCCACGGCAGCAGCCCCGCCGGCGGCCGCACGCGCAGCCTCGTAGCTGTCGTAGACCGAGACGGTGCGCTCCCGGCCCGTGCAGGTATCCCCGAAATTCGTGACGGTCAGTACGTATACACCCCCGTGCCCAATCTGGCAGCGGACTGTCGATGTGGTCGGCCGCCACGAGGGTTCCGTGCCAAACTGACAGCACCCAGATGCTGCCCTTGCTGTTACGGGACGGGTCGGGCCGCACCCCGTCGCGCCGGCACCACCACGCAATGAGGTCGGGGATCACCTTTCCTTGTGTGCAGATCACTGGTGTGCCGGCAGACGCGGCGATCTGCAGTACCCGGTCGCGGGCCCGCTGCGCATCGTCCCGATAGCCCTCCTCAGTTAGGCTCGGCTCGTTGATGATGTCGGTATTGAGCTCGTCGGCGAGCGGCTCGATGGTCTGGCGGCACCGTGCCCGGTCCGCCGCATACAGCGTGTCGGCCCCAAACGCCAACAGCATGCCCACCAGAGAACGGGCTTGGGCCCGTCCACACTCATCTAGCGGTCGCTTCCTATCATCGCCACCGTAGAGTTGCGGGTCGCCGGCTTGGCCGTGGCGCACTACCAACACTGTGCGGGTGTCGATCGGCCGTTTTGCGAAGCTACGCAAGACTTTACGATCGTTGAGATAAGGCAGCGAGTTGGTCGCGTCGGCGACCGGCAACCACACCTGATCATCGACTTCGGGACCAGGAACGAAGTCCCCGCCCAGGGTTCGTCCCGCCCAGTAGCGGACACGCTTCATGCCCTTGGCCACCGGATACCTCACGGTGGCCAGCCGCCGGCCCAGATGGCAGTCATGGCCGGTTTCTTCGCGCACTTCGCGCACCGCCGTGACGGGTTCGGTCTCGCCCTTGCCGACTTTGCCCTTGGGAAGCGACCAGTCGTCATAGCGGGGCCGGTGAACAATAGCTACCTCCGGACCTGGCGACCCGCTACCGGGTCGCCACAAGACCGCCCCGGCCGCGGGCTTGGCCGCCGATATCGGGCCTGCCGCCGCTGAGATGCCCTGACGCTGAGACCGCAGAATAGACTTCGACATTCAGACCCCCGCGATCGATTCAAATGTGGCTACCCCGGGCACGGGGTCCTCGAAAATCCGCCGCGGCCCCAAAGACGTGGTCAGCCCATCCACTTCGATTGCAATACCCACGTCGCCATCCCTTCGCCCCGGGAGACAAGCGTCTCCGCACAACAGGTGTTGCGGGTAGAAGCCATCAGCGCCAGATAGCGCAAACGGTGGCGGAGCTTCATCGCCAGCCGCGAAACGAAACCATTTACCGCGGCGACTTCAACAATAGCTCGCGCCAATGCGCCAGACCACCCAAACAAACGTGGGGCCCGAGCCCAGTATTCTGTTGCCTCAATGAGACCAGACGTTGCGTTGAGAACCGCGGCGGCGGCGAACTTGTCGTCGAAGCGATCCGGTCGGTGCGGTGTAGATGACCATGACCTGTTCGTCGGCGGCGACCTACGCCGAATGCGTCATAGTTGAACACGATCGCGCCGACTACGCTGTTACCGATGCGCTTGACGCCGGTCGATCGCTAGAAGTCAAACACGCCTACTCCGTATAACCCGAGTGGCACGTCGTCGATACTGAACTCCTCAAAAAAAGCGGATGTACGCGGATGTGGTCATCATCGATCCTTTCGTAGCGAGTCGAGCAGTTGGGCGGTGTCGAGCCCGACCCAGGTGTCGTGCAGCGTCGAGATCGCCCAGTGTCGTTGCCCGAAGCCGCCGTCGGGCCGCTGCAGCAGCACCAGGCTGCTCGCCACCGCGTCGGGGTAGCGGAGACGAAGACCGAGCGTCCGGCAGATCACCAAGCCGCCCCACAGCGCACCGGCGGACACCGTCCCGGCGTGTGGGCCGAGGCGCAGTCCGAGGGTCGCATCCTCGCTTCGAGCAAGTAGCGCCTCGACACCGGCACGCGCGTCGACGCCAAGCTCCAGACCAAGCCGTCTCACCGTCCGGAGCGCGACCGCCGTCGTCCCAAGATCCGCCCCGGGACGGGCCCAACCTCCGTGCGGGTCCCCGGCCTCATCAAGCAGTTCGGTGAACGCGTCGTGACTTGAGCGATCCAGTTCAGCGCGAATCAAGCCAAGGAGCTCTCCCGCATGGGCGAGGGCGGTGACGGCGCCGGACCAGTCCCGAGCTCCAGGCCGCTGCAGCAACGCGCCGACCCGACGCCACACCCACGCAACAGGCGAGTGAGTGGGCTCGGCACCGACGGCGTCGAGACCCCGCAGCGCCGCCCATCCGATGGTGAGCGTCGGATAATCGCCGTTCTCGTACTGCAAGCTGCGCAAGAAGCGCGCGGTGCGCTCGGGTTCGCGCGGTTCCACGCCGAGCAGCCGCAGCGACTCCAGCGCCGCCAGCGTATCGCGCGCGTTCGGTTCCTCCACGCCCCACATCGGTGTCCGATAGAAGCAGTAGCCACCGTCCGGTGTTCGCCGACTGAGCACGTACCGCAGCGCCGCTTCACGGTCGAGCGCCGCATTGGCCCCAGGAGCTGAATACAATGCCACACACCGAAAATCGCACAACAGGACAAGTCGAAGGCAGGGTCGAAGGTCACTGCGATGGGTACCCGCGAGTCTTCGTTGAAACCTAGCGCGTCGACGCCTTAACGGTGGTGAGGCGGCGGACGATGAGCAGCAGTGAGATGGCGGCGAGTTCGGCAGCGACGGCAAAGAGACATCTTTGGCGTTGTAGCCGATGCTGACGGGCGCTGCGCCCCGTTCCCGTGCCGCACGGCGCAGCACCGCCGCCAACCGAAGCTCATCGTCGATGGTCTCGATGTCGCTGTCAGCAAACCTCATATAGCCACACTTAACCAGCCCGTAAAAGGCTGTGCCGCAGAGGTTTTCGTATGCATGGCCAGCCTGAAAGCGCTTGTGCGGCAAAGCACTCGACAGGCCGAAG
>CAWDJC010000008.1:0-85622 GCA_963802525.1 uncultured Actinomycetota bacterium | reverse complement strand
ACCGCGATCGGCAATGCGGCTGCCATGCAAGGCGCGTTGGCCGCCGCTCCGCTAGTAAATACCTACAAGCAGTACGTGGTCCGATTTCGGCCTCGGCTACCGCGAAGAGGTCAAGCCGGACGTGCAGATCGTCGGCCATCCCGAACCGGTCCGGACGCATTTCGCGCAGCCCGCGGGCCCGGTGGGGTATTGAGCGGCATGGGCCCGCAACGTCGGACGGTACCCTGACACGATGCGGATCCTGGTCGTCGACAACTACGACAGCTTCGTGTTCAACCTGGTGCAGTACCTGGGCCAGCTGGGTGTCGAAGCCGACGTCTGGCGCAATGACGACGCCCGCCTCTCCGACCACGCCGCCATCGCCGCGCAATTCGACGGTGTCCTGCTCAGCCCGGGACCGGGCACCCCGGAACGTGCCGGTGCATCGATCAGCCTGGTTCGTGCATGCGCCGAGCAGCGCACGCCGCTCCTCGGTGTCTGCCTCGGCCACCAGGGCATCGGCGTGGCGTTCGGCGCGCGGTCGGACCGCGCGCCCGACTGGCTGCACGGCAAGACCAGTATGTGTATTCACACGGGTGTGGGTGTGGTTGCCGGGCTCCCCGACCCCTTCGCGGCGACCCGCTACCACTCGCTGCGTCGTGGCGGAGACGCTGCCCGAGGTCCTCGAGGTCACCGCCCGCACCGACGACGGGGTGATCATGGGCGTGCGTCACACCGATTTGCCTATCGACGGCGTCCAGTTCCATCCGGAGTCGATCCTGACCGAGGGCGGACACCGGATGCTGGCGAACTGGCTTGCCTATTGCGGCTGGACGCGCGACGACACGCTGGTACGCCGGCTCGAGAACGAGGTCCGCGCCGCGGTCCGGCCGTACTTCCCGGAAGGCGCCGCGGCTACTGGCCGAACTTCAGCGTGATGATCCCGTCCCGGTTGACCGCGACCCCGGTGGGCGGATTCTGATACACCACCCGGTTGTGTTGGGAGCCACCGGCGTCGACATCGGGCCCCTTATCCAGGACCCCGGTCCAGCCCAGCGCGCGTAACCGTGGTTCGGCGTCCGTCCAGAACATGCCGATCAGGTCGGGCATCGGGAATTGATTGCCCTTGGACACCTGCAACTCGATGACCGAGTCCACCGGAACTGTCTGGCCCTTGGGCGGATTGGTGCCGATTACCTCGCCGGCTTGCCGGGGGCTGTCGACTTGCGCCTCGCTGAACTTGGTGAACCCGTAGACGGTCAGGTTCTTCTGCGCGACGTCGACGGTCTGACCGGCGACATCGGGAACCTGCTTGGTTTCCGGCCCGGAGCCGACGATGACGGTGACGACGTTGGTGATGGCCGACGTTTGGTTGGCCGGCGGGTTGGTCCCGATCACCTTGCCCAACAATTCCGGGGTCGACGGCGAGTTCGCCTGCTTGAACTTGCTGAATCCGGCGGCCTTGAGCTTGTTGACCGCGTCGTTGTAGCTCAGCGAGGAGACGTCGGGCAGTTCGCGCTGCTCGGGCCCGGTGGAGACGTTGATGGTGATCTCGTCGCCGGCGCTTACCGACGCGTTGGCACCGGGGTCGGTGCTGATGACGTGGTCGGGCTGGACCGTAGAGTCGGGCTTCTGCAGGGTGCGCGTCTTGAAGCCGCGGTTTTGCAGTGCGGCGATGGCATCGGCGGACACCTGGTTGCGCATGTCGGGCACCTGAACATCGCGGGTGCTGCCGCCGAACGTGTTGAAGGCGATGACGACGACGATCGTCAGCACCGCCAGCACGGCGACCGCGACAACCCAGCGGGCGATCGAACCACCGGCGCGATCGGGGTCGGTGTCGTCCAGACGCTGGCGGGGCAGCGGGTCGGTGCGCGGCCCCTGGCCGGCAGCGGGCGACGACAGAAACGAGCTACGCTCGGCGTCGGTGAACACCTTGGGCGCCTCGGGTGTCTCACCGTTGTGCACCCGCACCAGGTCCGCGCGCATTTCGGCCGCGGTCTGGTAACGGTTCTCCGGATTCTTGGCCAGCGCCTTGAGAACGACCGCGTCGAGGTCGGCGGAGATGCCCTCATGCCGCTTCGACGGCGGCACCGGATCCTCGCGGACGTGCTGGTAGGCCACCGCGACCGGCGAGTCACCGGTGAAAGGCGGTTCGCCGGTGAGGATTTCGTAAAGGACACAGCCCAGCGAATACACATCGGATCGGGCGTCGACGGGATCACCGCGGGCCTGTTCGGGCGACAGATACTGGGCGGTCCCGATCACCGCCGCGGTCTGGGTGACGCTGTTGCCGCTGTCGGCGATCGCGCGCGCGATGCCGAAGTCCATGACCTTGACCGCATTGGTGGTGTTGATCATGATGTTGGCCGGCTTGACGTCGCGGTGGATGATGCCGTTTTGGTGGCTGAAGTTCAGCGCCTGGCAGGCGTCGGCGATGATCTCGATCGCCCGCTGGGACGGGAGCGGGCCGTCGGTGTGCACGATGTCCCGCAGGGTGACGCCGTCGACGTACTCCATGACGATGTAGGGCAGCGGGCCGGTGGGTGTCTCCGCCTCACCGGTGTCGTACACCGCGACGATGGACGGGTGGTTCAGCGCCGCGGCGTTTTGCGCCTCGCGCCGGAAGCGCAGGTAAAAACTGGGATCGCGGGCCAGATCGGCGCGCAGCACCTTCACCGCGACGTCGCGGTGCAAACGGACGTCGCGGGCCAAATGAACTTCGGACATGCCCCCGAAACCGAGGATCTCGCCGAGCTCATAGCGGTCGGACAGGTGCTGCGGGGTTGTCATTGCCGTGTCTCGTGTCGGGCCGGCGATGTGCTGGGCGTGAGGAGGGTGACCCAGCCATGTCCATGCGGCCTGCTCTGAAGTCCAGAATTACCTATAACCCCGCGATCCGTCCAATTGAGCCGCAGGCGCGGCCCGGCCCCGCTGGGCGTCTTGCTCGCCGGCGCCGTCGCCGGTGGGGTCCCGGTGTCGGTGACCGTCGGGGGCTGCTGTTGCTGGTTGTCCCCGCGGGAATTGATGACGATGAGCACCGCGATGATGATCGCCAACGCTCCCAGCACTCCCGCGGCCCACAGCAGCGCGCGCTGGCCCGACGAGAACGTGCGCCGGGCCGGGGGCCGCGAACGACCGGTGGACGGTCCGGTTCGGCGGGGCGCGGCGGTGCGGCTGGGCCCGACAGCGGCGGCCCTGGTATGCGGGCTCGACAGAATGGCCGCCGGCGAGGCACGGCCGGGAGGCGGTGACTGGCTGGGCCGCGGGGGCCGGCGGCCGGCCCGTACCGCCGCGACGGCGTCCGCGAACGGTCCCCCGCTGCGGTATCGCATCTGGGGATTCTTGACGAGGGTGATCTCGATGAGTTCCCGCACATTGGGCGGCAGCTCGGCAGGCAGCGGCGGCGGTGGTTCCTTGATGTGCTTCATCGCCACCGTCAACGCGCCGTCACCGGTGAACGGGCGCTTACCCGAAACCACCTCGTAGCCAACGACTCCCAGCGAATAGACATCGCTGGCCGGGGTTGCGTCGTGACCCAATGCCTGTTCGGGGGCGATGTATTGGGCCGTGCCCATCACCATCCCGGTCTGGGTCACCGGCGCGGCGTCGACCGCCTTGGCGATGCCGAAGTCGGTGATCTTCACCTGGCCGGTTGGGGTGATCAAGATGTTGCCCGGTTTGACGTCGCGGTGCACCAGGCCGGCGGCGTGCGCGACCTGAAGAGCCCGGCCGGTCTGCTCGAGCATGTCGAGCGCGTGCCGCAGCGACAGCCGTCCGGTGCGCTTGAGCACCGAATTGAGTGGCTCGCCGTTGACCAGCTCCATCACCAGGTAGGCGGTGCGCCCCTCCCCGTCCAGCTGGCTTTCGCCGTAGTCGTGGACTGCGGCGATTCCGGGGTGGTTGAGCATCGCGGTGGTCCGCGCCTCGGCGCGGAACCGTTCGATGAACTCAGGGTCCTGGGAGAACTCCTGCTTGAGCACCTTGACCGCGACGCGCCGGCCCAGCCGGCTGTCCACCGCCTCCCACACCTGGCCCATGCCACCGGTGGCGATCAGGCGCTGCAGGCGGTACCTGCCAGACAGCGTCACACCAACTCGCGGGCTCATGGTCCTCCCTGTAGCGCGGCCTCGATCACCGCCCGCCCGATCGGCGCGGCGAGTGCACCCCCGGTCGCCGACAGTCGGTCGGCGCCGTTCTCCACCAGCACCGCCACGGCAACCTTCGGCGTCTGCGCGGGCGCGAACGCGATGTACCACGCGTGCGGCGGAGTGTTGCGCGGATCGGTCCCATGCTCTGCGGTACCCGTCTTGGATGCAATCTGCACGCCGGGAATCGCCCCTTTCTGCTGTGCGACCTTCTCGGCGCCGACCATCAGCTCTGTTAGCTTAGCGGCGACCTGCGGCGACACCGCGCGGCGCTGTTGATACGGCGCGGTGGTGCTGATGTTGGACAAATCCGGCCCCTTGAGGCTGTCGATCAGGTAGGGCTGCATCGCCACACCGGCGTTGGCGATGGTCGCGGCGATCGCGGCGTTCTCCAGCGGCGTCAGCGCCACATCCTTCTGACCGATGCTCGACATCCCCAGCGCGGCCGCGTCCGGGATTATCCCGACCGTGGACTCGGCGACCTGCAGGGGAATGACGCTGGGGGTGCTGTCCAGCCCGAACGAGCGCGCCATACCGCGCAGCGAGTCGGCCCCGGTGAGGATGCCCAGCTGGACGAACGCGGTGTTACACGACAGGGCGAAGGCCTGGCTGAGGGAAACCGTCGGCTCGGTGCCGCACGGCTTGCCGCCGTAGTTCTCCAAAGTGGCGGTGCTGCCGGGCAGCGGAATGGTGGCCGCCGCCGTCAGCTGCTCGGTGTCGGTCGCGCCGGCCTGTAGCGCCGCCGCGGTGGTGATCACCTTGAAGGTGGAACCGGGCGGATAGGTTTCGGAGATGGCGCGGTTGGTCAGGGGATTATCGGGGTCGTCGCGGAGCCGCTGCCAGGCCTGCGCCTGCACCTCGGGATCGTGCGACGCCAGCAGATTGGGGTCATAGGACGGCGACGACACCATGGCCAGAATCTTGCCGGTGGACGGCTCCAGGGCGACGACGGCTCCCTTGCACGGTGGCCCGCCGCAGCCCTGCTGCATCGCATCCCACCCGGCCTGCTGGACCCGCGGGATGATCGTCGTGTCGACGTTGCCGCCGCGCGGATCGCGACCGGTGAAGAAGTCGGCCAACCGGCGCCCGAACAGGCGCTCGTCGGACCCGTTCAACACGGGGTCCTCGACTCGTTCCAGGCCCGTGCTCGAGTAGCGCAGCGAGTAAAAACCGGTAACCGGTGCGTACACAGTGGGGTTGGGATAGACCCGCAGGAAACGGAAACGGCTGTCGGTGGCCACGGAATAGGCCAGCAGCTGGCCGCCCGCGATGATCTGGCCGCGTTGGCGTGAATATTCGTCGAGCAGGACTCGCTGGTTGCGCGGGTCGGCGCGCAGCGCGTCGGCGGCGAAGACCTGCGTCATCGTGGCGTTGAGCAACAGCAACACCACCAACGCCATCACGGTCACCGAGATCCGGCGGAGAGAGGCGTTCATACTCGCTCAATGACCTCGGTGCTGGCCGCCGCGATCGGCGACGCCTTGCGCGGGCGCGTGCGGAACGGACGTCGGGCGCTGTGCGAGATGCGCGCCAGGATGGCCAACAGGATGTAATTCGCCAGCAACGACGAACCCCCGTAAGACATCCACGGTGTGGTCAGCCCGGTCAGCGGAATCAGGCGCGTTACGCCGCCGACGACGATGAACAACTGAATGGCCAGCGTCGATGCCAGACCCGCGGCCAGCAGCTTGCCGAAGCTTTCGCGCGTCGCGATCGCAGTGCGCAGGCCGCGGACGATGACGATCGTGTAGAGCATCAGAAGGGCCGCGAAGCCCACTAATCCAAGTTCTTCACCGAAGGCGGCGATGATGAAATCGGTCGATGCCGCCGGCACGGTGTCGGGCTGACCGTTGCCGAGCCCGGTGCCGAAGATGCCGCCGGTAGCAAAGCTGAACATCGACTGCACGAGCTGATAGCCGCTCCCGTCGGGATCGGAGAACGGGTCCCA
Organism: uncultured Actinomycetota bacterium; assembly: GCA_963802525.1. Lineage (GTDB taxonomy): Bacteria > Actinomycetota > Actinomycetes > Mycobacteriales > Mycobacteriaceae > Mycobacterium. Next base: position 79,547 of record CAWDJC010000008.1, on the reverse strand, counting down.
CCACATCTGCACCCGAACGCGGACATGCTCGAAAAGGAAGTACGCCACAACGCTTCCCGCGGCGAACAGCACCAGACCGATAACGACCCAACTGAAACGCTGGGTGGCGAGGTAAACGACCACCAGAAACGACGCGTAGAGCAGCAGCGAAGTGCCAAGGTCCTTTTCGAAAACCATCACGCCGATCGAGATCACCCACGCTGCCAACAGCGGCGCAAGGTCTCTGGGGCGGGGCAGGGTCATGCCCATGAAATGCTTACCGACGCTGGTGAACAGGCCGCGTTTGGCGATCAGCACCGCTGAGAAGAAGATCAGCAACAGAATCTTGGAAAACTCCGCCGGCTGAATTGAGAAGCCCGGCAAGCGAATCCAGATCTTGGCGCCGTTCTGCTCGGACAGGGAGGCCGGCAGCACCGCGGGAATCGCCAAGAAAACCAGACCCGCGACTCCACAGATGTAGCCGTAACGCGCGAGTTGTCGATGGTCTTTCAAAAAGGTGACCACCAATGCGAACGCGGCCACCCCGACCACGGTCCACAGCATCTGCTGCGTCGCGCTGGGGTGACGACGGCCGCTCAGCTCGTTGTTGACGAGGTCGAGCCGATGGATCATCACCAGGCCAAGTCCGTTGAGCAGAGCCACAATTGGCAGCAGCAGGGGGTCGGTATAGGGGGCGAACCGCCTGATCGCCAAGTGCGCGCTTCCGAACATGACCAGGAAAATCAGCCCGTAACTAACGAGGTTCCAGCGCAGCGCGCGGTCCTGGTTGGCCTGGACGATGAGCAACGCGGCGACGGTAATCAGTGCGGCGAAGCACAACAACAGCAGTTCGGCGTTGCGCCGAGTAGGGAGCGGAGGCGTGACCGCGACCGGCGGCTGGACCTGTGTGGTCATGCCACCGCCCGGCAGTCGATGCCCGGCTTAGGTGGGGGTGGCGGGAGGGCGGTCACCGTCTGGGTGGGGGTACTCCCCTGCGTTGCGGGGACCCCACCCGGTTGCGGGGGAGTCGTGGGCGACGTGGTCGCGGGCGCTGCCGGGGTGGTGCTTGCGGGGGTGCTGGTCGAAGAGGCGGTGCTGGGTGGGGTGCCGCTGGAAGAGGTAGGCGGCGCCGTCGCATTCGGCTCTGTGGTGGTACCGCCTGCGGTCGTCGGGGCCTGGGGCCCGGGCGGAGAGGTGGCGCGGGGCGGTGGGCAGGGTGGCAGGAGGGAGTTGGCCGACAATTCGCGCAACTGTGCGATGGCGTTGTCCAGGGTTCCGGTCGGAAGTCCGGCCTGAACCTGGGCGCGTTCAGGGGGGCGCAGGTCCTGCAGTTGCATCAGGCGGCAGTCGAGATGACCGCCGCTCTGGCTGAAACTGATGAGGGATAGCTCGTTGCGGGCGTTCAGGCAGCCGATCAAGTACGGCTCGTGCAGCGACATGCCCAGCAGTGACCCTTGAATTCCGCGCAGTATCGAGACCATACCGTTGTATTCGGCGACGTAGTAGTTGCTCCGGATGATGGCTCGGCCGATGCCCAGCCCGGCCAGCACAAGCAGCACCACCAGCGTGACGACGATCGCCATCCGCCGCCGTGACCACCGCGACCGTCTCGGCGTTTCCTCGTGTGGCGGAACGCGTTTGGTGACCTCGTCGCGGGGCCTGATGGCCGAGGCGCGGCCGGCGGAGGTGTTGGGAGGCGTCAGCTGGTCGTCTTCACCCGAGACCGCACCGGCCAGGATCGGCTGGGTCTGCCCGTAGTCATAGTCGACGACGTCGGCGACCACGACGGTCACGTTGTCGGGGCCGCCGCCGCGCAGCGCCAATTCGATGAGGCGGTAAGCGCTTTCGGCCACGTCGGGGATCTGCAGCGCCTCGAGGATGGTCTCGTCACTGACCGGGTCGGACAACCCGTCGGAGCACAGTAGGTAGCGATCGCCGGCGCGCGCTTCGCGCATGGTCAGGGTGGGCTCGACCTCGTGGCCCGTCAGCGCCCGCATGATCAACGACCGCTGCGGGTGGCTGTGTGCCTCTTCCCGAGTGATCCGCCCTTCGTCAACCAAGGTTTGGACGAATGTATCGTCCTTGGTGATCTGCGTCAGCTCGCCGTCGCGCAGCATGTAGCCACGTGAGTCGCCGATGTGCACCAACCCAATCCGGTTGCCGTCAAACAGGATTGCGGTGAGTGTGGTGCCCATCCCCTCGAGGTCGGGCTCCATCTCGACTTGGGCGGCGATGGCCGCGTTGCCCGCGCGCACCGCCGAATCGAGCTTGGCCAGCAGGTCGCCACCGGGCTCGTCGTCGTCGAGATGGGCCAGCGCGGCGATCACCAACTGGGAGGCCACCTCGCCGGCGGCGTGACCACCCATGCCGTCGGCCAAGGCCAGCAGTCGCGCGCCCGCGTAGACCGAGTCTTCATTGTTGGCGCGTACCAGGCCGCGATCGCTGCGGGCGGCATATCGCAGGACCAGGGTCACGGGCGCAACTCGATCGCCGTTTTGCCGATCCGAATCGGCGTTCCGATGGGAACCCGTACCGCAGTCGTCACCTTCGCCCTGTCAAGGTAAGTGCCGTTGGTCGATCCTAGATCCTCGACATACCATTCCGAGCCGCGCTGAGACAGCCGGGCGTGCCGTGTCGATGCGTAGTCGTCGGTCAGCACCAGGGTCGAGTCGTCAGCGCGTCCGACCAACACCGGCTGCCCGCTGAGCGTGATGCGGGCGCCCGTCAGCGCCCCTTCGGTCACCACCAGATAGCGTGCGGCGGTGCGGCGCTGGCGTGACGGCAGCAGCGTGCCGCGCAACGCCAAGCCGCGACGCACCATGACAGCCCCCGTCGGCGCGTAGATATCGGTCCGCAAGATCCGCAACACGGACCAGATGAATACCCATAACAACATCAAGAATCCGGCACGCGTCAGCTGCAGTACCAGTCCCTGCATCTGGCGTCCTTTCCGTCCTGGCGCCGCACCCATAGTCGCGCCCATGACACCGAGCACATCAGCAACGTCACGATACTTGGACGGTCGTCGACGCGGGGCGAAGAACCGCAGCTTTGAGCCGGTGCGTCTAGTGGATGCGAACGATGATCTCCGAGTGACCCAGGCGGATCACGTCGCCGTCGGCCAACTGCCACTCCTGTACCGGTGCGTTGTTAACGGTGGTGCCGTTCGTGGAGTTGAGGTCGGAGAGGAGCGCGACCTGTCCGTCCCAGCGGATCTCCAGGTGACGCCGCGATACCCCGGTGTCGGGCAACCGGAACTGGGCGTCCTGGCCTCGACCGATGATGTTGGAGCCCTCGCGCAGCTGGTAGGTCCGGCCGCTGCCGTCGTCGAGCTGCAGGGTGACCGTGGTTCCGGCGGACCCATAGCCGCCCTGGCCGTAAGCGCCGTAGCCGCCGCCCGCCTGCTGACCGTAGTCGGCCGAACCGTAGTCGGCCGGCTGGCCGTATTCAGCGGGCTGGTACTCGTAGTCGCGGTGGGCGGTTTCGGGGTATCCGCCGCCTTGCGGGGCGTACCCACCGCCCGGAACACTTTCGGCGTACTGGGTGTAGTCGCCCGAGCCATAGTCCTGCTGGCCGTATCCCCCACCCTGCTGGTAGCCCTGGTCGTACCCGCCCTGCTCGGGGTAGGCCGGCCGCTGCTGCTCGGGCGGGGCCGACGGGGCATAGCCGCCCTCGTCTTGGTGAGCCGGCCCGCGACCGTAGTCGCCGTATCCGCCGCCAGGAGGGCCGTATCCCTGCTGGCCACCGCCGGGTTGGCCACCGCCGGGAGGGCCATAGCCGCCGCCCTGGCGGTAGCCCTGGTCGTATCCTTGCCCGCCGTAGCCGCCGGGCGCGGGAGGACGCTGCTCATAGGACGGCGGGTAGCCGCCCTGTCCTTGGTCGGGGTAGCCGCGCCCCTGATCCTGGTATCCGCGTTGGTCGTAGCCGCCTTGCTCGGGATAGCCGCCGCGCTGGCCTTGGTAGCCGCCCTGGTCGGGGTAGCCGCCTTGTTCGGGGTAGCCGCCCTGCTCCGGGGAGCCGCCCTGCTCCGGGTAGCCGCCGCGCTGTTCTTGGTAGCCGCCTTGGTCGGGGTAGCCGCCTTGCGGGGGGTGGCCGCCCTGCTCGGGAGGACGAGGTGGCGGGTATCCGCCCTGAGGTGGGTAGCCGCCTTGTTCGGGCGGATAGCCACCTCGCGGATCCGGTCCGCCCTGAGGCTCCGGGCCGCGCGTATCTTCCTGTGGACGCCCGTAGCGGTCGTCGTAGTACTCGTCGCCGGGCCGCCCCTGCCCCTGACCCCCGTGGTAGCTCGAATTGTCAGTCATTGCTGCTACTCCTCGTTCTGCGTCGAACGCGTGATTTGATTGTGGCCGGAGGGGATGGTTGACGGTCGGGCGGGGCTCGACATCGGGATTGACAGCACCGCGGGTGCGGTACTGGCCGGTATGCAGGCTCGACGACTGCTCGAACCGGACGACCACATCACCATACGTTTGCCACCCCTGTTCATAGATATAGTCGGCCACGTACCTAGCGAAAGCGCTCGACGCGGGAGCCGTGTCGGCGCTTACCTTCGCGAAGTCGTGCATACCGAGGGTAATGATGTATTCGTTGGGGGCCAAAAGACGATTCCCCTGGAGCGTGCGGACACCGTCCTCGGCTTCCCGGCGCAACAGCGCTTCAACCTCTTGCGGGACGATCGATCCGCCGAACACGCGGGCAAACGCATTGTCGACGGTCGCCTCGAGCTTGCGCTCGATGCGCTGAACGAGCCCTTTTTGGCTACTCATATCTCAGCGCTCGCCCGCAGCTGCCGTGGTGTGTCGCGGGCGCGAGGCAAACGAACCACCCGCGTGTTGTGTCACCCCAGCATGGTATCGGGACAACGAGACGCCGCGTCACCGTGGGAATTCTGAGAATCGCATCCGCGCAGGTCAGAGCCGGGTGGCAGCGATAGCGGGAGGCGGGAACAGCCGCTCGAGCCCGCCGAGGCGATTGGGGCACACCGCCACTAGAGTGGTATGGTCCATCGGTTGTTTTCCGGGCGAGTGGCGGAATGGCAGACGCGCTGGCTTCAGGTGCCAGTGTCCTTCGGGACGTGGGGGTTCAAGTCCCCCTTCGCCCACCGGGAGCGGTTCTACAAACTGCAGGCGTAAAGGTCACGAACTCGAAAGAGCTCGTGACCTTTGTGTTTGGGTGGGCGGACGGAATTCGGCTGCGAATTGCAAGAGGGTGGGGATTTCGCCGCATAGGTCCCCGATTTCGGGATGTACCCCAGGCTTCGGTTTCGGCTGGGGAGAGCCGCCGCGGACTTCCTGTAGCGGCGGCCGGGGACCTGCTCCGGACGAATGCTGCGATGTGACGTCAGACGTCGGTAGTGCTGGTCTCAACGGGGACCGGTCCTGCCGAAGGGAACGATCACGACGAACGGCAAAGCAACATTGCGCCGCCACCCCGCCACCGAGGCGTACGTGGTGGTATCGGCACCGCAGGACGCCGGGTGGGGCCAGCGGGACGTAGAGCCATTTGCGTCGCAGCCTGCCGCGAGCGACAGCGGCACCGGCGTCGGCGTCGACGCAGAACGCGTGTTCACCGACAAGCTCTCCGGCTCGGCAAAAACTGCCCGGCCGGGACTGGCGGCGATGCCGGACTACGCCCGCGCCGGCGACACCGTTGTCGTCGCCGCGATCGACCGGCTCGGTCGCTCGGTCGCCGAGGTCACCCGCACCATCGCCGAACTCGGTGAGCAGCGAATCATCTTGCGAGCCTTACGAGAAGGCGTCGATACGGGTACCCCGACAGGGCGGGCCGTGGCAGCCATCATGGCCACCCTCGCTGAACTCGAGCTTGAGCTCGGCCGAGAACGACGTGCCGCAAGTCGGGAATCCCGACGAACCCGTCAGCTGCCGGCCACCAAGCCGCCGAAACTCGGTGTGGAGCGCCAGGAGCAGCTTCGCCGGCTCGCTCTGACAGGTGAACCTGTGCGCGCACTTGCCCGAGGCATTTGGAATTGGGCGTGCGACCGCATACCGCTACTTGTCGCGATCGGAGTTGTCCGTCCGCAATGGCTGAACGATTTCGCGGCCTAACAGCGCCTAGAGGTTGGGTCCACCGTGCCGAAGGTGGACAGCGTATCGGCGCGGCTCGACTCATTGTCTCAACCGAGAAGATGTCGCTGCAGATGGCCGTGGACGACCACATCGCCGCGGCGTTGGGGCGCCTCCTTCGATTCGGCGACGTTCAGCGGTGAGCGCTAATCTTCTGACCCGACGCCAGAGGGAACGCGTTTCGGGAACGCCAGCGCCCTACTCGGGCTCAGTCGGCTTCTTCGCCTTGTCAACGACGTCGGCCGCAATTTCAAGGACCTTTTCGGTCGCACCGGTGGCGATATCGCCTGCCGCCTTGAGAATTTTGGCCAAGCCCCCCTTGAGATCGCCGCCGAGTATCTGCTCGGCACCCTCCACGATTTCGCCCGACTTCGCTACCGACTCGTTCGCGATATCGCTGGCCTTTTGCTGAATTCCACCCTGTTCGTCGCTCATGGCGACTCCTTCCGTCGTTGGAGGCACACTCACGCTACGCCCGGCCGCGGCCTGACCGGAAGATGTTGGCTCGGCTCATGCGGCCTTTGCGGCCTTGCGGGCGATGTAGGTGCGTTAGGACGGTCGAGGGTCGCCGGGGTCGGGGGGAAGGGCAGAGCCGCCGCCAAAGCCACGGCGCGTTCAGGCGTTTTGTATTGCTACAAAATACTCACTTTGGGGGCCACCTCACCCGTGCGCACACCGTGCCCACAATCTGCCCACAGTTACAGTTATTTTGGTGATGTCAGGTGACGCCAAACTCGCAGTTCAGAGCGGGTTCAGGCCCCTGACCAGCACCGCTGAAAACGGCCGGCTACGTTGAGCCGCCGGCGACGCAGGTCATAAGGCGAGTCCTCCCAGTTGCTGATGATCCCCTCGTCGGCGCAGACGCTGCACTGCCACTGGATCGGTGCCGGCGGTTCGCGTCGCACGATGGTGATCCGCCCCGGACAGGGTCGGCGGGCCGGTCGCCGCCGGCACGGAAGCGCGCTCATCCATGGATCACCGACACGGCCGCCGGCGGTGGCCGCCCGGACGATGTTGCCAAAGTGCTGTGCTAGGCGACGAGCGGGACCGGGGACGTCGTCGGGCAAGTCCAGGAAATGGTTTAGGTCGCTGACCAACATTCCGCAGGACTGTACCGGCCGCACCCGATACGCCTACTTACCGCTGAAGATTCAAGTGTTGAGGCACAGCGTGACCTGTGATCTTCGGCGGTTTTGACGGCTGTGGCGACGGGTCAGCGGCAGGAGACGGCGCGGATGGTGGGTATCGTCCCGCTGTGGGAACGAAGGCCGAACGCCGGGCCGCGAGGACAGCCGTGGCCGGCTATCACGAGGCGCGGTTGGGTGAGCTCATCGAATACATTGCGATTGCGATCGACCGCTACCGTGCCGGCGAGGTCGACGCCTACACCGTCGACGAGACGATCCACCACTATTATCGGGCAGCCCGTGAGTTGTGGAAATTCTGCTGGTCCGGTGGTGGTGGAACACACATCGAGATGATCGCTCACGTCCTTGATCGGATGACAACCGACGGTGAAACCATTAACTGGTGGGAACGAGTCTGCACCTGGGATCGGCCAGCGTTCCAATGCCGGAACATCTCCACGAAGTCAGCCACGTTCCACGATCTCCTCGCCACCTAAGGCCCCTTCCAGGACCCCCTGGTGGGAGCACCTGAACGGAGCGAACCTGAGCAGCACCCCAACCCCCGCCGGACACGCCCCAAGGGGTGGGGAATTACGTGACGGCGGGTGAGGAATTACGTGACAGACAACCCCTCAAACCTGGGGAATTACGTGACCGCTGACACCTGACTTAGATCGGGCAGGTACGCCAGCGGGCCACGCGATCGCGGTGGCCCGCTTGGTCATGTCGACACTAGAAATATATCGGCTCTCAAAACCTTCCAGCCACGGTAAATCCCCTTGCGTTGGCCACTGACGCGGTGAATCGAAACCGGCCAGACGGAAACCCCCGGGTGCCCGGATCCTCAGCTAGGACCTCTCATCGCCACCGCAATCGATGTCGCCACCACGACGGTAGGCGCCGAACAAATCGCTGGAACTACTCCAAAAAATCTCTGGAACACAATGCCTAGGACCCGCCTGACCAGGAACATAGCACCGCACACCGTGTGCGATGAGTCGGGGACTGGCCCCGATGCTGGGCTGGCCGCGCGGCGGCCAAAACATCGTCGTTGCCGCCAGCGACTGAATTGGACCGCTCGGTCGCCGAAATTATCCACCGGATTGCCCATAGCGGGTTTCCATACAGGCGGGCCTGGCCGCACCCACCCGATCCGCCAAAGTGATATCGCATGCGATATCGCGTTTCCCAGTTGCCTATCGGTCCGCGCGTATAGCTGCGGCGTACGTGTTGCGGCGCCGGCAATTCCCGTGCCGCGGACGATCAGGGAGAAGCGGCCGCTAATCGGAAATGCCGTGTGGCCGTACCTGTTTCACCGGGCCAGGGGGCTGTAGAAAACCAAGCCGTTGCCCTTGTTGTCGTAGACCACGGCACGCCGCTCGTGTGCATCGTCATACGCGCCGTTGACGATGCCACCACCGCTGGCCTCGACAGCCTTCGCCGCGCCATCCACATCAGCGCTCTTGATACCGACGACGACCTGCCCGTGTATGGGATGGTCCGCCGCGGTCGCAAGCGCCAGAGTGACCGCCCCGCCGTCCAGGGCGGCGAAGCGGTCTCCGTCGCGGAACTTCAGCGGCATCCCCAGGGTTTCGCTGTAAAACCGGATCGACTCATCGAGATCATCAGTCGACAAGACGATCATCCGGACTTCGTGCGCACTCACTGCCGCCTCCTGTGGCTCGACGGCCTTACCCTAATGGGAATCGTTCAGCGAGCCTTCGGCCGGTAGGTACTTGTCCGCGGGAGGCTGATCACCGAGCCGCCGGCCGGTGAGCACTGGTCAAGACCCCGGAGTGTTGGTCGATTCCTAGGGCTAGATTGTGCCCCGGCCGGTTGGTGAGGTCGCCTGTAGCGCTGATGGGGTGTCGTGCCGCCGAGCATTGATCCATTAGGTTGCCGCCGGGTGCCCTTGGGCTCGGGCACGTTTCATTACATGAGCAAGGAGGCGATCACACTGATCTTTGTTGGGGACGACTGGGCTGAAGACCACCACGACGTTTATCTGATGAACTGCGACGGCGCTCGGTTGGCGTCACGGCGGCTGTCCGAAGGACTCGCCGGAATCCGCGGGTTTCATGAGCTGATCGCCGGCCATGCGCAGGAACCCGACCAAGTCGTGGTCGGCATTGAAACCGACCGCGGCTTGTGGGTCGAGGCGCTGATCGCGGCCGGCTATCAGGTGTTCGGGGTCAATCCGCTGGCGGTGGCCCGCTACCGTGACCGCCACTATGTCTCGGGTGCGAAGTCGGATGCCGGCGACGCCAAGCTGTTGGCCGACCTGGTGCGCACCGACCGGCACAACCATCGGCCGATCGCGGGGGACAGTCCAGACGCCGAGGCGATCAAGGTCCTCGCCCGCGCACATCAGAATCTGATCTGGGCCCGCACTCGGCACACCAATGCGCTGCGCAGCGCGCTACGTGAGTACTTTCCGGCGGCGCTGGAGGTGTTCGACAACCTGGCAGATCGTGATGCCCTGGCCATTCTGGGCCGCGCTCCCTCCCCAGACGAGGCCGCGCGTCTGAGCCTGTCCAAGATCCGATCGGCCCTCAAAGCCGCTGGGCGCCAACGCAACCTCGAGGCCCGGGCGTTAGAGATTCAGGCCGCGCTGCGCACTGAGCAGCTCGCCGCCCCCGCCGCGGTCACCGCTGCATTCGGTGCAAGCACCCGGGCCGCGGTTGGCATCATCATCGAGTTGAACCACCAGATCAGTGACCTCGAGGCCGAACTGATGACACATTTTGAGACACACCCGGACGCCGACATCTACCTCTCCCTGCCAGGACTCGGTGTTGTGCTCGGCGCCCGGGTGCTCGGTGAGTTCGGGGACGACCCGAACCGCTACACCGACGCCAAGTGTCGCAAAAACTACGCCGGAACATCACCATTGACCGTCGCCTCGGGCAAGAAACGCGCCGTGTTGGCCCGCCATGTGCGCAACAGGCGTCTCTACGACGCCATCGACCAATGGGCCTTCTGCTCCCTCAATGCCAGTCCCGGCGCGCGCCTGCACTACGACCAGCACCGAGCCGCCGGCGACACCCACCACCAAGCCCTCCGCGCACTGGGCAACCGACTCGTCGGGATCCTGCACGGCTGCCTCCGCCACCACACCCCCTACGACGAACACACCGCCTGGGCACACCGCCAAACCACCCCCGACACCCATGCCGCTTGACAAATTACGGACCTGGGATGTCTAGCCCGGTGAGCAGCAATCGAGTACCCGGCGGAGTGGTGCACCAGCTGCCGCCAGACCTGCGTGAGGCGCTGACTGCCAACTCCACGGCACTGGCGGCCTGGAAGGACATCACGCCCTTGGCGCGCAACGAGTTCATCTGCTGGGTCGAGGACGCCAAACAAGCGACGACCCGAAAGCGCCGCATTCGCCGAACCCAGGAGGAGCTGGAGGAAGGCATGCGCCGGCCCTGCTGCTGGCCCGGGTGTAAGCACCGCGAGCGCACCGGCAGGTAAGCGGGTCGGCTAGCCCTGCACCCAACGCTGGACGTCGGGCGTAACCGGATCCGTGATGTCGTCGAATTCGGGATGCTTCTTGAGCACGGTGACCACCATGGAGCAAACCGGAACAACGCGCTTGCCCTCATCCCGAGCCGCGTTCAGCGCTTCCTCGACAAGAATGGTCGCCAGGCCACGTCCGCCGAACGCGGGGTCGATCTCGGTGTGGTAGAAGATGCGCTGATCGCCACGGTCGGCGAAGTCGGCGAGGCCGACGGTTTTGCCATCGACGGCAATGGTGTACCGACCCTCCTCCGCGGTGACACTGGTTGGTGCGCCGGTCTTATCGGCGGTCATGGGTGCTCAGTCCTTTCCGGTGTCGGTCGTGGCCGCAGCCGGGTGGTCGGCAGCGGCGGGGCCGGCAGTCGCGTGACCGAACCCCGGTAGCCCGTCACGGCACCGAAGCGATCGTCGGCGTCCTCCCACATCTGGCGGTAGCCGACGATGTCGTCGTGACTGCGCCCGACGAAGTTCCACCACATCACCAGCTGTTCGGCGAACGGGGTCCCGCCGAGCAGCACCAGCCGCGCGGGTCGGTCACCGACGTTGCGCAAGAGCAGCGTCGAATTGCCCGGGCCTTGGTATCCGAGATCGGCGACCGCCAGGGTGGTCTCGCCCATCGCGACGGCTCCCGAATCGCAGAGCACGCCGTGTTCGAACGCCGCGTCGACGTCGATGTTTAGCCCAGCGTTCGGCTCCAGATCGATCTGGGCGCCGAGTAGCGGGGTGTACGTGTGGACCGGCGACCGGCTACCGGCGAGCTCTCCCAGAAACACGCGCGCGACCGCACCGGGCAGCGAAATCGGTTTCGGCACATAGTGAGCGAAGTCCCGGGCGGCGTCGCGGTCGGAATCGGGCAGTGCCACCCACAACTGAACCCCATGCAAGACAGCGTCGGACTTGATCGACACCTCGGAGTGACAGATACCCGCGCCCGCCGTCATCAGATTCAGCTCGCCGGGCCGGACCAAGGCATGGACGCCGGCACTGTCGCGGTGCTCCACTCCCCCACTGAACAACCAACTCACGGTTTGCAATCCGGTGTGGGGATGAGGCGGGACATCCATCCGTGCGTGCACGGGGCCGTAGTGGTCGATGAAACACCACGCACCGATCAGCGAGCGTTGTCGTTGGGGCAGCGTGCGCTGCACCCGGATCGCCCTCGGGCCGCCCAGCGGAACCTCGCGTGGATGCAGCACCTGCACCATCGGCAAGGCGCCCGCAACCCCTGAACTGCAGGCCACTTCGGCGGGTGCCGCTTCAAGGTTGCTCATCGTCCAGCCTTCGTCGTGGGCCTGATGTGACGATAGCGCGAGCGGACTACCTGCCCGGCGGGCGCAGCACCTTCATGGCCAGCCGCATAACCGGTTCGGGGACGCGATCCTGCATCGACAGCGCGGCAGCGGCGGCGCGCGAGCGCAGCGGGGTGCCGCGGCCGAAGATCCGATTCAACGGGCCCCCGGTCGGCTCGATCACCACATGCAGCGGCGGGGTGCCCACGGCGGCTCCCAGCGCGTTGGCGATGACCATCCGCTGAATCTCGCTGGTGCCCTCAAAGATGGTGTACAGCTTGGCATCCCGATACCACTTCTCCACCGGGTGGTCGGTGATGTAGCCCCAGCCGCCCATGGTTTGGATGGCGCGTTCGGTGGCCTTGACGGCGACTTCGCTGGCGGCCATCTTCGACATCGAGCCCTCCCCCCGCTCGAACGGCACCCCATTCGCCGCCATCCACGAGGCCCGCCAGGTCAGCAGCCGGGCGGCGTCGATCTGGGTGGCCAGCTCCGCGAGCGGAAAGGCGATGCCCTGGTTGTCGATGATCGGTCCGCCGAACGCCTCGCGCTCGGTGGCGTAGGCCGTCGCGTACTCCAGCGCGGCGCGCGCGATCCCGATCGCTTGGGCGGCGACCATGGGGCGGGTCTGCTCGAAGGTGCCCAACGTCGCCGAGCCGGACCGTTTTCCACCGGCCACCACCTCGCGGGCTTTGGCGAGTTTGTGTTCGAGCTTCTCTTCTCCGCCAAGCAGATTAGCTCCCGGAACTCGCACGCCTTCGAACAGCAATTCGGCCGTGTGGGACGCCCGGCAGCCCAGCTTGTCGAGTTTGCGCAGCAGTTTCAGCCCCGGCGTGCCGCCGGGCACCACGAACAGGGCCTGGCCGCGGTGGCCGAGTTCCTCGTCGACCACCGCGTTGACCACGTGCACGTTGGCGATGCCGCCGTTGCCAATCCACATCTTGTGGCCGTCGATGATCCAGTCGTCACCGTCGCGGCGCGCCCGAGTGCGCAGATTCCGCACGTCGCTGCCGCCCTCGGGCTCGGAGATTGCCAGGGCGGCGAGCTTGAGATCGCCTGGCGTCCCAAAACATTCGGGCGCCCACTCAAGCATCTGCTCCGGAGACGCGGCCTGACCGATCGCCGACAGCGCCAGCGCCGGCATGACGATCGCCAAACCGATTCCGGCGCAGCCCCAAAACAACTCCTCCATGAACATCGGTAACGAGATGCCGGTCGGGTCACCGATCAGGTCGCGGTAAAACAGAGGGCTATAGAAGCCGCGCTGGGCCGCCTCCTCCAGCACCGGCCACGGAAACTCCTGCCTCTGGTCGTAGTGGAGCGCCACCGGGCGGATCACTTGTTCGGCGAACTCGTGGGTGCGCCTGGCGAGGTCGTGCTGTGCTGCCGTCGGTGTCAGGTCGAACGTCATGGATCCGCCTTGGGGTCGACAGACTCGGTCGTGCCAAGCCCGTCTACCCAGTTGGCTGGGTCAGCAAACTGCGGGGGGATCCGACGAATTGTCAGGCGGCCGAACGGGGCCCCACTTGCGCGATCGGCAGGTGCAACACCACCGCGGCGACCGGAATCGCGTCGTGTTCGTGACGGGCCAGCAGCGCCGCGTTTTCGGGCAGCTGCCGCGAATTTATCTCGCCGGCGGCGATGCGGCGCAGGATGTCGTGGGCCCGGGCCAGCTGTTCGCGCTTCCGGTACTGGCCGCCGGGGAGCTTGACGCCGGCCCAGACGCCGTACTCCTCGCGGTGCGTGATGGCGTGCTGGGCGCACCGGCGCTGCTGCGCCAGTGGGCAGCGGCGCAGGCATTGGATCCGCGCCTCGGTGGCGGAGCGCTCATAAGCGCGCGCCTTCGCCGCGCCGTCACCACCATCGTCGTCGGGATAGCCGAACCACAGTTCCGGGTTGGCTGCGCAGGGGTGTCCCATGTCGGTCTCCTTGTCGGGGGTGAAACGTAGGCAAAAGCGTATACACGTATACGGCGGCAATGCAAGAGAAACGTGACAAGAACGTATATACCCTGGATGGGGGCCCGTGCTGTGTAATATCCGGCCTATGGCCGGAGCGTGCGGTGAGCCGTGAATCGGCCGGCGCGGCCATCCGCGCGCTGCGCGAGACACGCGACTGGTCGCTAGCAGACCTTGCCGGAGCGACCGGCGTCAGCATCATGGGACTGAGCTTTTTGGAGCGCGGTGCCCGCAAGCCGCACAAAAGCACAGTTCAGAAGGTCGAAAATGGGCTTGGTTTGCCGCCGGGCACCTACTCTCGCCTGCTGGTGGCCGCCGATCCGGACGCGGAACTGGCTCGGCTGATGGCCGCACAGCCGGCCGACGCGACGTCGGCCGGGTCCGCCGCGGCGGTCGTGGTCGACCGCCACAGCGACACGGAAGTGCTGGAAGGCTACGCCGAAGCGCAACTCGACGCCCTCAAATCCGTCATCGATCGGCTGCCTGCGACGACATCAAACGAATATGAGACGTATATTCTGTCTGTGATCGCGCAATGCGTGAAGGCGGAGATGCTGGCGGCCAGCTCCTGGCGCGTGGCCGTCAACGCCGGTGCCGACTCGACGGGCCGGCTGATGGGGCACCTACAGGCGCTGGAGGCGACGCGTACCGCCCTGCTGAAGCGGATGCCCGCCAGCTTGAGCGCGCGGTTCGATCGGGCGTGCGTGCAGTCGTCGCTGCCGGAGACGATCATCGCGGCCCTGGTCGGTGTCGGCACCGACGATATGTGGGATATCCGCAATCGGGGCGTCATCCCGCCGGGAGCGCTCCCCCGCGTTCGCGCCTTCGCCGAGGCGGTCGAGTCGACGAGCCCGGACGACACGGACCAGGGCAACGGCGAGGGGGCGCGGTGAGCGAAAGCGAAATCGAGGTGCTGAGCCGCGCCCATCGGTTGTTTGCCGGCGGTACGAGGCAGCCGACACTGGATGCCGGCACGGCGCAGTACCGCGGATGGCTGCAGCGGGCCACCGGCCCGAACAGCGTTGTGGCACATGATGGTTACCGACTCGCGGCGTACCATGGTCGCCAACGCCTGCTGTCGGCAGCCGGCACGGATGCCGAGGCCGCCCGGATCATCGCCGCCGCCCACCAGGATCGGGCTGAGGCCGGTGAGCGGACCAAGTCGGTCGTCGACGAGGCCCGCGTCGATGCCGCGGGGACGCCAATGACCCCGATGGCCCAGCGCGAGGCGATGCGCCGTCGCGTGGCCCGCCTGCGTGCGCAGCGGACGCACGTATTGTCGGCCCGCCAAAACGCGCGACGGCACTCGGCGGCGCTGCGGGCGCTGCGTTACCGAATGACGCATCATCGCGGTCTCGGGCTGCCGTCGCCGAACGGCCGGGCCGCGGTCGCAGTGCGCGCCGCGTTGTCGCGACTGGGACGCCCGTATGTATGGGGTGCGACCGGCCCCGAGCAGTTCGACTGTTCCGGTTTGGTCCGGTGGTCCTACGCGCAGGCGGGCATTCACCTGGGCCGCACCACGTATCAGCAGATCAACGACGGGATCCCGGTCCCCCGTTCGCAGGTCCGGCCGGGCGATCTCGTCTTCCCGCATGGCGGACACGTACAGATGGCCATCGGCAACAATCTGGTTGTCGAGGCGCCCTACTCGGGTGCTTCGGTGCGAATCAGTCCACTGGGAAGCAACGTTGCGATTCGCCGTCCGCTATGACAAGCACTGACTCTCCAGCCATCTGGGCACGACGAAAAGGTTGAAGCAATGTCGGAACAAGCCGGACCTTCGGTAGGCGCCATCCGGGCGCGGCAGTCAGCGCTGGCCAGCCAACACAGCACGGTCGCCGACGCCGACCGGGTGCTGGCGGAGGTGCTTGCCAGCGCTCATGCCGCGACACGTGAGAGCATCGGGCGCCTCGACGCGATCGCCGAGCAGATCGACCGCGCCGCCACCGGGCGGGCGGTCCTTGCGGTCGATACCCCGATGGGCGCGCGCGAATTTCACAGATTTCTGGCGGACAAGCAGCGCGAGATCGCGACGGTGGTGGCCGACGCCCGCGAACTCGGTCGCGCGAAAAGGGCTGTGCTGGATGGCCTGCGCGCACAGTATGCCGTCCCCGCGGGCTAGCAGAAAACCGCGCCGGCTTGTCCGCTCACAGCCGCGTCGGGGTGAATTGTCGGCAAGACCGTGCCTGGGTACTGTCGCCCGGCATGGAGGGGTCGCGACAACGATGTCGACGTATGACGAGCTGATCAACACGATCAAATACGTCCGGGACCGCACCGGTGATCCGAACGCCTGGCAAACGGGTTTGGCGCCCAACGAGGTGGCGGCGGTCATCACCCCCACGACACGGCCTGAACAACTCGACGCGATCGTGCGCAAGATCCGCCAACAACATTCGGACCTCTTCGGTGCGTGGAGGCCGGGCGGTCCGCCCGCCGGCCGGCCGTCGGGCGCACCCGAGCCCGACCGAGAGCAGGGCGAGGCTGCCGACGCGATGGCGGACGCCGAAGCCGCTCTGGCACATCAGAATTCGGCGAGTTCTCAGCTCGACAGGCAAGTGATCACGGCCATCCTGAACGCGCACCTGAAGGCCGTTGAGGGCAGAGAAGCGCTGACCAAGTTGCAGCGCGAGACCGAAGCCGCGGTCCTGACGCGGTCGGATCTCGACACTCCGGCTGGGGCGCGCGATTTCCAACGGTTCCTCATCGGCAAGCTAAAGGACATCCGGGCGGTGGTCCTGAACGCGAGTCTGGATGACACGTCGAAATCAGCTCTCATGGCCGCATGGACATCGCTGTACGACGCCTCCAGAAACGGTTCCGATGACCACCCGCCGGCAGCCGCCGTCCCGGTTGCCGCACCCGATGGCGGCACCGGCCAACGGCCGGTCGACGATCCCGAAACCGGATGGGACCCGCTACTGGATTCGATGTTGGCTGACGACGCCGGCCCGCCCGCCGGGGATTCCCCGGGGCAGGTTCCGGCGCAGGGCGCCACAGCTCCCGCGATGCCGACGACACCGGCGATGCCACCCATTCCCAGCTTCGGCGCGGGGGCACTTCCGGGCCTTGGTAGCGCCGGTGGCTTGCCGCTTCCCGGCCTGCACGAGGCCGGGCGAACCGATCCGGCGCTTGGGGACGTCGATGACGGCTTGCCCGGATACCACGACCCGAACTCGGGCGATCCCCCTGACGACCATCAAGGCGACGAGGACAGGGCCCACGAAGAGGACGCCTCAGCGGACAAACCCGAATCGGCACCGACGGGTCCAACCACCGTGACCCTGCCCGACGGCGATACCGTCACGGCCGCGACACCACAGCTCGCCGCGGCGATCAAAGCCGCAATCGGTGGGGCGACGATCGCAGACGCATTCCATCAGCAGGGAATCACCATCCCCCCGCCGGGAACGGCGGTTGCCAATCCCATTGACCCACCCGAAGTCATACCCGGCGATATCGGCATCTTCACCGATCGTCACGCGCTTGCCCTCGGCCATCAAAAGGCGCTTCTCGACGGCCAGATTCAACGCATCGTCACCGTGAACGGGCCGACCTTTCTAGGCTGGGAGCATCCACCGGCGGCGACCGCGCCCGCGACCCCGCCGGCTAAGCCCGACACACCGACACCGACCGGGCCGGCGGCCACGTCGACCACCTGACAACAACTCGCCGGCCTTCCCCGGCGGCGCACGAATAGGAGACAGCAGATGGCAGATCCAATCCATGTGGTGCCCGCGCACTTACGTGAAGCCGCTGCGCATCACCAGGAGACCTCCGACTACTTGCGCACCGTTCCGTCGTCGCACGCCGCGATCCAGGAGAGCCTGGACTCGCTTGGGCCCGTCTTCAGCGAACTGCGCGATGCCGGCCGCGAACTGCTCGAGCTCAGGCGCCAGTGCTACGAGCAGCAGGCCGACAACCACGCCGATATCGCGGAAAAACTCGGTGTGTCGGCGACGATGTGGGAACAGCACGAGCAAGACGCTGCACGAAATTTCGGCGGCATCGTTGACGGCGGTCAATGACGGACGCCAATCCCGCCTTCGACACCGTTCACCCGAGCGGACACATCCTCGTCCGCTCCTGCCGCGGCGGATATATGCATAGCGTCGCGCTGAGTGAAGAGGCGATGGAAACCGATGCCCAGACCCTGGCCCAGGGCATCCTGCTGACCGCCGACGTGTCCTGCCTCAAAGCGTTACTGGAAGTCCGCAACGAAATCGTGGCGGCCGGACATACCCCGTCGGCGGAGGTCCCGACCGCCCACGATCTTGATGCGGCGATTGAAAATCTGTTGGCGCACAAGCTGCGTCGTCGCGCCTAAAGCAGCCACGTCTTGGCGCTGTTGGGATCGGGCGCGATGTCGGTGGGCGGTTCTACGGGGTTGGGGCCGAACAACTCTCGCGCGCGGGCCAGCAGGGCGCGCACCTCGTCGAGTTGCTGCTGCAACGCAGAATCAGCCATGTCCCCACGCTACCCAGGCCGTCGCGGCTGCACAATTCACTGGCTGAATAGACGGCCCGAAGGATGCCGGTAGGCTTAGCCAGTGGCGATCTTCGGTCGGATAACGGCGCGCCAGCGCCTCCGGAGAGCTACCCGGGAATCACTGGCGATTCCTGCCTTCAGCTCTCCTGTCGATTGCGCCCCCTGGGTGACAGGCGGGCTTTGGCCTGCCGAACTGTCGACGACCACCGCCGAAACCGCCACTCTCGCAGACCATCTGAAGGCTGACCTGCAGCGGATCACCAGAAGTGCCAACGACGAGCTCAGGACCATTCAGCTGGCGGGAATGCCCGATTTCGTCCGGCAGGCAGAGGAAGCCAGGGTCATCGACGAGGCCCGCGCACACGCCGTGCGACGAGTCGAGTCGACGATTCGGCATTTGCACGCGGTGGAGGCCGAGGCGCCCGTCGAACACGAACGCTCGCAGGATGCCGAAAGTCTCAATGGGGTCGATCTCGAGAAGACACAAATCATCCCCGCCGTCACGGACCTGGAAACCCCCGTCGATGCGCCGAACGACGCTGCTCCGGGGCACCGGGAGGACATCGACACCGAGCCCGATGACGCGCCGGTCGGCGCCCCGGCGACCACCTCAGTGGCTGCCGAAGAGGACAAACCCGACGCCTTCGAGGGCCGGCATCGGGCCTCTGACGTCGACAGCGCTGACGGGGCCACCGCCGCGCCACGGCTGGAGCCCGTTCAAGCCGCAGCCCCAAGCGAATCCGACGACGAGCGGTTGCGGCGGCTGTTGGCATTCGTGGTCCATCAAGAACCACGCCTGAATTGGGCAATCGGCGATCGCTCCGACGGCACCACGGTATTGGTCACCGACTTTGCCCACGGTTGGATACCTCCGGGCATCGCGATTCCGGAGGGCGTGCGGTTATTGGAGCCCGAGCGCCGCACCGGCAAGGTTTCGGCCCTGGTGGGTCAAGCGACGCGCACGGTGACCTACGCTCCCGGGGATTCTTTGGGCCGGTTGGATGACTTCGCCGAGACGAGGGCCTCGGCGCAGCCCCGCGAGCTGCCCGCCGTTGAAGACCTGGGATGGGAGTTGGGCCAGGCTACGCACTGGCGGGACGGATTGCCGCGGCTGGTGCACACGTTGGCCAGAGCCGCCGCCGCCGGAACAGGCGTCGCCGAAGAAGAGATCGACTTGCTGCGAGTGCATCTCGATACCGCGCGCTATCAGCTCTTGATCCAGTATCCGAACGTCGACCCCGCCCTCTTCCTCAACTGCCTGTTGTTGGCCGCCACCGAAGGCGCCGTGACCGGAGATTCGGTAGCGGCGAACTATCACCTCGCCTGGTTCCAGAAACTGAGCGCGCCGGCGGACAGCCTCTAGCCCGCGAAGCGGAGACGGTCATCCTGCTCATCGACCGGGGCTCGGTGGGATGGCCCCGGCTCTCTTCGCGCTCACGCGCTCATCGACCGGGGCCGGGCGGGCCGGCGAACGCCTGGGCGATCTGCAGCCACCGCTGCGCGTCGGGACCCTGCGCCGTGATGTCGAGCGCGCCCAACGGGCGCCGCTGGGTCACCAGAAAACAGAAGTCCTCCGCGGAGCCCGTGACCCGCTGGGCGGCATCCGGCGGTCCCCACGACCAGGTATCGCCGCCGGGTCCGCGCAGCGCGACCAGGAACGGTTCGGTCGGCGGCGTCAGATTGTTGATGACGAAGGCGTAATCGCGGGTGCGTACCCCGATATGCGCGATCGACCGCAATCGCTCGGTGGCGGGTCGTTTGACGCCCAGGGCGTCGGCGACGTCAAGTCCGTGCGCCCACGTCTCCATCAACCGCGCGGTCGCCATCGACGCCGCACTCATCGGCGGGCCGAACCACGGCAGCTTGTGACCGTCGGGCACCGCTAACAGCGTCTCGTGCAACCGCCCGCGGGTGACCCGCCAGTCGGCCAGCAATTCGGCGGGCGCCCGCGCCGCCAGTTCCTCGGCAGCCGCGTCGACGAAACCGGTCGGATCGGCCTGCGCGGCCGCCAGCGCTTCGGCAAACCGCGCCTCGTCGGTGGCCGCGGTCAGGGCGACCCGGTCGGTCCACAACAGGTGCCCGATCTGGTGTGCGACGGTCCAGCCCGGTGCGGGTGTCGGATCCGCCCAGCGGTCCGCCGGAAGTGGCGCCACCAGCGCATCGAGGTCGTCGCTTTCGGCACGCAGGTCCGCCACCACCGGCCCGGCGCCGGCCATCAGTGCCTCCGACCGTAAGCCGTCGCGGAAATCACGGTATGTACCTTAGCGATTGTTTGACGGCTGGCCGCGACGGCCGATGATGCTGTGCATGAGGAGCCCGATCAGGTACAGGACCGACCCGAACAGCACAAATCCGGGCGCCCGCCCGTCGTCGGGAATCAACGACGCGGCCACCGTGATCGAGACGATGAACGCCACCCAGAACAGCGCATCCTGCACCGCGAACACGTGCCCGCGAAGTGCGTCGTCGACATCTATCTGCATCGCCGAGTCGGCGCACAGCTTGACCATCTGACCGGCCACACCGAGCAAAAACCCACACACCACCATCACCGGAAGCCGCAGCCCGGCGCCGGGGAGCTGGATGATCGCGGCCGCCACCAACGCGCCATTTGCCGTGGCGTAGCGCCCTCGGCGGCGCACCACCGACGGCGTCAACACGTTGGCCAGGAAGGCCCCGAGACCCGAAGCGCCGAAGAACACCAACGCGATACCCAGGCCACCGGTTGCGGGACCGGGCAGGTGGTGGACCAGCACCAACATCACTAGCGAATTGATCCCGACCACCATTCGATGCGAGGCCAGGCCCGACAAGGTGGCGGCGACCGTCGGGCGCTGCACGACCGTGCGCGCGCCGTGCAGCCAGCCGGTGATCACCGCGTAGACGGCCGATCCGTGGATCGCAAGCTTGGTGTCATCCGGGCCCAGGACGCGGGAACCGAACCGCAACAAAAGGAGCAGCGCGATCGAGACCGGGATCACGGTGAGGAAGATGATCGCCGAGGCGCCCTCATCGCCAGCGCCGACGAAGAACCGGGGCACCAGCATGAAGTTGGCGCCCAGGAAGGCCGCGAAGGCACCGCATGCGGTGGCCACCGAGTTCATCGTCACCACCTGTTCGCGCGGCACCACGTGGGGCAGGGACGCCGACAGTCCGGAGGCGACGAACCGGGCCAGGGCGTTGGCAA
This sequence comes from uncultured Actinomycetota bacterium, assembly GCA_963802525.1. Taxonomy (GTDB): domain Bacteria; phylum Actinomycetota; class Actinomycetes; order Mycobacteriales; family Mycobacteriaceae; genus Mycobacterium. Next base: position 57,914 of record CAWDJC010000008.1, on the reverse strand, counting down.
ACAGCGCGCCGATCAGCAGCGGTATGTCGCCGGCACGGACGGCCAGGATGGTGCCGATCCCGGCGATGAGGAACAGGCGGCCCACGTTGGCACCGACAAGAACCAGCCGTCGATCCCAGCGGTCCATCAGCGCCCCGGCGAACGGCCCCAGCAGCGAGTAGGGCAAAAACAGCACCGCAAACGCGCGCGCGATGGCCATCGGATCGGCCGCGCGATCCGGGTTGAACAGCAGCGCTCCGGCCAGCGTCGCCTGGAAGAGACCGTCGCCGAACTGACTCACCATGCGCACCTGCAACAGCCGCCAGAAATCCGGCAGACTGCGCACCGACCGCCATACGTCGGCGGGTGCGCGCGAGTGCGTCCGGGGTTGACTCACAGAACCGACTTCCACGATTGGGGCTGGCACGATCGCCGCGGTCGACGCCGCTGCACCAACATTACAAATATTTCTCGACCAGTCTCGATTGCCCCGGCCGACGATGCGAAGGTGCGATGATGTTGTGGTGTCGCCACCGGAAGATCCAGAGGACTACGTCGCACCCGCCGCGCAGCGGGTGCGTGCGGGCACTCTGCTGCTTGCGAACACCGATCTCCTGGAACCGACGTTTCGGCGCAGCGTGATCTACATCGTCGAGCACAACGATGGCGGCACATTGGGCGTCGTACTCAATCGGGCCAGCGAGACCGCGGTCTATAACGTGTTGCCGCAGTGGGCCAAAGTGTCGGCCAAACCCAAGACGATGTTCATCGGTGGGCCGGTCAAGCGTGACGCGGCCCTCTGTTTGGCGGCGTTGCGGGTCGGCGCCGATCCGGAAGGCGTGCCGGGCCTGCGGCATGTGGACGGCCGGATAGTGATGGTCGACCTGGACACCGAGCCGGACCTGATCGCCCCGCTGGTTGAGGGGGTGCGGATCTTCGCCGGATACTCCGGCTGGACCATCGGTCAGCTCGAGGGCGAAATCGAGCGTGACGACTGGATTGTGTTGTCCGCGTTGCCATCTGATGTTCTAGCCGGACCGCGGGCCGATCTGTGGGGACAGGTGCTGCGTCGGCAGCCGCTGCCGCTCTCGTTGCTGGCCACCCACCCGATCGACGTCAGCCGAAACTAGGGCTCCTCCCCCACGTTTCTTTTCCCGGGGGCTCGAACCGCCGACGGCGTCGATGCCGGGTCGGCCTCGTTAGCATCCCGTGCGAGTCTGCTCGCGATGACCGCGCAGACCACCAATTGGATCTGGTGAAAGATCATCAGCGGCAGCATGGTCAATCCCACTGTGGCGGCGGGGAAAAGCACCAGCGCCATCGGAAGTCCGGACGCCAGGCTCTTCTTCGAACCGCAGAACAGCAGGACTATCGCATCGCCGCGGTCGAGCCGCGCCAGCCGGCCGATGACCGTGGTGACACCCAGCACCACCGCCAGCAGCACCGCGGCGACGACGCTCACCGAGACCAAGCGCCACGCGTTGACGCTGACCCAGATTCCCTTGACCACACCCATCGCAAAAGCCGTGTACACCACCAGCAGGATGGACCCGCGATCCACCACCTTCAGCAATGCCGCATACCTGGCGATGATCCCGCCCAACCATGGCCGCGCCACCTGACCCGCCGCGAACGGCAGCAACAGCTGCAGCATGATGTCGCGGACCGCGGTGCCGTCCACCCGGGGCGCGCCGCTGGTCGTCATCAACAGCACCACCAGCAGCGGGGTCAGCACCACGCCGAGGATGTTGGACAACGACGCGCTGACGACGGCGGCCGAGACGTGGCCGCGCGCGATCGACGTGAACGCGATCGACGACTGGACCGTCGACGGGACAAGGCACAGAAAGAGCAGACCGTTGTAGAGATCGATGGTCAGCACCGAGGGCACCAAGGCTCGAGCGGCCAGTCCCAGCATCGGGAAAATAACGAACGTCGTGGCCAGCACCAGTAGATGCAGCCGCCATTGACGCACACCGTGCCAGGCCTGCTGGGGCGACAACCGGGTGCCGTAGAGGAAGAACAGCAGTGCGATGGCCGCTTTCGCGGCGAGGGAGACGGCGTCGGCGGCCTCGCCGCGCGCGGGGACGAGGGCCGCAAGAGCCACCGTCGCCGCCAGCGCCAGAAGAAAGGTATCGATCGGGATCGCCGACAGCCGCTTCAACATGACGGCTTGTGCGGAAAGCAGGGCCTAGTGGCAGGACTGAGTGCAGACGGCGCAGCTCCCAGCGCAGCCGGGCGCCGCCGCTTCCTGGCGTAACGCGAAGCGGGCGCTTTGCCACGACCCGGTGGCCAGCGTCCCCAGTGCGCCTGCGACACAGACGATCAGCACAACCAGGGCGGTCTGGGGTGAGGCGGCCAGGGCCACGACCCCGCCGGCGGCCAGCATCACCGCGGCTGCCAACTGCGTCGGCGCCATGGCGCGCAGCGCCAGCTGAGTGGTGTCGGCGATGTCAGCGGTCTGGTTGTGGGAGAGCGACCAGGTCCCCAACCCGGCGGAGGCCACCGCCGCACACATGCACACCACGCCCGCGATCAACATGGCCTCACAATACGAGCCCGGCCGCGTGCCCGCGCGCCCGGCTCGACGGGTGGTGTCCGCGCGAGTTAGTGCTGCAGGAAGGAGAAGTTCGGCAGCGGCGGCAGCCCGGGCACCATCGCCAGCAGGTTGGGCATCGGCTGCGAGGCGGCCACCTGGTTGGGCGCGGCCGGCTGCGCGGGAAGCCCGACCGGCGCCGCTCCGGGCGTCTGCGCGGGAAGCCCGACCGGCGCCGGACCGGCCGTTTGCGCGGGAATGCCGACCGGGGCCGCACCGGGTCCCTGGGCGGGAGCAGGGGCCGTGGTCCCGGGCACGGTCACGCGGAAGCCGTTGACGATCGCATCGGTGGCCGGTGCATCCCCGACCGCCACCGAACGGTCGGTGGTCACCGACAGCGACACCAGGTACTTGTCGCGTCCGGACGTCGCGATGACGTTGCGGCGCGACGTGTTGAGCAGCATGTCGCCGTCGCGGTAGGTGCCCTCGATGACCGACGACGGGAAGCCGCCGAAGTCAGCCATCGAGGCGTTCGTCGTCTGCCACGCGAGCAGTTGCTGGCTGTCGACGAAGCCGTGCGTGATGGCCTCTTTCGGATCGAAATTACCGACCAGCTTGTACACCACCACCTGCGCGTTCGACGTGTAGATGCTGGTTCCGCGCCGGTCGGCGATCACCGCGAACGCATCGGGAACATTGGGGTCGGGCACCTGGGTCCAGCGAGTGGGCACCGGCAGCGTGATGTCGAGCGCCTTGAATCCCTGGGGCTTTTGCGGCTCGAGTTTGACGCCCTTGGACTGCAGGTATTCACGCAGCGTGCCCGTGATGGTGGGGGTCACCGCGGGAGGCACCGGCGCGGCTGGCGCGACGGCCGCGGGCGCGGGCGCTGCGGGTGCGGCGGCGGGATTCGGCGGCGCTAACGGATTCGCCGCCGGGGGAGTGGCGAGCAACCTGTTGGGGACCTGCCCGGGGGCGGCAACGACGTTCTGCGGCGCCGGCGCCGGGACGGCGGGAACAGGCGGCGGTGCGGGAAGCCGGGGATCGGCCGATGCGGTGGCGCCCGCGAACGCCGTGACACCGATCGCGCCGGCGGCCAGAGCCCCTGCGAATACCCGCAACGTACGGGCGACCTGAATCATCTGCGTCGATCCTTCCCAACGGCCCGGGCCCCAGCACCCGTAGTTAGAGGCTGACTGTAACCGGAGGTCAAACGCGGTGAACAGGCTCGAAATCGAGATGGGATGAAGCTCTGATCGGTGCGCAACGCAACCGAGACCAACCTGTGGCCGGCGGGCCCGCCGCGGCGGCCCTTATACCCTGTTCAGGTGACCGAATCCCCGACCACCACGACTGGAGGCAGCCCTGGTGCCGCTGCGCCGGACGCCGACGCGCCGCCGTATCGCTACACCGCGGCGTTGGCGGACCGCATCGAAACCACGTGGCAGGCGAACTGGGCGAAGCTCGGGACGTTCAACGTAGCCAACCCGGTCGGTGATCTGGCTCCGACCGACGGGACCCCGGTGCCCCAAGACAAGTTGTTCGTGCAGGACATGTTCCCCTATCCGTCGGGGGAGGGGCTGCACGTCGGGCACCCGCTGGGCTACATCGCCACCGACGTCTATGCCCGTTACTTCCGGATGACCGGCCATAATGTCCTGCACGCGTTGGGCTTTGACTCCTTCGGACTGCCCGCCGAGCAATACGCGGTGCAAACCGGCACGCACCCGCGCACCAGGACCGAGGCCAACATAGTCAACTTCCGGCGCCAGCTGGGCCGGCTGGGCCTGGGCCACGACAGCCGGCGCAGCTTCTCGACCACCGATGTCGAGTTCTACAAATGGACCCAGTGGATCTTCCTGCAGATCTACAACGCCTGGTTCGATACCGCGGCCAACAGGGCTCGTCCGATCGCCGAGCTGATCTCCGAGTTTAACTCCGGGGCCCGCCGTCTCAGCGATGGACGGGACTGGGCCACGCTGTCGCCGGGGGAGCGGGCCGACCTGATCGACGGCCACCGACTGGTCTACCGGGCCGACTCGATGGTGAATTGGTGCCCCGGGCTGGGCACGGTGCTGGCGAACGAAGAGGTCACCTCCGACGGCCGCAGCGACCGCGGCAACTTCCCGGTTTTCCGGAAACGGCTGCGGCAGTGGATGATGCGCATCACCGCCTACAGTGACCGGCTGCTCGACGACCTCGATGCGCTGGATTGGCCGGATCAGGTAAAGACCATGCAGCGCAACTGGATTGGTCGCTCGACCGGTGCACAGGCGCTGTTCTCGGCAACCAAGAACAATGGTGCAGAGGCCGATATCGAGGTCTTTACCACTCGGCCCGACACGTTGTTCGGCGCGACGTACCTCGTGCTGGCCCCCGAGCATGACCTGGTCGACGAACTGGTCGTCACCGCCTGGCCCGACGGCACCGACCCCCGTTGGACGTACGGCGCCGCAACACCGGTTGAGGCCGTCGCCGCCTACCGCCTCGCGATCGGCGCGAAGTCAGACCTGGAACGCCAGGAGAGCAAGGAGAAGACGGGCGTCTTCCTGGGCAGCTACGCCACCAATCCGGCCAACGGGAAACCGGTGCCGATCTTCGTCGCCGACTACGTGCTGGCCGGGTACGGCACGGGTGCGATCATGGCCGTCCCCGGCCACGACCAGCGGGACTGGGACTTCGCCCGCGAGTTCGGGCTGCCGATCGTGGAAGTCATTGCCGGGGGCGATATTTCGCAGGCCGCGCACGCGGGCGACGGTGTGCTGGTCAACTCCGGCTACCTCGACGGCATGGATGTGGCGGCGGCCAAGCAAGCGATCACAGCCCGCCTGGAGGCCGAAGGCCACGGCCGAGCACGCATCGAATTCAAGCTGCGCGACTGGCTTTTCGCGCGGCAGCGGTACTGGGGTGAGCCCTTCCCGATCGTCTACGACAGCGACGGGCGCCCGCACCCGCTCGACGAGGCCGCGCTGCCCGTCGAGCTACCCGATGTGCCGGACTATTCGCCGGTGCTGTTCGACCCCGACGACGCCGACAGCGAGCCGTCGCCACCACTGGCGAAGGCCACCGAGTGGGTGCATGTCGAGCTCGATCTGGGCGACGGCCTGAAGCCCTACACCCGCGACACCAACGTGATGCCGAATTGGGCCGGCAGCTCCTGGTATGAGTTGCGCTACACCGATCCGCATAACTCAGAGCGGTTCTGCGCCAAGGAGAACGAGGCCTATTGGATGGGGCCGCGGCCGGCCGAGCACGGCCCGCAGGATCCGGGCGGTGTCGACCTGTACGTCGGAGGCGCCGAACACGCGGTGCTGCACCTGCTGTATTCGCGCTTTTGGCACAAGGTGTTATACGACCTGGGTCATGTCAGCTCCCGCGAGCCCTACCGCCGACTGATCAACCAGGGCTACATCCAGGCCTTCGCCTACACCGATTCCCGCGGGTCGTATGTGCCCGCGGAAGAGGTGATCGAGCGCGGCGACAGGTTCTTCTATCCGGGACCCGACGGGGAGATCGAAGTCTTTCAGGAGTTCGGGAAAATCGGTAAGAGCCTGAAGAATTCGATATCGCCCGACGAGATCTGCGACGAATACGGCGCGGACACGCTGCGGGTGTACGAGATGTCGATGGGCCCTTTGGAGGCGTCCCGCCCCTGGGCCACCAAGGACGTCGTGGGTGCGCACCGCTTCCTGCAGCGGGTGTGGCGGTTGGTGATCGACGAGCAGACCGGCGAAACTCGCGTGGTGGACGATGCGAGCGGTCCACAGCTGGACACCAACACCCTGCGGTCGCTGCACCGCACCATCGCCGGGGTCTCCGAAGACTATGCGGCGCTTCGCAATAACACCGCGGCGGCCAAGCTGATCGAGTACACCAACCACCTCACCAAGGAGCACCGCGACTCGGTGCCCCGCGCGGCGGTCGAGCCGCTGGTGCTGATGCTGGCGCCGCTGGCCCCACACATGGCCGAGGAGCTCTGGGTGCGGCTGGGCCACGCGACCTCGTTGGCGCATGGACCATTCCCGGAGGCCGACCCCGCTTACCTCGTCGAAGACACCGTGGAATACCCGGTGCAAGTGAACGGCAAGGTACGCGGGCGAGTGGTGGTGGCCGCCAACGCCGATGACGACACGCTGAAAGCCGCGGCGATGGCCGACGAAAAGGTCCAGGCGTTCCTGGCCGGTGCCAACCCACGCAAGGTGATCGTGGTCCCCGGTCGGTTGGTCAACTTGGTCGTCTAGGCCGAAGCACCACTTCGTGGACGTGACCGTCGGGCGGCGTGGCCACCGCGTTGGCGACCGCCGCCGCGACCGTCTCCGGCCTCAGGAAATTGTCGGGGTCGTACTGGCCACCTTCGAACGCGACGAGTTCCCGTTGCATGCCGGTGTCGGTACGGCCCGGATAGATCGTGGTCACGCGCAGGTCCGGCTCGTCGTCGCGCAGCGAGTCCGCGAAGGCCCGCAACGCGAACTTGCTCGCCGAATAGGAGGCCATACCCGGCGAAACCTTGCGGCCCGCACCGGAGTTGATGAACACCACCCGGCCACGGGCTCGTCGCAGCGCCGGCAGCAGCGCCAGCGTGAGTTCCACGGCCCCGAAGACATTCACGGCGAAGGTGGCGCGCCACTCGTCGACGTCGGACTCGGCGACGTGGCCGGGGATCGACACCCCTGCGTTGTGCACCAACACGTCGAGTTCGTCGACCACCTCGCAGCTGGCCTCGATCTCGTCGGGGCTGGTCATGTCCAGCGGAAAAGTTGTGGCGCCGAGCCGCTGCGCGACGGCATCGAGCCGTTCAGAGGGCCGACCGGCCAACAGCAGGCTGTGCGTCGGGGCCAGCGCGGTGGCAATAGCGGAACCGATGCCACCGCCCGCGCCTGTGATAAGTGCAATTGGCATGTGACGCAGTCTACGCAAGCTGCCAATATCGTTTGGAACCAAATACTTTCACGCTTGCTTGCGCGCGGGCGGCTCTCCAGCAGGGCCGGTCGGCTCACCGGAGGCCAGGCGTTGCAGCGGCGCCAGCGCCTTCGTGAGGGTCTCCAGGTCGGACTCGGGAAGCTGACTGAGCATCGCGGCCAGGGCGGCGTGCCGGTTGGCCAGCGACTCGCCGTGAACTGCCCGTCCCCGCGGCGTGATGTCGACCAGCACCGCCCGTAGGTCGGACGGGTCGCGCGAACGCTTCACCAGCCCTATCTTCTCCAGCCGGCGGATCGCAACGGTCGTGGTCGGGGTCCGTACCCGTTCGTGTGCGGCCAGGTCGGTCATCCGGATGGGTCCCTGATCGAGCAGGGTGACCAGGATGGAGAGCTGCGCCAGGGTCAACTCGCCGGCCACGACCCCGCTAGGGTCGCCGCGACGGAGAATCGAAAACAATTTGGACAGCGCGCGGTGCAAACCTTCCGCAAGCTCCGTCACCTCGGGAGCGGTGGATGTGCTGTCCGCCATAAGTCGGCAGTCTAACCCGATATCGGTGGCGGACAAGGTAGCCATCGCGGACCAGTCATGAACCGTCATAGCACTTGGGAAAGGAATCGCTGGAGGCGCTCGGTCTTCGCGGCTTCGAATATCTGCTCTGGAGGCCCGGATTCCACGACTTTGCCGTGATCCATGAAAACGACGGTGTCGGATGCGGACCGGGCGAAGCCCATTTCGTGCGTGACGACGACCATTGTCATGCCGCCGGCGCCGAGGTCGGCGATGAGTTGCAGAGCTCCCTTGACCATTTCCGGATCCAGCGCCGAGGTCGCCTCGTCGAAGAACATCACCTGCGGAGCCATGGCCAGCGCGCGGGCGATCGCAACGCGTTGTTGTTGGCCACCGGACAGCATGCCGGGGCGGGCACCGGCCTTGTGCTTCAGGCCAACTCGGTCCAGCTGAGTCAGCGCGAGGTCCCGGGCCGCGTCCGCCGACATTCGCCGCAACTTGCGCGGCGCCAGCGCAACATTCTTCAGGATGCTGAGATGCGGGAAGAGATTAAATTGCTGGAACACCATGCCGATGCGCTGGCGGAGCTCGTCGGGATCGTCGCGCAACACCGATCGGCCGTCCAGCAGGATGTCGCCGCTATCGGGCTCATGCAATCGGTTCAGGGTACGCAGCAGCGTTGACTTACCCGAGCCAGACGGTCCAATCACGGCCACCGTGCTGCCCGCGGGGGCCTCGATATCGACGCCGCGCAGCACCTTGCTCCCGCCGAGGGTTTGGTGAATATCCTTGGCTTCCAACGATACTGACGCCAGCCCGCGGTGTCGGCGGTCACGTGATCCCCTGGCCGAGTGTGGACGTGAGCATTTCGGCATGCTCTTCTGGCTTCAGCCGCCGCACGGCCGCGGCGAAGCCGGGTGTCGATGTAGTTCACCAAATGCGTTAACGGAATGGTCAATATCAGGTAGAAGAGGCCGGCGGCCACTAACGGCGACAAGTTGCCGGTCTGCGCGTTGAGGTCGCGGCCCACCTGAAACAGCTCTCGCTGGTCGGCGACCAAACCCAGGAAGTACACCAGTGCGGAGCCCTTCAACAGCGCGATAAGTTGATTGACCAGTGCCGGCAGCACCCGCCGTATTCCCTGCGGCACTACCACCAGCCGCATCGCGGCCCGATAGCTGAATCCAAGCGCACGGGAGGCTTCCAGTTGGCCGGGGTCGACGCTTTGAATACCCGAGCGCAGAATCTCGCCCATGTAGGCGGCGGCCATCAACCCCAATGCGGCAATGCCCAACGGGTAGGGATTGTTGTGCGTCAGCCCGCCCACCAACGGCCCAATTCCCAGTCCGATGATCAGGATGGTCACCACCTCGGGAAGACCGCGGAAGACATCGGTGTACACCCGCGCCGGCCAGCGCAGCCAGCGTGACCGCGACATTCCGGCCATTGCCAGCACCATGCCAAGCGCCAGCCCGATAACGATGGCACTGTTGGTCAGGATCAACGTATTGGGCAACCCCGTGGTCAACAGGATGGGGATGGCTTCTCGGTACATATCCCAGTCGAAGAAGGAGTCGCGTAACTGGGCAAGCGCCGACTTCCGCGCGGCCGGGCCCACCGGCTCGCGATGCTGGTTCGCGGCCATCGCGGCCAAGTTCGGCAAGTTTGGAGCAGGGGCGGCTTTCGACCCGGGTTTCCAGCCAGGCGGCAGTGTCCGCGGCACCCACTGGCAGTACAGCGTCGCCCAGGTACCGTCGGCGATGATGGCATCCAACCCGGAGTTCAGCGCATCGACCAGCGGCTGGTTGTCTTTCGCGACCGCATAGGCGACGAAATTGCCTGGGCTGAAAGCGTTCGCGACAACCACCGCCGGGTCGCCCGGTCGGATTGCGGTCGATGCCAGAGTTCCGGGCGCTACCCACGCGTCGATCTGGCGGGTCTTGAGGCTGGCGTACAGGGTGGCATAGCCGGGGTACTTCACCGGTTGCAGATGCAAGGTGTCGACGACGTAGGACTCCGCGACAGTGCCCTGAACCACGCCGATACGCTGGCCGGCGGCGAGATCACTGAATTTGTGGATCGCAGAGCCCGCCGGCACCACGAGCGAGTAGTAGCCGAAGTCGTAGCCGTTGGTGAAGGCGACGGTGCGCCGCCGCGCGTCGGTAGCTTTGATCGCCGCCGAACCGACATCGAAGCGCCGGGACGCCACCTGGGCGAGTAGCCCGGAGAAGTCGGTGGCCAAGAAGCGGAGTTGCAGGCCCAGCTTGTCGGCAATGGCATGCAACAGCTGGTTGTCGAAGCCGGTGAACTCTCCGACGGAGTTGACGCAGACGTTCGGAGGGGCATCCGACAGCGTGCCGACCGTCAGGACGCCCGGTGTGCTGAGCCCCAACGCGCCGACGTCCACCCCGTTCAGCGGCTCGACGGTAGCTGTCGTGTCCCTGTCGTCGTTACCCGTGATCGGGGTCTCGGTCAGATCCTTCGGCAAGACCTTCGCGCTGTCCAAGCCGGCTGGCGCGCATTGGTTCCAGTCGGCGGCCGCGGGCGCAGCCAGTGCCAGGCCACAAACGATCAGCAGTGTCGTGGCCAGTGCGAAGAGCTTTCGGCGCTTGGTACGCCGGTCCAGGCGCAAACTCATCATCGTTACCGTATCGGCAGACCGGCAACCCGGCGCGTTGAAGGCGCATTTAAAGCGCGATCGTCGGCGCGTCGCGGGGCGCGTCGGCCCCGGTGAATACCTGGGGAACAACTTGGCCGATGTCATCCGGCGCGGAGAACACCCTGCGGCGGAACAGTTCGGCCAGCATGGTCTGGGCCATCAAGTTGGACCGGCCGACGCACGCGGCCCGCGCGGCCTCGGGGTCACGCCGGTGTATCGCGGAGGTCTCGTCTTCGTAGAACGGCAACATGTCGTCGCGGCTGCACTGGTAGGTCATCCAGAACACCCGGGGGATGAGGTTTTGCGAAGCGCGAATCGTGGCGTGCAGCCGCGGTCCGGCGTACTCGTCGTTGATCGTGCGCCGATATTCCCCGGCGATTTCCGAGAAGGCCCGGGATTCCTTCGCGGAGCGCAACGATCGCATGAGCGCATCGAGTTGCCCCAGGATTCGCGGGGTGGGGTTGGTAGCCGCGCGCGCCGAAGCGATGCCGTTGAGCAGGCCGTCGAGCTCGTGATGCTCGAGGACGGTGGCTTCGTCGAACCGCTCGACAAACGCGCCCCGGTGATAGCGGGTGGACACGATCCCGTCGTGTTCCAGCTGGACCAGCGCCTCTTGAATCGGGACGCGGCTGACTCCGAGGCCGACCGCGATCTCGTTGCGGTCAACGCGGTCGCCGCTGCGCAATTTCCCCGTCAACACCAGGTTGAGGATGTGCGAAACAACCTGGTCCTTTTCTTTGACCCCGTATTTTTTTGGCATCCGTTTCTTGAGTGCCTTTCCAACCCGCTTCGGGAATCTAGCGCAGAGAGTTTCTCATGACTTGGTGCGCGCGTTCAGGTGTTTGGCGGATGAATTGGAGGCAAACGTGAGCCAGCCGGCGTTACTGGCTGTCAACGACCGTTGCGCCACTTGCACAGCGCTTCCGCGGCGGTCAGGTCGTAATCCGGACCGCCGCAACCCACCGTCAGCAGCGTGACGCCGAGATTCACGAGGGCTTCGGCGTTGGCGACCAGGGCGCCGCCCACAAGGTCACCGCTGACCGCGGCCGAGCGTTCGATGCTTGCCGGGTCCCGGCCAACGTCGGCGCAGTGCCGGTCCAGAACCCCGGACTTCGCCGGCAACTCGTCGGCGGAGGTGAAGCTGTGCCAGAGATCGGCGTATTCGGCCACCAGCCGCAGGGTCTTGCGTTCGCCGCCGCCGCCGATGAGGACCGGAATGTCGCGGGTCGGCGGCGGATTCAGCTTGGCCAGCCGCGCCTTGATGCGGGGCAGCGCGTCCGCCAGGTCGTCGAGGCGGCTGCCGGCGGTGCCGAATTCGTAGCCGTACTCGGCGTAGTCCTTGCGTTTCCAGCCGGAACCGATCCCCAGGATGAGTCGGCCGTCGGACATGTGGTCGACGGTGCGGGCCATGTCGGCCAGCAGCTCGGGATTGCGATAGGAGTTGCATGTCACCAGCGCACCGATCTCGATTCGTGACGTCTGCTCGGCCCACGCCCCGAGCATGGTCCAGCATTCGAAATGCGCGCCGTCGGGATCGCCGTAGAGCGGGAAGAAATGGTCCCAGTTGAAGGCGATGTCGACGCCGATGTCTTCGCAGCGGCGAACCGCGTCGCGCAGCTGCCCGTAGTGCGGGGCGTGCTGCGGCTGCAACTGCACGCCGATACGGATTGGGAGAGCAGGAGTCATACGACCACCGTAGGCTCAGCGCGCGTCGAGCACCCCGCGCAGGATGTCGATCAGCGCGCGGGGCTGGTCGCTCTGCACGGAATGGCCCGAATTGTCGACGACGTGTGCCGTCCGGAAATTGGTTGCGCGCCTGCCAAGTTCGGCGGCATCCTCGTCGGTGACGAAGCCGGACGAGCCGCCGCGGACGAGTGTGATGGGCGCGGACAGCCTGTCGACGTCGTCCCAGAGGCCGGCGAAGTCGGGGAAGGTGCGGATCGCGTCGTAGCGCCAGATCCAGTTCCCGTTGTCGAGCCGGCGGGAGTTGTGGAAGACGCCGCGGCGCAGCGCCTTCACCTCTCGGTGTGGTGCCGCGGCGATGGTCAGGTCCAGCATGGCCTGGAAGCTGGGGAACTCCCGCTCGCCGTGCATCAGCGCCACGGTGCCCTGCTGCTCCTTGGTCAGCTCCGAGTGCCGTTGCAACGCCGATGGGGTGACATCGATCAGGACGAGTTCATTCACCAGTTCGGGCGCGACCGCGCCCAGGCGTATTGCGGTCAACCCACCCAGCGACATGCCGACGACGAGGTCGGCGTTCGGCGCGTGCTCACGTAGGGCCGGCAGCAGGGCGTCGGCATTCAGCTGCGGCGAGTAGTCGCCGTTCTCACGCCACGCCGAATGCCCGTGCCCGGGAAGGTCCACGGCAAGCGCCGGCTCGCCTAGACCCACGATCACGGTGTCCCATGTGTGCGCGTTTTGCCCGCCGCCGTGCAGGAAGACGATCCGCGCGGGACTGGCACCCCAGCGCAGCGCGCTGATTCTGTCTTCCGCACCGCCCGACTCGACCCGCGCGACGTCGGGCGGCGGGCCCGCAACACCCGCCTGCTCGGCGTTCTCGGACAGCAGGGAGAACTCAGACAATTCCGCCAGTCCGTCCTCAGATATCTCGGCCACGATCTAAAGACACTAGAGGACGTATCGACGCCGAACGCCGTGGAACCGGTCCCACATCGCGGCGGTGCGTTCCGCCTCGGTCATCATGGCGGTGGTCGCGGGAAGCGCACTCATCAGCTCGTCGTATTTGACCGTTCGGGTGTCCAGCGCGACGGGTTCGCCTTCGAGCATGTGCCGGTAGGTCAGGTTGCCGCGTTCGAAGCCCTGGGTGTCCAGCCAGTTGTGAACATCCGGATCGCGGTGGGCCATGACCAGTCGAATCCGGCCGTCGCCGTCGACCTTGGTGCGGCTGGGCGTATAGCTCACCGGGCGGTACAGGTAGTCCATGCTGTTGAAGAAGACGCCCATATTGGTGAGCATCCACAGCCCCTCGTGGGCGTCGAATTCGACGATCAGCGCCTCGTCGGGCTGAAGCTCCCAGTACATGTTTGCGGCGGCGCGGCCGCGCTTGCGGTCGGCGTCGGTTGCGCCAACGTCGGGAAAAGCGTTCGGGGTGTTGGCGTCGACGCCGCCGTAGGTGAAGGGAAATTCGGGCCAATCCGACATCACGCCGGTGACGAAATCGCCTGCCCAACAGATCGCCTCGATCATGGCCTCGGGTGTGGGCAGTGGCTTGGGGGACGCCATGTCGATCCGCTCGATCCGCATTTGCGCGGGCAGCTCGTCCCAACGGTCAAAGCCTTGGCGGATGAACAGTTTGCGTGAGCCCGGCGTGGTGGGCAGCCAGTTGGGCCCACGCTCGGGGCCGCCGATGTAGAGCTCGAATTGTCCGCCGTCGCCGACGCTGAGTTGATGGCCGAACACGTTGGCCTCCGGTGTGTCACCGAAGGGCTCGTGCAGCACACCCGGTCCGGGTACGCGGGGGCCCTGCACCGTGACGTTGAAGAACCGGGAGGTGCCGCGGTTGCCGGTCAGCCGGTAGGCCGACCGCCCGTCGATCCACGCTTGCTGGTAGATGAAGTCGGCGCAGTCGCCGCCGAGTTTGCGTGTCGGGCCGCAAAAGGTGTGCAGCACCGGGTAGCGGGTGTCGCGGGTTTCGAGCGCAAGATCGAAGGCCTGACCCAGGTTCTGGGTGAGGAAGCGGAATGCATCGACGCGATGGGTACCCGAACCGGGGTTGGCATCTTTGAAGACCTGCTCGCCCGCGCGCTGAAGCCGCGCGCAGAATTCGGCCCACGCCGATCGCAGGCTCGCGTCGTCGGGTCCGTCACCGAAAGACATACTCACGCACCTAGTTTGTTGAGCATTGCGCCGACGACATCGCGTGCGCGCCGGGCGGATTCGAAGCGGCCCTCGGTACGCGCTCCCACGCCGGCGGCGGCGTCCATCACGGCGAGCAGTGCATCCCGCGCGGGGTGCGGATCGCCGGCCAGGCTACCGCCCGCCAAAAGGTGGTACACCGCCCCTACGGTATAGCCGTTGCACCGCAACAACATTGGGAATTCAGGATCGAGTAGCTGACTGTCCAGGATGCTCATCCGGGAAACGCCGAGTGCTGCCCAATACGCCTCCAGGTCGGACAGCGGTGAGCCGTGGAAAGTGACGTTGTGCACGGACAGACGGGCGTGGGCTTGTTCGTGGGGGCCCGTCATGTCACGCCCGGTTTTCTATCGCTACACCGAACCGCTCCCGGAATGGCTTGAATTCCGCGTGCAGCGCATCGATGTCTTCGCCGATGTCGATCAGGAGTTGGGTGGAGTATTGGAATTTGCCGTAGCGGTCGCCGCGATTGTTGGCCAGATAGGCGCGCATCGCCGACTCGGCCTCGGCCGTGAGCTCGCGACCGCAGAACGTGTAGTAGCGCCGCACGGTGCCGACGTGATCGGCGATGAAGTCGGTGTAGCGAATGTGCAGGATGCGCGGATCGTCCACCAGCGGGTCGCTCATCGTGTTGGCGATGCTGGCGCGAGTCATCTCGAGGTGCTTCTTCGCCTCGGCGTGGAGGTCGACCGGGCCGACAATGCCGTCCATGATGTCGGCCATCATCATGGTGCGCGATGCGGCGACCTGAACGGGATCGCGGTGCAACCAGACCATCCTGGCGTCAGGATAGGTGTCGAACAGCTCCCCGAGCCGGAATCCGTGAAAACCCTTCAACACCCAGTTCTTTCGCGGCCGATTGTATTGCAGCTGTTGCAGCATGGCCTTGTGCAGCCGGTATTGCGCCGCCGGGTCGGTGGCCAGACCGCCGACCAGCGACTGCATCGGCACGCGCCACCATGCGGTGGGCGTCATAACCCGGAAATCGAACGCCCAGGTGCGCTCGTCCTCGGGTAGGCCGTCACCCAGCATGTCGTTGTAGGGGTGGCTGTACAGCCATTTCGGCATCTTGGCATTGATCTCGCGCCAGTCCGCGTCCGCCCGCTCCCGACGATCGTCATCCGGACCGGCGAGACCCGGCGGCGGTGATGGATACATCACCTCCCAGAAGCGCAGCGCCCGCGCGTGGGGGTCGACGGACATCAGCGCGTGCATAAGAGTTGTCCCCGAACGCGGTTCACCGGTGACGAACATCGGCGCCTCGACCACTTCGTCGGCGATCGGGTAGCGGTTGCGGTCTTCGATGAACTCCAGCCGCGATGTCAGCAGCCATCGACACACCTGCGCCGCTTCGCGGTTGCCGTCGGCGTCCATGCCGAGGCCGTTCAAATGGCCGACGGCAACGGCGAAGCGTTGCGGCAACGTGGGATCACCGTAGTCGTACAACCCGGTTTCGGCCTCCGCAGCAGCCAGCATCTGTGCTGCATCCAAAAGCGTTGTCACGATAGGTCTCCGCACAACTGCATCAGTTCGTCCTCGGCTGCACGGACGTTCGCTGCCGAAGCCTCGGCGTATTTCAGACCGGCCATCGCACCGTAATCGAGGATCTTGGGTACGCGCAGGCCCGCATCCACGTACGTCTTGATGATCTTGGCGACCTCCTTCGGCGTTCCGTGCGGTACGACGGCCAAGACCATCTCGGCGCGAGCCTTGTCTAGAAACGCAACAATTCTTTCACGGGTGAGCACCGCCGGGTCGATGTCCTGAAATCCGCGCCAATCGCCGCCCATGGGATGCTCAAACCCGAAGCCGCGCAGCGTCTCCGCGGACACCTGGAGCAGAAAAGCCTTGACCAGTGGCGCCCGGAGGATCTCGGCGAGGGCGTCCTCGTCCTCGCCGATCAGACACACCTGGATGAAACACGGTGTGATGGCCAGCGGATCGCGGCCGGCCCGCTCGGCGGATGCCCTTACCGCGGAGAGCATTTCGGCGTAATGCTCGGGCGTCCAGGCGCCTGCCGGCCACCACCCGTCGGCGTGGCGCCCGGCGATATCGAGCATCCGCGGGCCACTGGCGCCGACCCAGATCTGCGGGGGGTTCCCTCGGTAGGGTTCGGTGTCCAATCGGGCGTGGTGCAGCGAATAGAACTGCCCCTCGAAATCGACCGGCCCGTCGCTTCGCCAGAGCAGCCGAATCACCGTCAGCGCCTCCTCGAAACGGCTGACCGGTCGCGAGAAATCGAAGCCGTAGGGCACAGTGTTTTCACTCTCGCCGCTGCCCAGGCCGAGGATGAAGCGGCCCTTGGCGAGGTGATCGATGGTCAGCGCCGTCTGAGCCAGCAGGGCGGGATGGCGGCGCACGGTGTCGACAACGGCGCTGACAAGAGGAACCCGCTCGGTCAGCACCGCGGCCGCCGCCGCTACCGCCAACCCATCAAGGTGCCGGTGCGGCGACGGTGAAGCGCTGGCGAGATCGGTGAATTCGTGAGTCCAGATCGACTCAGGCCAGAAGCTGACCATGTGATCGGGGAGCCAGATCGAGTGGTACCGGCCGCTGTCCAGTTCGGCGAGCCGGGACAGGTCGAGGGGGAGCGTCGTGCGTAAGAACGCGGCGGGTTGGACGGTCATCGAGAGATGATGCTATGCACGTGCACAGCGCCGTGTCGACGAATTGGCGGTAGCGCCTCATGCGTCACATCGGTACCGCGCCCCGACCACTAGGTGATCCGCGGAAGCGCTAGCGCATTTGCTAGCGCTTTGGAAAGTCACCTAATGGTCGGGGCGCCATCGTCTCCGAGAACCGGGCGGCGAATGCCCGGCCAAACATGCGGTCTCAGCCCTCGATGATGAACTCTTCGAGCTGGGTGCGCGCGACGTCGTCGGGCAGCTGCTGCGGCGGGCTCTTCATCAGGTAGGCCGACGCGGGAACCACCGGCCCGCCGATCCCGCGGTCCTTGGCGATCTTGGCCGCCCGCACCGCGTCGATGATGACGCCCGCCGAGTTCGGCGAGTCCCACACCTCGAGCTTGTACTCCAGATTCAGCGGCACGTCGCCGAAGGCACGGCCCTCCAGCCGGACGTAGGCCCACTTGCGGTCGTCGAGCCAGCCCACGTGGTCGGACGGCCCGATGTGCACGTCCTTGGTCTTGAACTCGCGCTGCAGGTTCGACGTCACCGCCTGGGTCTTGGAGATCTTTTTGGACTCCAGCCGCTCGCGCTCGAGCATGTTGAGGAAGTCCATGTTGCCGCCGACGTTGAGCTGCATCGTGCGGTCGAGCTGCACACCGCGGTCCTCGAACAGCTTGGCCATCACGCGGTGGGTGATGGTGGCGCCGACCTGGCTCTTGATGTCGTCGCCGATGATCGGGACGCCGGCGTCGGCGAACTTCTTGGCCCACACCGGGTCCGAGGCGATGAACACCGGCAAGGCGTTGACGAACGCCACGCCCGCGTCGATGGCGCACTGCGCGTAGAACTTGTCGGCCTCCTCGGAGCCGACCGGCAGGTAGGACACCAGCACGTCGACGTTGTTCTCCTTGAGGACCTTGACCACGTCGACCGGCTCGGCGTCGGACAACTCGATGGTGTCGGCGTAGTACTTGCCGATGCCGTCGAGCGTCGGGCCGCGCTGCACAGTCACGTTGGTGGGCGGCACGTCGGCGATCTTGATGGTGTTGTTCTCCGACGCGAAGATCGCCTCCGACAGGTCGAACCCGACCTTCTTGGCGTCCACGTCGAACGCGGCGACGAACTTCACGTCGCGGACGTGGTACTGGCCGAACTTCACGTGCATCAGGCCGGGCACCGTGCTGTTCTCGTCGGCGTCGAGGTAGTACTGCACGCCCTGAACCAGCGAGGACGCGCAGTTTCCGACGCCGACGATGGCGACTCGTACCTCTGCCTGCGCCTCCGGCGCCCCTAACGGCTTGTGGTCACTCATAGGGCGTTCTCCTAACTTCATAGCTTTATGCCTCGGATGTTGGGATTTGTGCGGGGTTTCACGTTTGTTCGGAAAGTCCGGGCATCGCGCGCTCCGCGGCGATCAGCTCGTTGAGCCACTTGACTTCGCGCTCGCTGGACTCGAGCCCGAGCTGATGCAGTTGGCGGGTGTAGCGGTCGAACGAGCTGCTCGCCCGCGCCAGCGCTTCGCGGAGGCCTTCTCGGCGCTCCTCGACCTGACGCCGACGGCCCTCCAGGATGCGCATCCGCGCCTCCGCCGGTGTGCGGTTGAAGAACGCCAGGTGAACTCCGAAGCCGTCGTCGGTGTAGTTGTGCGGGCCGGTGTCGGCGACCAGCTCACCGAAACGCCGGCGGCCCGCGTCGGTCAGTTGGTACACCCGACGCGCCCGCCGCACCGGGGTGCCGGCCGGGGCGGCGTTTTCGGCGATCAGCCCTTCCGACTGCATGCGCCGCAGGGCCGGATAGAGCGATCCATACGAGAACGCCCGGAACGCGCCGAGCAGGCCGGTCAACCGCTTGCGTAGTTCATACCCGTGCATGGGCGATTCGATCAGGAGACCCAGGATGGCGAGCTCGAGCATCGATACACCCCCTCGGTATGGCTAGGTATGGTTGGTTGCCTGACTGACTTAACGGTCCGACGCCTCGCGTCATCGTATCGTTTCGATATATTCGCCACAACACTACCTCGCGTTGGTGCGCTATTAGTCACAGCGCTGCGACGGGCGAACGCGCCGCTAGGACGGCAAATTGACCCGTTTTATGGTGCCGTCGCCTGCGAAGACGATGAACCCGCCGCCGTAGTCGCTCGAGAGATAAAACGACAGTGATAGCGCCCCCGGGGTGGTCGGATCCGTCGCGGGCTCGATCACCAAATACGTGGTTTTGACGTCGGATTGCCTCACGTGGAGGGTCTCCGGGGCCCCGCGCATGAGGCCCACGGTGGCCGCGATGTCGAATTTGCCCAGGTCAACCGCGACCGGACCGTCGGCGCCGCTCTTGGCCGAGCTGGTGGGGTCGCCCCATCCGCCGCGGTAGTCGTAGGCGAGCGCGCGGCGATCGTCGGAGGGGTCGGGGCGGTCGAGCGCCGCGTAGGTCGGGTAGACCACCAGCCGGAATCCCATGGTGTCCCCGAACCTTTTGCGTGTTTGCTCCATCAGGCCGGTGAGCCCGCCGACCGAATGCAGCTGCGTGGGCGGGGTCAGCACCACCGGGCCAACTCCGTCGGGCTTGGCTCCCGAATCGGTGGTGAAGTCCAGGGGCGAACTGGTGTTGCCGTAGAGGCCCCAGCCGATGCCGACGCCGAGCAGCACCGACGCGACGAATGCGGCGGCCAAGACGCCCCAGCCGCTCAACTTCGGCGACTTCAACGGCTTGGGCTTCTTGGCAGCAGCCGGCGCCGGCAGCGGGGCGCCGTCCGTTTGCAGGTCTTCCACCAAGGCCTGCAAGTCGCCCAGGGTGACCGCATTGGTTGCCGCGCGGACCCGTTCCCGGTGCTCTTGCTCGGAAAGCTCGCCTTCGTTCAGGGCGTTGTCGAGGATCGTGCAGGTGTCTTGCCGGTCGCTGTCTTTGGCGCGGGTCGCCGTTGTCGCCCCAACACGAAGCGGTGTCCCGAGCATTTTCGCCACGCCGATGATCGTAGAAGTCCGGCCTAGATTCGGCACAGGATGCGACGGTCGATGGCCGCGGCTCAGGCCGGCAACGGCCTCGGTTGCGTATCGGCGGTGCGGATGGCCACGTACTCTGGTCAGCGTGCGACTGCAGCGACAAGTGGTGGACTACGCGCTTCGGCGGCGCTCCCTGCTCGCCGAGGTGTACTCGGGCCGCACCGGTGTCTACGAGGTGTGTGACGCCAACCCATATTTGCTGCGCGCGGCTAAGTTTCATGGGAAACAGAGCCAGGTGATATGCCCGATCTGCCGGAAGGAGCAGCTGACCCTCGTGTCGTGGGTGTTCGGCGACCATCTGGGTGCGGTGTCGGGCTCGGCGCGCACCGCCGAAGAATTGGTGATGTTGGCGACCCGCTTCGAGGAGTTCTCGGTCCACGTGGTGGAGGTGTGCCGAACCTGCAGCTGGAACCACCTCGTGAAGTCGTACGTGATGGGTGCGGCACGCTCGCCCAAGGGAACCGGCCGCACGCGGACGGCGCGCAACGGCGCCCGCACGGCCATTGAGTAGCGAAGGGCGCCACGACCAGTCGCGCAGAGACGTGAACGAATCAGCGACTGAGCGCGTGGGTAAGCATGCGAGCACAGACCGGCCGGACAATCCTGACCGTCCGGAGCCGGACAGGCGTGGCGCGCCTCAGCGTCCCGGCCGCCGCCGCCCCGTTCCCCCCGACGACCGGATGACCACGATCCTGCCGCCTGTGATCGATGATCGCTCGCCGCGGCGGCCCGACCCCATCGAGGAGGTCAGGGCCGCACTGGAAGGCCCTCCGTCGGCGCCCCTGCGGCGAGACGCGCTCGAGGAGGTGAAGGCCGCGCTGGACGGCCGGGCGGCGACGTCTCCGCGGCGTGACGGCCCGATGCAGGGACGTCGTCCACCCGAGGGACCGCCACCCCCACCCCGGCGACCCGATGGGCCCGGCGGCCCAGGCGGACCCGGCGGACCAGGCGGCAGGGTTCCCAGGCCCGGGGTCGACTGGAGCTGGGTCCAGCAGATCAACTGGCTGTGGGTGCGACGCGCGGCCTACCTCACCGCGGCGGCGCTGGTGCTGTTGCCGATCGTCACGTTCGGCATGGCGTACTTCATCGTCGACGTCCCCAAGCCCGGCAACATCCGTACCAACCAGGTCTCGACGATCCTGGCAAGCGACGGCTCGGAGATCGCCAAAATCGTTCCGCCCGAGGGCAATCGGGTTGACGTCAATATCAACCAGGTGCCCGTGCACGTGCGCCAGGCGGTGATCGCCGCAGAAGACCGCAACTTCTATACCAACCCGGGCATTTCGTTCAGCGGCTTCGCGCGGGCGGTCAACAACGACCTCTTTGGCAGCGGCGACTTACAGGGCGGCTCGACGATCACCCAGCAGTACGTGAAGAACGCGCTGGTCGGTTCGGCACAACACGGGCTCAGCGGTCTGATGCGCAAGGCCAAGGAATTGGTCATTGCCACCAAGATGTCCGGGGAGTGGTCCAAAGACGATGTCTTGCAGGCCTACCTGAACATCATCTACTTCGGCCGGGGCGCCTACGGGATCTCGGCCGCCGCGAAGGCCTATTTCGACAAGCCGGTCGAGCAGCTCACCGTCTCCGAGGGCGCCCTGCTGGCGGCGCTGATCCGGCGGCCGTCGTCGCTTGATCCTGCCGTCGATCCCAAGGGCGCCGCGGAACGCTGGAATTGGGTCCTCGACGGCATGGTGGAAACCAAGGCGCTGTCGCCGACCGACCGTGCGGCACAGGTGTTTCCAGCGACCGTGCCGCCCGATCAGGCTCGCGCGCAGAACCAGACCACCGGCCCCAACGGGCTGATCGAGCGCCAGGTGACCAAAGAGCTGATGGAGCTGTTCAACATCGATGAGCAGACCCTGAACACCCAGGGGCTGCAGGTCACCACGACGATCGATCCGAAGGCCCAGCAGGCCGCGGAGAAGGCGGTGTCCAAATACCTCGACGGGCAAGACCCCGATATGCGGTCGGCGGCGGTGTCGATCGACCCGCACAACGGCGCGATGCGCGCTTACTACGGCGGTTCTGACGCGAACGGTTTCGACTTCGCTCAGGCCGGGCTGCAGACCGGATCGTCGTTCAAGGTGTTCGCCCTGGTCGCGGCGCTGCAACAAGGCATCGGCCTGGGCTACCAGGTCGACAGTTCCCCGCTCACCGTCGACGGGATCAAGATCACCAACGTCGACGGCGAGAGCTGTGGGACCTGCAATATCGCCGAGGCGCTGAAGCTTTCGCTCAATACCGCCTATTACCGGCTGATGCTCAAACTCAAGGGCGGGCCGCAGGCCGTCGCGGACGCCGCCCACCACGCCGGCGTCGCTACCAGCTTCCCCGGCGTCGCGCACACGTTGTCGGAAGATGGCAAGGGCGGGCCACCCAACAACGGGATCGTGCTGGGCCAGTACCAGACCCGGCCGGTCGACATGGCTTCGGCGTACGCAACGCTGGCCGCGTCCGGTGTCTATCACCGGCCGCATCTGGTGCAAAAGGTTGTCAATGCCGAAGGTCAGGTGCTTTTCGACGCCGGCAACACTGACAACAACGCCAACGGCGGCGAGCAGCGCATCGACAAGGGCGTTGCGGACAACGTCACCGCCGCGATGCAGCCGATCGCCGGCTATTCGCGTGGCCACAATCTGGCCGGCGGGCGTTCGTCGGCGGCCAAGACCGGGACGGTGCAGCTGGGCGACACCCAGGCCAACAAGGATGCCTGGATGGTCGGATACACGCCGTCGCTGTCGACGGCGGTCTGGGTGGGCACCGTCCAGGACAACGTGCCGCTGGTAACGGCCTCGGGCGCAGAGGTTTACGGTTCCGGGCTGCCGTCGGACATTTGGAAGTCGACGATGGACGGCGCTTTGAAGGGCACCTCCAACGAGAGCTTCCCCAAGCCGAGCGAGATCGGTGGCTACGCGGGCGTGCCCGCCGCGCCGCCCCCGCCGCCCGCGCCGCCTTCGGAGACCGTCATTCAGCCCACTATCGAGGTGGCGCCGGGTATCACGATCCCGGTCGGTCCGCCCACAACGATCACTAACGCACCACCGCCGCCCGGAGGCACGCAGCCGGGTGGCCCCCAGCCGGGCGGCGTCCCGCCGGGCGCCCCGCAAGCTCCCCCACCGCCACCGTGACCGACGCCGGCCGGCGGAACGTCACCATCTCACCGCTGCCGCTGGCGGCCGATCTGCGCAGCGCCGACAACCGCGATTGCCCCAGCCGCACGGACCCTTTGGGCGCGGCGCTGGCGGATGTCGTGGGAGGAGCGGTGGGCCGGCACGCGCTCATCGGCCGCACTCGGGTGATGACCCCGGTGCGGGTCATGTTTGCGATCGCGTTGGTGTTCCTGGCGCTCGGCTGGTCGACGAAGGCGGCGTGCCTGCAGAGCACCGGAACTGGAACGGGCGACCAACGGGTCGCCAATTGGGAGAATCAACGCGCCTACTACGAGCTGTGTTACTCCGACACGGTGCCTCTCTACGGCGCGGAGTTGTTGAGCCAGGGCAAGTTTCCGTATAAATCGAGCTGGATCGAGACGGACGCCAGCGGCGCGCCGCAGACCCGCTACGACGGTCGGCCCGCGGTGCGATACATGGAGTATCCGGTGCTGACCGGCGTATATCAGTACGCGTCGATGGCGGTGGCCAAGACCTACACCGCGCTGAGCAAGCTCATCCCCCTGCCGGTAGTCGCCGAGGTGGTGATGTTTTTCGACGTTGCGGCGTTCGGCTTGGCTTCGGCCTGGCTGGCGACCGTCTGGGCGACCGCGGGCCTGTCGGGCCGGCGCATCTGGGATGCGGCCCTGGTGGCCGCCTCGCCGGTGGTGATCTTTCAGATATTCACCAACTTCGACGCTCTGGCAACGGCTTTGGCGATGGGCGGATTGTTGGCGTGGGCCCGACGCAAACCGATGCTGGCCGGTGTGCTGATCGGATTGGGTGCCGCCGCCAAGCTGTATCCGCTGCTGTTTTTCGGGCCGATGTTGCTGCTGGGCCTCCGGACCGGTCGCGTCGGTGCCCTGGCGCGCACCGCGGGAACGGCCGCGACGACCTGGTTGTTGGTGAATCTTCCCGTGTTGGTGCTCTTTCCGCGGGGTTGGTCTGAGTTTTTCCGGCTCAACACCCGGCGCGGCGACGACATGGACTCGTTGTACAACGTGGTGAAGTCGTTCACCGGCTGGCGCGGTTTCGATCCCAAGCTGGGCTTCTGGGAGCCGCCGACGGTGTTGAACACGGTGGCCGCGGTGTCCTTCGCGCTGTGTTGTGCGGCGATCGCTTACGTAGTGCTCACCGCTCCGCGCCGCCCGCGAGTGGCGCAGCCGGTGTTCTTGGTGGTGGCGGCCTTCCTGTTGACCAGCAAGGTCTGGAGCCCCCAGTTCTCGTTGTGGCTGGTACCGCTGGCGGTGCTGGCATTGCCCCATCGCCGAATCCTGCTGGCCTGGATGACGATTGACGCGCTGGTTTGGGTGCCGCGGATGTATTACCTGTACGGCAACCCGAACCGCGGGCTGCCGGAGCAGTTCTTCACCACGACGGTGTTGCTCCGTGACATCGCGGTCGTGGCGCTGTGCGCGCTGGTGCTCCGGCAGATCTACCGGCCCGAGGAGGATCTGGTGCGCTGGGGCGGGCGCGTGGACGACCCGGCGGGCGGTCCGTTCGACCGAGCCTCCGACGCCCCACCCGGTTGGCTGCCCGACTGGCTGCGTCCGCCCGGGCTGCGGCGCTCGGCCGCACCGGCTTCCGAAACCGACGCCGAAGCAGCGCCCGCCGTGACACAAGCATGACGCTCGTCGCGATCCCGCTGTTCCCACGGTTCACCGCGCTCGACGCCGTCGGACCCTACGAAGTGCTGCAACGCATTCCGTCGTTCGACGTCGTGTTCGTCGGGCACCGCCGCGGGGAGGTGCGCACGGAAAACGGGATGCTCGGCGTCACTTGCGACGCCACCTTCGAGGAGGTCGGCGCTCCCGATGTGGTGGTGGTTCCCGGCGGTATCGGAACCCGCCGGCTGATCCACGACGACGACATCCGCGCTTGGCTGCGATCGGTGCACCCGAACACCACGTTTACCACCTCGGTGTGCACCGGGGCGCTGTTGCTGGCCGCCGCGGGCCTGCTCGAAGGGCTCACCGCGACGACCCATTGGAGGGCCGCGGACCTGCTCAACGAGTTGGGTGCGCGCTACGTCCCGACGCGGGTCGTCGAGCACCTACCGCAGCGCATCATCACCGCCGCGGGCGTGTCCAGCGGCATCGACATGGCCTTGCGGCTGGTCGAGCTCCTTGTCGATCGACAGGCCGCGCAGGCCGCTCAGTTGCTCATCGAATACGACCCGCAGCCGCCGTTCGACGCGGGCGCGCTCGCCAAGGCCGACGAGGCGACCGTGGCCAGGGCTAACGAATACCTGCAAGCCCGCCAGTAACCGCGCTGCTCCGCGCGGATTTCTCCGGTCGGCCCCACGTCCGGTAACCTGGGGCGGTTGCCGACGCAGGCGACCCTCCTGCCACGGACCGACCGTGGCCGCGCAGACCAGAGGAGGTGGTGAGGTTTCCATGCGTCCATACGAAATCATGGTCATTCTTGACCCCACGCTCGACGAACGCACCGTTGCCCCGTCCTTGGACACGTTCCTCAACGTCGTCCGCAAAGACGGCGGAACCGTCGAGAAGATCGACATCTGGGGTAAGCGCCGGCTGGCTTACGAGATCGCCAAGCACGCCGAAGGCATCTACGTCGTCGTCGACCTGAAGGCGGAGCCGGCGACGGTATCCGAGCTTGACCGCCAGCTGAGCCTCAACGAGTCGGTGTTGCGCACCAAGGTGATGCGCACCGACAAGCACTGACTGCCCACTGTCGGCGCGGCTGCTTAAGCTTGTTCAAGCTCAGCGGGAGCACTCTATGACCACACACCGTGCGCAGCACCCTGCGAAGGCGGACCCAGGAGGAAATTGTGGCTGGTGACACCACCATCACCGTTGTCGGCAACCTGACTGCGGACCCGGAACTGCGGTTCACTCCGTCGGGGGCTGCCGTGGCGAATTTCACCGTGGCATCGACGCCCCGGATCTATGACCGCCAGAGCGGGGAATGGAAGGACGGCGAGGCGCTGTTCCTGCGCTGCAACATCTGGCGGGAGGCCGCGGAGAACGTCGCGGAAAGCCTGACCCGTGGCGCTCGGGTGATCGTCACCGGGCGCCTCAAGCAGCGTTCCTTCGAGACCCGCGAAGGCGAGAAGCGCACCGTCGTCGAGGTCGAGGTCGACGAGATCGGGCCCTCGCTTCGGTACGCCACCGCCAAGGTCAACAAGGCCAGCCGCAGTGGCGGTGGCGGCGGTGGCTTCGGTGGCGGTGGCTCTCGCCCGGCGGCGCCCGCGCCGGCGGCCAGCGCACCGGCTGAGGACCCGTGGGGCAGCGCCCCGGCTTCGGGATCTTTCGGTGGCGGCGACGACGAACCACCGTTCTGACCCCAAGACTTCAGACCAGTAAGAAACGGAAAGAAAGACACCCATGGCCAAGTCCACAAAGCGGCGGCCGGCTCCGGAAAAGCCGGTCAAGGCTCGCAAATGCGTCTTCTGCTCGAAAAAGGGTCAAGCGATCGACTACAAGGACACCACCCTGCTGCGCACGTACATCAGCGAGCGCGGCAAGATCCGGGCGCGGCGTGTCACCGGCAACTGCGTGCAGCACCAGCGCGACATCGCGATCGCGGTGAAGAATGCCCGCGAGGTGGCCCTGCTGCCCTTCACTTCCTCGGCGCGTTAACCGCCGAAGGCCCCAACGGAAAGTATGTAAACGATGAAGCTGATTCTGACGGCTGACGTCGACCACCTCGGGACCGTCGGCGACGCGGTCGACGTCAAGGACGGGTACGGCCGCAATTTCCTGCTCCCGCGCGGCCTGGCGATCCTCGCGTCGCGCGGGGCGCAGAAGCAGGCCGACGAAATTCGTCGGGGCCGCGAAACCAAGATGGTGCGCGACCTCGAGCACGCCAACGAGATCAAGTCGGCGATCGACGCGCTGGGGCCTGTCACGCTGCCGGTGAAGGCTGCGGGCGACTCGGGCAAGTTGTTCGGCTCGGTGACCGCCGGTGACGTAGTCGCGGCTATCAAGGGGGCCGGGGGACCGAACCTCGACAAGCGGGTCGTCCGGCTGCCCGACACGCACATCAAGGCGGTAGGCACCCATCGGGTGTCGGTGCACCTGCACCCGGAGATCGACGTCGAGGTTGCGGTCGACGTCGTCGCGGATAGCTAACTAAGTAGTGTTTGCTCTCTCGAGGCGGCGGCCGCAATTGGGCCGCCGACGAATCTTGGGCGCTTAGCGGGCGCTTTGCCCGTGCTTTGAAGGCTGGCCCCGGCGCTCGGCTGGCGAACTGTTTGACCGGTGGTGTCGGACGGACCCATTAACCACCCCGTAACGCGGCGAAAATATGGCCGAAAGCCAACACGCCCGACGCAGTAACCTGCGCCGACACGCCGTAGAGATTCTTGTCCACACCAAATGTGGTGAGTTGTACTGCTCTTATCAGCAGTGATGTCGCAGTGTCTCGAATTAATCCACAGGTTCTCCACACCCCGCTCAACACAGGTGTCGAAGGATATGCACACACGATGCACAGCGTTATGAACAGCGGCCCCTTTAAGCACTCGCCAGCAACGTTTACCGTCGTCCCCGCGCGGTGCGACATGGGTGCTATGGGTCATGGGGTGTCGGTGCCTTGACTTACGCTCTGATCGGTTATCGAATGTATGTTCGGATGCTCCTAGCAGGGGAGGTGGGAGTCCGTGGCGGTCGTCGATGACCTGGCGCCTGGCATGGGCTCGACGCCGCCCAACGAAGAGTTCGGCCGTCAGCCACCGCAGGATCTGGCCGCGGAGCAGTCGGTGCTGGGCGGGATGCTGCTGAGCAAGGACGCGATCGCCGATGTGCTGGAACGGCTGCGGCCCGGCGACTTTTATCGCCCGGCGCATCAGAACGTCTACGACGCGATCCTCGATCTCTACGGTCGCGGCGAGCCGGCCGACGCCGTGACGGTGGCCGCGGAACTGGACCGCCGCGGGATGCTGCGCCGCGTCGGCGGCGCACCGTATCTGCACACCCTGATCTCGACGGTGCCGACGGCCGCCAACGCGGGCTTCTACGCGGGCATCGTCGCCGAGAAGGCGCTACTGCGCCGGTTGGTGGAGGCCGGGACCCGGGTAGTTCAATACGGCTACGCGGGCGCCGAGGGCGCCGACGTGGCCGAGGTCGTCGACCGCGCGCAGGCCGAAATCTACGACGTCGCCGAGCGCCGGCTTTCCGACGACTTCGTTCCGCTCGAGGACCTGCTGCAGCCGACGATGGATGAGATCGACGCCATCGCGTCCAGCGGCGGCCTGTCGCGCGGCGTGCCCACCGGATTCACCGAGCTCGACGACGTGACCAACGGTCTGCACCCCGGGCAGATGATCATCGTGGCGGCGCGCCCCGGCGTGGGTAAAGCGCTCGCGCTGGATACGCCGCTGCCCACACCGACCGCGTGGACGACGATGGGTGACGTCGCGGTAGGTGACGAGTTGCTTGACGCCGATGGGTTGCCGACACGGGTGCTAGCCGCGACCGAGGTCATGCTGGGCCGCCCGTGCTACGAGATCGAATTCTCCGATGGGACAGTCGTCGTGGCCGACGCCGCGCACCAGTGGCCGACGACTCGCGGCATCCGGACGTCGGCTCAGTTGCGGTGCGGTTGGGACACGGTCGCCGCGGTGGGCACAACGCCGCATTACACCCGGGACGGAAGCTCCACCGCACTGATGGCGCCGGTGCTGCAGATCGACGGCGTGCGCCGGGTGGGCAGTGTTCCGGTGCGGTGTGTGCAGGTCGACAATGCCGCGCGCCTTTATCTCGCCGGCGATGGGATGGTGCCGACGCACAATTCGACT
Organism: uncultured Actinomycetota bacterium; assembly: GCA_963802525.1. Taxonomy (GTDB): domain Bacteria; phylum Actinomycetota; class Actinomycetes; order Mycobacteriales; family Mycobacteriaceae; genus Mycobacterium. The sequence goes on along the minus strand of CAWDJC010000008.1, from coordinate 28,898 downwards.
TTGGGGCTGGACTTCCTGCGGTCCTGCTCGATCAAGCACCGAATGGCCAGCGTCATTTTTTCGCTGGAGATGAGCAAGTCCGAGATCGTGATGCGGCTGCTGTCGGCGGAGGCGAAAATCAAGCTCGCCGACATGCGTTCGGGCCGCATGAACGACGACGACTGGACGAGGTTGGCGCGGCGGATGAGCGAAATCAGCGAAGCGCCGCTGTATATCGACGACTCGCCCAACCTGACCATGATGGAGATCCGTGCCAAGGCGCGCCGGCTGCGGCAGAAGGCCGACCTGAGGCTGATAGTCCTCGACTACATGCAGCTGATGACATCGGGCAAGAAGTTCGAGTCGCGTCAGGTGGAAGTGTCCGAATTCTCCCGCCATCTCAAGCTTTTGGCGAAAGAGCTCGAGGTTCCCGTGGTTGCAATCAGCCAGCTCAACCGCGGTCCCGAGCAACGCACCGACAAAAAGCCGATGCTGGCCGACCTTCGCGAGTCGGGGTGCCTCACCGCCGCGACACGTATTCTTCGCGCCGACTCCGGCGCTGAGGTCACCTTCGGTGAGCTGATGCGCACCGGCGAGCGGCCCCTAGTGTGGTCGCTGGACGAGCGGCTGCGGATGGTCGCCCGCCCGATGACAAATGTCTTCCCGAGCGGCCACAAGGAGGTGTTCCGGCTTCGGCTGGCCTCAGGCCGCGAAGTCGAGGCCACCGGCAACCATCCCTTCATGAAGCTCGAGGGCTGGACCCCGTTGGAGCAGTTGAACGTTGGTGATCGGATCGCGACACCGAGGCGGGTACCAGAGCCCGTCGACACGCAGCGGATGGACGATTCCGAGGTTATTTTGCTCGCCCACATGATCGGCGATGGGTCGTGTGTGAAGCGCCAGCCGATTAGGTACGCATCAGTGGATGAGGCGAACCTCGTCGCGGTGACGGTCTCGGCCGCCCATTTCGGCGTAACCGCCGTGCGGGACGAGTACCCAGCGGCGCGCGTGACCACGCTGCGGTTGCCGTCGCCGGACCGGCTGGCGCGCGGTCGACGTAATCCGATCGCCGCCTGGCTCGATGGGCTGGGGCTGTTCGGATGCCGCAGTTACGAGAAGTTCGTACCGGAAGCGGTATTTCGCGCGCCCAATGATCAAGTGGCCTTGTTCCTGCGTCACCTGTGGGCGACCGATGGGTCTGTTAGGTGGGACGCCAAGGTCGGTCTCGGGCGGATTTATTACTCGTCGACGAGCCGGCGTTTGGTGGATGACGTCGCCCAATTACTTCTTCGTCTGGGCGTTCAAAGCAGGATTACGCGCACACGCAAGATGGGTTATCGTGACTGCTGGCTTTTGTGGATTGACAGGGCAGCGAATCAAACGGCTTTCTTGACCAAGATTGGTGTTTACGGCGCGCGTGGCAAGTCAGCGGAAGTTGTGCTCGAAGAACTAACATCGCGAGCGCGTCGTCCTGGCGGGGACACGGTGCCCATGGAGGCTTGGGGGAAGGTACGAGAAGCGTTAGTCCGCAAACCTGTCGGCAGCGGCGAGTTCAAAGCGGCAACGAAGGCGCGGCTTTGCGAGTCGCGGTCAAAACATGCGCCAGGTCGGTCGTTGCTGCACAGAATAGCGGCGACGCTTGAAGACCCTGAAATTCATGCGCTGGCGACGAGCGACGTCTTTTGGGATCGGATAGTCGAGGTCATCAGCATTGGCGAACATGACGTTTATGACGGAACTGTAGATGGCACTCACAATTTCGTCGGAAATGGGATTAATTTGCATAATAGTCTCGAACAAGATGCTGACGTCGTGATTCTGCTGCACCGGCCCGATGCGTTCGAGCGCGACGATCCACGTGGGGGAGAGGCGGATTTCATTCTCGCCAAACACCGCAACGGCCCGACGAAGACGGTGACCGTCGCGCATCAGCTGCACTTGTCGCGCTTCGCCAACATGGCGCGGTAAGAGCTGGTGGTGTCGAGATGCAACGAAGATGAACAAACGCGTCGGATTGTTAAACAAGGTGATTAGCCCACCTAATCATCGGAATTTGGCCTCGAAAGCCCAGGTCAAGACGGCTTCTTCTCCTGACACCGCCTGAGCCGCGTTGTTCGACTTGCCGCCGGTTTCGTTCAAATTGCCCGTCGCGGTGTCGTAGTGCCCCGCCGTCGCCTGCCCCTTCGGATCGAGCCATTGGCGGGCGAGGCGGTCGATTCCTGGCTCGAGGCGACGGCTGCGCACATGGACACGACGGTCGGTGCGCTCGCGCGGTTGGCAGGACTCTCGGTCGCAACGAGGCCGGCGTGGATCAAGTGGATTGGTCCGGAGGAATTGAACGCCTTGGAGGCCGCGACGGGTGTGTCAGCCGTCGCGATCCAATCGATGACGCTGCAGTCCTATGACAACAGGGCCCTACGACTTGACCCGATCTCGCACCGTCTTGATCCGGCATTCCCTTTCGGAGCGTTGCCGCGCTCGAGGTTCTGTCCGCAATGCTTGAAGGTGACGCAGGGACGTTGGCAGCTTGGCTGGCGTCTGGGTTGGTCATTCCTATGCGCCGACCATCGATGTCTGCTCATCGATTGTTGTCCCGCTTGCGGAAATCAACAACGGCGACAACAGAATTATTCGCGCACGCCAACGCCAACCAAGTGCGCGTGCGGTTCCGACTTGACCGGAGTTCGCTGCCAGACGCTCGGTGATGAGCATCCGATCGTCGAAGCCCAGCGTGTGGCGTCCGAGATCATCGCAAGCGAGGTCGCGACGTTCGGCATCTTCGAGTCCATGCAAACGCCAGCGCGGGAAGCCTTAGCGCAGATCAGAAGCATCGCCAACCGCGTCTTGAACTATGCGTCGATCCACGGGTTCGAATCAGTGCGACCAAACGAACTGACGGTTGGCCTCCACGCCGATGAGGAATTCGGCAAGCCCTCAAAGGCGAGGAGCACCTTGAGCGACAGTGCGCCTGCGCGGGCTGTCGATACGGCTGTAGGAGTCAGTGCGGCGCTTGGCATCTTGAAGATCCCAGACGTCACTCGCGCCGGTGTGAGCGCAAGGTGGATCGTCGACGGGCAGAACGCAGATACCGGACCCGCCGAGTTGAGGTCGTGTGCCCGTGATGGACCGCTGTCGGCGGCGATCGCGATCGAGGCCCGCCGCCCTGCGCTCGGCCCCGAATTACAGTTGCGGTACCGGGCCGCCGTGACCATGCCCTGCGCGCCGGATCTCGATCTACCACGCGTAACCAGCATCGCGGCGTCATTGCCGGCCGTGCTCTGGCGGGAATGGTCGGAGCGGCTGCTGCTCGACGTTCGCCCCACTGTTGTGGCGCGGAGCGCATTGTCCTGCTCAACGTTACTGGCCGGAAGTACGGTGAAACCCGTTGCCGCAGCGCGTCTTCTCGGGGAGGTCATCACCCCGAACGCCATGAATCATCGGTTGTGGGTCCTGCAAGGGTCCGCCTACTGGTTACCGATGTGCGCTGCCTTGATTCGGCTCAGCGACTACCTCAATGCCTACGGTGCGCCGATTGACTACACCCGTCGTCGCCAACTCGACTACTCCACACTGCTAGCCAACGACACATGGCAGCAAATGCTTCGGAGACACAGAAGTGACATCGGCCTGCGCTCTGTGATGGCGCCGCGGACCTACCTCATCGCCGAATTGAGTGGTAGCGCGGTGCGCAAAGTGCAGGATGCGGCATCGGTGTCGGCATTCGAGAAGGCGATGAGTCCCGACCTGAGAACGGCTTTGGCGGCGAGGGCACAGGACTTCCTGTTTGAGCGTGGGATCGACGAACCGGTGTCGTGGCACGCACCGCTCGGTCTCCTCAAGGATTTGGCACTGCCGGAATCGCACTTGAGACGCGCGTAGGCTCACGCACAGCAAACGCCGTGGGCGTGTAAATTCCCTGCTAAAAGCGTCGATGAAGTCGAGCAGTTACCTCCCCGTGGGCTTAGCGTCACGTTCCTGACTGTAGGGACAACCTGGGAGGTAGACAGATGACTTCGCGCACATCAACGAAAATCCGATCCAATGACGAACCAACCGCCGAGCTGTGGTGGTTCATGCGTTTCCACGACGGTGACCAAGTCGAGTGGTCCTGGCGTGATCGCGGGGCTCCGCCACTCGACGAGCTAGTGGCGATACGTACCCCGCGGTCCTCGTCGAGCAATCGGCACATTCCGGTGTCCGCCTACTCAATGACGAATACCGGTGTCATTCATCTGGAGTCAGGGCTCGAGCACGATCTCGTGCGACGGCTCGATCGCGACCCAACGATCTGCCGGATGGTCGCTCAGCCGCTGCGGCTGCAGTGGACCGGTACCGAACCGGCGAGCCATACCCCTGATCTGCTGACCGTCGATGCCTCCGGTGTCGTCACGGTGTGGGACGTCCGCGCGCTGGACGAGCAAGATGATGACTTCCGCGCCAAGAGCCGGGTCACCCGCGACGCCTGCACGATCGCCGGGTGGCGCTACGAGGTATTCAGCGGCCTCGACATCGTCGAACGCATGAACCTGTTGTGGCTGCACGGGTTTCGACGGAGACCTCCATGGTCCGACCGGTATGAGGACGCCATCCGCACGATGGCCGCCGCTGGCAAGGTGACCCTCGGTGCGCTCTTCGGAGCTGACGACGGCTCTGAGGAAGTCAAGCCGGTTGTGTGGCACCTGCTCTGGGCCGGCGACCTCGGCATCGACATGAACGCGCCGTGGACGCTGCACACCGAGGTTACGTTGGGCAGCGGGGTGCGTCATGACTAGTGTCCGAACCGTCCTCGTCGATGGCGCTCGACTGCTGACCGATTCGGGGACTGCCCAAGTACTCTCAGTGGACGCCAGCGGTGTGGGTCTGCGCTACTCCTGGGGTGACGCAACGACGATCAGCTGGGCTGACCTCGGCACCCTGCGCTCCATCGAGGACGGCATTGCAGAAGCGCTCAGCGATCCCATTCAGCCGGTGTGGGACGGTCTCGACGAGGCCATCCGGAGCGCCGCACTCACGCGACTCGAGATCGTGCAGGAGATCCTGACGGGCTACCGCGACGGCCATCCCGCCTTCGCGCGCGAGGGCGAGCCGCGGTCACCGTTCGGGCCGGGTTACGGGGTGTCCGAGCATAAGCGTTGTATCGAGATGGCCAAGCAACTCAACCTCGAGGCCAAGTTCGATCGCGAGCGTCAGCGCCGCGTCGCCGACGGTGACATTAGGTCAGCGGGCGTCAGCGATCAAACCATCAGACGCTGGGTCCGAGAGTTCAAGAAGGACGGGCTCCTTGCTCTGATCGACGGCCGCGCTGTCCGCCCGAGCCATTCCTACGACCGGATCGATCAGCACTACCAGGACGCCGCCATCAAGGTGTTGGATTCGCTCGACGGCGACCGATCCACCATCTCGATCGAAGAGATCAAACGGCGGACCGAGGTCGACCTGAAGAACAGCGGACTTGTAGATGTCAAACCGCCAGAACGCATTACGCGGCAGTTCTTGGCGGACCTCAAACGCGCCCGCGGTGCCTCCACCCGAGCGCAGCGCAGCCAAAAACTCCGGCACGTCTCGGGAACGAAGCACTACCCCGCGATCCGCCCCGGCCAGGTGGTGGCCATCGACGCGACCCGCGCCGACAATCTGGTCTACGACCCCCAAAGCGGGAAGCCCTACAGCGTCGAGATACTCACCGCGATCGACGTCGCCACACGGGTGGTCCTAGCCATCCGAGTTGTTGCCAGGAGTGCCAACGGCATCGAAGCGGGACTGCTGGTGTACGACATCTGCCGGCCGTTCTCCATGACCGTCGACGGGACCTCGATCGGCGACTGGAGATGGGTGGGATTGCCGCAGGAGTTGGACTTCACCCAGGTACCCGTGCGGGCAGGTCGGCGGCTCTTCGCTCCCGACTTCTCGACACTCCAAGGAGAACACGGCATTCCGTCGGTCCTACCGGATGCGATCCGTTCCGATCACGGCGCCATCTTCGTGTCCAAGCACTTTCGCGCGCTGCTCGACAGCATGGGCATCGACCTCCTGCTCAATCGCGGGGGAAAGGCCAACGACAACCCGCACGTCGAACGCTGGCACGAAACGATTCAGCGGGCCCTGCAGCAGATACCGGGATACAAGGGCCGCAACACCTCTGAGCGCGGCCGGTTGGTCAGCGAGGAGCCAATGCTGACCGCCACTGAACTCGAGCATCACCTACGGCGTTTCATCGCATTGGACTATCACCGCACCTGGCACACCGGAATTATCCAGCCGGGACAGACCGACGCACGGCTGTGTCCGTTGGAGATGTGGGACGCGATGGTCGAACTGACCGGACGCATCGACGTGCCACAGCGGCCTGACCTGATCTACCAGTTCCTCCCCGTCCGGTGGGCAACCATCAGCCATGACGGGGTGGAACTGAAGAACCTCGCGTACGACTCGCCCGTGCTCGACGGCTACCGTTCCAAGCGCGTCGGACAGTTCCGGGCGCAGGACGAAAAGGCACCGTTCTTCGTCGATCCACGAGACCTCTCACGTATCTGGTTCCGAGATCCAGCGACGAGCCTCGTCCACCCGATCGAGTGGCGAGGCATCGACCGAACGCATGCGCCGATGGCGGCCGCCATCGTCGACGGCGTGTGCCGGCGGTTACGTGAACGCGGCGGCAACAGGGTGCTCAATCGAAACTCGGCCACCCGCCAGATCATCGACGAACTCACGCAGATCACCGAGGCCCCGGTGAGGCCGAAGCTGCGCAAGAAGTTGACGGCGAGCCGGTTGCGCGTCGATCAGGCACGGGTCGACCACGGTGAAGCCCAAGAGGCGCAAAAACGCCTCCACCCGATCCCGCCACCGGGCCCGCGTCCGATCGGCCGGAATCGGCTGTGGCCGAACCTGCTCGACGAGGAGGCATAGCCCGTGGACGCCCAGCTATGGCATGAGCATTGCGTGGAGGAGATGCCGGTTGAACCCGCGCATCTCACCATCACGCAGTGGAACGCACTGACCGACGGTCAGCGCGACGAACACATCGACCGCCTGAGCCGCTGGCTTGCGAACCTGTTCGTCGCGACCATCGAAGCCGACTCGATCTATCGGAAGATGACGAAAACGGTGCGGGCCAACGCGTACTCACCACCCGGGGCCAAGCGCCTTCCGGCCCTGACCGGCACCAACTACGTGGGCAAGAGCACCATGATGATGCGTTGGGCGCGTGCGCGATACAACGAATGGACCGCGGACGCCGAGAAGGACGACTACGGACATCCGATCTTCCGCCCCGCCGACGGGTGTGAAGCAGACCTTTGCCCCGTCGTCTGGATCGACCTGCGGGCTGCGGCGATGATCAAGGATGTCGTCGGCGAGATCCTGGACTTCTTCAATCTCCCCAGCGACGGCGATACCCGACACGTGTCCGAAGAGGCGATCAGCGCCATTCGCCGGCACAGAACGCGCGTCGTCATCATCGACTTCGAGCACATAAAGCCGTACACGCCGTTCGTCTTACGTGACTTTTGCCTCGTCGCGTGGTTATTTACCAACCGGGTTCGCGATGTCCGTGATGTTCGGACAGGGGGAGGCAGGGTATGGCGCGGCGAGTGGTGATGGGAGATCTTCGGGTTCAGCAGATCCAGCGCAGCGACGGACGGCGGTCGTGGACCATCGTGTGGCCGGAAGGGGCCGAGCATGCGGAGGCGGACCGGTTCTTGCGCCGTCACGACGGCTCTGGTACCCAGCGGACCTACGCCTACGTGTTGGTCGATCACCTGCGGTGGCTCGAGCGTGACTGCCTGACTCTCGACGCGGTGCGACTGCGGGATCTGGAACGCTACATGGGCATTCTGGGTGCCGAGGTGCGGATGCCGTTGGGCGAGCCGTGGCGGGTCGGTAAGCGCCCGTATGGCCGGTCGGCACTGTCGATTACGGCGTCCTGCCTCAAGGGTTTCTACCTGCACCAGGCTGCGTTGGGGGTCAACCCCGAGCTCGGCACGAGCCTCCATCAGACTCGGTTGCCGTCGCGGCTTGATCGGCGCCGTACCTTTCTGGGCCACACAACGCTGTCGCTGCCGGCCAATCCCCTTGCCCCACAGGGTCCTCGACGGCGGCATCCGAAGGTGCTGCCCGACGGCGCGCGAGAGAAGCTGTTGGAGGCCGTGTATTCGGCTCGGGACCGACTTGTGGTGACTTGGCTCGTTGACGGCGGCCTTCGGATTGGCGAGCTGTGCGGACTGCATCTGCTCGACCTGCATCTGCGCGAGGACGCGGCCTGCGGACAGTGCCGCACCCCGCACGTGCATGTCTGCCACCGCCCGAACAACCCGAACGGAGCCGTGGCCAAGACCAAACACCCGTGGCGCATCGAAGAGGGCGTCGTAACGGGCGGGCTGACCAAACGAGTCAGTCCCGCGATGATCCACTCCTACTTCGACTACATCACCACTGAATACCCTGGTGGGTCAACGGATCACGGGATGCTGCTGGTTCAGCTGCACGGCGACGATACCGGGCGACCGTGGGCGCCGGTCGCGGCCCGCCGCATGCTGGCTCGTGCGGGCACTCGCGCCGGACTGGGGGTGGTGAAGCCGCATGCGTTCCGGCACAGCTTTACCTCGGCGGTGTTGGATGCATCGCAGGGCAACGTGTTGATTGCCCGCGACGCCGGCGGCTGGGCCTCGGCGGCGATGGTCGACGAAATCTACGGGCACGTCGATGTTCACGATCCGGTCTTCGACGCGGCGTTGCGCAAGGTGTGGGGTGAGGGCCGGTGAGCGGCCGCAACGCCCGCGCTGGGCTGCCGTTCTTGTATCAGGATCACCCGGACCGCGTGGGCCGGGACCGGCTGGAGATTCTCTCCACGTTGATCGCCGGCCCTTCGTTCGATCCGATCTGCCGACCGGACGTGATTGAGATACCGCCTGGTCATCCAATCTATCGCTGGGAGTGTGTGGTCGGCGGTTGTGAGCGATCGCGCTCAGGCGGAACGGATCTGTGCCCCAAGCATCTGCAGCAGTTTGCTCGCGAACGCGAGCGCGGCGTGGGCAAGGCCGCGTTTCTCACCGCCGCAACCGGTTTGAAGCGCCACGTGCGGGCCGAGGAGATGGTCTGCCGGGTGTGTCCACAGCGGCCGGTCGCTCATACCGAGCTGCGATTGTGCCAGCGGCATTTGGGCCGGTGGCAACACCATCAGAAAACGAACGGGGAAACCGCGGACCTGGCCGCCTGGCTGGGCGAGCAGTTGCCCCTTCCCGGTTACGGATCCTGTCGGGTGGTGGTCTGTACCAACCTCGCCGACTCGCCGCTCGGTTTGTGCTCGTGGCATCAAATCCGCTACTACCGTGACAAGCGGCCCGGCCGCGCAGGGCTGCCGTCGTCGTGGTGGCACCGCTACGAACAGTTGGGCCAGCCAGTCCCAATCGAATACGTCGACGAGGCGGCGTTTCGCGCCTGGTGTGCTTCCACGCCCGCACCCTTCTGGCCCGGGCAGATCAACCTGAGGGGTCTGCGCCCACTGGTGCGCGCGGAGATGAAGTGGGGCCTATTCATCCACACCCAGCGCCCGCGGCCGACCCGATGGGATCTGGGCTGGATCCGCTCGCTGGTGGCTACGTGTCGCGACCACGACATCGAGACGCTCCTCGGCTTCCCGTTCGGTGCCGGTGGATCGGCGGGCTTCACCGGTCCGATTGCCAAGGAGAGTCGTCGCCGTGCCCACCGCCGGTGCCACCACCGGCCGCACCCCGCGACGTCCGTTCCCCGACGAGGCGGCCCAAGCGCTTGCCGACGAGAACAACTTGTGCCGCCTCGCCGAAGGCCACGATCCGCAGGACCGCGGCCTCCGCGATGTGTGGGAAATCACCGTCACCACAGGCCGGCGCATCGGCGAGGTGCTCCAGGTCCGCTGGGACTGCATCGGCCGCTACGGCGGGCTGCCCATGTTCTGGCATGACCAGACCAAGGTCGGCAACTATGACACCGCGATCCGTATCCCGGAGCGGCTGCACGACGTCATCGCCGAGCGGCAACGCAAGACCCTCGACCGCTACATCGCTCAGCACGGCAGCCAGCCCGGCGTCGCCGAACGCGGCCGGCTGGCGCTGTTCCCGACCACCCACCGCAACCACGACGGCGCCGTCGCGCTCAACTACCAGTGGTTCCACCGCCGGTTCCGCGACTGGATCGTCGAACTCGACCTCGGCCACTGCGTGCCGCATCAGGCCCGCCACACCCTGGCCACCAACCTGCTGCGCGCCGGCGCCAGCCTCACCCACATCCGCCGGTATCTGGGCCAAGTCAGCGACCGCATGGCCGAACACTATGTACACCTGTCGAATTCGGATCTGGAGGACGTGCTGCAACAGGTCTGGGTCGCAGGACCTGGCACTGCCAACCCTGGTGAACATCTCACCGGTGACGCGTCACCGATGACCCCCGAGGAGGCCCAAGCGCTCGCGATCGACCTGTCCCGACGCAGCACCCCCGCCGAGGGCGGCTTCTGCACCTTCCAGTCTGTCGTCGACGGTGGGGCCTGCCCGTGGAATCTTGACTGCCACAACTGCGACAAGTTCGTGCTATCCGGTGCGGATCTGCTGTATTGGCGGCGAAAGCGCGAGCAATGGCGACAACTCGCCGAAGGCGCCCCCGACGACGCCACCGCCGACTACCTACACCGATATTTCGAGCCCACCGCCCGCGCCATCGACGACGTCCACCTGCTCAAGACGAACTGGAAGGGCGGTCGTGACGTACTCGACTACGTTAAGCACTTCAACACCCGTCTCGGCAAGCTCGGAGTCAGTCTGGTACTCATCGGCGCCAACCTCGAAGGCAGCGACTTGGCGAACGATCCCCAGATCGCGTCCCGATTGCGGCTGGATCATCTGCGACCGTATCCATGCGAGGGCCAGAACATCGACGACATGCGTAGGTGGCAGGCCATTGTTCGGCAACTCGAGAACCGAGTTCTGCCGCACCTGCCTCGGGGCAAGCCGGAGATGCTGTTCACCAAGCTGGCCCAGGAGCTGCACGATCGGACGCAGGGTTACATCGGCGATGTCACCGAGCTGGTCACCGAGGCAACGATCGAGGCGATCCACGATGGCACGTTCAGGATTCAGCGCAAGCACCTCGATCGCGTGGGGTTGAGCAAGCGAGCCGAGGATGAGTACCGCGACAGGAAGCTTCCAGCGAAAAGAGCGTCCTGAAATGCGTTGAACGAATGGAACTCAACGCAATGCCAGCGATCGCAATTCTTCCTGGGTGGAAGGAGTGAGTCTGGCCGCGAAGGCACGGTAGGCGGCCTTGACCGCAGAACTGGGTGCCACTGGCCAGGCCGGGCTGGTGTCGAGCGGGCCTTGGGCCACTTCGCACCACATCCACGTGAGGGCGTACGACCACGAGTTGCGCTTCCGGTTTGGCGACACCGCCGTGCACCATTCCTCGCGCCCCGTCGATGACGGTTCGGCGAGCGTTCGCACTCGGGACTCGCGCTCGCGGAAGTCGCGGTTGCGGGGCAAGACGTGTTCGGCGGCTCGCACTGCGCTGGTGAAGACCTCCGGTGATACGCGCCTGCGGCTGCTGGCAGCCCGTGCCGCCTTCATCCCCAAGGTGGGGTTCAATCCTATGGCGCTGGATGCTTCGGCCCACGTGGATGCATTCGTGGCGGCTCTGGCCAGACACAGCGATACGTACATGCGGCCGGTCCATTCGTAGCTGCCGAGCATGCCGCTGAAGAAGTCGCTGTAGATATCGACGTCGAGGAGTTGCGGTATGGCGCGCGGACTTATCAGGTAGACCGCAGCCGTATTGCCGAGTCGGCGACCGACGTGGTGGCGGTGCGCGAGGGAGGCGCCGATCAGCCTGCCCATGGTGGGTGTGCGCTTGGTGCGGTTACGCAGCCAAACGGTAGGCCCGTTGGGGGTGTCGTCGATCAGCGCCAGCCATGGGGCCAAGCGATCGGCGGCCGCATCCAGACTGTCCTGTTCCAGGACGGCCTGCGCCTCGGCGAGCACGCGCCCACGTACTTCGGCGCTGCTCGGCGGGCTGATGCCCCAGCGCGGTCCTCTCAATTCAGTGGTGCGGGTGATGGCTTCGCGGTGGATGTCGTCGGCCCAGTCGACGTAGGCGACACCACCGGGTCTGGACAGCAGATGCAAGAGCAGAGTGGCGAGGTGACGAAGCTCCGCCAGATACAGCCGAGGGTCCGTCGGTTCCCCAAGCATCGCGGTTGGCTCGGCCCGGAGGGCGTGATCTATCTGGCGCGCCGTGGCGAGCACGCGAGGATCGGCGGGCAAACGTGCGTGGGCCGACATGGGATGACGACATCGTGTCCGCAGGCCGAGCGAGTTCCCGCAGGGCTGTGACGCGTCGAGGATCGGCCGCAGTACTGCGTGTCGGTGGGTGCGGAAACGCTGACCGCATCCGGCGCACTGGGCGGTCAGAAAGGTGCCGTGGCGGATGCAGGTGGCGACGATCGGTAGCCGCCATTCCAATCGCCAGATGCCCTCCTGGGCAATGCATTCTGCACACGCTTGTGATCCGAACTGTGGGAACCAGCCCTGAGTGACGACCTGCCGAAACGTATGCCGCTCCGAGGGGTCAAGCTCTTTCAGGTATAGCGGCAGGCCCGAGTCGAAACGCTCGAGCGTTGCATTCGTCAGGGATATGGCGTCGATCCCGCTCAACCTCTGCACGCGGTCGATGAGCTGTGGATCCGGTTTGAACGTGAGGAAGGCCGTTGTGGGTGCGGCAGGGCCGGACATCGTCTTGATCCGACGAAGGATCTCCGTCGGGCGTAGTCCGTTCGCGTACGCGAGTCGCTCGAGGAACCCATCGAGCGACTCGTCCTGGCCGAGGTCGACACGGAACGGTAGGAGTTCCCGTCGCTTGCCCGCCGTCATGGATCGGGACTCGAAGACAGTCGGTACGCCATAAAGTGACAATGCACTACTAGTGCTAGGGGTCAGGTGCGCAGCGCAGTGCCGGGCTGATCAGCCGAACAGGGCCGCTTCTACGACCCCTGGGCATTCGTCTACGCGTTTTGGCCGATGGTTCGGGCCTGCCAGTGTCACATCCTGGACGGGATCCGACTCGGGAGGCTACCGATGACCCTCAACTCCGCTGGCGAGCTGGCAACGACTGGTGAGCACGCGATTGTGCTGGGGGCCAGCGTGGCTGGCCTGTTAGCGGCACGCGTGCTGGCCGATTTCTGCGCAAGGGTCACGGTGATCGAGCGTGACACCTTGAACGACACCGTGGCCGTCCGCAGGGGAGTGCCGCAAGGCCGACACACCCATGGGCTGCTCATGCGGGGCGCGCAAGCGTTGGACGAACTGCTTCCCGGCTTTCTCGACGAGCTGGCCGACGACGGCGCTTCGGTGTTCGACGGCACCGACTTGTCGAGGTTGTACTTCTGTATGGGCGGCCACGTGGCCGTTCGCAGTGGTGCGGCCAAGGAACTCAGGATGTACACCACGACTCGCCCGTTTCTCGAGTGCCATGTGCGCCGTCGGGTGCGCGCCATTCCGAACGTCACCGTCCTCGACGATCATGATGTCGTCGACGTCTGCGTGGCGGCCAGTGGCCGTGTGACTGGTGCGCGCGTTGTGGGCCGCAGTAGCCGCCTGGAGTCGGCCCTGCAGGCGGATCTGGTCGTCGATGCGACCGGGCGCGGCGCCCGCACGCCGGCGCTGTTTAAGCGAGCGGGCTACGAGCCGCCCCCCGAAGACGAGGTCGTCATCGATCTGATGTACGCCAGTCAGCTACTGCGGATGCCCAAGGATGCACTGCATGAATCCGGTTTCATCATCGCCCCGGTGCCAGGGCGGCCGACCGGCATGGCGATCGCCCGCTGCGAGAACGACACCGTGTTCTTCACCGTCTTCGGCATGGCGGGCAACGATCCACCTGTCGAGCTGTCCGCTATGTGTGGGTTCGTCGAGGAATTCACCCCGGCGCACGCGTTGGCTGCGGTGCGCGCCGCCGAACCGGTCGGCCCCGTGGCGCAGCACCGATTTCCGTCCAGTCGTTGGCGCCGCTATGACAAGGTACGTCGGCTGCCCGAGGGTTTGGTGGTTGTCGGCGACGCGGTGTGCAGCTTCAACCCCATCTATGCCCAGGGCATGACCGTGGCTGCCCTGGAAGCACTGGTGTTGCGCGACTGCTTGTCTCGTGGCGCTGCTGATCTGCCGCGCAGGTTCTTTCGAGCGGCCGCCAAGCCAATCGGCCAGGCGTGGCAACTCGCCGTCGGAGGTGATCTGAGCCTGCCCGAAATCGAGGGCACGCCCCCGCTGGCGACGCGGCTGCTCAACGGTTATATCGACCGGATTCTGAGTGCTGCCGAGTACGACACCACGGCTTTCGAGCAGTTCGTCAAAGTCGCCTGGCTGGTCGACTCACCCGCTAAGCTGTTGCGGCCCAGCATGATGCGGCGAGCCACGGTTGCCCACCGTCGCAATCGACACCGCAGTCAAGAGGTCGACTACACGCCGCTAACGCGGATCTGATTCGTCGTCGTGGCGTGATGCCTCTTGGACGAGCTGGACGCGCGAGGTCAGGTCCAGTTTGGTGTAGACGTGGGTGAGATGGGTTTGGACGGTGCGTGGTGAGACGAGAAGCCGTTTGGCAATGTCCTTGTTGGCCAGACCATCACACACGAGACGGACGACGTCGGTCTCTGCTGGGGTCAGCGAGGCCCAGCCCCTGGACGGCCGTTTACGTTCCCCTTTGCCCCGCTGCGCATAGGCAATCGCTTCCTGCGTGGACAGCGCGCAGCCCTCGGCAAACGCTTCATCGAAGGCTATGTCGCCCATTGCATTACGCGCTGCACCCACCGCGGCTTCCCAGTCGGCGTCGTGAACCTTGAACCGGGCCGTGCCCATCCGTCGGCGGATGGCATCGGCGGCGCCGAACAGGTGCGCCGATCGAGGGTGGCTGCCGCCAGCACTGGCCACCGTGGCAAGACATTCGAGTATGTCGGGAACCCCGAGATTCGCCTCAAGCTTCGCGGCGAGAGCGAGCGCATCGTAGGAGTCGCGTTCAGCATGTTCAGGCTCGCCCACGGCCAGCTGGACGCGCGCGCGGGTGGTCAACGACAGCACGCGATACCACTCGGTGGCGGTCGAGACCGCCTCGTCGGCCCAGCGCTGAGCCGCGACCCGATCACCGCGCGCCAGGGCAACCTCAGCGAGCAGAAAGACGTACATATGCTGGTGCATCGGAATGGTCGTCAGCTGCTCCCAGGCCGCACGGCTCGCGTTATCGGCCCCGCCGACATCGCCCGCGGTGAGGGCCGCGATGGCGCGCACCCCGTTTGAGTTGCCACTCCACAACGCACCAAGATCCGCGACTGCCGGCATCGCTTCGTCGAGCTCGGCGCGGGCCGCGTTCGGGTCACCCTGGTACGCCGTGACCTGCGCCTCGTAATGCACGCCGACTACCCACCAGATCAGGTCGTGGTCGGCCTGCGCCTCGTCCTTAACAACGCCCAATTCTGTTGCGGCTCCCCTGAGATCACCGGTGATCGTCTGCGCCCAGCCAGCCCACGTACGGCACTGGCGGGACGTGAACCGGTCACCGATGGCGTCCGCGAGTTCACGTCCTTCGTCGGCGGCAGCGCGCGTCGCCATCGGGTCGCCGGCAAGCATCGCCAGGTTCGCCTTCCAGCCCAGGATCTGACAAAGTCGCCACCGGTCGCTCACGGCGCGGGCCAGGTCGGCTGCCTCGACGAAGTACTGCTGAACCGGCTCGCCGCGATGGGCGGCGACAATGCCGCGGGCGAGGAGCGTCCGGGCCAGCAGCGGTTGATCGCCGCACTCGCGGGCAATAGCCAGAGCTAGTTCGGCCTGGTCGGCGCTGTCGGCGCCGACTGCCCAGTCATGCAGCACGGCGCTATCGGCGAGCGCACGCGCCCGCACCGGGGGCGCCACATCGCTATGGCCCGAGCGGTCGTCGGTGAAGACGGCATCAAACCAGGCCAGCCCTTCGTGGACGCGGCCCAAGGCAAGCCACAGCGGTTGTAACGACGACGCCAGCATCAGCGCCACCTCGCTATCAGAGGTTTCGCGGCTCCAGGCGAAGGCGCCCCGCAAGTTGTCGATCTCTACTGCCGCCCGCGCGAGGCTCTGCGTGTGGCCGGTCTGCACCGGGGTGTCCACCTGAGACGCCACAAGCGTGTAGAAGTCGCGGTGTCGGGTGCCTACCGCCTCGGCTTCACCGGACTCGGCGAGCTTCTCGAATGCGTACTGGCGCACCGTCTCCAGCAGCCGATACCGCGTACGGTCTTGGTCGTCTTCGGCCACCACCAGCGACTTGTCGACGAGCTGGGTGAGCAGGTCGAGGATCTGGTCACGCTCGAGGTCATCGCCGCCCGCGACCGTTTGGACGGCGTCGCGATCGAATCCACCCATGAACGCCGCGAGGCGGCGGAACAGGGTGCACTCAGGCTGTGTCAGTAGCGCGTGCGACCAGTCAACGGATGCCCGCAAGGTCTGTTGACGGGGCACCGTGGTGCGTGCGCCACCGGTCAGGAGTCGGAAGCGGTCGTGCAGGCCATCGAGGATCTCGGTCGGCGACAGGGCGCGTATTCGGGCCGCGGCCAGCTCGATGGCCAGCGGCATCCCGTCGAGGCGCCGGCAGATCTCGGTGACCGTGGCCCTATTGGTGTCGGTAAGGCTGAACGTCGGCCGCACCAGACGGGCCCGGTCGGTGAACAACTCGACCGCTTCGTCACTCAGTGACAACGACGGCACGCCCCAGATGACTTCGCCGGCAACGCCGATCGGCTCTCTGCTCGTCGTCAACACTTTCAAGTTCGGGCAGGCACCCAGGAGCACGTTGACCAGCGCCGCGCTGGCGTCAAGCAGGTGCTCGCAGTTGTCCAGCAGCAGGAGCATCTGCCGATCACCGACGTAACGCAGCACGGTGTCCACCGCGGAGCGGCCAGGCTGATCCGACAATCCCAGCGCCCGGGCGACGGTGACCGCGACGAGATTGGGGTGTGTGATGGGCGCGAGGTCGACATGGCACGCTCCGTCTGCGAAGCCGGTCACCATCTGGTCGGCAACATATATCGCCAGACGTGTCTTTCCCGCACCACCCGCGCCGCTCAGGGTTACCAGCCGGCCCGCGGTCAGCAGCCGTCGCACCTCGTCGATTTCCACCTCGCGCCCGATGAAACTGGTCAGCGGCACCGGGAGATGCGGTGCGACAACGGTCTCTCGCGTCCGCAGCGGCGCAAACTCGCTATCTCGACCGGGATTGCCGTTTCCCGCGCCGCGCACCCGACCGTCGCTCACGGCTATATCGTGTCATCACATCACCTCACCAGGTGCCAATACGCACCGGCGGGCAGCGACGATAGGTTCGTTCGTGTGCCTGCGAGTCGACGTCTACTCGAAACCGGCACCCAGTCCTATGACCAGAATTCGTCCCAGCCCTCGGCGTCAAATGGCAGCACGTGGAGTTCGGCAATCTTGCGTCGCGAAGTGTGTAAACCGAGCAGCAATCCATATCCAGCACTCGGCCCTTTCGCCTCGCCGCGGCACGCTCAAGGACAGCGACATGATCCTGGCCAGGCAGGATCTCCTTGACCGTGGTGGCCAGCGTTCCATCGGTCAGCACCGCGAGCTGCATGGCGTGCTCGAGGATGGCCTCATTGCCTCGGTAGACACCGGTTCGCTTGTTGCGACCGGCCTCATCCCACACCGAGTCGTCGGTATATGCATCGAGCGCGGCGAGGTCGCCCGTGATGTAGGCCTGGTAGACGGCCTCAATCACCTGCGCATCGGTGCGGACGTCCACGTGTATCCCCGATCCTGGCCGTCGACCCCGTTTAGCAGGGCCGGGCCGCGTAGTGAGTCTGACATCGTCAGTATTTAACCGGCAGGTCGAGCGGCCAAGAGTGGACCGCTAGTCAATTTGCTGAGCACGGGATCCCGCTGTACTCGTTGCGCGCGCCATGCTTGCTAGGTCCAACCGCTGCTGATCAACAGCACGAACGTGGGTGACATGTGCATCGCGCCCGCGCAATCCGGCTCACATCGAATACATGTAACCGACGTAACCACCTGTGGAGACGCGGCCTTCGCCGTGTCGTCTTACAGATAAGCGGTTCAGGTCTGCGGCCCGCCCTGGAACAGAGCACCGAGACGGGACAGGGACAACAAGCGGTGGTACAAAGGCGACGAACTATGTTGTAGGACAGGGTAACTCGCAACAGTTAGCTGGTAACGGTGCGTGCTCAATAGGTGCGAGTTGCCGTAGGGGAGCGGTTTCGGTCGGGAGTACCTTCCGGGCCGCCGGCCAACTACCTGTAACCCATCCACCGAGCCCAGCGCAGCGTGGATTCGAACACGGCGGCGTCCGATGAGTTTCCGTCCGTGTGGTGGTCTAACCCGCATGGGCAAACTGACTTACGGCATGAATGTCTCGGTGGACGGCTACATCGCCGACACGAACGGTGACATCGGGTGGAGCGACCCGGACGCCGAACTGCACCAGTACTGGAACGACCAGGTCCGCGACACGGCGGTGTCGCTGTACGGGCGGAAGCTGTACGAGCTGATGTCCGCCCACTGGCCGACCGCCGACGAGGCCCCCGACGTGTCGTCGGTGCAGGCCGAGTTCGCCCGGCTGTGGCGGGCGATGCCGAAGGTGGTGTTCTCGAAGACCCTCGACTCGGTCGGCTGGAACTCCCGGCTGGAGCGCGGTGACGTCGTCGAGGTCGCCACGAGGCTCAAGGCCGAGACCGACGGCCTGATCGAGGTGGCCGGCGCCACGCTCGCCGCGCCGCTGGTCCGGGCCGGCCTCGTGGACGAGTTCCACGTGGTGGTCACCCCGGCCGCGGTCGGCGGCGGCACGCCGTTCTTCCCGACGCTGGACAAGTGGATCACGCTGGAGCTGGTGGAGAACCGCACGTTTCCGTCGGGCGCGGTCCTCCTCCGCTACGTCGCGAAGGACTAGGAGACGGTGACGTTGGGGCCGGCGGCATCGCCACCGAGGATGAGATCGACTTCGACACCTTCGCTGGATGCGTCAGGGTCGATCTTGGCACCGACCCAGTATTGGAACATCTGCCGGACCTTGCGGTGTGGGCAACAAAGGCCTAGCCCAGCAAGATCAATCAAGCGAGGTCAATCAAGCCGGCTGTCACTGACATCTGCTCGAAGCAGCGAAACGTCATGACGGCGCAGAACCTGTGGAATGAAGCCGCGCAGCTCCTCAACCATGCCGGCAGCCGCCCGAAGCCTGGTCGACTGCCAACCCGACGCGGCGCTTCAATAGCCCTGCGCCACAAGTCAATTCGTCACAGTGACGTATTGCTGCTAGTACGGGTAGAGGGAGGGTGGGCGGTCGATCGCGATTAGAAGGCCGGCCGACTGGGGCATCCGCAAGGTTTCACCTAACAGCCGAACCATTCACTAAGTGATTGAGCTGTACGGCAACCTCGGCGTATGCACAAGCGATACGAGCAGCCCATCCGGAAGCGAGTACCCGAAATCAGCGCCCTGACGCCCTCGGATCGGCCAATCGTCAAGGGGTGCGAGCGCTTTCATCTGATGCAAACTCGCACCCAGAGTTTTCTGGTAACGGTGCGTGCTCGACAGGTGCGAGTAGCCGCGAGCGGGTGATCTGGGATCAGTCCGTGCCTTTGAGTCGGTCGGCGATGGGACATCGTGAGGCGGTGGGCCAGTAGGTGCGTGCCAACAGTGATACCGCGGGCCAGTCTTCGGGCGGGGTTACCTGAGTAATAATCTGCTGCTCGGTTTCGGAGTGGTCCGAAGACTGCTCAAGAAACCGGCGGGTGACAGCGCGCGATGGGCTTGTTTCATGTGCCGGCTATCCCATAGAGGATCATCGCGCAACCGAATACGACGAGGAGTGTCGCTGTCAACGCCCGGTGCTGGATTTGCATCCAGTGTCGGAGGCGTTTCAGGAGCGGGTCGATCCGTGGTCGGGCAATGAGATAAGCCAGGATGGGTGCGGCGACAGTCGAATTCGCTAACACCGCATAGTAGGCGACCATGCCTGCTGCACCAAGGATTGTCGAGTGTAGGGCCCCAACGTGGGTACCGACAGCTGCACTGACGGCGAGGACTTTCGCATTCAGCCCGGTGAAGATTCCTGCAGCAGCGGAGGTCTTCGGGCCCATCCTTGCGACATTGTCCTCCCAGCTGGGCGTGCGATCAGTTCTGCCGCGCTGCCGCCATTGCCGCACGCCGAGCGTGACGAGCAGCGCGCCCGCTGCGATGATCGCCCAGCTGGTCCAGGCTGGTGTGGGCCCGTCCAGACCCGCGAGTGATCGCGGGACATGCATAAATGCGGTCGCGAGTACGGCGAGCGCCGCCACTCGGCCCGACAAGTACGCGATGCTGGACGAATGGGGTCGGTCGTTGTGAACGAGCAGCACCAACGTCACCACGACGGGTATGGGCGACGAGAGCGCAATCACGAGCGCGCATCCGCCCAGTGTTAGTCCCG
Source organism: uncultured Actinomycetota bacterium (assembly GCA_963802525.1). GTDB lineage: Bacteria > Actinomycetota > Actinomycetes > Mycobacteriales > Mycobacteriaceae > Mycobacterium. The sequence goes on along the minus strand of CAWDJC010000008.1, from coordinate 8,453 downwards.
AAATCCCGTTCATTGCAATACCGTCCAGATAGGACATCGCGGACCAGCAGGGACGATCTGGCCGGTTGTCACATGGGCGCGGTGACGCCGACGATCGTCAAGCAGGTAGTGCAGCACCGTGGTTTCTGCGTCGTGAGGAGTGTTGGTGATGGTCACTCCCAGCTCGACAGTCCGCAGGATCGTGTGGGCGACAACAGCAGCACACGAGGTTGGGTCGGCATGGTGGTTCCCGGTTTGTAGGGCTGTCTTTCAACAAACTGTTAGGTGGTGAAGCGGCAGGGGAGCGTCTGGGGTCCGCGGATGGCTGGGTTGTCTCGCCATGTTGGGTTCCCGCAAAGGGCGGGTCGGCGAGCTAGGACTTGTTGGAGCGCTGTGGTGGTTTCGAGGCGGGCCAGTGCTGCTCCCAGGCAGTAGTGCGCGCCGTGGCCGAAGGTGAGCGGTGCTGGCCCGGGCCGGTCTGTTTGGAGTTGATCGGGTGAATTGAAGATGGCTGGGTCGCGGTTGGCGGCGGCTAGGACGACGAGGGCAGGTTCGCCGGCGTTGATGGTGACGTCGCTGAACGTGTGGTCGTGTGTGGCCGTGCGTACCACGGCTTGCGCGGGGCCGTCGAGGCGCAGCAGCTCGGTGACCAGTCGATCGTCGATGGCGTCGATGGTCTCGATGGGACGGATGCCGTGGCGCTGGGGTGTCAGGAGGCGAATCATTGCCGCGCCGAGGAGATTTGCGGTGGTTTCGTGGCCGGCGATGGCGATGATGATGGCGGTCGTGACGATGTCGTCGAGTTCTAGATTGGTGTCGGTGGCGATGAAGCTGAGTAGGTCGTCGCGGGGATGGTGCCGCCGGTCCGCGGCTAGTGGCAGAAATTCAGTGAGCAGCGTCGCTAGGGCTTCTGTGCCGTTATCGATAGCCACGGTGTCACTTGAGTCGTTTAGCATTCGGGTGATTGCGGGGGATTCCTCGCCGAGAAGTCGAGCGGCGCCGACGTCGAGGCCCAGCCAGGCCGCTGCGACCGCGATCGGAAAGGGCAGCGCGATGTCGGTCATGAAGTCGAACTGAACTCCAGCGGGAATGGAGTCGATTGTGTCTGCGGCGATGGTGGCGATTCCATCGTGCAGTCCTGCGATGAAGTTGCGAGTGAAGACGTCTCGAACCGAGCCGCGCAGCCGTAGGTGGTCGGCGCCGTCCGTGAATAAGATGTTGCGACGCAACATATCTGGATCCGCACCCCGGAGGTCGGCCCCGGTATTGGGATTGGCTAGCGGGTTGCTCGTCCAGCCGGGCCCGGCCAGGATCTGGCGTGCCGGGTGGTAGCCCAGGATCAGCCAGGATGCGGCGGTGTCGTTCCAGACCACCTCGCCCTCGCTGCGACATGCCTCATAGAACGGGTAGGGGTCGACAGCATCCCACGGCAGGCGCACGCCAGATCGGATGTCAGGGGTGGTCATGATGGTCCAGCGCCCCGGGCAGGCCGCGTTCACGCACCCACGCGTGGTGTAGTTTGCCTAGCTCGGTGATGGGTTCGGCGACGCCGTCCATGTCGTCCATGGTGGCCCGGACGTCCAGCGTTGCCCCAAAGCCGGCGGCCACACTGGACCAGGCGAGCTGGGCCCGGCCGTTGAAAAGGAACTCTGGGGGTACGGTCGTCTGGGCCGCCCCCGAACTACCGTCGAACATTCTGCTGGTCTTGCGCGTCTTGCGCGCCGTGGCGTCGGGTGTATAGGTCACCGGTTGAGGCATGTGGACCTCGGGCCCCATCTCTTTCGTCTGTCGTTGTAGGTCTTCTGCGCTCAGCGGTGAGTCTGCGGTAAGGAAGCCGGCTTGCACCATCAGGTCGCGGTGGTCGTCCGTGCGGCCGTCGATCACAGCGCGTATTGCTGCGACCCACGGCCAGCGCTGCTTTTCGGGCAAGTTTTGGATGCAGCCGAAATCCAGGAAGCCGACGGTGCCGTCGGCGTTGAATCGGTAGTTCCCCGGATGTCCATCGGCGTGTATGAGGTTGGCGTGGCGAATATTGCCGCTGATGAACCGTGCGATCACTTCGGCCCAGGTGTTTTTCAGCTCCTGGTCGGCCTGTTGGGCCGCCGCGTAGTCCAGGCCGTCCAGGTAGGTCATCGTCAGCACGCGGTCGCTGGATGCTTGCGGGATGACCTGGGGGATGCGGATGAACGGGTGGCCGCGGTAGAGCTCGCTGAACGCGGTGATCATGGCGGCTTCGTGGCGGTAGTCGACCTCTTCGCCGATGCGCGCGGCGGCCTCGCGCGCGAGGCTCCGAATGTCGACCTTCATCCCCGACGCCGCGACCGCGAACCGCATAAATGTGGCCAGCAGTTCGGTGTTGGCCAGATCGTCGCGGATGGCCTGGGCCACGCCGGGATACTGGATTTTGACGACGACCTCGCGACCGTCGCATAGCACCGCCCGGTGGACCTGACCGACTGATGCCGCAGCGATCGGCTCATCACAGAACTGGGCGAAATACCGGACGGCAGAACCCAGTTCCTCGCCAAGAACTTTGTGAACAAGCGTCGGATGCATGGGCGGCGCATCCGCCTGTAACCGGGACAACGCTTTCTGGTAGGGCCAGAACCCGCCGGTGCCGATTGCCCGGGCGTCGATCATCGACAAGATCTGGCCGGCTTTCATCAGCACGCCTTTGGAGTGGCCCAGTAGCTGGGTATAGCGCTCGGCGGTCTGTTCGTGGAACCGCTCGACCGCGCCATCATCACCGGTGCGCTCCCGCAATTCGGCGACCAACCGCCCTCCCGCGGCACGGGCAGCGAAGCCGGCCAACGGCATCGTGCGCCGGAGACGCCCCTGCGGCACGGGTTCGTCGTGCTGCACCATCCGTCCTCCTACGCTTCGGATTACCTGTAGTAGACTCTTGCTAAATGTAAGTGATCACTTTGGAGAGGTCAATGACGGCAGCGGTATCGACACGGGAACGACTGGTCACCGAAGCGATGCGGCTATTCAGCGCCAAGGGATTTGAAGCCACCAGCGTCTCCCAGATCGAAGCCGCCGCGGGCTTGGCCGCAGGTTCGGGAGCCCTGTATCGCCACTTCAAATCGAAAGACGCATTGCTCAACGCCGGGATCGACCGCCAACTCGACCGCCGCCACGCCATGCGCGATATCCGTGCACTATTCGCCGGACTCGGCGACCTCCACGCCGAACTGACCGTCCTGGGCCGCTACCTGCTCAGCGTCATCGACGAAGAGATCCAACTCCTCCAGATCGCCGCCCGCACACCCGCAGGCCACTCGGCCCGACTCGACACCGCCTACGCCGCACTCATCGACGGACTCAACGCCGAACTGGCCGACTGGATCGGTGCCTGGGCGCCCAACCTCGCACAACACCATGGCAAAGTGCTGGCCGCACTCGGAATTAACGGCATCCTCGGCGCGCGCTTCGCCACTAGCCTCTTCCCCCAACGCAAGTCCAGCATCTCTGATGACCAGTACATCAGCGAGTGGACCGCGGTCCTCACCGCCCGGATTCAGTCGCTCCCGACGAGCTAACAAGTGATGCCGTAGCACTTGTCAGGCCGCGTCGCGTCCTTTAGCCGCGGTGACGGAGCAATATCCGGCACTATCATGTCTTCGCGAAATCGGAGTTCCGGCGCAGGCGCCGCCGGGCTACAGCCGACGCGGTCTCGCACGTCTGAGCTAGAGGTTCGTCAACTGTCAATTGATCCCGGAGAATCGACCGTAATCGGACAGCTGCCAAGTTTTCGCGGATTGCTGCCAACTAGTTCCGGATCAGACAACAGGCTGCTGAAAGTAATTGTCGCGCAATATAACTCGCAACAGTTAACTGGTAATGGTGCGTGTTGAACAGGTGCGAGTTGCTGTTAGGGGAGCGGTTACGGTTGGGGATCTGCCGCAGTGGTCAGCCGGATCGGTCGTACACGCGCCCGCCTGCGACCCAGGTCTGCGCCACCGTCGGCGGATCATCGCCGTCCAACGCTCCATCGAGGACCACCAGATCGGCCCGCTTTCCGGGATGGAGCGTGCCTCGTTCGGCGAGCTGGCCACCGGCGGCGGCAGAGCCGAACGTGTATGCGCGTAGCCAGTCCTCCATCCCCAACCGTTGATCGGGCTCGAACACGTCGCCGGTGTCGAGCCGGCGGGTAACCCCGACCGAGCTCGACCGAAGGACGCGCCATGCGTTCGCGTCGCACGGGTCGTCGGACGAACCACCGAGCACGACGCCGGCGTCGAGCAACGAGCGAAACGGCATCCACGTTGCTTCGTCGATGGGCGCGTTCGCACTCATACCGCCGAGCAGGCGGACGAAACCCGGTTGCACCACGCCAGCGACCCCCAGCACCGCCATCCTTTGGACGTGCCGTGGCTCGGCCAGCGTGACGTGCTCGATGCGAAACGGTCCAGCGGCGTCCGATCGGCGGTCGGCGCACCGCTCGAACGCGTCCAACACGGTGTCGAGCATCGCGTTGCCCATCGTGTGCACGGCGGCGCCGAACCCGCTACTCGTCAACCGGTCGATACCTGCGGCCACGGTGTCGAAGCCCAAGCCGAACTGCACATGGTTTCCGTGGATGTGACCGTCGATGTTCGGATGGCTTCCGCCGTCGGCAAAGAGCTTGCCAGGACCGACGCGCAGCAATGGATCGCCCTCTCCAGTCGGTGGGCCGTCCAACCGGGCAGCATCGGGATCGCCCAGGATGCCTTCGGGGTGCGGCATGGCGAGGATCGAGATCGGCAGCCGACCGTCGCGGGCGAGCATGCGATACACCGCTTCCGCCGAGGGCGCGCACGCCGGATCGTGGACCGCGGTGATTCCTTCAGTGCGGAGGACGTTGCACCGCTCGACGATCAGGTCCGCCCACCGATCGGGGTCGCCATAGGACCGCACACTGTGCGCGTGCGCCTCTCCCCAAGCTCGTTCGATCAGCCGGCCGTCGAGCTGACCGTCCGCGTCGTGTCCGATGTGCCCACCGGACGGATCCGGGGTCGATGACGTGATGCCGAGCTCGTCGAGCGCCCGGCTGTTGACGATGCACTCGTGGTAGCTGAAATGCGCGATCACCAACGGGCGGTCTGGCTCCAGCTCGTCGAGATCGGCCTTCGTCAGCGAAAGCGCACGGTCGTTCCATCCGACGGCCCGCACCCACGGGTCGTGGTCCGACGAGGCGATGTGCACGGCGGCCTCGGCCAGCAGCCGGCGCGCCGCATCACGGTCGGTCACGCCGGTGAGGTCGGCCCACAACGGATGAAGCGCAGTGAGCGAGAGATGGTTGTGCGCATCGATGAAGCCCGGCACGATCGTCCGATCTCCGAGATCGACCACGGTGGCAGCCGGCCACCGCCCCAGTTCCGAGCTCGGGCCAACGCCGACGATCTCCGCACCGTTGATCACCACCACGCCGTCGTTGATCGGACTCGCCGACGGCTCCATAGTGTGCACCGCCTGCGCCTGCAACGCGGTGAGAGCCATCAGCTCAGGGTTGCACACCTCGGCCTGCGTCGGGCCGGGTACGAGCGGGCTGCCTCGCGTCAGGCGAGCAGCACGCGGGCGCGAGCTGGCCTGGGATCTCGCTGAACTGGCCCTTGAGGTCGGCGCCCTGCCTGGCGCGGTAGATCCGGAAAGCCGCGTACCAGGTCAGCGCGAACACCGTGACAGCGATCGTCATCACTTCGGAGAGGTGGTTGTTCGCGCCGTAGGCGGCGTCGACCAGCAATCGGTAGAAGACGAACACCACGCAGGTGAGCGCGACGACGCCGATCACCGAGATCACCGGCCTCTTCCCCACCCGATAGGCGATCGGCGAGGACTCGAATTCTCGCTTGCGCCGTGGTCAATCGAGTCGAGTTGCCATGTATCGCGCGTAGGTGGTTGCCGACGCTCGTGCGTGTGACTCCAACGTCTGCGGGCTGTAGCCCAGCGTTTCGGCCAGGATGGCGATCGGCGTGGTTTGGGTGAGTTCGTTGAGGGTGCCCAACCGGGCCTCGAGGGCGGCGAGAACCGGTCGTAGATGACTGCGGAGATGCGTTGGCGTGACGTGCATGCCGGGCCGGTAACCGCGAAATACCCATGGAGAGTTGGGATGTGCGGCGGTTTGGTTGTTGTAGTTGCTGGCGGCCAGCGTGCGAACGGGTTCATCAAGCGGCGGAGGAAGATCGATCGGCATGCCGGCCAGGTCGATGCTCACGGTGTCGGCGGTGATCGTGACTTGGTTCCAGGTCAGCGCGGCAATGTCTTCTGCGCGTTGCGCGAAGACGATGACCAGGATAGCGGCGAGCCGGTCGCGGGGGTGAAGCGTCTGCTGGTGAGCGACCTTTTCGATGACGGCGTTCTGCCGCGTGACCGGCATCCTTGGTGCGGTCCCGCGGCGATGCGGTGTCACGTCCAGATCGAAGCAGATGAGCCGGGCCTTGATGGCCCACCGGATGAAACGGATGATGTGCTCGCGGGTGGTGGGGCCGGTCGATTGCCACAGATCGATGTGGGCCTGGCTGAGCTGCTCGATGGTGACGTCGTGCTCGACTGCGAGCCAGTTGCAGAACTCGATGGTGACGGTGACCGTTTGTTTGGCCCGCAGGAACGCCGAGTCGGTGACGGTGTGCATCGATCGAAGTCGTTTCTCCAGACTCCACCGGATGAACCGGGCGATGACTTTGCGGTGCTCGTCGGTGGTGATCCGCTGCTGGGCCAGGACAGCCCAGGACTGGAACCGGGCCAGTCTCTCGTCACGTGACGCAAGGGCGTCGTGCTCGACGAGCAGGCTGCGCATGTAGTCGGTCGTACGACCCGGCGGGAACTGGTCAAGTACGTCGTGGGTGAGGGTCGGGTGGCGGGCCAGTTCCCGCAGAACGTGGGCGACGTGGGGTTGGCGGATCCACGTCAGACCACTGTTTGGCCGGGCCATCGCGGCGAGTGCGTCGACGATGACCTGCAGCTGGGGCGCGATCTCGCCGGTGTCAGGGTTGGTGAGCAACCGTGAAGCGGTGGCGCGCAGCACGCACCGCTGGCATCGTCCGCCGCTGTAGAGTTCGGCTTCGGCGCCGCAGCCGATGCAGTCGAGGTTGAGCCTGACGCCGCTGCAGCGCCGGCATGCGGGCCGGCCTCGATGAGGCCGGGCAGCACGCCCTGGTGGCCGCACGCGCAGATCCCGATGGTTCGTTTGGCGGCCTGGTAGCAGTATCCGCAGATTGATCCGTCCGGCCAGGTAGCCACTAGTTCGTAGTGCCCGCGGCATCGGGCGCATCCGATCGGCCAGCGCGGAGCGGTCTTCAGGTTTGCGGGGACGGGCCATCGTCGTCCTGGACGATCCGAATCCGTTTGGCGACCGGCTTACCCGGCGTCACACCCAGATCGCGTGGACGCGGCGCGTTCGCTGAGGCGGCGGCCTGCATTTCCACGTACGGCTCGAACAGCTCGTTGGGCGAGCAGTCGAAGATGTCACACAGCGCAGCGAAGGTCCGGGATGGAATGCGTTGCGGCTCACCGGTCACCAGGCGGTAGACCTGCGCATCGGACAGGTTGATTCCCCGCGAGCGCAGCAGTGGCCGCAGCTCGGTGGACTTCCACAGATTGTGGGCCGCCATAACGCGGCGCAGATGCCAATGGAACCCGATCCGGCGCTGTTCAGCCATCGGAGTCCTCCATCCGGATCCGGCGGGCGATCATTTGTTGCACCGCCCGCTGTTTGAAGTCCGAGGACACCGACGTGTAGAGCGAAGTCGTGGAGGCGTAGGAGTGGCCAAGCTGCTGCTGGACGAACAACGGGTCGTAGCCAGCCTCGAGAAGGTGGGTGGTGTAGGAGTGCCGCAGACAGTGCAACTTCAACTCCTTGGGCAGACCAGCCCGTCGACGAAGGACCGTGAACGACCGTCCCAGCGCGTTGATCGTCAACCTGCCGCCACGCTCGCTGGGCCACAATGCGGGGGAGCGGTCCGCGGTGCTGAACATCTCTCGGCCCTCGGTGCACCAGTAATGCAACAGCTCGACGACCCAGGGGAACTCCGGAACGGTCAGCACGGTCCGCCGCCGCGGTCCGGACCCCGTCGTGCCCTTGGCCCACCGCACGGTCATCGCTCCGTAGTCCTGGTAACTCGGCACGTGCGGATTGGGCCCGAAGTCGGTCAGGTCCAGCATGACCAGTTCCTGGCGCCGAAGCCCGTAGGCGTACCTGATCTTGAACGCGATCGAGTCGCGCAACGCGGTCAGCCAGCGTTTGGACCCGTTGCGGTGCTGTTCGTCGACGAAGTCGTCGACGACGTCGAACAAATGCTGCAGCTCGGGCTTCGTGAACGCGCGCCGCTTCGTGGGAACGGCATCGTCAGTGGTGTGTCGCGGTGTGTTCCACTCGAAACAAATCTGAGATGGAACGTCGCCGAACTGCTTCTCGCAGAACGCAACCCACCCATACCTGCCGTCACTGACATAAGAACAGAACATCGAGATCGCGTTGCTGTAGGACCGCAGCG
>CAWDJC010000007.1:0-17197 GCA_963802525.1 uncultured Actinomycetota bacterium | reverse complement strand
TGAATTTCTGGCGGCCGGTTCATTCGCCGCGCCGCTTGTCTGAGCGGAAACCATTGGAGGAGAAGATATGTCAGACACCGTCGGTGATGTGTTGTTGGCCCGGCTGCGCGACTGGGGGGTGCGCCAAGTCTTCGGCTATCCCGGAGACGGCATCAACGGCCTGCTAGCGGCGTGGCAACGCGCCGAGGACAACCCGCAATTCGTGCAGGCCCGCCACGAGGAGATGGCCGCGTTCGAGGCCGTCGGCTTCGCCAAGTTCTCCGGCCAGGTCGGGGTCTGCGTGGCCACCAGCGGGCCGGGCGCGGTGCACCTGCTCAACGGCCTGTATGACGCCAAACTCGACCACGTGCCGGTGGTGGCCATCGTCGGGCAGACCGAACGCTCGGCGATGGGCGGCTCTTATCAGCAGGAGATCGACCTGATCAGCCTGTTCAAGGATGTCTGCAGCGACTACGTGCAGATGTGCACGGTTCCCCAGCAGTTGCCCAACCTGATCGACCGCGCGATTCGTGTCGCCCTCAGCGAGTCCGCGCCCACGGCCATCATCGTGCCCTCCGACGTGTTCGAGCTGACATACCAGCCGCCCGGACACGCGTTCAAACAGGTGCCGTCCAGCCTCGGGATGTCGTCGGCGCGTGTCGTACCCGACGACGCCGCGGTCCGCCAGTGCGCCGACCTGCTCAATGCCGGCAACAAGGTCGCCGATGCTCGTCGGCCAGGGCGCGCGCGGCTGTGCCGCCGAGCTGATCGAGGTCGCCGACCTGTTCGGCGCCGGCGCGGCCAAGGCGCTACTGGGCAAGGACGTGCTGCCCGACGACCTGCCCTGGGTGACCGGTTCGATCGGGCTGCTGGGCACCACCGCGAGCTGGCACCTGATGCGCGACTGCGACACCCTGCTCACCGTCGGCTCCAACTTCCCCTACACCCAGTTCCTGCCCGACCTCGACCAAGCCCGCGCCGTGCAGATCGACCACTCCGGCAAGTGGATCGGCATGCGCTACCCCTACGAGATCAACCTCGTCGGCGACGCGAAAGCGCACGCTGCAGGCACTCATCCCGCTGCTCGCGCGCAAACCGGACCGGTCGTGGCGCGAACACATCGAGAAACTCGTGGCCAGCTGGTGGACCACCGTGCAGCGCACCGCGATGACCGACGCCGACCCGGTCAACCCGATGCGGATCTTCTGGGAGCTCTGCGAGCGGATGCCCGACAACGCCATCATCGCCGCCGATTCCGGGCTCGTCGGCCAACTGGTATGCCCGCCACCTGCAAATTCAGTGCGGGAGTGCGCGGTTCGCTGTCGGGCACGCTGGCCACGATGGGCCCCGGAGTCCCCGTACGTCATCGGCGCCAAGTGGGCCCACCCGGACCGACCGGCGATCGCCTTCGTCGGTGACGGTGCGATGCAGATGAACGGCATCGCCGAACTGATCACCATCGCCAAGTACTGGCAGCAGTGGACCGACCCGCGGCTGATCATCGCCGTCCTGCACAACAACGACCTCAACCAGGTGACCTGGGAGATGCGGGCGATGGAGAACTCGCCGAAATTCGAAGCGTCGCAATCACTCCCGGATGTCGACTATCGCGGGTTTCGCCCGCAGCCTGGGCCTGCACGGCGAGTCCATCGACGATCCCGGCGTGCTCGGCGGCGCGTGGGAGCGCGCCCTGGCCGCCGACCGGCCCACCGTGCTGGACGTCCGCTGCGACCCCGACGTGCCTCCCATCCCCCCGCACGCCACGTTCGAGCAGGCGAAATCGCTCGTCGAGGCCGTGCTGGGCGGCGACGAGGACGCCCGAGGCTTCATCAAGCAGGGCGTCAAACAGAAAGTGCAGCAATACTTTCCCAACGAAAAGAAGGCCCGCTCATGAATCCCGTGGGCGCCGTGCTACATGCGATCCGCACCGGCCGCTTCGAACGCACCCTCTCCGCGCTGACCGCCGCCGGTGCCGTGGTCACCACCGCCGAGATCTACTTCTCCCACGACGGCGCCAGCTTCGGTAACAGGATGATGTACTGGCCGATCGTCATCGTTCCCACCGCGGTGCCGGCCGGGCTGGCGGGGTTCTTCTCTCGCCGCGCGGCGCACACCGTGCTGCCGATGGCCAGCGCGCTGATCGTCGCCAATGGTCTGCAGGGCGCCTACCTGCACCTGCGCGGCATCCGTCAGCGGCCCGGCGGGCTGACGAAATACAACCTCGAATCCGGGCCGCCGGCGTTCGCGCCGCTGCTCGCCTCGCTGGTCGGCGGAATGGGCCTGCTGGCCGCGCTGCTGCGCCGCGAGGACCTGCCCCTGCCCGGCGACGGCGCGAGCTGATGCCGTTTATCCCAGCGCAGCGCCACGCCGTCACGCCCCAGCACCGCGGCCGGTTCCGCGGGTTCGATGTCCTGGCTCAGGCCGAGCAGTGGGACGAGGTGACCGCCGGTGTCGTGCTGGCCCGGTTGGCGCCGCCGCAGATGCTGTCGTTTTTCACCCCCGCCGAAGTGGCGGTGGCCGGCCCCGCTGCTGGATCTGCTGCTGGCCCAAGACAGCGACCCCAAGGTGCCGGTGGTGGCGCTGATCGACGCGCGGCTGGCCGATCGGCGAGACCGACGGATGGCACTACGACGACATGCCCGAGGACTCCACAGCGTGGCGCGACACCCTGGCCGGCCTGGACAGCGACGCCCAAAAACGCTACGGCGCCGGCTACGCCGAGCTCACCACGCCGCGCCAAGCGAGGCTGCTCCAAGACGTCCAAGACCTCGCCGAGCGCGGCCAGCGCTGGCGCGACTGGCCGGCCGTCCACGTGTGGAGTCTGTGGACCAGGTACGCCTGCACCGCGTTCTACTCGCATCCGTGGGCGTGGAACGAGATGGGCTTTTCCGGGCCGGCCTACCCGCGCGGATATCTCAACCCGGGGATCAACGCCCGCGAACGCTACGAGGTCCCCGACCGCCACGACGTCGACCCGGTGCCGTTCGCCGCCCGTGTGGAGCGCGCCCGCCGCGCCGACGACGACCTGCCCGACCGGGGCCCCGATGGGTGACATGAGCGCGGTGCGGGCGCGCAATGCGTCGGCTTGGCTGCTGCCCAATAATGGGGCCCGCACCAACCACCGGCTGCGCGCCGACATGCGCCGCTACCGCCTCCGACGACCCGGTCGACGTGGCCATCGTCGGCGCCGGAGCCGGCGGCGCCACGCTGGGTCAGCGTCTGGCGCGCGCCGGCTGGAGCGTCGTGCTGCTCGACGCGGGCCCGTTCTGGGATCCCGACGCCGACTGGGTCAGCGACGAACGCGGCTCCCACCACCTGTACTGGAACGAGCCCCGCCAAATCGGCGGCTCGGATCCGGTACCGCTGGGATCCAACAATTCCGGCCGCGGGGTCGGCGGGTCGATGGTGCATTACGCCGGCTACACGCCGCGGTTCCACCCCTCCGACTTTCACACCCGCAGCGTCGACGGGGTCGGCGCCGACTGGCCGATCGCCTACACCGACCTGCGACCCTACTACGAGCAGATCGAAGCCGAACTGCCCGTGGCAGGACAAGACTGGCCGTGGGGCGATCCCCACCGCTACCCGCACAGCGCCCATCCGGTCAGCGGTAACGGCCTGATCGCGCTGCGCGGCGCCCACGCGCTGGGCATCGACATGCGCGTCGGCCCGGTTGCAATTCCCAACGGCCGCTTCGGAAACCGTCCCCACTGCATCTACCGCGGGTTCTGCCTTCAGGGCTGCAAAGTCAACGCCAAAGCCAGCCCGCTGATCACCCACATCCCCGACGCCCTGGCCCACGGCGCCGAAATCCGCGCCGACTGCCACGTCAGCCGCATCCTCGTCGACGACGACAACGGGCGCGCCACCGGAGTCGAATACATGCACGCCGGCGCGCTGCACCGGCAACGTGCCCAGCGCCGTCGTCGTCGCCGGCTACTCGATCGAAACCCCGCGGCTGCTGCTGCTTTCGGCCAGCAACCGCTACCCCGACGGACTGGGCAACGACCACGACCACCTCGGGCGCTACCTGATGGTGCAGGGCGCCCCGCAGGTCGCCGGACGGTTCGACGACGAGATCCGCATGTACAAGGCGCCGCCACCGGAAGTCAGCAGCGAACAGTTCTACGAAACCGACCCCACCAAACCCTACCGGCGCGGCTTCTCCATCCAGACCGTCAGTCCGCTGCCCATCACCTGGGCCGAACACGTTACCGCGCAAGGACATTGGGGTGAAACACTGCGCGAGTACATGCGCGACTACGTTCACTGGGCCACCCTCGGGGCGCTGTGCGAACTGCTGCCCCAACCCGACAACCGCGTCACCCTGGCCGACGAAACCGACCGCCACGGCCTGCCCGTCGCGCACTTCTCCTACACGCCAATGCGACAACGACAAACACCTCATCGCCGCCGCAGCCGACGTCATGGCCGATCTGCTGCGCGCCGCCGGCGCCCACGAGGTCATCACCATCAAGCGCTACGCCCACCTCGTCGGCGGCGCCCGCATGGCGAGCAGCGCCCAGGACGGCGTCATCGACGCCGAGCACCGCGTCTTCGGCGTGGATCGGCTCTATGTCGTCGACGGCAGCGTCATGCCCACCCAGGGCGCGGCCAACCCCGCCCTGACCATCATGGCGCTGGCCGCCCGCGCCGCCGACCTCATGACCCGCCACGCCGCCCGGTCATGATGTTCACCAACGAGGTTGCCCCGCAATGAGTTCACCGCAATCGACCGTCTCGACGTCGAGCACCTACACCGTGCCCACCCCGACCCCGAAGCCGACGGCACCCTGCAGTGGGACGCCACCACCGCCGTCGTCGTCCATGCCCACGCCGGGGACGCGACCGGGCTGGGCTGGACCTACAGCTCCCCCGCGGCCGCGGCGGTCGTCGCCCAGCACCTGCGCCAAGGTGGTGCTCGGTCGCGACCCCGCCGACATCACCGGCGCCTTCGAAGCCATGCACCGCGCCTGCCGCAATTTCGGCACCCGCGGGCTGGTCACGCAGGCCATCAGCGCGGTCGACGTCGCGCTGTGGGACCTGCACGGCCCACCTGCGCGGCGTACCGCTGACCACCCTGCTGGGCCGCTGCCGCACCGCCGTCCCCATCTACGGCTCCGGCGGTTTCACCAACCTCGACGATCACCAACTCGCCGAGCAGGTCGACGAATGGCGCGCCGCCGGATGCACCGCGATGAAGATCAAGATCGGTCAGGACTGGGGCAACGACATCGACCGAGACCTCGCACGCGTCAACAGGTTACGCGAACTGGCAGGCGACGACGTTGAACTCATGGTCGACGCCAACGGCGCCTACAGCAGCGCCCAGGCCCGCCGCGTCGGCGCCGCCCTCGACCACCTCGGGGTCACCTGGTTCGAAGAGCCGGTCAGCAGCGACGACACCGACGGCCTGGCCATCGCTGCGCCACGCCGTGCGCTGCGACGTCGCCGCCGGCGAGTACGTCGCCGAACCGCTACGACGCCCGCCGGCTGGCCCCGGTGGTGGACTGCCTGCAACTCGACGCCACCCGCTGCGGCGGATACAGCGGCTGGCTGGCCGCCGCGATCCATCGCCGCGGCGCACAACCTCGACGTGTCCGCGCACTGCGCGCCCGCACTGCACACCCCGGTCGCCGCTGCCATCCCGCATCTTCGTCACATCGAATACTTCATCGACCACACCCGCCTGGAGGCGCAATTGTTCGACGGCATACCGTCACCGGCCAACGGCCACCTGCACCCCGACTTGTCGCAACCCGGCCACGGCATCACGCTGTCCCCCCGCGCCGAGCGATACCGCCACCGACCCGACTGACGAAAAGCGACCACGCCCATGACCGCAAACCAAACAACCCCTGCCGGCACCAAGCAGTATCGCAGCATCGAAGTCGTGCGCGGCGCATGGGGTGTCGCCCTGCTCGCCGCCCCCGACCGCATCCTCGGCGCCGTCCACGGTCTGCGAATCGACACCAGAAGCCGCATCATCGCGCGCATCCTCGGCGTCCGCCACCTCACCCAGGCCGCCCTGTCCGGATACCGGCCCAGCCCCGAAGTCCTGGCGATGGGCGTGTGGGTGGACACCGTGCACGCACTGACCGCCGTCGTGCTGGCCGCCGTCGACCGCGGACGCATCCGCGCCGGCCTTGTCGACACCGCCATCGCCGCAACATGGGCCGCGGCGGGCTACCAAGACCTAGATAGCGCCCGCGCCACACCACCGCGACGCCAGCGCGTCCGCGACCAACTCGCCGTCATCGTCCTCGCTCGAGTGCCCGGAGGACGCTTCCTGCAACAACAAATCGACCACGCTCGCCAGCGCTGACTCCCAGCGCCGCGGGCGGCGGCTGTTCCCAATGGGGAGGTTCGATGTCCGGATCAGGTAGAAGGACTGTGCTGATCACCTTCGGTCGGTCGTTCCTGTCACTGCACCTGGCGCGCTTGATGGGCGCCGCCGGACACCGGGTGCTGGTCTCGGACTCGGTGCCCTTGCCCATCACCCGGTTCTCCTCGTCGGTCAAGAAAACGTTCCGCACGCCACGGCCGAGGTTTGAACCGGTCGAGTGGACGCGGGCCGTCGCGCGCATCGCGCACCAGCAGGGCGTGGACCTGGTCGTTCCGGTCCACGAAGGGACCGACATCCTGGCGAACACGATCAAGCGATACCCCGACCTGTTCCCGGACGGCTGCGAGTTGTTCTTCTCCGATTTCGATGTGGAGACCCGGCTGGAGAACAAGTACGAATTCCAGGCCGCACTGAAGACGCTGGGCATGCCCACCCTCGACTTTGCGCTGGTGCGCAGCCAGGAAGAACTCGAGGCGTTGCATTTCGACCAGCCCTTCGCGCTCAAGCGCGTCTACTCGCGTGGCTCGCAGGAGATCCACAAGGTGCGTCCGGGGGAACCCCCACACGGCCTGAGCTTCGAAGCGGGAAATCCGTGGATCGCGCAGGAGTGGGCCAAGGGCACGAACTATTGCTCATATTCCGTCTGCCACAACGGCCAGGTGAAAGCCCACGCCGTCTACCCGGTGCGCTACGCGATCGACGGCACGTCGTGCCTGGCGTTTGAGTCCGTCCAGCACGACGGCATCGCCGCATGGGTGAGTGAATGCGTCAAGGCGTTCAATTTCACCGGGCAGATGGGATTGGATTTCATCGAGGTGCCAGGCCGGGGGCTCTTCACTGTCGAATGCAATCCGCGGACCACCAGCGGGATTCTGCTGTTCGACCCGCAAACGAGGATCGACAGGGCATTTTTCGGGGTGAACGACGAGGTCATCGAGCCCGAGCCAGGCACGAGCAAGATGCTCGGCCCGGGGATGCTTATGTACGGGTGGCGCAAATCGTCGCTGAAGGACAACACCTTCCGCGGATTCCTGCGCGATTTGATGCGTACTGACGGGGTCATCTTCAAACGCCGCGATCCCGGGCCGAGTCTGGCGCTGCCGCTCGCCATGGGAAACATTCTCGCCGAGGCCGCCCGCTATCGCGTGAATATCCCCCAGGCGTTCCTGCACGACCACGGGTGGGACGGCGAAGACCCTGCCGATGTGAAACGAGCGCCCGGCTGAGCAGGCTAGTGATTCGCTGGCACCGCGCGAAGATCAACTCCCGCCGTGCGCGCAGCAGAAGTTGGTGATCCGGGCGACGCTGTCGCCGGGTCCGGTGAAGATGCCGCCGTGGCCTGCACCGTCGATCTGTGCGAACTCGGCGGCTGGGATCAGTCGCGCCGTCGCCTCGCAGAGGGCCGGCGGAAAGAACAGGTCATGTTCGAACGCCAGGACGAGCGTGGGCACGTCGATCGCGCCGAGATGCTCCGGGGTCGGTTCGCCGGCCATGATCCACTGCTGCGATGCCGTCAGCTGTCCCTTGAACCCCTGCGGTCCGGCCCACCTGCTGTCGCAGCCGGCCGACAGCGCCTGGTGCCAGCCCTTCACCGCCGCCGGGTCTTGCAGCATCGGTGGGTGGAGGGTGGTCAGCAATTGCTCGAAGACCAGTACCTCGCGCGGCACCTCGCCGTAGCGCTCGATCAGGCCGAGTTCCATCTCCCCAACCAGCGCACCAACCGGCGAGGGCTGGAGCCCGGCGAACAAGACGAGCGCCCCCACCAGGTCGGGCCGGGCGCGCAGCAGCGTCTGCGCGGCGTAACAGCCCATCGAATAGGCGACCACTGAGGCCTGTCCAACCTGGAAATGGTCGAGTATAGCGGCGGCGTCGCCGGCCAGCTCGGCTACCGAGTACGGCGCGGGCGGCGCGGGCGGCGCGGAGGATGGTGACATTCCGCGTGCGTTGTCGGCGATGACCTGAAATCCCGCGTCGACGAGGGACCGGCGGAGTCCGCAGATGTCCCACGTCATACTCGGCATACCGAGCCCGCCGACCAGTAGAACGGTCGGGCCTTCGCCGGATCGCTGCACCGCGAGTTCGACGCCCGGTTCCGCGATGACGAACTCGAAGTCGTCGTCCGGCGTTATGCCAGCGGTATCGCTCATTAGTAACGGTAACAATGGGCGCTACGAAAGTAGCTCCGGTTGCGTTGGGCAGGCATGCACGGCACGGTTCGTCATGGGCGACTCCGCCTCGGCGTGGTGGTTTGTCGCCGAGCTCAATGATCGGGTTTTCCGGCCAGGCTGCTCCGGTGTCGTCCCTCGGGAATGATGATGGTGCCAGTCCACAGGCTCCGCCGCATCACGGTTTCGGGAGGATGCGCCTCGGTGTCCTCGGGCTTGCAGGCACTGCTCCCGCAGTGAGTCCATCCGGTTCATCCACTTGACGACAGCCGCATAGTCGCCCTCCGCTCCGGCTTTCTTACGAGCTGGGAAGAAGAGAAAATACGACGATCAAGTGCGGCATCCATGGGTCGACCGAGGCCGGGGATGCCGGCCGGGGTAACCCGGCGCGGCCACCTTTCACCCGAATCACCGCCCAGCGATGGGGCTATCGGCGCGGCCGACGGTGAGCGCCATTAATCCCAGGGCAACGATCAATCCTCCCGACACGACGTTGGACCAAATCATGCCTGCGGTCGGAGTGATGCCGCGCGTGATCCACAAGCAGGCGATCTGCCACACGCCTAAAAGTGGCAGGGTCCACGTCATTCCGTGGGTTCGGTCCAGCGCCGAGCCGAATCCGATCGCCAGCGCGGCGATGGTGAGCCCAACGATCAGATCGTTGACTGCCAGCCGTGGGGCGGAACCGCTGAAACCGACAATCCATGGCGACAACGCCACGTACAAAGCGGTTAACAACGTCAGCCCAAAGGTTGCCTGACCCACGGGCGATTCGGCGACCCGCTCGTAGTCGGCCCTCAGCGCCAATATGTCCGGATGGTGCTCGATGGCGTGAGCTGTGCTCATTTCACTCCCTTCTCGCTTGCCCGGCACGGCCTTCGGCACATGCGCGGACAGTTGATCACCCGCTTCGCGACCCCTGAGACGCGATGTGAGGACGCAGTGTTGTGCCAACAAGGGTGATTCCCAGACCCCGCCGATTATCCGTTGCCGTTATGCAATTGTTGCTCAAGGGCACACAAAGGGGGCCGTCCGACACCGCGGCTTCCCTGACTCGTGCCGTCGGTCTCGATTAGCCCAACGTCACACCTCGTCAGCCAGGGGCACGAGTCGACAACGTTCATCTTGACCATCGAGGTTTGGATGGGTGATCCCCGGGTACGCCCTGCACGACACTAGACAGATCTGTCTACCCAGAGCTGGTCTTCTTCACTCCGGCTCCGTGTCTGCGCCCTCGCGCGTTAGGAAGGCGATGACTGACGTACAGCCCCTCCTCTCCGCCATCCCGCATTTCGAAATGCCATCGGCGACAAAGAAGTCGCCGAGCAACGGAAGCGACTATTCCGATGTCGCGCGGCTCTTCAGCAGGCTGGTCGATTCGGAGCGAGACGAAGAGCGCCAGAAGTGGCGCCGCCAGATCATCGTCGCCTGTTTGCCGCTCGCCGATCGAATTGCCTACGGATTCGTGGGCCGTGGTCAGCCCAGCGAGGACCTCGTTCAGGTGGCCAGGATCGGTTTAATCAAGACCGTCGACAGATACGACCCTGGCAAGGGCAACTTCCTGTCGTTCGCCTCGACCACCATTTCGGGCGAGATACGACGGCACTTCCGCGACAACACCTGGGCCATGCATGTCCCGCGCGGCATCAAGGACACTCACCGGCGGGTCCGTGCGGCGCTCGACCCGCTATCTCAACGACTTGGCCGCACGCCGACTGTCGCGGAACTGGCCGCCGAACTGGACGTTGACCGGGAGGACATCAGTATCTCGATGAGAGCCTCCTACGCCTACCAACCGACATCCTTGGACGCGTGGCCGAGGGCATCCGACGAGGGCGACCGGGGCATCGGGTCGCGACACGGAGCCGACGATCCCCGGTATAACGCCATCGAGGAAACGCTGGCCCTAACCCGCTTGATCGCCGAACTGCCGCGTCGGCAACAAATGATCTTGAAGATGCGGTTCTGCGATTGTCTAACACAGACGCAGATCGCGCAGCGTCTCGGCATCTCACAAGTGCACGTGCACCGTCTTCTCACTGCCACACTGGGGCGGTTGCGTAAACAGCTGTTGGCCGGCACCGATTCGCCGGGATGTTGAGTAAGTCCGAAGCTGCAGCCCTCCTCATATGCCATGGAAGGATGTCAGTCGAGTCGCGCTTCAGCCGCCGACTAGGCGCCGAACCTCCGACGCCGCGGTCTGCCCGGGTGCCCGATCATGGAAGCGATCCGGTGTTTCTCGAGCTTCCGGCAGGTCCAGTGCGCGCTGCGAAATCCCAGCATCACCAAGACATCTGGTTTGCCCGGCCCGCCCGTCTGCAACGACGACGCCACGCCCTCAGCGCCAGCGCAGCAACCGACTGCCGTTCCCGATCCGGTGTATCCGCCTGAATAAGAACAGCTTTCGTCTTCGGCGAGCGATCAGAAGGGCACCACCGATAAGCACACTCCTCGCCAGCCACAGCAGCAAGCTGGTTCCGGCGGGCGGCGTACGGATGACATCGGGACCGTAGCGGACGACGACCGTTTTCTGGATCTGCTCAGAAGTGCGATCTTCAACCAGTTGCTCGGGGATAACGCGGCGACCACGAGACGCACGCTGACGGCCACCGGAGAATTAGGCGTGTACCGAGGTCGACCTTGAGGAGCTCGGCGTCAAGTTCGCGGCCCCCGACCGGCCACGGCGAACAAGATCCTTGCTCCGGGAGCGGGTCTCATCGACCGCATCCGAGATGCCTTGAGCCGTAAAACATGAGTCTTGATGCGGCAGCTCTAGCGGTGCTGCTCGATCAGCCAGGCCGCCATCGGCTTGGCGCGCCGAGCCGCCTCCGGATCGCCCTCAGCGGCGCACACAATGCTGCCCTTAACCAAGAGATTGAAAGCCCAAGAAAAGCCGCGCGGATTACGCAACCCCGCACGTCTTGCACGGGCGGCGAAAATTGCACGGATCCGGTCCAACTGTGCCGCACACGCTTCGCCGACGCGTCCGTCACCGCCGACTTCGAATAGGACTTTGACAAAAGAACAGGCTTCGTAGTCGAGCCTCCCGGCGAAACCACTCGTCGAGCACGTCGAAGGTTGCGAGCAGTTGCTGCGCCGGGTCGTCGGAGGCTTCCCCGGGCCGGCGATCGATCACTTCTTGGGTCCATAAATCCCCGCGCTGAGCGAGGAACTCTAAGATTAGGTCCTCCTTCGATGGGAAGTACTTGTACAGAGTCGCTTTCGCGACACCAGACTTAGCCACGATCTCATCGACGCCCACATTGGCAAGACCCCGCATGGTGAACAATTCATACGCGGTGGCGACCAGACGTTCTCTGGCGCTAGTCAACTCGCTGGCCATTGCCATTGTCACAACACTCCCCGGTTCCTAGTTTCACCGAACCGTAGGCGGTTGGGTGATCGGGCTTAGATCTCCGTCGAGTTCAGTGTCCGAGCAAAAGGTTCTTCTGTTCGGTGTACTCCTCGTCGGTCAAACTGCCGTCGTCGCGCAGCTTGGCTAGTTCGCGTATCCGGGCCGCGATTCCGGTCACCACGGTCCGCGGCTTGTCGTGGGACGCGTCCCCTTTCCCGTCGGAGTTCGCGGCCTTGCCCGGGGTTGCCGCGCCTGCTGCCACACATATGCCGGCCGGCGGGTTTCCGCGATTCCGGACGGCGCCGGTGCCGCCCATGGTTGCCGCGGCCATACCCGCGAGTGCCATCTGGCTGAACGCACTTCCCGAACCGGCCTCCAGCG
This sequence comes from uncultured Actinomycetota bacterium, assembly GCA_963802525.1. GTDB lineage: Bacteria > Actinomycetota > Actinomycetes > Mycobacteriales > Mycobacteriaceae > Mycobacterium. The sequence goes on along the minus strand of CAWDJC010000007.1, from coordinate 4,971 downwards.
TCTCCCCGACGGTGGCGCTGACGCCGGTGGCCGGCAGTGTGAGCGAGGCCCGGCGCACCTCCGGTGCTGCGATCGTCCACGCGGCCGGCACCGACAAAGCTCCGACCGCGTTGGCCCGACCGAGACCGGCCGACAGGGTCGACGCCGCACCCGCCAGCGCTCCCGGGTTCGTGATCACCGCGGGGAAATCGGTCGGGTACGGCGACCCTATCCCGGGCAAGAACACCTCGCCCTTCCAGCCACTGACGATGTCGTCCGTATGTAACCCCGTCGCCGTGTCTACCACGATGAACGGAAGGTCCACCGCGTTCAGCATCGTGAACGGTGCCACGATGGCGAGTTCGGCCACGTCGCCCGCTGCGATGGGGAAGATGGTGAGCAGGTCGCTCAGCGTCGAGAGGACCGAGGTCGGGTCCGGCGCCGCGGCGGCGGCCGGCGCCATTGCGGCGCTCTGCAGCGCGTTGGGTACCGCCGAGAATGCTTGCGGCACAGTGGCGGTGGTGGCTTGCGCGTTGCCGGCCGAGGTGCCGGCGGCCTGTCCGACCGCGGCCGCTTGGCCGGCCGACCCGCCCGGATCCGTGGTCTGTGGCGGGTCGGCGAACGGTGTGAGCGTCGTCGCAGCTGCCGACGAACCGGCATAGCCGTACATCGCCGCGGCGTCCTGGGCCCACATCTCGGCGTATTGCGCCTCGGTGGCCGCAATCGCGGGCGTGTTCTGCCCGAAGAAGTTCGTCGCTACCAGCGCCAGCAGCAGGCTGCGGTTGGCCGCGATCACCGGCGGCGGCACCGTCGAAGCGAACGCGGCCTCGTAGGCGGCGGCCGCCGCCTTGGCCTGGGCGGCCGTCGCGTCGGCCTGCGCGGCCGTGCCGCTCAGCCACGCCACATAGGGCGCGGCCGCGGCCACCATCGACGCCGACGACGGACCCGACCACGACCCGGCGAGCTCCGCGACCGCCGCCCGGCACGCGGCCGCCGTCGAGTGCAGCTCGAGCGCCAGCTCATCCCACGCCGTCGCAGCAGCCAGCATGGGGCCCGCCCCTGGACCGGCATACATCCGGCCGGAGTTGATCTCCGGTGGATACATTCCGAAATCCAACACTGCGTATCGCTTGTCTGTAAAAACGGGCGGTCAGTCGATCGAAGACGGTGCGCGAATCACCGCCCGAGCAGGCGGTTTTTCTGTTCCGTGTACTCCTCGTCGGTCAGGATGCCCTCATCGCGGAGCTTGGCGAACTCGCGCAGTTCGGCGGCGACTCCGGTGACCACGGTCCGCGGCGGCTCCGGCGACGCGTCGCCTCCCGCCTCGGGCGGGGCGGGCTCACTGGTCATCGCGGTCCCGCCGGTGCCGGCCCGCACTCGGGAGGCCGCCGTCGCGGTGGCGCCGTCTTTACCGACCCCGCTGCCCAACGTGCCTGCCATGGCCCGCCCCGCCATGCCGGCCACTGCCATCTGACCGAAGGTGCTTCCCGCCCCGGCTCCCGCCGCCGTCCCGGCGGCCTCGGCCGCGGTGGCGGTGACCGGCAGCGCCGGCAGCATCACCGCGACGGGGCGCACCGCCGGCGTGGCGATGGACCACGTGGGTGGCACGGACAACGCCCCCACCTTGTTAGCCTCGGCAAGATTCGCCGACATTGTCCCCGCCGTCGCCGACGGAGCGATCGGCCCCGTGATCCTGGCCGGGAAATCCGTGGGGGGCCTGCTCCCGGAAGACGGCCAGCTCTGCTTGCCGTCCCAGCCGGTGACGATGTCGTCGGTGTGCAGGCCGGTCCCCGCGCTGACGATGTCCATGGGAAGGGATACCGCCGACAAGGGCGCCAGGGGTACGTCGATGAAAAGGGTCGCCAGGTTCGCCGGTGTGTCGAGAAAAACCGTTATCAGGTCGGCGAGCGTGTTCAGCGCGTCGGTGGGACTCGGGGCCGCCGGCGCGGCCGCTGCCTGCAGTGAGTTGGGAACCGCCGAAAAGGCCTGCTGGGCGCTCGAGACGGCGCTTTGCGCGTTGCCCGCCGCGGCGGCCTGTCCGGCCGGCCCACCGGGGTTGGTGTTCTGCTGGGGCGGGGTGAACGGCGTCAAGGAGGTCGCGGACGCCGACGAAGCTGCGTAGCCGTACATCGCGGCGGCGTCCTGGGCCCACATTTCCGCGTATTGCGCCTCGGTGGCCGCGATCGCCGGGGCGTTCAGGCCGAGCAGGTTGTTCCGCAGTAGCGCCGTCAGCTGCGTGCGGTTGGCCGCGATTACAGCCGGCGGCACTGTCTCGGCGAACGCCGCGGCGTAGGCGGCGGCCGCCGCTCTAACCTGGGCGGCGGTCTCCTCGGCCTGCGCGGCGGTGGTGCCCATCCACGCCGCGTACGGCGCGGCCGCGGCCGCCATCGACACCGACGACGGGCCCAACCAGGGCCCGGCGGTCGGCCCCGAGACCACCGACCTGTACGAGGCCGCCGTCGACTGCAGGGCCGCCGCGAGCTCGTCCCAGGCCGCCGCGGCGGCCAGCATCGGGTCTGAGCCGGGTCCCCACGTACATCCGCGCCGAATTGATCTCCGGCGGCAACATAGCGAAATCCATAACTATCAAGTCCTTTCGCAACCAAGCTGCGCCAATGGCGGAGGCCGCTATCGACCCGGTCCCGGTCTCGCGGAGTTCGCGATCTGCTCGGGGAACCCGTGGGCGCCGAAGAGTTCGCCGGAAATCTCGTCGGCCTTCGTCCGGCCGGTGCCCACCACATCGCCGCCATGCGCCCTGCCAACGGTCAGCGTGGTGCTCCCCCGGCCCGGGGTGCCGTCGGCATCCGGCCCAGCGGTCGGTATGGCGTCTGCCTGCGCCGACAAGCCCCTTACCGAGTGGTCGCCGACCGTCTTGTCGAGCCATCCGGATTGGCCTTAGTCGTGAGGGTGGGCGAGCGAGTCGATGAAGCTGACGCGTTGGTCCTTGACTGACGAGCGGCACGGCCGCCAGCGCGCGCCAACCCGGCGGCCACGCCGGCCTCAAAGAGCGCCACGCCCCTGCGTCGACGATCCAACGCGCCGAGCAACAACAGCATGGAGGCGGAGTGGATGGCGTCGGCGGCGGTGCCGAGGGCGAACGTCGCGCGGGCCGGCACGACGGCCGTGATCAGGGCTTGTAGAAGTTGGCGCACCCCGAGGATCCGCAGCACCACACGGGCTCGCCGATCGACCGGTGAACCGATCAGCGGCGGAAGAACCTCCGGCGCTGCAACATACGTTGCGCCAGCCCGGCGCGTACCACCGTGAACGCCCTCATCGGCGCGCCAGCCATCCCGCGAGACCAGCCCCCGCCGTCAGCACCCCGGTGCGCGCCCCCCGCGACCGGTCCATGGTGCTGAGAGCCCCCCACACCCGAGAGCTGCCTCCGGTGAAGCGGGCGCCGAATACCCCGTGCGCGCCGCTCACGGCTACTGGGTCCCTCGGCGGGCTCCCGCAGATTCACCCGGTGATCCGCCGAGATCGTGGCTGCCGTCCTGACCTCCGTGACCCGCTTCAATTCCTGAGCGCGGATAGGTGCAGAGGGCGACAACCCCGTCGCGAAGGCTAGATTGACCCGCAAGTCGAGCTGCCCGAATGTTCGTTCCGCCTCGGCACCGCTGGCACCGGTGACGACGACCCGTCTGTCGAAGCTGTCGGGTGATGTTGCGGACATGGTGTCCTTTCGGGATGTCGACCATTTCTCGGTGCGGTCGCGCGCAGCGCTGCGCCGTGAGCATGGTTGTGCCGGAGTACTTGCCGGTGTAATTGCCCGGTAGGTCAGCCGTATCCCTGCATTCGGCCGAAAAGTGTCCGCGATTTCCGAGCCAGCGGGCAAGCCTCGAGTCCTGCTGCGTGTTATCGGCGGCGTAGCAGCTGTGGCACTCAATAGCTATGGGCAATTATTGCATAGTGCTATAGTACGGGTGGGTCCACTTATGGACTGACGACCTCAGGCGTGGGAGCCCCATCCGACATGAGAATCGCGGTGCCCGTTGCCAAGTGGCTGGGCACCGGCATTCCTCGGTCACAGCTGCGGAAGGCGACGTTGTAGACGTTGGGTGGGCCTGACCGTGTGCCGTGCCCGGCGGGCACGGCGGCAAACCCGTCACCTCTGTCGTTAGCGAGACCGGCCACCAGGCGTACCGTCCATGTCCTGGTCGGCTCGATTAGCGTGCGGGGGACTTGCGCCAGGAACGACCGCGAGTGCAGGTCAACCGTGTGCCCGGCTGCAGTCTTCGTATGTGTCGTCAGGTCCACCAGCTGCGCACCCGCGGCGCTGACGAGGAGGGCCGAATCGATGCCCGCGGATCGAACACCGGCTCCGGGCGGCCACTGCTCGTTCGCGGCACGCTCGGGTCCGGCGTCGAAAGCGAACAAGGCGATCGGAACGGACGGATCGAGCAACGTGTTCCAATCGATGCGCCACCAGGTGTGGGTTTCAGTAAGCCCGATGGCGACCCGGAAGATATCCGCGCCGTTGTCCGCCGCGGGACCCTTCCGGATGGACGCGTACGTCCCCTTGGGGGGACTACGCGTCCGACCGGCATCCTGACCCTTATACCGGCGGCTCCGTGATCGTCATAGAGAATCGATCCAGAACAGTGCTCCGGCGGCCGACCGGCCGGTGCCGCAGGTGCGCGGAAAGTGCCGTGCACGGCGTTCCACTCCGCCCCCGATGGCCTCATGCAACTCATGGCGCACCACGGCCATGCTCAGTGCCGCCTACAACCGACGTCGCTGCGGCCCGATCATCGCCTTGCACCCGCGTGAGCTTCCGCTAACGCCCGGCAGTAAAACGGCAGGTCCAGACCCATGGTCCGCCGGTCATCCGCCGCCAGATACCGAAAAAGTGCGGATTTTCGCCCTTTCGGATGTTATCTCGAGCCCACCAAGATCATAGAAATGCATACCTGACCTGCACCGTCTCGAAGTGGTCCCGGCTGGGATCGAACCAGCGACCTTCCGCGTGTGAAGCTGAGGCAAAGTCAGAAC
>CAWDJC010000006.1:0-123480 GCA_963802525.1 uncultured Actinomycetota bacterium | reverse complement strand
CGGCGTTGGGCCAGATTCTGCCCACCCCGGCTGCGAAAGAGACGATGCCGATGATCGAGGTGGCCCAGTAGAACCGTCGACCCGGACGGCGGTCGGCGATGAAGCGGTAGCGTGCTTGCGCCGCCCCGGCCACGATGAAGATCAACCCGGTCGCCAGCAAGGTGAGTTCGATACGTTCGGTCGCTGCCACGTCGACGATCTTATGGCCGGTCAAAGGTCGGCAAGGAAAGTCGTAGGCTGGGCGGGGTGGCGCTCGAGCGTTACCGGCTGCCGACGCTGATCGGCCAGGGCGGAATGGGCAGGGTTATCGCGGCGGCGGCAGCCGCGATAGCGCTCGCCCCGTTCTCGGTGCTAGCCACCACACCCGGTGTGGCACAAGCGGCTCCATGTGCCGGCGTTGGGGCAAACCCCATGTCCTGCCAGAACTGTCTGGCTTACGTGGAGGCATATCACACTTCGAACGTGTGCTACAACGCCGCGCCGCCCCGCCCCGCCCAGCCGCCCCCGAGCAGGGTGCCGGTGTCGACTCCGGAGGCTCCGCCGGAGCCGGCTCCGCTGGAGCCCGCGCCGCCGGTGCAGACGCCACAGGTCGTTCCGCCAAGTCCCCCGCCCCCGAGCACGATTCCGGTGCCGAAGCTCAATCGGGTGGCCCCCGGGGTGCCAAGAAACGCTTCGGTGGTGACACCGCCGAAGGGTCTGGATGCGCCACCGCAGGCGGTCGCGGATGCCAAGGCCGCACCGGCGACGCGGATTAACCCCGCCAGCCCACTGGAGCCGCCGAGCCGGGTGTACGACTTCAATCACCAGGTGCAGAATGTGGTCGACGCCTATAGTGGCAACGTCGACATGGTAAAGGCCGGCAACCAGGAACTGGTGCGCCCCCGACATTGGGACTACATCGACTACGACGACAACCACCGCCCGGCCCTGTACAACCCGCTCAGTGAGGCGATGACCTTCCGCTACTTCTACAACGGCGCCTATCGGGAGGCGTTCGTGCCAGCCGGTGGCCGGATCGTGCTCGATGTCGCCACCGTTGGCCTGTTCCCGTTCACCGCGGTCGGCTACAGCCATGTGGCGTCGGGCAGCTTCCACGGCGGGGCCTCGATACCGCCGGCGGGTTCGGACGGCCCGCCGCCGCCGAACTACACTCCGCCGGCGCCCCCGGAGGTGTACCAAGACGTCTCCGCCTATGTCGCCGCTGATAACCAGACCGTGGAAGTCGGCCAAGTGGAGGTGCTGGGCCACGACGATAGCCAACCCGCGGGCAGCCAGGACACCTTCCTGCTCGACGACTCCACCTTGGCCTGGGGGCAGGTGAACGATCCCAGCAGCCTCGCCCAGATCAGGGTTACCAGGACCCAGTCGCTACCGGGTGCCGGGCCGACCGACAATGGCAGCTTCTTGGTGGCGCTGGCCGCTCTTAAGGAGCCCACCCAACCCTCCGAGCCTTGGTGGCCCTCGGCGCTGAGCTACGGGGGGCTCGTGATAGCAGTGGGCCTTGTCGCCTGGCTGATCAATCGTCGGAAACGGAGCGCGGATCTGACCGCTAGCCCCTAGCGACCGGCCCGTCGGGCATGTGAAAACCGTAAACCCTTGCGGCGCAGCCAACTACCGTTCCAAACGGAACAGTGGAGCCACAATCAGCGGCTGAAAACCGCAATGCCCGATCGGCCCTAGGGGTGATTCACGCAGAACGCCACGCACATGGCTGAAACAGGAATGGACACCCATTGCAGTTGCCCATCCGCGGTGCGCTCGCAGTATATCGGGCCGGGGTTCCCCCATACTTTCGCGCCTTCCGGCGAGCATGGTGTCCCAATATCGGTATCGGCATGCGCTGGGCTACTTCCGATGAGGACCGCGATTGGAGCGACCGCCGTCAATATCGCCAAGCCGATGAACCTCCGTGCTCCCATGATCCACGCCTTCCTCGACAACATCCGCTACATCACCATCGAGCTTAACGGCTTGATCCTGCACGACGCCCGCGACGACGTGCCCCGCGACATGGACAAGTGGCGGGAGACCCGCCGTTGACGCTCTTCTTGTCCTGGGCCCGGCCCGGCAGTCGTTGGACGCACCCATCACCGCTCCCGGCTGCTGGCAGGCGCGCGGACGTATTCGTCGATGTCGGCGGGCGTCATCAGCTGCGGGTCGTGCGACCGCTGGTCGAAGAAGTGCCGCAGCCGGTCAGCATCCGCCACAGGAAGGAGTAAATGAGCGCCGACTTGAACGCGACTTGTTCGTTGTCGGCCGCGCCGGCGTGGCCGCCCTCGATGTTCTCGTAGTACCAGACCTCATGGCCCGCCGCTTCCAACGCGGCCGTCATCTTGCGGGCATGGCCGGGGTGTACCCGGTCGTCCCGGGTGGACGTGGTCATCAGCACCGGCGGGTAGCCGCGGGCCGTTGAAATGTTTTGGTAAGGGGAGTATCCGGAGATGAACGCCCAGTCGTCCGGGTCGTCCGGATCGCCGTATTCGGCCACCCATGACGCCCCGGCCAGCAACAGGTGGTAACGCTTCATGTCCAGCAGCGGCACGTCGCACACCAGCGCGCCGAACTTTTCGGGGTACTGGGTGAGCATGATCCCCATCAGCAGCCCGCCGTTGCTGCCGCCCCGCGCGCCCAGCTGCTCGACCGTCGTGATTCCGCGGTCCACCAGATCGGTCGCCACCGCGGCGAAGTCCTCGGCCACCCGGTGCCGGCCCTCGCGCATCGCCTGGGTGTGCCAGCCGGGCCCGTACTCGCCGCCGCCACGGATGTTGGCCACCGCGTAGGTGCCCCCGCGGGCCAGCCACAGCCGGCCGAGCACGCCGTCGTAGCCGGGCGTCCGCGACGTCTCGAATCCGCCGTATCCGCTCAGCAGGGTGGGGCCGGGACCGTGCGCGTCGGTGGGCCGCACGACGAAGTACGGGATCGACGTGCCATCCTTGGATGCGACGAAATACTGTGTCACGGCGATGTTTTCGGCCGCGAAGAACGCCGGCGCGGATTTGATCGCATCGAGTTGCGCGTCACCGGCGCCGCGCATGAGCCGTGAAGGCGTGACGAACCCGCTGGAATCGAGGAAGAACTCGTCGCCGGTGTCGTCGGCGGCGACCACGACGGTGTTGGTCGCGGCCGGGATGCCCGCGACCGGCTCGCGTCGCCACAGGCCCGGGGTGACGACCTCGACGCGGCTGGCCACGTCGGCCAGCGTGACGATCATCAGGCGGTCCTTCGTCCACGCGTAGTGATTCAGGGCGGTGTGCTCGTCGGGCTCGAATATCACCCGCAATTCCGCTGTGCCGGCAAGGAATTCGTCGTAATCGGCCGCCAGCAGCGAACCGGCGGTGTAGGTCGCGTTGCCGGTATACCAGTCGGTGCGCAGCTCGATCAACAACCACTCGCGGTGTATCGACACGCCCGCGTCGGTGGGCGCGTCGATGCGAATCAGTTCCGGGCCCCGCAACTCGTAGACCTCTTCGTTCCAGAAGTCGAGCGCTCGCCCCAGAAAGGTGCGCTCGAAGCCGGGCGTCCGATCCACCGATGCGGAGACGCGAACGTCGGAGCGGGCGCCCTCGAAGACGGTCTCCGCGTCGGCCAGTGGAGTGCCCCGTCGCCACCGCTTTACCACTCGCGGATAGCCGGACTCGGTGAGGGAGTCGGCGCCGAAGTCGGTGCCCACCAGCACGGAATCCGGGTCGGCCCAGGCGATCTGCGACTTGGCCTCGGCCAGTTCGAACCCGTCGGCGACGAATTCGCGTGTCAGCATGTCGAATTCGCGCACGATGGACGCGTCCGAGCCCCCGCGGGAGAGGCCGATCAGCGCCCGTGTGTGGTCGGGCTCGATGACGCCGGCGCCCGCCCACACCCATTTCTCGTCGTCGGCGCGGCCCAGCTGATCGACATCGATCAGCACGTCCCACTGCGGGGAGTCGGTGCGGTAGCTGTCCAGCGTGGTGCGTCGCCACAGCCCGCGCGGGTTGGCGGCGTCGCGCCAGAAGTTATAGAGGTGCTCGCCACGGCGGACCACGTACGGGATGCGGGCATCGGTGTCGAGCACCTCGAGCGCCTCGGTGCGCATCCGCTCGAACTCCGCGTCGCGGAATGTCGCCAAGGTCGGCTCGTTGCGTGCCCGCACCCAGTCCAGCGCGTTCTCGCCGGTGACGTCCTCGAGCCACAGATAGGGGTCGTTCTCGGCGGCAGCGGCGGCTTCAGGCGTCATGGGAGCCATTCTGGCCCCCGGCGGTAGTGTGAGTTGTATTACACAGCGTCCAACGAGGAGGCGGGCAGATGACCGTTTTCGCACGCCCAGGTTCTGCCGGGGCATTGATGTCGTATGAGTCCCGGTACGAGAACTTCATCGGGGGCCAGTGGGTCGCGCCGGCGGGCGGGCGCTATTTCGAAAACCCGACCCCGGTGATCGGCCAGACGTACTGCGAGGTGCCCCGCTCCGACGAGGCCGACATCGACAAGGCGCTCGACGCCGCGCACGCGGCGGCTCCGGCGTGGGGCAAAACCGCTCCCGCCGAGCGGGCGGCGATCCTGAACAAGATCGCCGACCGGATCGAGGAGAACACGGCTGCACTGGCGGTGGCCGAAGTCTGGGACAACGGCAAACCGATCCGCGAGGCGCTGGCGGCCGACGTTCCCCTGGCGGCCGATCATTTCCGGTACTTCGCCGCGGCGATCCGCGCGCAGGAGGGCTCGCTGTCGCAGATCGACGAGGAAACCGTCGCCTACCACTTCCACGAGCCGCTCGGGGTGGTGGGGCAGATCATTCCGTGGAACTTCCCCATCCTGATGGCCGCCTGGAAGATGGCGCCCGCGCTGGCGGCCGGCAACGCGGTGGTGCTCAAACCCGCCGAGCAGACACCGGTTTCGGTGCTGTACCTGATGTCGCTGATCGGTGATCTGCTGCCGGCGGGAGTTGTCAACGTCGTCAACGGATTCGGCGCCGAGGCCGGAAAGCCGCTGGCGTCCAGCAACCGGATCGCCAAGATCGCGTTCACCGGGGAGACCACCACGGGGCGACTGATCATGCAATACGCCTCGCAGAACCTGATCCCGGTCACCCTGGAGCTCGGCGGTAAGAGCCCCAACATCTTCTTCTCCGACGTGATGGCCAAGGGCGACGACTTTCAGGACAAGGCGCTGGAGGGCTTCACCATGTTCGCCCTCAACCAGGGCGAGGTGTGCACCTGCCCGTCGCGCAGCCTGATCCAGGCCGACATCTACGACGAGTTCCTCGAGCTGGCCGCGATTCGCACCAAGGCGGTCCGGCAGGGCGATCCACTGGACAGCGAGACGATGCTGGGTTCGCAGGCGTCCAACGACCAGCTGGAAAAGATCTTGTCCTACATCGAGATCGGCAAGGACGAGGGCGCCAAGATCATCACCGGCGGTGAGCGGGCCGAGTTGGGCGGCGACCTCTCCGGTGGCTACTACATGCAGCCGACCATCTTCGGCGGCAACAACAAGATGCGGATCTTCCAGGAGGAGATCTTCGGGCCGGTCGTGGCGGTGACCTCGTTCACCGATTACGACGACGCGCTCTCGATCGCCAACGACACCCTCTACGGTCTGGGTGCGGGCGTGTGGAGCCGCGACGGCAACACCGCCTACCGGGCCGGCCGCGACATCCAGGCCGGCCGCGTCTGGGTCAACTGCTACCACGTCTATCCCGCGCACGCGGCGTTCGGCGGCTATAAGCAGTCCGGGATCGGCCGGGAGAACCACAAGATGATGCTCGACCACTACCAACAGACCAAGAACCTGATGGTGTCTTACTCACAGAAGGCGCAAGGCTTCTTCTGATGGTCCCGGGTGCGATCATCAGCGCCGCCGCCGCCGAGCTGCTGGCGCGACTGCAGGACCGTCATGGTCCGGTGATGTTCCACCAGTCCGGCGGCTGCTGCGACGGGTCGTCGCCGATGTGCTACCCACGCGGCGACTTCCTGGTCGGTGACCGCGACGTGTTGCTCGGCGTGCTCGACGTCGGGGACGGGGTGCCGGTGTGGATCTCGGGGCCGCAGTACGAGGTGTGGAGACACACCCAACTGGTCATCGACGTGGTGCCGGGACGCGGCGGTGGGTTCAGCCTGGAGGCCCCGGAAGGCGTGCGGTTCCTCAGTCGCGGGCGCGTCTTCACCGACGAAGAGCAGGCCCTGTTGCGGGCCGAACCCGTCATCACCGGCGCCGCCTACGAGCGTGGCGAACGCCCGTCGGGGCGCGGTCAGGTGGTGGCCCTCGATGATGCGGCCGCGCCGGGAACGTGCAGCCCTCGCGCTCGATAGCCGCAGTAACCTCGTCAGCGTGATCCCGCTCCCGCGTCCGTGGCTGCTGGCCGGCGCCATGCTGATCGGCTGCGCGGTGGGACTGTTGGCCGGCGTGGCGCTCACCGTGCTGATCCACGCGAGGATCCGCCCCGACGTTGTCATCGCATTGGTGGTCGGGATCCCCACCGTGACCGGGCTGCTGACGATCCTGTTGTCCGGCCGTCGCTGGGTCACCATGTCGGGTGCGTTCATCCTGTCGCTCGCGCCGGGCTGGTTCGGCGTTCTCGTCGCCCTGCAGGTGGCCTCCGGTGGCTGACGACGATCACGCGTCGAGCCCGGGGACCGAGCCCTTCAAGCCGGATTTCGAGGAGGACACCGGCACCCAGTCATTCGTCCCGGATTTTGACGACGACACCGGCTCGCAGCCGGTACCTGTCGTAGCCGAGCCGGAGAAGCCGGAGGCTGCGTCCGAAAGCAATCCGGAAGACAAGCCCCGGGACGGAGATGCCGGGGAGGATTCGGGGGCCGAAGCGGCGCCGGTGCAGTCGGTCACCGTTCCCGGTCGCTACCAGTACCTGAGGTGGTGGAAGCTGATTCTGGTGCTCCTCGGCGTGTGGATCCTGGTGGCCGAGGTCGGGCTCGGGCTGTTCTATTGGTGGTACCACTCGATCGACAAGACACCGGCGCTGTTCACGGCCTTGGTCTACGTCGTGGCGTGCGCCGTTGGCGGCGTGATGCTGGCGATGGTGCAGGGCAGGCCGCTGATTTCGGCGCTGTCGCTGGCGGTGATGTCGGGGCCGTTCGCCTCCCTCGTCGCCGCGGCGCCCCTGTACGGCTACTACTACTCGCGCGCGGACGGGCCACTGCCTGATCGGCGTCATCCCCTACTAACGGTTTCGCCGTAAGCCGAGGCCACGGGGAGGCCCAGTCTGAGCCGCGAGCACGGGGCCTACGGACGACTTCATGGCAGTTCTCATACTTGGGGCCCACACTCGGCGCCCCAGGGTGGGGCCGTGACTCACGGTGTTGTTCAGTGAGAAGTCACCGCCCACTAGTGTGGGGCCGTGACTCATTTTGACGTCGTCGTCCTCGGGGCCGGCCCCGGCGGATATGTCGCAGCCATTCGTGCCGCACAGCTCGGCCTGAACACCGCAGTCGTCGAATCGAAGTACTGGGGCGGGGTCTGCCTCAACGTCGGCTGCATTCCGTCGAAGGCGTTGCTGCGCAACGCGGAGCTCGTCCACATCTTCACCAAGGAGGCGAAGACTTTTGGCATGAGCGGCGACGCGACCTTCGATTACGGGATCGCCTTTGACCGCAGCCGCAAAGTGGCCGAGGGCCGCGTCGCCGGCGTGCACTTCCTGATGAAGAAGAACAAGATCACCGAGATCCACGGGTACGGCAGGTTCACCGACCCCCACACCATGTCGGTCGACCTCAACGACGGGGGCACCGAAACCGTCACGTTCGACAACGTCATCATCGCCACCGGCAGCAGCACCCGGCTGGTGCCGGGAACGTCGCTGTCGGCCAACGTGGTCACCTACGAGGAACAGATCCTGTCCCGGGAGCTGCCGGAGTCGATCATCATCGCCGGGGCCGGGGCCATCGGCATGGAGTTCGGCTACGTGCTGAAGAACTACGGCGTCGACGTCACCATCGTGGAGTTCCTGCCCCGCGCGCTGCCCAACGAGGACGCCGAGGTGTCCAAGGAGATCGAGAAGCAGTTCAAGAAGCTCGGCGTCAAGGTGCTGACCGGGACCAAGGTCGAGGCCATCAACGACGACGGCTCGATGGTCACCGTCACCGTCAGCAAGGACGGTAAGTCCGAGGAGCTCAAGGCCGAAAAGGTGTTGCAGGCCATCGGTTTTGCACCCAACGTCGACGGCTACGGCCTGGACAAGGCCGGCGTCGCGCTGACCGAGCGCAAGGCGATCGGCATCACCGATTACATGCGCACCAACGTCGACCACATCTACGCCATCGGCGACGTCACCGGGCTGCTGCAGCTGGCCCACGTCGCCGAGGCCCAGGGCGTGGTGGCGGCCGAAACCATCGCCGGCGCGGAGACTTTGGCCCTCGGCGACTACCGCATGCTGCCCCGCGCGACGTTCTGCCAGCCCCAGGTCGCCAGCTTCGGGCTCACCGAGGAGCAGGCCCGCGACGAAGGCTACGACGTCGTGGTGGCCAAGTTCCCGTTCACCGCCAACGCCAAAGCGCATGGCCTGGGCGACCCCAGCGGCTTCGTCAAGCTGGTCGCCGACGCCAAGTACGGCGAGCTGCTGGGCGGCCACCTGATCGGCCACGACGTGTCCGAGCTGTTGCCGGAGCTGACGCTGGCGCAGAAGTGGGACCTGACCGCCACCGAGCTGGCTCGCAACGTGCACACGCATCCGACCATGTCCGAGGCGCTGCAGGAGTGCTTCCACGGCCTGGTCGGCCACATGATCAACTTCTGAGCTTGCCAATGATTCGCAGCGACACCGTGATTGGCGTCATCGGCGGGGCCGCCGCGGGCTATGTCCTGTGGCTGGTGGCCTTTTCGATCGCCGATGACAACGCGGAGGTGGGCCGATGGGCCCCGACGGTGTTGCTGGTGTCGGTGGTGCTGGCGGTCTGCGCCGTGCTGTGGGCATCGGTGCAGCGGCGGCGCGGGAGATATGCGTGGTCGGGCTTCGGGTTCGGCCTGCCCGTACTGCCCGTGCTGCTGACGTTGGCGGTGCTGGCCGACGTGTACTTCTAGTTAGGCTTGTCCAACGGGATGGCCAGCGCCGACATCGTGGCGGCCAGACCGTCGTATTGGCCTGCCAGCAGACAGAATTCGATGAGCTGACGGCGATCCAGGTGGGCCGCGAGCTGGCGCCAGGTGCCGTCGGTGATCGTGCGATCCATGACGAATTCGTCCGTGGCCGCCAGCAGTGCCCGCTGCCGTTCGCTCAGGCGGTCCGCCGCACCCTCCGGCACATCGGGCCATGCGAAAATGGAGGCCTGAGTGTCGTCATCCAGCCCCTGATTTCGGGCCATCCCGCGATGGTGCTGCAACTCGTATTCGCAACCGCGCAAATGCGCCACCCGCAGGATCACCAACTCGGTCTCGATCGTGGGCAGCCGGCCCCGCAGCAGCCGCCCGCTGTAAATCGACCAGGTCCAGAACAGCAAACGACCCTGTCCCAAAGTGGTGAACAGGTGCATCTCCGGCACCCGCATCCTGCGCGCGGCCAACTTTGCCATCACCCAGTTGAGCGGCCCCAGTTCGCGGAACCGGCCCGACGGGATCCGACCGATTTCACCGCTGCCGGCCGCGGTCACGGCTGCTTCACCAGGTACGGGGACACGGTGCTGCGGTGCTCGTCGAGATCGAGCGCGCGGCCCAGGGCCGGGAACGCCCGCTGCGGGCAGTTGTCGCGTTCGCAGACGCGGCAGCCCGCGCCGATCGGTGTGGCGATCTCACCCGACAAGTCGAGTCCTTCCGAGTAGACGAGCCGGTGCGCGTGGCGAAGCTCGCAGCCCAACCCGATCGCGAAGGTTTTACCGGGCTGACCATACCGCGCGGCGCGGCGCTCGACGGTGCGGGCCACCCACATGTAGTTGCGGCCGTCGGGCATCTGGGCGATCTGCACCAGGATCGTGCCCGGGTTGGCGAACGTCTCGTAGACGTTCCACAGCGGGCACGTGCCGCCGCTGGAGGAGAAGTGAAAACCGGTGGCCGACTGTCGTTTTGACATGTTGCCGGCCCGGTCCACCCGGACGAACGAGAACGGCACGCCCCGCATCGTCGGCCGCTGCAACGTCGAAAGCCGGTGCGCGATGGTCTCGTAGCTCACCGAGTAGAACGACGACAACCGCTCGACGTCGTAGCGGAAATTCTCGGCGACGTCATGAAACTGGCGGTAGGGCAGCACCGCGGCCGCGGCGAAGTAGTTGGCCAGACCCAGCCGGGCCAGCGTATGCGACTCCTCGCTGGTGAACTTGCCCTCGGCGACGAGGCTGTCGATCAGGTCGCCGAACTCGAGGTACGCCAATTCGGCCGCCAGCTTGAACACCTGTTGGCCCGAGGAGAGGTGATTGCTGATCTCCAGCGTCTTGGTGTTGGGGTCGTAGCGGTGCAGGACGGTGTCCCCGAGGTCGATGCGCCTGATGATGTGCACCCCGTGCACCTCGCTGAGCCGGCGGGTCAACTCGCGGGCCAGGTCGCCGTGGTGCAGCCGCATCTGGATGGTGAGGTCTTCGGCGGCGGTGTCCAGCTCGTGCAGATAGTTCTGGCGTTGGTAGAAGTAGTCGCGCACCTCTTCGTGGGGCATGGTGATCGACCCGCTGCCGCTGCCGTCCGAGTAGCGCTCCTCGGTGGCGGCGGCCAGCTGGGCGGTGGTCATCCGGTAGCGCCGGTGCAGGTTGACCACCGCGCGGGCCAGGACCGGGTGGGCGCTGACCATCTCGGCGACATCGGTCGGGTCGACGTCGATGTCCAGATCGCGGTCCATCGTCACCTCACGCAGCTCGGCGACCAGCCGGGTGTCGTCCTGCGGGGCGAAGAAGGTCGCGTCCACCCCGAACACCTCGGTGATCCGCAGCAGCACGGCCACCGTCAGCGGGCGAACGTCGTGCTCGATCTGGTTGAGGTAGCTGGGCGAGATCTCCAGCATCTGGGCCAGCGCGGCCTGACTGAACCCGCGCTCGTTGCGCAGCTGGCGAACGCGGGAGCCGACGAAGGTCTTGGGCACTCAACGAAGCGTACCCGCCGCTGCTAAGGCACGGTTCGCAGAGTTGGCACGGCGGCACGGTCCGATCACAATTAGTGTTTCGGAGACGCGATTTGGCATCATTTGCATCCGGGCCCGGGGTTAACCTGAGGTACCGACGAGGAGGAAACGGGGAGCGCAGCCGTGAGCCTGGACAAAATACTGATGCCGGTGCCCGACGGCCACCCCGATGTATTCGGTCGCGAATGGCCGCTGCGCGTAGGCGACATCGACCGAACCGGTCGACTGCGGCTGGACGGGGCCGCCCGGCACATCCAGGACATCGGTCAGGACCAGCTGCGCGAGATGGGCTTCGAGGAGACCCATCCGCTGTGGATCGTCCGCCGCACCATGGTGGACCTGATCCGCCCGATCGAATTCCAGGACATGTTGCGCTGTCGGCGCTGGTGTTCGGGGACCTCGAACCGGTGGTGTGAGATGCGGGTGCGCATCGACGGTCGCAAGGGCGGCCTGATCGAATCCGAGGCGTTCTGGATCAACATCAATCGGGAAACCCAGATGCCGTCCCGCATCGCCGACGACTTCCTGGCGGGACTGCACAAGACCACCTCCATCGACCGTTTGCGGTGGAAGGGCTATTTGAAGCCGGGCAGCCGTGACGACGCCACCGAGATCCACGAGTTCCCCGTCCGGGTGACCGACATCGACCTGTTCGACCACATGAACAACTCGGTGTACTGGAGCGTGATCGAGGACTATCTGGCGTCGCACCCCGAGCTGCTGCAGGGGCCGCTGCGCACCACGATCGAGCACGAGGCGCCGGTTGCGCTGGGCGACAAGCTGGAGATCATCTCGCATGTCCACCCGGCCGGCTCCACCGATCAATTCGGTCCCGACCTGGCCGATCGGGCTGTTACAACGCTCACATACGCCGTCGGCGACGAGACGAAAGCCGTCGCATCGATCTTCGCTCTGTAGCGGAACCGGCAGCCCCGTCAACTTCCGGTTTGACCTGCGGAAATACGTTTACTGACGGGTAACTTCTGAAACGGTTAAGTTAACATTCATCTTCGCAAGATTTACAAAATCGCGCGGAGTCGTTGCCGAAATTGGCAAATGAAAACGGGTGGACCGCCATAACAAGCTGTGCCATCGTCGAGTTAGCACGCCAGTGAAGTTGAGCCACTAGCTACCGCCGAATGGCGGGTGGCCTCGCTCAGCAAGACAACTCAGCAATGAAAACCGTTTAAGGAGTAAGCCCAATGTCTGTCGTTGGCACCCCGAAGAGCGCCGAGCAGATCCAGCACGACTGGGACACGAACCCCCGCTGGAAGGACGTCACCCGCACCTACACCGCCGAGGACGTCGTCGCGTTGCAAGGCACCGTGGTCGAGGAGCACACCTTGGCCCGCCGTGGCGCGGAGGTGCTGTGGGAAGAGCTGCACGACCTGGAGTGGGTCAACGCGCTCGGCGCGCTGACCGGCAACCAGGCCGTCCAGCAGGTGCGCGCCGGCCTGAAGGCCATCTACCTGTCGGGCTGGCAGGTCGCCGGTGACGCCAACCTGTCCGGCCACACCTACCCCGACCAGAGCCTGTACCCGGCCAACTCGGTGCCGCAGGTGGTCCGCCGGATCAACAACGCTTTGCAGCGCGCCGACCAGATCGCCAAGGTCGAGGGCGACAAGTCGGTGGAGAACTGGCTGGCGCCGATCGTCGCCGACGGCGAGGCCGGCTTCGGTGGGGCGCTCAACGTCTACGAGCTGCAGAAGGCCCTGATCGCCGCCGGCGTCGCGGGTTCTCACTGGGAGGACCAGCTGGCGTCCGAGAAGAAGTGCGGTCACCTGGGTGGCAAGGTGCTGATCCCGACCCAGCAGCACATCCGCACGCTCACCTCGGCCCGGCTGGCTGCCGACGTCTGCGGCGTGCCGACCGTGGTGATCGCCCGCACCGACGCCGAGGCGGCCACGCTGATCACGTCCGACGTCGACGAGCGCGACCAGCCGTTCATCACCGGCGAGCGCACCCGCGAAGGTTTCTACCGGACCAAGAACGGCATCGAGCCCTGCATCGCGCGGGCGAAGGCCTACGCCCCGTTCGCCGACCTGATCTGGATGGAGACCGGCACCCCCGACCTGGAGGTCGCGCGGAAGTTCTCCGAGGCGGTGAAGGCCGAGTACCCCGACCAGATGCTGGCGTACAACTGCTCGCCGTCGTTCAACTGGCGCAAGCACCTCGACGACGGCACCATCGCCAAGTTCCAAAAGGAGCTTGCGGCAATGGGATTCAAGTTCCAGTTCATCACGTTGGCCGGGTTCCACGCGCTGAACTACTCGATGTTCGATCTGGCCTACGGCTACGCCCGCAACCAGATGAGCGCCTACGTGGAACTGCAGGAGCGCGAGTTCGCCGCCGAGGAGCGTGGCTACACCGCCACCAAGCACCAGCGCGAGGTCGGTGCCGGTTACTTCGACCGGATCGCCACCACGGTGGACCCGAGCTCGTCGACCACCGCGCTGACCGGTTCCACCGAAGAGGGCCAGTTTCACTGAGGACGAGCGGGCGTAAGCCCGCGAGAGGACGAAGCGGGACAGGACCGACGGCTAAGTCACTGAGGACGAGCGGGCGTAAGCCCGCGAGGACGAAGGCAAACCGACGGCTAAGTCACCGAGCTGACTCCGCTAGCGGCTGAAGTAGCATAGGCCCCGCCCAGCTAACCTGGGCGGGGCCTATTGCGGTGCACGACAATACGACTGGAGAAAACAAGTGAGCGACGCAGCGATCCAGCGGGTGGGGGTTGTCGGGGCCGGGCAGATGGGCTCCGGGATCGCCGAGGTTTCCGTCCGTGCCGGTGTCGACGTGACCGTGTACGAGCCGACCGAGGCGCTGATCACGGCGGGGCGCAACCGCATCGTGAAGTCGCTGGAGCGCGGCGTCAGCGCGGGCAAGGTGACCGAGCGGGAACGCGACCGCGCCCTGAGCAAGCTGACCTTCACCACCGACCTGAAAGACCTGGCCGACCGGCAACTGGTGATCGAGGCCATCGTCGAGGACGAGACCGTCAAGGCGGAGATCTTCGCCGAACTCGACCGGGTGATCACCGATCCCGACGCGGTGTTGGCGTCGAACACCTCCAGCATTCCGATCATGAAGGTCGCCGCGGCCACCAAGAACCCGCAACGCGTGCTGGGCCTGCACTTCTTCAATCCGGTCCCGGTGCTGCCGCTGGTCGAGTTGGTGTGCACGCTGGTGACCGACGAAGCCACCGCCGCACGCACCGAGGAGTTCGCCGGCGCGGTCCTGGGCAAGCAGGTGGTGCGCTGCTCCGACCGGTCCGGCTTCGTGGTGAACGCGCTGCTGGTGCCTTACCTCTCTCGGCGATCCGGATGGTGGAGGCCGGCTTTGCCAGCGTGGAAGACGTCGACAAGGCCGTTGTCGCCGGGCTATCGCACCCGATGGGCCCGCTGCGGCTGTCCGACCTCGTTGGCCTGGACACCCTGAAACTGATCGCGGACAAGATGTTCGAGGAATTCAAGGAGCCTCAGTACGGTCCGCCGCCGCTGCTGTTGCGCATGGTGGAGGCGGGCCGGCTGGGCAAGAAATCGGGTCAGGGTTTCTACACCTACTGACGCCGGTAAGGCCGCCGAGTGTGGGCCTCGAGTACGGCAGGTGCCTCGAATTCGTCCATGGGCCCCACGCTCGTCGAACACACGCTCGCATGCGCGAGCGTGGTTACTTTTCGCAGGTGAACTGGTTGACGTCCGTGTAGCCCTGGCGAAACAGCTTGGCGCAGCCGGTCAGGTACTTCATGTAGCGGTCGTAGACCTCTTCCGATTGGATGGCGATCGCCTTGCCTTTGTTGGCCTCGAGCGCGGCGGCCCACGTTTCCAGGGTCCTCGCGTAGTGCAGCTGCAGCGACTGGATCCGCGTCATCTTGAAGCCGGCCGCGGCCGCGTGCTCTTCGACCGACGGAATCGTCGGCAGCCAGCCGCCGGGGAAGATCTCGGCCAGGATGAACTGGGTGAAGTGAACGATTTCGTGGGTCAACGTATTGCCCTGCGCCCGGGCGTCTTTGAAGGTGGGACGCGTGATGGTGTGCAGCAGCATGATGCCGTCGGCCGGCAGCACCTGATAGGCCATCTTGAAGAAGAGGCCCCAGCGCTGGCGGCCGAAGTGCTCGAAGGCCCCGATCGAGACGATGCGGTCGACGGGCTCGTGGAACTTCTCCCAGCCCTCCAGCAGCACCTGTCGGGAGCGGGGGGTGTCCATTTGCTCGAACATCTTCTCCACGTGCGCCGCCTGGTTCTCCGACAGCGTCAGGCCGACGACGTTGACGTCGTACTTCTCGATCGCGCGCCGCATGGTGGCGCCCCACCCGCAGCCGATGTCCAGCAGCGTCATCCCCGGCTCGAGCTCGAGCTTCCCCAGCGCCAGGTCGATCTTGGCGATCTGCGCCTCCTCGAGCGTCATGTCGTCGCGCTCGAAGTAGGCGCAGCTGTAGGTCTGGGTGGGGTCCAGAAACAGCCGGAAGAAGTCGTCAGACAGATCGTAGTGCGCTTGCACGTTCCCGAAATGCGGCGTGAGCTGCACAGACATGGAAACAAGGCCTTTCCTGTATCTCGGGGGCTCGCGCGTCATGGAGCCCAAGCGCCCCGTTTCACCCCCGATGCATCCCCTGCATGCTAGCCGTTAAGGCGGTCCAAGTCGCATTCTCGACCCCGGCGTTACGTCACACGCTCGTCACAAAACACGCAATACGGCGCCGGCCGCGAGGCCGACGACCAGCAGGGCACCGGCCTGGCGCACGTGCACCCAGGCCAGCGCCGCATACCACAGCGGCCACACCGGAAACTTCGGTGGCGGCTCGTCGGGCCTCGGGCGGCGGAAATACGGCCACACCTTCGCCAGCCGGGGCAGCGCCAGCGCGACGACCAGCGCGGGCCACGGCATCGCGCCCACCGCGACGTCAACAGCCACCAGCACATAAAAACCGACCATCATGCCCAGCGTGACGACCCGGGCGCGAGCCTCGCCGAGCAGGACGGGCAGCGTCCGGATGCCGAGCGGTTCGTCGTAGGGGATCTTGTCGATGTGCTTGCCCATCAGCACCGTCGTGCACAACAAGCCATAGGGCAGCGACGCCAGCACGACATCCCAACCGACCGCGCCCACCGCCGAGTAGTAGGTTCCGCACACCATCAGCGGACCCCAGACGACGAAGACGTCGGGTTCGCCGAGGCCGCGTTTCTTCAGCCGCAGCGGCGGCGCCGTGTAGGCAACGCTCAGGGCGAATCCGCCGAGCGCGAAGGCCACCACGGGCCACCCGCGCGCCCACGCCAGCGTGATCAGGATGGCCAGATCGGCGATGTTCACCAGCAGGATCGCCAGGCCCAGAGTGCGGCGGCTGATCAGCCCGGACAGCACCGGGTGCGGGGCGTACAGCGCGCGCGGGTAGCTGGCACTGTCGGTGCCGACCTGGGTGTCGTAGAGGTCGTTCATGAGATTGTTGGCGGTGTGCGCCAGCGTGATGCCCACCACGGCCAGGACCAGCCAGCGCCAGTCCAGCCCGGGTTCGCCGATCGCCAGCAGGGCCGCCACCAGGCCGGAGACCAGGGTCATCGGCAGTACCGCCGAGCGGGTGACCACGAGCCACCGCGTGACGGTGTCGACCGGCCCATCCGGCGGCGGATTGGTGGTGCGGAGCGCGTAGGCCCACGATCTGAGCCGCGAGCCAACACTCACGTCAGGCATGGGACCGCGACCTCATGGCGCCTGCGGCGGCACGATCGGCGATGGATGCGGCTGCCCCCGGAACTTCTCCAGCGACCCGCCGGCCTCGACGATCCCGCAGATTGCGCTCCAGCTCAGCATGGTCAGGTAGTCGATCAGCTCGTCGACGGTCATCCGCGGGTCGGAGATCCAGGAGTGGGTGGCCAGCTGGACGCCGCCGACGATCATGTAGGCCCACGGTTCGACCCCGCCGGTGTCCATCCCGGCCTCCTGCATGCGGCGGCGCAGCATCATCGAGAGCATGCGGGCGATGATTCGCTCGGAGTCGGCGATCACCTTGCTCTTGGTCGGCGAGCTGTTGGCCATCACGAACCGATACGGCTCGGGTTCATCGGCCACGGTTTCGACATACACCCGGATGATCTCGCGGGTCAGGTCGAACCCGTCCAGGTTGGAAGAGAGCGCCCCGGCCATGTTGGGAATCAGCGTCGACTGCGCGAAGCGCATCAGCACCGCGGTGGTCAGGTCGTTCTTGTCGACGAAATAGCGGTACAGCACGGTCTTGGAGACCCCGATCTCGGCCGCAATTTCGTCCATGCTGAGGAAGCGGCCCAGTCGGCGGATCGCAACGATCGTGCCGTCAACCAGCTCGTTCCGGCGCTCCACCTTGTGTTGGTGCCAGCGCCGCTTGCGACCATCCGTCTTCACGGTCACAGCCGGGATTCGCTCTGCCACACTCGCCGCTTCCCACTCATCAGACGCCCCCGATACTACGGCTTGTGCGGCCCGTTTTGGCGCATGGGCCGCGTATGTGCGGGGTCCGCAACCAGGGCGGTAACACTAACTGCTCGCGGCAATACATCGCGGCAATACATGATGGTGTGGTGGTACACAGAGCCTCAGACAGGGGCGAAGCGTCGGGCCCGCCCGCGGCGGGGCCGGACTTGATCGGGCCGGCGACCGAGGCGCCGCGGGCCCGCGCGTCCTTCGCGGAATCCTTCGCCGGGGCCGATCCGGAGGCCGACGCCCAGCGGCGGGTGGCGCTGCGCCGGATGAAGATGGTGGCGCTGAGTTTCCTGATCGGTGCCACCGGAGTGTTCCTCGCCTGTCGGTGGGCGCAGGCCCACGCCAGCGTGGGCGCCTGGGTGGGCTACGTCGGTGCGGCCGCGGAGGCCGGCATGGTGGGCGCCCTGGCCGACTGGTTCGCCGTTACCGCGCTGTTCACGCACCCGCTGGGCATACCGATTCCGCACACCGCGATCATCAAGCGCAAGAAGGACCAGCTCGGCGAGGGCCTGGGGACCTTCGTGCGGGAGAACTTCCTGTCGCCGCCGGTCGTCGAGACCAAGCTGCGCGACGCGCAGGTGCCGAGCCGCCTGGGTAAGTGGCTGTCGGAGACCGCGCACGCCGAGCGGGTGGCGAGCGAGACGGCGACGGTGCTGCGGGTGCTGGTGGAGCTCCTGCGCGACGAGGATGTCCAGCAGGTGATCGACCGGATGATCGTGCGCCGCATCGCCGAACCGCAATGGGGTCCACCGGTGGGCCGGGTGCTGGGGACCCTGCTGGCCGAGAACCGCCAGGAGGCCCTGATCCAGTTGCTGGCCGACCGGGCGTTTCAGTGGTCGCTGAACGCCGGGGAGGTCATCCAGCGGGTGGTCGAGCGTGACTCGCCCAGCTGGTCCCCTCGATTCATCGACCATCTCGTCGGCGACCGCATCCACCGCGAGTTGATGGACTTCACCGACAAGGTGCGCCGCAACCCCGACCACGAGTTGCGCCGTTCCGCGACGCGCTTCCTGTTCGAGTTCGCCGACGACCTGCAGAACGACCCGGAGACCATCGCGCGCGCCGATGCGGTCAAGGAACAGCTGATGGCGCGCGACGAGATCGCCACCGCCGCCGCGACGGCGTGGAAGACGCTGAAAAGGCTGGTGCTCGAGGGCGTCGACGACCCGTCCAGCGCGTTGCGGACCCGCATCGCCCACACCGTGGTCCGGATCGGGGAGTCGCTGCGCGACGACGCCGACCTCCGCGACAAGGTCGACAACTGGATCGTGCGGGCGGCCCAGCATCTGGTCTCCGAGTACGCGGTGGAAATCACCGCGATCATCACCGACACGATCGAGCGCTGGGACGCCGAGGAGGCCAGCCGCCGAATCGAACTGCACGTGGGTCGTGACCTGCAGTTCATTCGCATCAATGGCACCGTGGTGGGCGCCCTGGCGGGGCTGATCATCTACGCCGTCGCGCAGCTACTTTTCTAGGGGTACGACCCAGTGCTTGCAATAGCAAGCACTGGGTCGTACCCTAAGGGCCGTAAAGATTGCCCACCCCGACTGAAGGAGTACGCGATGCCTCCGGAGGAGAAGTTCTCCGCCAAGGTGTCCACCGCGGCCTCCGACATCGGCAGCTTCATCCGAGACCTGCGCGAGAACGCGCAAGTCTCGGTGCGACAACTTGCCGAGCGGTCGGGTGTCAGCAATCCTTACCTGAGCCAGGTGGAGCGCGGATTGCGTAAGCCGTCCGCCGACGTCCTGAGCCAGATCGCGAAGGCGCTGCGGGTTTCCGCCGAGGTGCTCTACGTGAGGGCGGGGATTCTCGAGCCCAGCGATAAGAGTCAGGTGCGCGACGCCATCATCACCGATACGGCGATTACCGAGCGTCAGAAGCAGGTTCTGCTCGAGGTCTACGCGTCGTTCACCCAGCAGAACGAGTCAATGCATGAGGAGTGTCCGAGCGAATCCGACAGTGACGAGTAATTGGCCCGTTACGCAGTCGGCCGCCAAACCGCCGGCAGAGGGCTTTCGCGTCGCGCCAGTGACCAGGTGACGTATAGATGCACGGCCGGTTGGTTACCCAAAGAGAAGGGGTCTCACGCCAGGCCTTGAGCGCCCAGCAGCGATGCGAACTCGATCAGCCGACCCGACCAATCAGGAGGTTCCCCGGCAAGCCGCGTGCCATGTCAATCCGCGGGTCTTGACTACTCCTCCCAGAGGAGCCGACGCTTGCCCCCTTTTCTTCCAGATTCCCAGAGGTAGTAAGCCCGATAACAAAACAAATCATGAAAGGAAACACCATGGCTGAAAACCCGAACATCGACGACTTGCGGGCCCCGTTGCTGGCAGCGCTGGGCGCCGCCGACCTGGCCCTCGCCACGGTCAACGACCTCATCTCCAACCTGCGTGAGCGTGCCGAGGAGACCCGCACCGAGACCCGCAGTCGTGTCGAGGAGAGGCGTGCTCGCCTGTCGAAGCTTCAGGAGGACCTGCCCGAGCAGTTCACCGAGCTGCGCGAAAGGTTCACCTCGGACGAGCTGCGCAAGGCCGCCGAGGGCTACCTGGAGGCAGCGACCACCCGGTACAACGAGCTGGTCGAGCGCGGCGAGGCCGCCCTGGACCGGCTGCGCAGCCAGCGCGCCTTCGAGGACGCGTCGTCGCGCGCCGAGGGCTACGTGGACCAGGCCGTCGAGCTGACCCAGGAGGCGCTCGGCACCGTCGCATCGCAGACCCGCGCGGTCGGTGAGCGGGCGGCCAAGCTGGTCGGCATCGAGCTGCCCAAGAAGGCTCCGGCCAAGAAGGGTGCGGCCAAGAAGGCTCCGGCCAAGAAGGCTCCGGCCAAGAAGGCTCCGGCTAAGAAGGCGTCGGCCAAGAAGGTCACCCAGAAGTAGTCAGGCGCCGAGTTCAACTCGGTATTGACCAGACACTCGACTCCGAGTTGCCCGTAGGGCAACTCGGAGTCGACGTTTTGGACGGTGCCCGCATACCCTTAAGGCGTGAACCACCTCGTGGGTACCGTGATGTTGGGGTTGCAGATCGCTGTCCTGGTGACGGCGGTGTACTCGTTCGTGCACGCGGCGCTGCAGCGACCCGACGCCTATACCGCCGCGGACAAGCTGACCAAGCCGGTGTGGCTGATCATCCTCGGCCTCGCCGTCGCGCTGACATCCATCTTGAGTTTCGTTTTCGGCGTGCTGGGCATGGCGATCGCCGCCTGTGCCGCCGGCGTGTACCTGGTCGACGTGCGGCCCAAACTCCTCGACATTCAGGGTAAGTCGCGCTAGCGGGATGAAAGCCCTGCTGGCCGCGCCGGTGACGGTGGTCGCGATGTTCGTGGCCCTGCTGGGCTCCCCGATTCAGGCGCATCCCGCTCTTGCCGATCCAGGGGCCGATCCCGGCGCGGGCGCGGCCAACCCACCCAACCCGTTACCTCCATTCATCGACCACACCCAGTGGGCGCACTGGCACGGCCTGAGCAGCCTGCGCGTCTTCCCCACACCAGCTGGGCGCATGGCCGCGAGCCAGCCCGGGACAGGGGCCACCGGGGCCACTGAGGCGTTAGCCGACGAGGCGTGGGCCGAGGTGCTCGCGCTGTCGCCGGACGCCGACACCGCCGGCATGCGCGCGCAGTTCGTCTGCCACTGGCAGTTCGCCGAACTGGCGCAACCGGGCAAGAGCAGCTGGAACCTGGAGCCTTGGCGGCCGGTGGTCGACGACGCCGAGATGGTCGCCTCCGGCTGCAATCCCGGCGGGCCCGAAGAAGCGCTCTAGTGGCGAGCCGACCCACCCGGGACCAGTTGGCGGCCCTGATCGACCACACCCTGCTCAAACCCGAGGCCACCCGCGCCGACGTGGCCGCTCTGGTCGCCGAGGCCGCCGACCTCGGCGTCTACGCGGTATGCGTCTCGCCGTCGATGGTGCCGATCGCGGTGGAAGCCGGCGGGGGCCTGCGGGTGGCGGCGGTGGCAGGTTTTCCGTCGGGCAAGCACGTGCCGGCGGTCAAGGCGCACGAGGCCGTGCGGGCCGTGGCGTCCGGGGCCTCCGAGATCGACATGGTCATCGACGTCGGCGCCGCGCTGGCCGGGGACTTCGGCGCCGTGCGATCCGACATCGAAGCGGTGCGGGCCGCCGCACCCCGATCCCTGCTCAAAGTGATCGTGGAGTCGGCGGTGCTGCTACGCCACGGGGACGGGCGCACGCTGGCAGACGTGTGTCGCACCGCCGAGGACGCCGGTGCCGATTTCGTCAAGACCTCGACCGGGTTCCATCCCGCCGGCGGGGCGTCCCTGGATGCCGTTGCGTTGATGGCCGAGACCGTCGGCGGGCGGCTGGGCATCAAGGCCAGCGGCGGCATCCGCACCGCCGCGGACGCGGTCGCCATGCTGGACGCCGGCGCGACTCGGCTTGGCCTGTCCGGCACCCGCGCGGTGCTCGACGGGCTCAGCCAAGTTCGCTAGAACCCGCTAGAACCAGCGCTGGTCAGAGGTTGGCGAAGCAGGGGTTGTTGGTGTTGTCGTTGGGAATGGTCGCGTTCTGCGTCGAAAAGTGGCTGGTCACACCGGTATCCGTCACCTGAACGCTGTCGGCGTGGATGCCGAGCGGGAAGTTCTTGGTCACGCTGGAGAAGAAGTCGTCCAGCGTCGACTGCACCGACTCTTTCGGCATCGTGAAACCGAGCGCGTTGAAACTGACGATCTGCAGGTCCAACCCGTTGCCGGACACCACCGGCTTGGCCGTGATGTTGTCCAGCATGCCCTTCAACTCGACGGTGCCGTCGGCCGGATGGGTTGTCACGCTGCTGGTGACGAACGGACCCAGAACCGGAATCGCGCTTTGCACCGACTGCTTGATGCCGTCACTGGTCCAGGTGATGGTGGCGTCCAGCGAGCCGATGCTGCCTTTCGAGTTGGCCGTCGACTGGAGCCGGACGTCTTTGATGTTGAGGTTGAGCTTCATGCCCTTGGCATCGCGGATGTTGTTGCCGGCCGTCTGCACCGAGATGTTGGTGTAGTGCTTCGTCAGGTGCTGCCACAGCATCAGCGGCGTCACGCCGAAGGAGGCGGTGGCCGAATCCTTGACCTCACATGCCACCGCTTCGGCGACCTTTTTGTCCGCCACGTGACGGACGTAGAGCTCGGCCCCGATCAGCCCCGCGATGATGAGCGCGAAGACGATGACGCAGATCAGGAGGATGGATAGCGGGTCGCGAAGGAAGCGTCGTTTACTTTTCACCGGGGGCGGCTCTTGGTCGGGAGCGGCCAGCTTTTCCGTCGGGCCCACGGGCGGGATGGGCGGAGGGGCATAGCCGGGACGCGGCGGGTTCGCATGCGGCGCGCTCAACTGCTCGGTCTGACCGGGCTGCTGACCGGGGGCGGCCGGAGGGGGTGCCTGGGCCGGACCGCCGGTATTTATGCGCTCGGTCGGCCGCTCAGTGGGGGGCTGGCCGAAGGGACCTTGGTTGCCGGGACGGGCCCACGTCGACGGGCCCTCGTTCGGTGGTCCTTGTGGGTTCGTCACCCAACCGATTCTGCCCTATCAACCTGAGCAAAGTCGGAGCGGTTACGCAGCACCGCGATGCTGTCGCGGGCCTCGGCCACTCGGTTGACGTCGATGTCGGCGACTACCAGCTGCGGCCGGTTACCGGCCGAGGCGACCACCTCGCCCAGCGGCGAGGCCACCAGGCTGCCGCCCACCCCCGTCGGCGCGCCCGAGCCGGATCCCGACTTGGTCAGGGCGCCCACGGGATCGGCCTGACCGACGGCGGCGACGTAGCTCATCGAATCCAGCGCCCGGGCCCGCGCCAGCAGCGTCCACTGCTCGAGCTTGCCCGGCCCCGATCCCCAGGACGCGCAGACGACGATCAGCTGGGCGCCGCGCCGGGCCAGTTCGGTGTAGAGCGCCGGAAAGCGGATGTCGTAGCAAACGCTCAACCCGACCCGAACCTCGTCGACCTCGACGACCACCGGCTCGTGTCCGGGCGCGACGGTGCGCGACTCGGTGAATCCGAACGCGTCGTAGAGGTGGATCTTGTCGTAGCGGGTGTCCGGCCGGTTGGGGGTACCCGGCCCGGCCACGATCAGCGTGTTGGTCACCCGCCCGTCGCCGGCCGGAGTGAACATGCCGGCGATGACGGTGATCCCGGCGTCGGTCGCGATCCGGCGCACGCCGTCGGCCCAGGGCCCGTCGGTCGGCTCGGCGACCGGTGCCAGCGGGACGCCGAACTGGCACATGGTCGCCTCGGGGAACACCACCAGCGTGGCGCCCGCGTCGGCGGCCTGGCGGGTGTACTCGCGCACCACCTGCAGGTTTGCTGCCGGATCGCTGCCACTGAGGATTTGCGCCAACGCGATTCGCATGGGCGCCAGCTTAGGCGCGGTGACGATGCGCCGCGTGCGGCGCGAGGAGGCGGGCAGTTCAGCTTAGGCCCGGCGACGGACTATGCGTTCTTGGCGATCCACTCCGCGGTGAACTGTTGTTCCCTGGAAATCAGCTCACCCAGATTGTTGCCGATGAGCCTCTCCACTTTGCCGCCGAGGAGCGGGACCCGCACCTGGACGGTGATCTGAAAATCGACCCGGGCGCCGCCGGACTCGGCGATCGGCGACAGCTCGGCCGTGCCCGAAATATGCACCGGGGTGTCCTCGATCGAGCTCACCAGGGTGGCCGTCGCGGCGCCATCGGTCACCGGCCCCCAAGTCTCCTTGCGCCTGATGGCGACGTCGCCCCGATGCAGCTGCTTGACGATGGAGTGCAAATTGTGGCTGCGCACCATCTGCAGCGTGACCACCTCGATGGTGCCGTCGTCGCCGGTCTCGCCGCCCACCCGCATCGACTCCAGCCTCGCTACGTCGACGGGAATGTCGGCCAGCCTGGCCCACCAGTACTCCTCGTCGCGGAAGGCGCGATGAAGCTGGTCGACGGTGCCCTCGTAGTCGGCCGACAACTCGAATGAACGCGGCATCGCTGGCCAGGCTACCGTTACGGGCCATGAAAAAGAGCGGTGTCGGTTCGCTCTTTGCCGGTGCGCATGTCGCCGAGGCGGTGCCGCTGGGGCCGCTGACCACGTTGCGGGTCGGACCGGTCGCGCGACGCCTGATCACCTGCACCAGCACCGAGCAGGTGGTCGCCGTTTTGCGGCAGCTGGACTCAGAAGCACAAGCAGCCCGCGGCGGGGAGCGCCGACCGGTACTGGTGTTTGCCGGCGGCTCCAACCTGGTGATCGCCGATACGTTGACCGATCTGACCGCCGTGCGCCTGGCCAACGACGGCGTCACCGTCGACGGCAACCTGGTGCGCGCGGAGGCGGGCGCGGTGTGGGACGACGTGGTGGTCAGCACCCTCGAGCACGGTTTGGGTGGGCTGGAATGCCTGTCCGGTATACCCGGGTCGGCCGGGGCCACGCCGGTGCAGAACGTCGGAGCCTACGGGGCAGAGGTGTCCGACACCATCACCCGGGTCCGGGTATTGGATCGCGGCAGCGGCTCGGTGCGCTGGGTGCCGGGCGATGAGCTGGGTTTCGGTTATCGCACCAGCCTGTTCAAGCGCGCCAGCCAGTCGGGGCGCGAAATCCCTTCTGTGATACTGGAAGTCGAGTTCGCGCTGGACGCACCGGGCCGCAGCGCCCCGTTGCGCTACGGCGAGCTGACGGCCGCGTTGAACGCGACCAGCGGCGAGCGCGCCGACCCGAAGGCCGTCCGCGAGGCGGTGCTGATGCTGCGGGCCCGCAAGGGCATGGTCCTCGACGCCGCCGACCACGACACCTGGAGCGTGGGTTCGTTCTTCACCAACCCGGTGGTGCCACCGGAGGTCTACGAGCGGCTGGCCAGTCGTGTCGAAGGGCCGGTTCCGCACTACCCGGCGCCCGAGGGCGTCAAGCTGGCCGCCGGCTGGCTGGTGGAGCGCGCGGGCTTCGGCAAAGGCTATCCGGACGATGAGGCGGCACGCTGCCGGCTGTCGACCAAGCACGCGCTCGCTTTGACCAACCGCGGGGGCGCCACCGCCGAGGACGTGATAGCACTGGCCCGGACCGTGCGTGACGGAGTCCGTGCTGTGTTTGGTATCACACTGAAACCGGAGCCGGTCCTGCTCGGGTGCAGGCTGTAGGCGTAAATTCCGGGAATCAGCAGCCCAGCAGCGGACACAGCCGAATTGTCGTGGCGGGGGAGAGGCCTTGTCTCACGGTATCTTTAACTTTCGTGAGCACATCCCCTTCCCCCCCGCCGATTAACCGGCGCTTGGCCCTGGCGGCCCTGGGGCTCGGCGTGTTCGCCCCCAACGTATTGGCGGCCTGCGCCGGCACCGTGGCCAAACACGCGGAGAAGAAGGAGGCGCCGGCGGCGCGCCTGAGGTTCCTGCCGGCTGATGCCGCCACTGACGTGGTTCCGATCGCGCCGATCAGCGTCGAGATCAGCGACGGCTGGTTCCAGAAGGTGGCGTTGACCAATTCGTCGGGCAAGGTGATCGCCGGGACGTTCAACCAGGATCGGACCGTCTACACGACCACCGAGCCGCTGGGCTACGACGCGGCCTACACCTGGAGCGGTTCGGCCGTCGGCCACGACGGCAAGGCGATCCCGCTGTCGGGCAAGTTCACCACCGTGTCGCCCACCAAGAAGATCGGTGGTGGATTCCAGCTGGCCGACGGCCAGACCGTCGGGGTGGCCGCGCCGATCATCATTCAGTTCGATGCGCCGATCAGTGACAAGGCCGCCGTGGAAAAGGCGCTCACCGTCACGACCAACCCGCCCGTCGAGGGGAGCTGGGCCTGGTTGCCCGACGAGAGGCAGGGCGCGCGCGTGCACTGGCGACCCCGCGAGTACTACCCGGCCGGCACCACCGTCGATGTGGACGCCAAGCTCTACGGACGGCCGTTCGGTGACGGCGCATTCGGCGCCGACGACATCTCGTTGCACTTTCAGATCGGTCGGCGGCAGTTGGTCAGGGCCGAGGTGTCTTCGCACCGCATCCAGGTCGTCACCGACGCCGGCGTCATCATGGACTTCCCGTGCAGCTACGGCGAGGCCGACAAGGCGCGCAACGTCACCCGCAACGGCATCCACGTGGTCACCGAGAAGTACTCGGACTTCTACATGTCCAACCCGGCCGCCGGCTACAGCAACGCCCACGAACGCTGGGCGGTGCGGATCTCCAACAACGGCGAGTTCATCCACGCCAACCCCTCGAGTGCGGGCGCGCAGGGCAACACCAACGTCACCAACGGCTGCATCAACCTGTCGACGGGCGACGCCCAGCAGTACTACCAAACCGCGATCTACGGCGACCCGGTCGAGGTGACCGGGAGCTCGATCCAGCTGTCCTACTCCGACGGCGATATCTGGGACTGGGCCGTGGACTGGGACACCTGGGTGGCGATGTCGGCTCTGCCGCCCCCGACGGCTCATCCGCCTTCGACTCAGATTCCGGTCACTGCGCCGGTCACCCCGTCGACCGCGCCGACACTGTCGGGCACGCCCACGACGACCACTTCCAGTCCAGGGCCTAGCCCCGGCGGTTAAACCGCGAGGCGCTGGCCTGGTCGCGAGGCTTCATGACGATCAGGTCCAGGTTGACGTGCGACGGCCGCGAAGCCACGAAACCGATGACCTCGGCGACATCGGCCGCCACCAACGGCGTTATGCCGGTGTAGACGGTGTCGGCGCGCTGTTGGTCGCCGTCGAAGCGCACCAGCGAGAACTCGGTTTCGACCGCGCCCGGGGCAATTTCGGTGAGCCGCACCGGCTTTCCGAGTAGCTCACCGCGCAGCGTGCGGTGCAGCGCGCCCTGTGCGTGTTTGGCCGCCGTGTAGCCGGCGCCGCCGTCGTAGGTCTCCATCGCTGCGACCGAGGTGACGGTGACGATCAGGCCGTCGCCGGAGTCGACCAGCTTGGGCAGCAGCGCGCGGGTGACCCGCAGCGTGCCCATCACGTTGGTCTCCCACATCCACCGCCAGTGCTCGAAGTCGGCGTCGGCGACGGATTCCAGCCCCCATGCGCCACCGGCGTTGTTGACCAGCACATCGACCCGGCCCACATCGCCCGCCAGCGCTTGCACCGCGCGGTCGTCTGTGACATCAGCCACAATTGCGGTCCCGCCGATCTCGTCGGCCAGTGCGTTGATCCGGTCCGCGCGGCGCGCCACGCAGGTCACGTGAAAACCCTGTGCCGCAAGGGTTTTGGCGGCCGCCTCGCCGATGCCGGAACTGGCACCGGTGACCACCGCGACTCGTGGGCGCCCCCTAGCTGCATTCATCGGAACAACTCTAATAAACGTGCTAAGTTCTCGGAGTGCACCTCAGCGCCCAGTTCAACAACACAGCCGCGTGTCTTTGCGCGGCAAGTGCGTGTTGTTGCCGCGCACTTTGCCGCTCCTGACTTTCAGGTGTGGCCAAGACCGGCCATCAGGAACTCGGACAAAGGACGCTCGTGCGCTCGACCACTCTCACCCATAGCCATCATTCCGCCAGCCGCAACAGCCACCTGCGGTTGCACCGCCAGATCCTGCCGCCGTCGTTGCACATCTCCGACTCGGCGGCGGCCTCCGTCTTCCGGGCCGTCCGGTTGCGCGGCCCGGTCGGCCGTGACGTCATCGCCGGCATCACGTCGCTGAGCATCGCCACGGTCAACCGTCAGGTCATCGCGCTGCTCGACGCCGGCCTGCTGCGGGAGCGCGCCGACCTGGCCGTTTCCGGGGCCATCGGCCGCCCGCGCGTGCCGGTGGAGATCAACCACGAACCGTTCGTGACGCTCGGTATCCACATCGGCGCGCGTACCACCAGCATCGTGGCTACCGACCTGTTCGGCCGCACGCTGGACACAGTCGAGACCCCGACGCCGCTCAGCCCCGCCGGGCCCGCGCTGGCGTCGCTTGCCGAGAGCGCGTGCCGGTACCTGAGGCGCTGGCACCGGCGCCGCCCGCTCTGGGTCGGGGTGGCGATCGGCGGCACCGTCGACAGCGTCACCGGCCACGTCGACCACCCGAGGTTGGGCTGGCGACAGGCGCCGGTCGGGCCCGTGCTGGCCGACGCGCTGGGCCTCCCGTTGTCGGTGGCCTCCCACGTCGACGCCATGGCCGGCGCCGAGCTGCTGCTCGGCCTGCGGCGATTCGCGCCGAGTTCGCCGACGAGTCTCTATGTCTACGCCCGCGAGACCGTGGGTTATGCCCTGGTGATCGGGGGACGGGTGCACTGCCCGGTCAGCGGCCCGGGGACCATCGCGTCCTTGCCCGCCCACTCCGAGCTGCTCGGCGGCAGCGGGAAGCTGGAGTCCACCGTCAGCGACGAAGCGGTTCTGGCCGCTGCCCGCCGGCTGAAAATCCTTCCCGCCGTCCCGGCGGCGACTTCGGGGAACCGCTCCACCGGGCCGACGACGGCGATGACCGAGCTGCTGCGGGTGGCTCGGGCCGGCAATCAGCAGGCCAGGGATCTGCTGGCGGAGCGGGCCCGGGTGCTCGGCGAGGCGGTCGCGTTGCTGCGCGACATGCTCAACCCCGACGAGCTGGTGGTGGGCGGGCAGGCCTTCACCGAGTACCCGGAGGCGATGGAGCACGTGGAGTCGGCCTTCGCCGCGCGCTCGGTGCTGCCCCCGCGCGATATCCGGGTCACCGCCTTCGGCAACAGGGTGCAGGAGGCCGGCGCGGGGACGGTGTCGCTGGGCGGGTTGTATGCGGATCCGCTGGGCGCGATGCGGCGCGCCGGGGTGCTGGGCTCCCGGCTGCGGGACGTCACCGCAGACGAGTCGTCCGCCTGATCGGTCACTCGTCCAGCGCGCATGGGCCCGGTGGCGGCCCGTCCTGTAAAGATGAAAGCGTGCGGCACGACGACGTCTTCCGGCTGAATGACCCGCGCCGGGTTGCAGTGCTGGCGGTGCACACCTCACCGCTGGCCCAGCCGGGGACCGGCGACGCCGGCGGCATGAACGTCTATGTGCTGCAAACCGCGCTGCACCTGGCGCGGCGGGGCATCGAGGTGGAGATCTTCACCCGGGCCACCACGTCGGCCGATCCGCCGGTCGCCCACGTGGCGCCGGGCGTGCTGGTGCGCAACGTGGTGGCCGGGCCCTTCGAGGGCCTGGACAAGTACGACCTGCCGACTCAGCTGTGTGCGTTCGCGGCCGTGGTGCTGCGCGCCGAGGCGTCGCACGAACCCGGTTACTACGACATCGTGCACTCGCACTACTGGCTGTCCGGACAGGTCGGCTGGCTGGCCCGCGACCGCTGGGCGGTGCCATTGGTGCACACCGCGCACACGCTCGCCGCGGTAAAAAACGCGGCCCTGGCCGACGGGGATGCGCCCGAACCCCCGCTGCGCACGGTCGGAGAGCAGCAGGTCGTCGACGAGGCGGACCGGCTGATCGTCAACACGGAGGACGAAGCGAAACAATTGATTTCGATTCACCACGCCGATCCCGCGCGCATCGATGTCGTCCACCCCGGTGTGGACCTGGACGTGTTCCGCCCTGGTGACCGTCGGGCGGCCCGGGCGGCGCTGGGGCTCCCGCCCGACGAAGACGTGGTGGCTTTCGTCGGGCGGATCCAGCCGCTGAAGGCCCCCGACATCGTGCTGCGCGCCGCGGCGAAACTGCCCGGGGTGCGCATCGTGGTGGCCGGCGGCCCGTCCGGCAGCGGTCTGGCCTCCCCGGACGGACTGGTTCGGCTGGCCGACGAACTCGGCATCACCGACCGGGTGACGTTTCTGCCGCCGCAGTCGCGCGCCGATCTGGCCACCCTGTTCCGGGCCGGCAATTTGGTTGCGGTGCCGAGTTATTCGGAGTCTTTCGGTCTCGTTGCCCTCGAGGCGCAGGCGTGCGGAACCCCCGTCGTGGCCGCCGCGGTCGGCGGCCTGCCGGTGGCGGTGCGCGACGGGATCTCCGGCACCCTGGTGTCCGGGCATGACGTCGGCGACTGGGCGAATGCCCTCGATCGGCTGCTGCGCCTGCGCGCGCCGCAGGCGGAGGCGATGAGCCGCGCGGCCGCCGCGCACGCGGCCACCTTCTCCTGGGACAGCACCACCGACGCGCTGCTGGCCAGCTATCGGCGCGCGATCGGCGACTTCACCGCCGAACGGCAGCGCCGGTTCCGCGACCGGGCATCCATGCGCAAGCCCCGCCGCTGGACGTCACGCCGCGGAGTGGGCGCATGACCTCGACAGGCCAAACAGTGCGGTCGGTGATCGAGCGCTCGCTGCGGGCGAGCGGGCTGACCTACTCGGAATTCCCAGGGGCGCATGGCGGGCTGCCGGGACTGGTGGTCGAACTGCCCGGCGAGCGCAAACTCAAGACCAACACCATCCTGAGCATCGGCGAGCATTCGGTGCGCGTCGAGGCGTTCGTGTGCCGTAAGCCCGACGAGAACCACGAGGGTGTCTACCGGTTCCTGCTCAGGCGCAATCGCCGGCTGTACGGGGTCGCCTACACATTGGACAACGTCGGCGACATCTACCTGGTGGGCCGGATGTCGCTGGCGTCGGTCGACGCCGACGAGATCGACCGGGTGCTCGGCCAGGTGCTCGAGGCGGTGGAATCGGACTTTAATACGTTGCTGGAGTTGGGTTTTCGCTCGTCGATTCAAAAAGAGTGGGAGTGGCGGGTATCCCGCGGGGAGTCGCTGAAGAACCTGCAGGAGTTCGCCCACCTGATCGACGACGAAGACGACGAAGACGACTAAAAAGACTGCGTGAGAGACTTGCCGGCATGGGAGACACTGCCACGTTGGTGCTGCTGCGCCACGGCGAGAGCGACTGGAATGCCCTCAACCTGTTCACGGGCTGGGTCGACGTCGGACTGACCGAGAAGGGCCGGGCCGAGGCGGTTCGAAGCGGTGAGCTGATGACCGAACACGGGCTGCTGCCCGACGTGCTCTACACCTCGCTGCTGCGACGGGCGATCACCACCGCACACCTGGCGCTGGACACCGCCGACCGGCTCTGGATCCCGGTGCGGCGCAGCTGGCGGCTCAACGAGCGCCACTACGGCGCGCTGCAGGGTCTGAACAAGGCGGAGACCCAGGAGCGCTACGGCGAGGAGCAGTTCATGACCTGGCGGCGCAGCTACGACACGCCGCCACCGCCTATCGAGCGGGGCAGCAAATTCAGCCAGGACACCGACCCTCGCTACGCCAACATCGGCGGCGGCCCGCTGACCGAATGCCTCGCCGACGTGGTGGCCCGTTTCCTGCCGTACTTCACCGACGTCATCGTCCCCGATCTGCGGACTGGCAAGACGGTGCTGATCGTCGCACACGGCAACTCGCTGCGCGCGCTGGTCAAGTACCTGGACGAGATGTCCGACGAAGAGATCGTCGGGCTGAACATCCCGACCGGCATTCCGCTGCGCTACGACCTGGATGCCGACGTGCGGCCGGTGCTGCCGGGCGGTACCTATCTCGACCCGGAGGCGGCCGCCGCGGGCGCCGCGGCGGTTGCCAGCCAAGGGAGGGCGTGACTTCGAACCGCAGGCCCGACGGCGGGTTTAAAGGCCTGTTTGCCAAACATCGCGTGAACGGAGGCGGAACACCTGTAGCGCAAGATGTGACTTGTCCGATTTTGGCCGCGCTCCGCTAGGGCGGCGTTCACCAGATTTGTAGGATTTTGTATGTGACTGTGTTCTCGGCGCTGTTGCTGGCCGGGGTCTTGTTCGTGCTGGCGCTGGCCGTAGGTGTTGCGGTCGGGGCCAGGCTGGCGCCGCGGACGGTAGAACGCCGCCAGCAATCCTCCACCGAATGGACGGGGATCACGGTCGCGCAGATGCTGCAACGCATCGTCTCGCTGATGCCACTGGGTGCCGCGGTGGTGGATTCGCATCGCGACGTCGTTTATCTCAACGAGCGGGCCAAGGAGCTGGGCCTGGTACGCGATCGGCAGCTCGACGACCAGGCCTGGCAGGCCGCGCAGCAGGCGCTCACCGGCGTCGACGTCGAGTTCGACCTGCGGCCGGCGAAACGCGCGCCGGGCCGATCGGGGCTGTCGGTGCACGGGCAGGCGCGGCTGTTGAGCGAAGAGGACCGTCGGTTCGCCGTGGTGTTCGTCCACGACCAGTCGGACTACGCCCGCATGGAGGCAACCAGGCGCGATTTCGTGGCCAATGTCAGCCACGAGCTCAAGACCCCGGTGGGCGCCATGGCCCTGCTGGCCGAGGCCCTGCTGGCCTCGGCGGATGACTCCGAAACGGTTCGCCGGTTCGCCGAGAGGGTGCTCGTCGAAGCCAACCGACTGGGGGACATGGTTGCCGAGCTGATCGAGCTGTCCCGGTTGCAGGGTGCCGAGCGGTTGCCCAACGTGACCGAGGTCGAGGTGGACACCGTTGTGTCCGAAGCGATTTCACGCCACAAGGTCGCCGCCGACAACGCCGATATCGAGGTCCGCACCGATGCGCCCAGCGGCCTGCGGGTGCTGGGCGACGAAACGCTGCTGGTGACCGCGCTGGCCAACCTGGTATCCAACGCGATCGCCTATTCGTCCCCGGGTTCGCCTGTGTCGATCAGCCGTCGTCGCCGGGGCGACAACATCGAGATCGCCGTGACCGACCGCGGCATCGGGATCGCGCTGGAAGACCAGGAGCGGGTCTTCGAGCGGTTCTTCCGCGGGGACAAGGCGCGTTCGCGGGCCACCGGCGGCAGCGGGCTGGGACTTGCCATCGTCAAACACGTTGCGGCCAACCACAACGGCAGCATCGGCGTGTGGAGCAAGCCGGGAACCGGATCGACCTTCACCCTTTCCATTCCGGCCTACAAAGACGGCGACGAGGAGCCCGAGCAACCGCGGGGTCGTGAGGTGCGGCCCAACAGGTCACAACGAGAGGAAGAACTAAGTCGATGACCCGCGCTTACGCCGATGCAGACCAGAGCGATGTGGAGGAATTGCGCTCATGACCAGTGTGCTGATCGTGGAGGACGAGGAGTCGCTGGCCGATCCGCTGGCGTTCCTGTTGCGCAAGGAGGGCTTTGAGGCCATGGTGGTGACCGACGGCCCCGCGGCGCTCGCCGAGTTCGATCGTGCCGGCGCCGACATCGTGCTGCTCGATTTGATGCTGCCGGGCATGTCGGGCACCGACGTGTGCAAGCAGTTGCGTGCCCGTTCCAGCGTGCCGGTGATCATGGTGACCGCGCGCGACAGTGAGATCGACAAAGTGGTCGGCCTCGAGCTGGGCGCGGATGACTATGTCACCAAACCGTATTCGGCGCGTGAGTTGATCGCCCGGATCCGCGCGGTGCTGCGCCGCGGTGGCGACGACGACTCCGAGATCAGTGACGGCGTGCTGGAGTCCGGGCCGGTCCGGATGGACGTCGAGCGTCACGTCGTCTCGGTGAACGGTGACACGATCACGTTGCCGCTGAAGGAATTTGACCTGCTCGAATACCTGATGCGTAACAGCGGGCGGGTGCTGACCCGCGGGCAGCTGATCGATCGGGTATGGGGTGCCGATTACGTCGGTGACACCAAGACGCTCGACGTCCACGTCAAGCGCCTGCGGTCCAAGATCGAGGCCGACCCCGCCAACCCGGTGCACCTGGTGACGGTCCGGGGGCTGGGCTACAAGCTGGAGGGCTAGCGCGGTTCCGCGGCGATGAGCGTGCGTTGAGGGCGGAAATTTCGGCGGCCCTATCCCGCCCAGGACGCACACTCGCTCAGCGCGCGCTGACCACCTCGTCCGCGACGGCCAGCGCCAGCGCCATGATCGACAGCTGCGGGTTCACCTCCGGGCAGCTCGGCAGGATCGACGCGTCGGCAACCCACACGCCGTCCACGCCGCGCAGCCGGCCGGTTTCGTCGACCGGACACAGCTGGTCGTCGGCGCCCGCGGCCGCGGTGCCCGTTGGGTGGAAGGCCGCCAGGTGCAGGCTTCTGCGGGTCGCTGCGGCTCAGCGCATCCCGCAGCGCGGGCAGCGACGTCACCGTCATCGCGCCGGGCAGACCGGTGAGCACCTCGACGGCACCCGCGGCGAACAGCAGCCGGCCCATGGCCTCGATCGCAACGAGCAGCTTGGCGGCGTCGCCTCGGGCGATGTTGTAGCGCACCAGCGTCTCGCCGCGCACCGAGGACACCGAGCCGACGCCGCGATCGGCCACCATGGCGCCGAACGTCGCGACCTGGGACGCCCGGTCGAGCCAGCCGAGCAGCTCGGCGCCGTAACCGGGAAACACCATCGAGCCCATCCCGGGCGGCGTTGA
This sequence comes from uncultured Actinomycetota bacterium, assembly GCA_963802525.1. Classification (GTDB taxonomy): domain Bacteria; phylum Actinomycetota; class Actinomycetes; order Mycobacteriales; family Mycobacteriaceae; genus Mycobacterium. The sequence continues at coordinate 88,853 of CAWDJC010000006.1, read as the reverse complement.
GGTCGCCTCGATCAGCACGCCGTGGGACTCGTGGAACTCGTGGACGGCCGCGCTTTGCAGCACGCCATGCCACGCGACGACATCGTCGTCGAAACGCCCGGCGAGCATCATCGCCGGATGTAGCGCGAGGTTTCGGCCGAGGCGCGGGTGCGCGCCAAATCGCTGCGCCGCAACAGCCCTGGCGTCTCGGTGGCACCGGCGGCGACGACGACCGTGTCCGCAAGGATGTCCAGCGCCGTGCCGTCGGGCCGGCGGGCCCGCACGCCACGGGCGCGTCCGTGCCGGTGCAGCACCCGCTCGACGCGGGCCTGCGAGATGATTCGCGCCCCCGCCGCGCACGCCTGCGGCAACGCGTTGAGGTGCACGCCGAACTTGGCGTTGCGTGGGCAGCCGATCGCGCACTGGCAACAGCCTTCACAGCCCGGCGCGTTGCGTGGGATCGGCGCCGCCCGCCAGCCCAGCGTGGCGGCGGCATCCAAAAGCAGGCGCCCGTTGCGCCCCATGATCTCCAGGGGCACGGGCGCCACCCGCAGGGTGCGTTCGACGTCGTCGAGGCGCTCGGCCAGCCGGTCCGGCTCGGCCAGGCCGAGACCGAACTCGTCGCGCCAGCGCCGCACCACGGCGGGCGGCGGCCGGAAGCACGTGCCGGAGTTCACCACCGTGGTGCCTCCGACCGCCCGGCCGATGGGCAGCACCACGGACGGGCGTCCCAGCGCGACCGTCGCCCCCGCGCCGCGGTACAACCCGGCGTAGCGGTCGATCGGGTGGGTGGTACGGAATTCCTCGACCGTCCAGCGGCGCCCCTCTTCGAGCACGACGGTGTCGAAGCCGGCCCGTGCCAGGGTGCGGGCCACCATCGCGCCGCCGGCGCCGGACCCCACGATCACCGCATCGGCGGTGACGACGGAGCGGCTCTCGGTCGAGGGGGTGATGGTCAGGGGCGCATCGGGGCGCGCCGTGTCGTGCTTCTGGGCGCGGGAGAGCAATTCCGGCGCGTAGGTGTCGGCGCCGTTGGCGAGCAACACGATTGCCTTCAGCGCTTCGACGGCCGCACCGGTGTCCGGACTGAGCTCGGCGACCCGCCGCAGCACCCGGTCCCGTTGGCCGGGGCGCAGCCGTGACAGCGACCGGCCGGTGGTGAGGTAGCTTGCGGCGGCCAATGAGAGCAACCCGGCCCGCATGGCCAACCGGGACGCAGCGGGCAGCCGCGCGAGGTAGCGGTCGACCCGGTCGACAAGCTGGGCCGGTGCCGGGCCGCCGTGCTCCTCGGGGAGCAACGCGGCGCCGAAGGACGCGACTGAGGCCCCAGCCCGATCGGCAAGACGGCTCATATCAGGCGTCCGAGCCGGCGCCCCAACTTGATGAAGAACGGATAGGTCGCGAAGATGCCGCCCGCCGCCGCGTGCAGTCGCCAGCCCGCATCTCCGGTTTTGGAGACGGTGTCGACGCCGAAAACACCGCTGTTCCACATGAAATCGCGGCCATTCTGGGCGCGGAAGGGCCGCCACAGCACTCCGAGTCCGGGCACGTTATTGTAGAGCCCGAACGACCCGCCGAAGAAGACGCCGAGCGTGGCCGCCTCGGCGAGATCGCGGCGGTCCGAGGGCAGCCGCCGCTCGATGAGCACTCCGGCGGCGAACAGCAGCGGTGGGTCGAGAAGAAAGCTCACTTCGGGATCCTTTCGTCGATCTCTGGTGCCCCTGAACCGTCCGGGGCACCGCGCAGCCCGACTTCGGCGTGCCCGGTTCCCAGCACCGACCAGTGCCGGTCGTCGATGTCGATGTGGATGTCGGCCTGTTCGGTGTTCGTGCACACCGCGCTGCCGCCGTCGGGATCGGTGTATCCCAGGCTCACGCACCGCTCCGGTGGCTGATCGACCCGGATGAGCACCCGGCGACCGTCGATGCGTCCCTCCACCTGCCAGTGCCGCAGGCCCAGCGTCGTGCGCATCCGCAGTGACGGCAAAGGGCTTGTGGGCCAATCTTTTCCGTCGAGGCGAAAGCGGACGAAGGCCATCGGCGCGAGTCTGCGCAGCCCGGGCTTGTGCGACACCGCGGTGACGGCCTCGACGACGTCACCGTCGCCGAGGTCGGCGTGGATCCATCCCCAGCGCTTGGCGTTGCCGTGCCCGTAGATGTGGGCGACGCCGCCGCGCCAGCCGTCGATACCGACAGCGGTGTCGGCGACGGTCAGTGAGCCGGCGAACTCGGCCGTGGGCGCGATGACCACCTGGGCGCCCGGCAGCAACTCGCGCTCCCACGCGGCCCGCGGAAAGGTCCACAGCGGCGTGCCGGCGTCCTTCCAGGACAGGTCCCAGGTCAGCGGTCCTGCACTCCCGGTCAGTTTCTCTTGGGCCACGCGAACCCCCGCCGCGTCGAACCAGGCGGTGCCGGCCGCGGGCGCGGTGGGTTCGGGGCCGAACCGCTCGGTGCGTGGTGGGCCGTCGGGCGCGAACCATGTCACCCAGCCGTGGGCGTAGGGCGCGTCCGCCGCGTGCAGTGGCGCCACCGTCTCGCAGTGAATCCACAACCCGGCGCCCGTCACGGGGTCCGACAGGGTGGCGTACCAGACCTCCAGGCGGCCGGCCTTGCCCCGCCAGCGCGGGGCCGCGGCCGATCGCATTTCGTCGTCCATCTGCTCACCTCCGGTTGGACGGGCGGTTGGCACACTCGATCCGCGGCATGTTCCGATTCGGGTCGAGTCGCCCGGTCCGTCCACTATATTGGTTGAGCCAATGAACCAGTCAAGCATGCTGCAGCCGCCGGATCGCCAGCGGGTCGACGAACAGATCGCGGCGTCGATCGCCGACGCCATCCTCGACGGCGCCTTTCCGCCGGGCTCGACCCTGCCGCCCGAGCGGGAACTGGCCGAGCAGCTCGGTGTCAACCGGACGTCGCTGCGGCAAGGGCTGGCCCGCCTGCAGCAGATGGGCCTCATCGAGGCCCGGCACGGCAGCGGCAATGTGGTCCGCGACCCCGAGGCGCTCACCCATCCCGCGGTCGTCGAGGCGCTGGTCCGCAAACTCGGCCCCGAGTTCCTGGCCGAACTGCTGGAAATCCGGGCGGCGCTGGGCCCGTTGATCGGCCGCCTGGCGGCGCAACGGAGCGCGCCCGAGGATGCCGAGGCGTTGCGCGCCGCGCTGGCGGCGGTGCGGGCCGCCGACGGCGCCGCGGCGTGCCAGGCCGCCGACCTCGCCTACTTCCGGGTGCTCATCCACAGCACTCGCAACCGCGCGCTGGGCTTGCTGTATCGCTGGGTCGAGCACGCGTTCGGCGGCCGCGAGCACGAGCTCACCGGGGCCTACGACGACGCCGCCCCCGTGGTGGCCGACTTGGCGGCGATCAGCGACGCCGTGCTGGCGCGCGACGCGCCGGCGGCCGCCGCGGCGGTAGAGGGCTACCTAGAGGCCAGCGCGCTGCGGATGGTGTTGTCGTACAAGAAAACTCAAGCAACCTGAGCGAGCAGGGCGCGCTACTCGGCGATCCGGGTCGCCGGGTGCACCGCGATGAGCCCTAACTTGCTGCGGCGCTTGCACATTGCCGCCAGTTCCGCGTAAGCCTTCGTGCCGAGCAGCTCGGTTAGCTCGTCGGCCAGGCTTTCCCACACCTGCTTGGCGCCGACATGGGCGGCCGGATCGCCGGTGCAATACCAGTGCAGGTCCGCGCCACCGGAGCCCCAGCCGCGGCGGTCGTATTCGGTGACGGTGGTCTTGAGGATCTCGGTGCCGTCGGGCCGGGTCACCCACTCCTGGCTGCGCCGAATCGGCAACTGCCAGCAGACATCGGGTTTCATCGTCAACGGCGCCACGCCCAGCCTGAGGGCTTTGGTGTGCAGCGCGCATCCCGCACCGGCGGGGAAGCCGGGCCGGTTGAGGAATATGCAGGCGTCCTTGTGTTTGCGGGTGCGGTATTGGGGTTGGCCATCATGCTCGTCGAGCTCCAGGTAACCCTTGTGGCCCAAGCCCTTTTCGCGGAATTGCCAATCGTCGTCGGTCAGCGTCTTCACGGCATCGTCCAGGCGGGCGCGGTCGTCGTCGTCGGACAAGAACGCACCGTGCGAGCAACACCCGTCGTTCGGCCGGCCCGCCACGGTGCCCTGGCAGGCCGGTGTGCCGAATACACACGTCCAGCGCGATAGCAGCCAGGTGAGGTCGGCCGCGATCAGGTGCTCGGGATTATCCGGGTCGTAGAACTCCACCCACTCACGGGGGAAATCCAATTCGACCTCCTGACCCGGCCCCGGGTGCGAATTCGCCACGTCGCCAACGTTAGACCACGATTCCGGCCGTCCGGCCCGCTGACACACGGCCACCCACCCCGGCACGCGGGGGAAACGCCCCACAGGGCGGAACGCGCATCACACCGGCACCCGGCTAGGTTGTTTCTGTGCGGTTAGGCGTGCTCGACGTGGGTAGCAACACGGTCCATCTGTTGGTGGTCGATGCCCACCGCGGTGGGCACCCGACACCCATGAGTTCGACGAAGGCCACGCTGCGCCTCTCCGAGTCCCTCGACAACTCGGGAAAGATCACCAAGCGCGGTGCCGACAAGTTGATTTCCACGATCGACGAGTTCGCCAAAATCGCGGACAGCTCTGGCTGCAAGGAGCTGATGGCCTTCGCCACATCGGCGGTCCGAGACGCCGAGAATTCCGACGACGTGCTGTCCCGGGTGCGCAAGGAGACCGGCGTCGAGCTGGAGGTGCTGCGCGGCGTCGACGAGTCGCGGCTGACCTTTCTGGCCGTGCGCCGGTGGTACGGGTGGAGCGCCGGGCGGATCATCAACCTGGACATCGGCGGCGGCTCGCTGGAACTGTCCAGCGGCGTCGACGAGGAGCCCGAGGTCGCGCTGTCGTTGCCGCTGGGTGCGGGACGATTGACCCGCGAATGGCTGCCCGACGATCCGCCCGGTCGGCGCCGGGTGGCGATGCTGCGGGACTGGCTGGACGCCGAGCTGGCGGAAGCCAGCGTGACGGTACTCGAAGCGGGTGCGCCCGACCTTGCGGTCGCAACGTCGAAGACGTTTCGTTCGCTGGCGCGGCTCACCGGCGCGGCTCCATCGGCGGCCGGGCCACGGGCGAAGAGGACGCTTACCGAAAACGGCCTCAGGCAACTCATAGCTTTCATCTCTAGGATGACGACCGCTGACAGGGCGGAACTGGAAGGAGTAAGCGCCGAGCGGGCACCGCAGATCGTGGCGGGTGCCCTGGTGGCGGAGGCGAGTATGCGAGCGCTGTCGATCGAAGCGGTGGATATCTGCCCGTGGGCATTACGGGAAGGTCTCATCTTGCGCAAACTCGACAGCGAAGCCGATGGAACCGCACTCGTCGACGGTTCGGTGCGCGAAACTGGAGGTCAGAAAGCTGATCGGAACGCGAACCGATCGAGAGGCGACAAATCATGACCGGACCACAATCAGAGACCGAGAGCCCCGGCACTCGGCCGATCTCGGTGGCCGAACTGCTGGCCAGGAATGGAACCATCGGCGAACCGTCGGTCACCCGCCGCCGCCGCCGCCGCCGCGGCGACAGCGACGCGGTCACGGTCGCCGAGCTGACCGGAGAGATTCCGGTCATCCGTGACGACGAGCGTCACGAGGACGAACAGGGCGCCAACGGCACCGTCCAGGTCGCCGAACCCGCCCCGGCCGAACACATCGCCGCACCAGTAGGCGAAGACCAATCCAAGACCGCGTACTGGTCCGAACCCGAGCCGCGCTGGCCCAAGTCACCGCCGCAGCCCCAGCGCTTGTCGGGGCCCGAGCGCAGCGCCTACCCGCGGCCCCTGCCCCAGGCCGAGCGTCCGGCCGATCGCACCGGCCAGTCCGATGCCGAGGACATGAGTCCGGATCCGGTCGACCAGTACGCCGATATCCCGGTGGACGTCATGGACTCCGAGGTGCGCGATGCGGAGCCCGCGACCGAGGATTCGGCGTACGTACGCTCCTACCTGCAGTCCGATTCCACGCTGTTCGGCGGGCAGACGCTCGCCGACGAGGTGGCTCGACGGCGCGGCGCGGAACGGGCCGCAGACTCGCCGGCGGACGCAGAACTCGGCGGCGACCACCTCGACCGCGCGGACGAGGCCGAGCGGCTGCGTGAGCCGCACGGCAGGCTCGAGGCGCTGTGGCGCGGCACCTTGATCGTGTTGCAGTCGATTCTGGCCGTCGCGTTCGGGGCCGGGCTGTTCGTAGCGTTCGACGAGCTGTGGCGCTGGAACAGCATCGTGGCATTGGTGCTCTCGGTGCTGGTCATTCTCGGCCTGGTGGTGGGGGTCCGGGTGGTTCGCAAAACCGAGGACATCGCCAGCACGTTGATCGCCGTCGCGGTGGGGGCGCTGATCACCCTGGGGCCGTTGGCGCTGTCGTTGCAATCGAGCTAGGCAAACCGACTCGGAACCACACAGACCTTTGCGCCCCGCAATCAAAGTCGGCCTGTCGACGGCCTCCGTGTACCCCTTGCGGGCCGAGGCCGCCTTCGAATATGCGGCCAGGCTCGGCTACGACGGGGTCGAGCTGATGGTGTGGAGCGAGTCGGTCAGCCAAGACATCAACGCCGTCAAGAAGCTGTCGCGGCGCTATCACGTGCCGGTGCTCTCGGTGCACGCGCCCTGCCTGCTGATCTCGCAGCGGGTGTGGGGTTCCAACCCGATTCCCAAGCTGGAACGCAGCGTGAAGGCCGCCGAACAACTGGGCGCGCAGACCGTCGTCGTGCATCCGCCGTTCCGCTGGCAGCGGCGCTACGCCGAGGGTTTCAGCGACCAGGTCTCGGCCCTGGAAGCATCCAGTGACGTGATGATCGCGGTGGAAAACATGTTCCCGTTCCGGGCGGACCGGTTTTTCGGGGCCGACCAGTCACGGGAGCGGATGCGCAGGCGGGGCGGCGGCCCCGGTCCCGCGATCTCGGCGTTCGCGCCGTCCTACGACCCGCTGGACGGCAACCACGCGCACTACACGCTGGATCTGTCCCATACCGCGACCGCGGGCACCGACTCGCTGGACATGGCCCGCCGGATGGGCGGGGGCCTGGTTCACCTGCACCTGTGTGATGGCAGCGGCCTGCCCGCCGACGAGCATCTGGTGCCGGGGCATGGCACGCAACCGACCGCCGAGGTGTGCGAGATGCTGGCCGGTGGCCGTTTCGCCGGCCACGTGATTCTGGAGGTGTCGACGTCGAGCGCGCCTTCAGCCCACGAGCGCGAAGCCATGCTCGCCGAATCGTTGCAGTTCGCCCGCACCCACCTGATGCGCTGATTTTTTAGGATCCTTTAGCTACTCCCGGGAGAACATGAACGCGTTATTCACCACCGCAATGACGTTGCGGGAGGTCGACCCCGGCGTCTGCCCAGGCGTCTTTGAAGGTGAGCTCGACAAGCACTGGACCATCGGGCCCAAGGTGCACGGCGGCGCGATGCTGGCACTGTGCGCCAACGCCGCCCGCACCGCGTGCGGCGGACAGTCGAGCGGGCTCGAACCGGTCTTGGAACCAGTCGCAGTGTCGGCGAGCTTCCTGTGGGCGCCGGATCCGGGGCCCATGCGGCTGGTGACCTCGATCCGCAAGCGCGGCCGCCGCATCAGCGTCGTCGACGTCGAGCTCATGCAGGGCGAGCGCACCGCGGTGCACGCCGTCGTCAACCTCGGCGAGCCGGAGCACTTTCCGCCCGACGGCCAGGCCGCGCCGCTGCTGTCGGCGAACCCGGTCGTGGACCTGATGGCGCCGGAGCCGCCCGACGACGTCGCGCCGATCGGGCCCGGCCACCCGCTGGCCGGTCTGGTGCACCTGGGCGAGGGCTGCGACGTGCGCCCGGTGCTGTCGTCGATGCGGCCCAGCAACGGGCACCCGCCCATGATCCAGATGTGGGCCCGCCCCCGCGGCGCGGCTCCGGACGCGCTGTTCGCGCTCATGTGCGGCGATCTGTCGGCGCCGGTGACCTTCGCCGTGGACCGCACCGGCTGGGCGCCCACCGTGCAGCTCACCGCCTTCCTGCGCGGCCTGCCCGCCGACGGCTGGCTGCGAATCATCGCCACCTGCGTGGAGATCGGCCACGACTGGTTCGACGAGGACCACATCGTGGTCGACCACCTGGGCCGCCTCGTGGTCCAAGCGCGCCAACTGGCGATGGTCCCTGCCGCTCGCTAGCACCCGGTGTCTGGAATGCTTTCCGGCATGGCGAGAATCGCGATCATCGGCGGCGGCAGCATCGGCGAGGCGTTGCTGTCGGGTCTGCTGCGCGCCGGCCGGCAGGTCAAAGACCTGGTGTTGGCCGAACGGATGCCCGAGCGCGCCAAGTATCTGGCCGACACCTACTCGGTGCGGGTGACGTCGGTGACGGACGCGGTGGAGAACGCGACGTTCGTCGTCGTCGCCGTGAAGCCGACCGACGTCGAGTCGGTGATGGGGGAGCTGGCCCGGGCGGCCGGCGCAGCCGAAACCGACAGCGCCGAGCAGGTGTTCGTCACGGTCGCGGCGGGGATCACGATCACCTACTTCGAATCCAAGCTGCCGGCCGGAACGGCGGTGGTCCGGGCGATGCCGAACGCGGCGGCGTTGGTGGGCGCGGGGGTGACCGCGCTGGCCAAGGGCCGCTTTGTCACCGAGCCGCAGCTCGAAGAGGTTTCGGCCCTGTTCGACTCGGTCGGCGGGGTGCTGACCGTCCCGGAATCCCAGATGGACGCGGTGACGGCACTGTCGGGCTCCGGTCCGGCATATTTCTTCCTGATGGTCGAAGCCCTGGTGGACGCCGGTGTCGCGGCGGGTCTGAGCCGCCAGGTTGCCGCCGACCTGACCGCTCAGACGATGGCCGGCTCGGCGGCGATGCTGCTCGAACGGATGGATTCCGACCGACCCGTCGAGGGGGAGGCGCTGGGCATGCGGGCGGACGCCACGGCGGCGCAGCTGCGCGCAACGGTGACCTCGCCCGGTGGGACGACCGCCGCTGCGCTGCGGGAACTGGAACGAGGGGGATTGCGGGCGGCCGTCGATGCCGCGGTTCAGGCCGCCAAAAAGCGCTCTGAGCAGCTAAGAATTACATCGGAATAATTCAAGATTTCCGGATTGATTGTCCCTCACAAGTACCATTAACCCCACTAGTCCCGCTATTCTCCTCTTTGTATGCACGTGTGGGTGCCAGCGGAGGGGAAGCCGCTGGCATTGCGCGAGCCTGACACGATTGGGTTGCGATGACGTCTACGAACGGGCCATCAGCACGAGATTCCGCTACTAAGGGTCGGGACTCCGGTTCTGCCGATGCCCAGCAGACCAGGACACAGTTTCTTACCGTCGCCGAGGTGGCCGCGCTGATGCGCGTCTCCAAGATGACGGTGTACCGGCTGGTGCACAACGGCGAACTGCCCGCGGTTCGGGTTGGTCGGTCCTTCCGGGTGCACGCCAAGGCCGTCCACGACATGCTGGAGACTTCGTACTTCGACGCGGGCTGACCTGCAACCTGCCGCGCCGTGAACTGTTCAGCGCGCGGCCGTATCGGCGGGGGCGCCTCGCGTGGGCTTTCGAGCGGCCACGCGGCTACCGGTTTGGTGTTCCGTGCTGCCGGCCGGGTAAAGTGTCCGGGTCGTTCATAAGAAGCAGGTCACCGGTCAGATAGCGGAGTTCATGGGTTCAGTAATCAAGAAGCGGCGCAAGCGCATGTCGAAGAAGAAGCACCGCAAGCTGCTGCGTCGTACCCGGGTGCAGCGCAGAAAACTTGGCAAGTAAGCCCAATTAAGCGCAGTCGACCGTCACGCCGCCGTAACGCCCCTGTGTCGCTGGGCCGCTAGGCTACTTGGGTGGATCAGTCGAGCGGGGAGGGCGCCGGAACAGGCGGCACCGTGCACTACCCCAAAGTTGTGCTGGTTACCGGCGCGTGCCGGTTTCTGGGCGGCTACCTGACTGCCCGGCTCGCGCAGAACCCGCTGATCAAAGGGGTTATCGCGGTGGATGCGATCGCCCCCAGCAAGGACATGCTGCGCCGGATGGGGCGCGCCGAGTTCGTCCGCGCCGACATTCGTAATCCGTTCATCGCCAAGGTGATTCGCAACGCCGAGGTCGACACGGTGGTGCACGCTGCGGCGGCGTCGTACGCGCCGCGATCCGGCGGTAGCGCGGCGCTGAAGGAAATCAACGTGATGGGCGCGATGCAACTCTTCGCGGCCTGTCAGAAGGCGCCCTCGGTGCGCCGCGTCGTGGTGAAGTCGACCTCTGAGGTATACGGGTCGAGTGCACACGATCCGGTCATGTTCACCGAGGACAGCAGCGGCCGTCAACCCATCCGCGGTGGTTTCGCCAAGGACAGCCTCGATATCGAGGGATACGTGCGCGGATTGGGCCGGCGCCGCCCCGACATCGCGGTGACGATTCTGCGGCTGGCCAACATGATCGGCCCGGCGATGGACACCACGCTGTCGCGGTATCTGGCCGGGCCGTTCGTCCCGACGATGTTCGGCCGGGATGCTCGACTGCAGTTGCTGCACGAGCAGGATGCGCTGGGCGCGCTCGAGCGCGCGGCGATGGCCGGCAAAGCCGGAACGTTCAACATCGGCGCCAGCGGCATCATCATGCTGTCGCAGGCGATCCGGCGGGCCGGCCGCATTCCGTTCCCGGTACCGGGTTTCGGCGTCTGGGCGCTGGATTCGCTGAGGCGCGCTAATCACCACACCGAAATCACTCGTGACCAGTTTAATTATTTGAGTTACGGCCGCGTCATGGACACCACCAGGATGCGCTCCGACCTCGGCTATCAGCCCAAATGGACGACGGCCGAGGCGTTCGACGACTACGTCCGCGGCCGCGGCTTGACTCCCATAATCGACCCACATCGGGTACGCTCCCTGGAGGGTCGCGCCATAGCGATAGCGCAGCGCTGGGGTAACCGAAATCCAATTCCATGGTTTGGGGTCAGGTAGATAGATATCGTGGCGGGTGAAACCAGAGCGAATGTCATTCCACTGCACACCAATCGGGGTCGGGTAGCGGCGCGCCGCAGAGCCGATCAACGGGCCGAGTCGTCCCGTCAGCATCCCTCGTTACTCTCCGATCCGCGCGGTCGGGCGTCGGCCGAACAGATCGCCGCTGTCGTCCGCGAAATCGATGAGCACCGGCGCGCCGCGGGTGCGACATCAACGGCCGAGGCACCGCTCAACGATCTTGCTCAGCGCGTCGCCGCGGTTGCCGGATTCCTCCGGCAGCGGATCACGGGCGACTACACCGTCGACGAGTTCGGGTTCGACCCGCACTTCAACGGCGCGATCGTTCGGCCTTTGCTGAGGTTCTTTTTCAGGTCGTGGTTCCGGGTTGAAGTCAGCGGCGTCGAGAACCTGCCGAGCGAAGGTGCCGCGTTGGTGGTGGCCAATCACGCCGGGGTGTTGCCGTTCGACGCGCTGATGCTGTCGGTGGCGGTTCACGACGAGCATCCGGCGCAGCGGGACCTGCGGCTGCTGGCTGCCGACATGGTGTTCGGCCTGCCCGTGCTCGGCCAAGCCGCCCGTAAGGCGGGCCACACCATGGCCTGCACGACCGACGCGCACCGGCTGCTCGCCGCGGGCGAGCTCACCGCCGTGTTCCCGGAGGGCTACAAGGGGCTGGGCAAGCGCTTCGAGGACCGCTACCGGTTGCAGCGGTTCGGACGCGGCGGCTTCGTGACGGCGGCGCTGCGCACCAAAGCCCCGATCATCCCGTGCTCGATCGTGGGTTCCGAAGAGATCTACCCGATGATCACCGACGTCAAGCTGCTGGCGCGGCTGTTCGGGCTGCCCTACTTCCCGATCACCCCGCTGTTCCCGTTGGCCGGGCCCGCGGGCCTGGTGCCGTTGCCGTCGAAGTGGCGGATCGCGTTCGGTGAACCGATCTACACGAACGACTACGCCGCGTCCGACGCCGAGGACCCGATGGTCACTTTCGAGTTGACCGATCAGGTGCGTGAGACGATCCAGCAGACGCTGTACCGGCTACTGGCCGGGCGCCGCAACATCTTCTTCGGCTGAGCTCGACGGCGTCCAACGTCGAATTGTTGGGCGATTTGCCGGCGTTGCTGCCCAACAACTCGACGTTCGCGCGGTCGCGGTAGGGCTACTTCACCAGGGTGAACTGGCAGACGTCCGTGTAGTGGTCGCGGAACAGGTCCGAGCAGCCCCTCAGGTAATGCATGTAGATGTCGTAGGTCTCCTGCCCCTTCAGGGCGATCGCCTCATCCTTGTGTGCCTCGAGCGCATCGGCCCAGGCGTTCAGCGTCGGAACGTAGTTGGAGCCGATGCGATGGTAGCGCTCGACCTTCCAGCCGGCGTTGGACGAGTAGTGGTCGATCTGCGAGATCCGCGGCAGCCGCCCGCCCGGGAAGATCTCGGTCAGGATGAACTTGATGAAGCGCAGCAGGCTCATCGGCGACGTCAAGCCGAGCTCCTCGGCTTCCTCCTTGTCCGGGATGGTGATCGTGTGCAGCAGCATCCGGCCGTCGTCGGGCGTCAAGCTGTAGAACTTCTTGAAGAAGGTGTCGTAGCGCTCGAACCCGGCGTCGCCGGCGCCGTCGGCGAAGTGCTCGAACGCACCCAGTGACACGATGCGGTCCACCGGCTCGTCGAATTGCTCCCAGCCCTGGATCCGCACCTCTTTGCGGCGCGGGCTGTCGATCTCCTCGAACTTCGCCTTGTCGTGGGCGTACTGGTTCTCGCTCAGCGTCAGGCCGACGACGTTGACGTCGTACTCCTGCACCGCGTGCCGCATGGTGGCGCCCCAGCCGCAGCCGATGTCGAGCAGCGTCATGCCGGGCTCGAGGTTCAGCTTGTCCAGCGCGAGCTTGCGCTTGGCGTACTGCGCCTCTTCCAGCGTCATGTTGGGACGCTCTTCGAAGTAGGCGCAGCTGTAGGTCATCGACGGGTCAAGCCACAGCTTGAAGAACTCGTTCGATTTGTCGTAGTGGGATCGGACTGCTTCGACCGGTGGCTTGAGCTGAGTGCCACCCGATTCACCCTGGGACGTCATATAAATCGACCCTACTTTCCGGCTGATATGGATGCAATTGCGGCGACGGTTTCTTCGGCGCGCGCATCTTGGTGTGCGGCTTCCCCCAGCATCGTGACGACGCTGGTGACTACCGGTTTCCCGTCGGCGTCTGTGACTTCGCTGCGGATCTCTGCGAGCACGGTGCCGTGGGACTCGATCACCGAGTCTAAGTAGGTGTCGAAGTACAACCTGTCCTGGGCCAGGATCGGCCGGTGAAACCGGAATTTCTGGTCACGGTGGATGACCCGCGCGATGTTGATCGGAACATTGAACTTGGTGAAGATCTCCAGCTGAACCCGACGCCCGGCTACCGCCAGGAACGTCAGCGGCGCCACCATTGCGGGGTACCCGGCGGCCGCGGCATCAGCCTCGCTGTAGTGCATGGGGTGGTCGTCCTTTACCGCGAGCGCGAACTCGCGGATCTTCTCGCGTCCGACCTGGAAGTAGTCCGGTGCCCGGTAATGGCTGCCGATGATTCCTTGGGTCCCCTCGGGAAGTGTCATGCCGCTGCCGCTCTCCGCTCGAATAGTTGCTAGCGGCGGAGCTTATCAGCGGGATTGGCGTCGGGACGCGAGGGCCGCCAGCGCGCCGCCGGCCGCCCCCAACGCCAGGGCCGACGGCACCCCGATGCGGGCGGCCTTGCGGGCCGTCCGGAAGTCGCGGATTTCCCATCCCCGTTCGCGGGCCAGGCTGCGCAGCCGGGCGTCAGGGTTGATCGCGACCGCGGTGCCCACCAGCGACAGCATGGGCACGTCGTTGTAGCTGTCGGAGTAGGCGGTGCAGCGTTTGAGGTTGAGGCCCTCGCGGATCGCCAGCGAGCGCACCGCGTGGGCCTTGCCGGTGCCGTGCAGGATCTCGCCGACCAGCCTGCCGGTGAAAGCCCCGTCTACCGACTCGGCAACCGTCCCCAGCGCGCCGGTCAGGCCGAGCCTCCGTGCGATGGTCGCCGCGAGCTCGTATGGCGTGGCGGTGATCAGCCACACCTGCTGGCCGGCGTCCAGGTGCATCTGGGTGAGCTCGCGGGTGCCGGGCCAGATCTTGTCGGCGATGATCTCGTCGTACACCTCCTCGCCCAAGGCGACCAACTGCTCGACGGAACGGCCCTCGATGAAGGTGAGCGCCTTGCGCCGGCCGGCGGCGACGTCGTTGCTGTTCTCCTTGCCGAGCAACTGGAATTTGGCCTGGGCGTAGACGAATCCGAGCACATCGCGATAGGTGAAGTAGTTCCGGGCGGCCAGCCCGCGGCCGAAATGCACCGCCGAGGAGCCCTGGACCAGGGTGTTGTCGACGTCGAAGAATGCGGCCGCGGTCAGGTCGATCGGTGGCTGCGGGCGACCCTCGGGAGGTGCGGCCGCGGCCTGCAGGTCGTCAAGCGCGCGTTTGGCGCTCGCGTTGTCGGCCAGCGACTCCAGGTCAGCGCGGCCGGGGGGCTCCTCACCGCCCGACTCAGAGGAAGCCATCGCCAAACCTCCTAGATCGCTGTGCCGCCCGGTAATCCATGGGTGGCAGGTATCAACCCTATCCGGCCGATGTTTAGGGGACTTTGCGCGCCGAAGTGGGTTGGGCCGGCGATCCCGGCGGCTGCGCCGCCGAGTGTGACGCCGGCGTCACGCTCGTCGGGTCAGGACCACATGGCCAAATTCGTTGACATGGCACCGGTGTAGTTGCGGTGGGCGGTCGCGGCCGCGGTCCGTAGTTGAGCCAACGCCTCGCGCATCATGGCCTCGCCGCGCGCCCAGTGCCGATGCGCCTCGGCGTGGGCCGCGGCACCGCGCCCCGTCCATGTCGAGTGCAAATCGCCTACGAGAGAATCGATTTCGGTGAGCGTGTTTTCGGCATAACGCTGAAACTCTGCCATTCGTTGGACCGCATCGGCCAACGCTTGCGGGTCCACTCGAAACGCCTCAGCCATGGCGCACCCCGCCCAACTCCTGTGCGGATACCGTCTCGTTCTCCTGGTAGAGCCCGCCGGCCCGGCCCACCAGCCGCGCCAACATCGACAGGCCCACCTCCACCTCGCCGGCCCCGCGTTGCCACAGCTCCCACGCGGCGGCGTAGCCACTTCCCGAAGTTCCGCGCCACCCGCCCAGCATCTCGCCAACCTGGTCGTCGAGCTCGGCGAGCTGGTTCCGCAGCTCCTCGGCGCGACCGCACAGTGCCTCGGCGAACCCCCGCATCGCCGGCGGGTCGACGCGCAATGTGTCCTCGGCAGCCACAGCGGCAACCTAACCACTGGGGCGCGGCCCCACAATTCACCCGAGGTCCAGCGGCTGGGGACCGATGCCACACTGGTGACCATGACCGAGCGCGCAAGCCGGCCGCAGGTGGAGCTGCTGACCCGCGACGGCTGCACGATCTGCGTGCGGGTCCACGCCCGGCTGGTCGAACTGGCCGACGAGCTGGGCTTTGAGCTGGCGACGACCGACGTCGACGCCGCGGCGTCGGCGGGCGACCCGGGGTTGCGGGCCGAGTTCGGCGATCGCTTGCCGGTGGTCCTGCTGAATGGCCGCGAGCACAGTTACTGGGACGTCGACGAGCCGCGGCTGCGCGCCGATCTCGCTCGCTGACCAGACGAGCCGGGCTGGGCCCCGCGGTTGCCGGTAGCCGGCGGGCATCTATTTGGTAGCCCAGCTGATTAACGTTTACCGTGGACATCAGTTCATTACTGGAGGAAGCAAGGGAGCTGGCCAGGTGATGCTGCCGTGAGCGTCCTGCTTTTCGGGGTTTCGCACCGCAGTGCGCCGGTCTCCGTCCTGGAACAACTCACCATCGACGAATCCGATCAGGTCAAGATCGTCGACCGGGTGTTGCAGTCGCCGCTGGTGACCGAGGCGATGGTGCTGTCGACATGCAACCGGGTCGAGGTCTACGCCGTCGTCGACGCGTTCCACGGCGGGTTGGCGGTGGTCGGGCAGGTGCTGTCGGAACACTCCGGGATGTCGATGGGTGACCTGACCAAGTACGCCTACGTGCGCTACAGCGAGGCCGCCGTCGAGCACCTGTTCGCGGTTGCCAGCGGCCTGGATTCGGCCGTGATCGGCGAGCAACAGGTGCTGGGCCAGGTGCGCCGCGCCTACGCCGGCGCCGAGGCCAATCGCACCGTCGGCCGGGTGCTGCACGAGCTCGCCCAACGGGCGCTGTCGGTGGGCAAGCGGGTGCATTCCGAAACCGCCATCGACGCCGCGGGAGCCTCGGTCGTGTCGGTGGCCCTGGGCATGGCCGAACGGAGGCTGGGCCGGCTCGCGGGCAAGACCGCCGTGGTCATCGGTGCCGGAGCGATGGGCGCACTGTCGTCGGCGCACCTGGCGCGCGCCGGCATCGAGCACATTCACGTGCTCAACCGGTCGTTGTCCCGGGCGCAGCGGCTGGCCCGCAAGATCCGCGAATCCGGCGTGCGTTCCGAGGCGCTGACCCTCGACCGCTTGCCCGAGGCACTGGCGGACGCCGACGTCGTCGTCAGCTGCACGGGGGCAGTCAGCCCCGTGGTTTCGCTGGCCGACGTGCACCACGCGCTGGCCACCGCCCGTCGCGACGAGGCGACCCATCCGCTGGTGATCTGCGACCTGGGCATGCCGCGCGACGTCGATCCCGCGGTGGCCGGGCTGCCCGGCGTCTGGGTCGTCGACGTGGAACGCGTGCAACACGAGCCGTCGGCCCATGCCGCGGCCTCCGACGTCGAGGCCGCGCGCCACATCGTGGCGGCCGAGGTGGCCACCTATCTGGCGGGACAGCGGATGGCCGAGGTCACCCCGACGGTGACCGCGTTGCGCCAGCGGGCCGCCGATGTCGTCGAGGCGGAGCTGCTCCGCCTCGATAACCGCCTGCCCGGGCTGGAGAGCGCGCACCGCGAGGAGGTGGCCCGCACCGTGCGGCGGGTGGTGGACAAGCTGCTGCACGCGCCCACCGTGCGGATCAAACAGCTCGCCAGTGCCCCGGGTGGTGACAGCTACGCCGAGGCTCTGCGCGAACTCTTCGAACTAGACCAGACCGCCGTCGACGCCGTCGCCGCTGGTGAATTGCCAGTCGTATCAAGCGGATTCGACACGGGCACGCCAACACATTCCGCCGAGTAGCCGATTGGCGCACGTGATCCGGATCGGTACCCGGGGCAGTCTGTTGGCCACCACCCAGGCCGGCGTCGTCAGGGACGCACTCATCGCCAACGGCCACCCCGCGGAGCTGGTGACCATCACCACCGCGGGCGACCGCTCGTCGGCGCCCATCGAGAGTCTGGGTGTGGGCGTCTTCACCACCGCGTTGCGGGAGGCCATCGAAGACGGCCGCGTCGACGCCGCGGTGCACTCGCACAAGGATTTGCCAACCGCCGACGACCCGAGGTTCACGGTCGCGGCGATACCGCCACGGAATGACCCCCGCGACGCGCTGGTAGCCCGCGACGGGCTGGTGCTTGGGGAGTTGCCGGCGGGTTCGCTGGTTGGCACATCGTCGCCGCGGAGGGCCGCACAGCTTAGAGCATTGGGTCTCGGTTTGGAAATCCGCCCCCTACGAGGCAACCTAGATACCAGGTTGAACAGGGTAAGCAGTGGTGATCTTGACGCGATCGTGGTTGCCCGGGCCGGTCTCGCCCGGCTGGGCCGCCTCGACGATGTCACCGAGACGCTAGAGCCGGTGCAGATGTTGCCAGCACCGGCTCAGGGCGCGCTCGCCGTCGAATGCCGCGCCGGCGACAGGCGGCTGGCGGCGGTGCTGGCGGCGTTGGATGACGCCGACACGCGCGCGGCGGTCACCGCGGAGCGAGCCCTGCTCGCCGAACTGGAGGCCGGTTGCTCCGCACCGGTGGGCGCGATCGCCGAGGTGGTCGAGTCCATCGATGAGGAGGGCCGCGTCTTCGAAGAGCTGTCGCTGCGTGGCTGTGTGGCGGCGCTGGACGGGTCCGATGTGATCCGCGCGTCTGGCGTCGGCACTCCCGGGCGGGCACGAGAGCTGGGGCTCTCGGTCGCCGCGGAGCTGTTCGAGCTGGGCGCGCGGGAGCTGATTGGGGGAGCGCGGCAAGACCCCGCGCGAGGAAACGAATAGAGATGAACTGGGAGCGACAATGACTCGCCAACCAACCGTGCGAGGGCGTAAGCCGAGGCCGGGCCGCATCACGTTCGTGGGCTCCGGCCCGGGCGATCCCGGACTGTTGACCACGCGGGCCGCCTCGGTGCTGGCCAATGCTGCCCTGGTGTTCACCGACCCCGACGTAGGCGAACCCGTGCTCGCGCTGATCGGTAAAGACCTGCCACCGGTGTCCGGCCCGGCGCCGGCCGGTCCGGTTGCCGCCAACGCCGAAGGCGGCAGCGACGGGGACGCCGGCCCGGCGGCGCCCGCGGTGATATCCGGCGGCCCCGATGTTCGCCCGGCGCTGGGCGAGCCCGCCGAAGTCGCCAAGACGCTTATCGCCGAAGCCCGTACCGGCGCCGATGTGGTGCGGCTGGTGGCCGGCGACCCGCTGACGGTCGACGCGGTCATCACCGAGGTGAACGCCGTCGCGCGAAGCCACCTGCACATCGAGATCGTGCCCGGATTGGCCGCCGACCAGCGCCGTCCCCACCTACGCGGGGCTGCCGCTGGGCTCGTCGCACACGGTCGCCGACGTGCGCGGCGACGTGGACTTCGACGCGCTGGCGGCGGCTCCCGGTCCGCTGCTGCTGCAGGCCACCGCGTCGCATCTGGCCGATGCGGCCCGCGCGCTGATCGACCACGAGCTGGCCGAGACCACTCCCTGCGTGGTGACCGCGCAGGGCACCACCTGCCAGCAGCGTTCGGTCGAGACCACGCTGGGAGGCCTGACCGATCCGGCTGTACTGGGCGGCACCGACCCGGCGAGTCCGATGACGGGGCCGCTGGTCGTGACCATCGGAAAGACGGTGGCCAGCCGGGCGAAGCTGAACTGGTGGGAAAGCCGCGCACTCTACGGCTGGACCGTGCTGGTGCCCCGCACCAAGGACCAGGCCGGTGAGATGAGCGAGCGACTGACCTCCTACGGCGCGCTGCCGATCGAGGTGCCGACCATCGCCGTCGAGCCGCCGCGCAGCCCCGCCCAGATGGAGCGGGCCGTCAAGGGGCTGGTCGACGGCCGTTTCCAGTGGGTGGTGTTCACCTCCACCAACGCGGTGCGCGCGGTGTGGGAGAAGTTCGGCGAGTTCGGTCTGGACGCCCGCGCGTTCTCCGGGGTGAAGATCGCCTGTGTCGGCGAGTCGACGGCCGACCGGGTCCGCGCCTTCGGGATCAGCCCCGAGTTGGTGCCGGCAGGGGAACAGTCCTCGCTCGGTCTGCTCGACGACTTCCCGCCCTACGACAGTGTTTTCGACCCGGTGAACCGCGTCTTACTGCCGCGGGCCGACATCGCCACCGAGACGCTGGCCGAGGGACTGCGCGAGGGGGGCTGGGAGATCGAGGACGTCACCGCGTACCGGACCGTGCGCGCCGCACCCCCGCCGGCGGCCACCCGCGAAATGATCAAGACGGGCGGCTTCGACGCGGTGTGCTTCACCTCGAGCTCGACCGTGCGAAACCTGGTCGGCATCGCCGGCAAGCCGCACGCGCGGACGATCATCGCCTGCATCGGCCCGAAGACCGCCGAGACCGCCGCCGAGTTCGGCTTGCGGGTGGACGTCCAGCCGGAAACCGCCGCCATCGGCCCGCTGGTCGACGCTCTGGCCGAACACGCCGCACGGTTGCGCGCCGAGGGTGCGCTGCCACCGCCGCGCAAGAAGAGCCGCAGGCGCTAGTGGCGATCGCAAGCGCGGCGGAGCGCGCGCAGTCCCCCGCAAGCGGGTGGTGCCCCCAGGTCGCCACCCAATGAGCATGGGTGCCTACCCGCGGCAGCGCCCGCGCCGGCTCCGCTCCACCGCTGCATTGCGTCGCTTGGTGGCGCAAACATCCTTGGAGCCAAGGCATTTGGTGCTGCCGATGTTCGTCGCCGACGGAATCGACGAACCGCGGCCGATCCCGTCGATGCCGAAAGTGGTTCAGCACACCCGGGATTCGCTGCGCGGGGCCGCGGAAAACGCCGTCGCCGCCGGGGTGGGCGGGCTGATGCTGTTCGGCGTGCCCCGCGAGCAGGACAAGGACTCGACCGGTTCGGCGGGCACGGACCCCGATGGCATCCTCAATGTCGCGCTTCGCGACCTGGCCAAGGATCTCGGTGACGCCACGGTGTTGATGGCCGACACCTGCCTGGACGAGTTCACCGACCACGGGCACTGCGGGGTCCTGGACGCCAGGGGCCGGGTGGACAACGACGCCACCTTGGCCCGGTACGTCAAACTGGCTGTGGTACAAGCTGAATCGGGTGCCCACGTGGTCGGGCCGAGCGGGATGATGGACGGCCAGGTGGCCGCGATCCGCGATGGCTTGGACGGAGCCGGCTACACCGATGTGGTGATCCTGGCCTACGCCGCGAAGTTCGCCTCGGCCTTCTACGGCCCATTCCGCGAAGCGGTGAGCTCCAGCCTGTCCGGGGACCGGCGCAGCTATCAGCAGGATTCGGGCAACTTCCGGGAGGCGCTGCGCGAGATCCGGCTGGATCTTGACGAGGGCGCAGACATCGTGATGGTCAAGCCCGCATTGGGTTATCTGGATGTTGTGTCTGCGGCGGCCTCGATTTCGCCGGTGCCGGTGGCCGCGTATCAGGTCTCGGGGGAGTACGCGATGATTTGCGCTGCGGCCGCGAACGACTGGATCGACGAGCGCGCCGCCGCGCTGGAGTCGTTGACCAGCATCCGGCGCGCCGGGGCCGATATCGTGCTGACCTACTGGGCCGCGGATGCGGCGGGGTGGCTTTCGTGAGATGGGGCTTGCTTTGAGATCACCGAACACAGCCAGGGGTGCCGAACCGAAGCCGTTGTTCTACGAGCCCGGCGCCAGCTGGTGGTGGGTGATGTTGGGCCCGGCGTCGGCGGTGGCGATGGTCCTGATCGAAGTCTGGAGCGGTGCCCCGGTGTCGTTCCTGGTCCCGGTGATCTTTTTGGTGCTGGTGTCGGCGTTCGTGGGGTTGCAGGTGAAGGCGGCACGGATTCACGTTTCGGTCGAGCTGACCGAAGACGCCCTGCGGCAGGGGACCGAAACCATCCTGGTCCGCGAAATCGTCAAGGTTTATCCGGAGCCCGAGAACCACGAGGCCTCCGGCAAGGAGCTGGCCCGGTGGCAGTCCGCGCGGGCGCTCGGCGAATTGGCCGGGGTGCCGCGCCACCGGATAGGCATCGGCCTCAAGCTCACCGGAGGTCGCACCGCCCAGGCCTGGGCGCGCCGTCATCGCCACCTTCGGGCGGCGCTGACCCCACTGGTCCAGGAGCGGGTGGAGCCCGCCGGATCCGATGTCACCGACGACGATTTCGACGAAGATTTTGAAGACGGGTCAATGCCGTGATCGCCCGCTTCCGGGCTCTGGTCGAGCTGGGCCTGGCCTGTGCCGCGCTGGTGGCCGCGGGCGTGAGCTGGGTGCACGCGCATCACACGGTGCGTGTCGCGCCCATCGCGGACGGGCAGCCGTTCACGACGTCGCTGATCTATGACCCTCAGCTGCTGTTGCTGACGCTGGTGCTGGTGACGACCGGCGGGGTGCTGGCGGTGGTGGGGACCGCCAGGCTGTTGCGGAAGCGGGGCTCTAGGCCGTCTTTTTGATGAGCGGCAGCACGAGCTGACGGCGGCTGACGATGGCTTCGGCCAGGTTGCGGAGCGCCTCGCGCACCGAGCGCGCGATCGGCAACTCGTCGTCGGCACGGCCGCCACCCAGCAGCGCGATGACCGCCGGGCTCGCGACCAATGTCCACTCCACCCCGGCGGCGCGGCAGTCCTCGTCCAGCGTGTGCACGAGCCAGATGCCGGCGTCAGCAAAGTGGATCACGTCGCTCACGTCGAGCACTAGCGGGTTGCTCCCACAGATGAAGCGCCGAACGTGCTGGCTGACCCGATCGACATTGACGGCGTCGATCTCGCCGCGGATGGTCACCACGGTCGCCAAGTGGCGGCAGTGAGCCCGGATCTGGGCGCCATCGCAGTCAAATGTGCCGTAGCCGTGTCGAGTCGCGACGTTGGCGATTGTCATGAGCGCCCCATTCCGAGAAACCTGTCTCCTAAAGGTGCCCGCCAAATCTAAGGAGACCGAAAGCCGCTTCTAACTCTTTGCTAAGAAGCGACTTTCGGGGGGCCCCGCGGGGGGCTCGGGCAACGTCGATGGCGGCCATGCGGCGGTTCGGCCGGCCGTTGAACACCCGTGCCACGCCACGGCCTATCACGCGATCGACCCGCTTCCGCTGTTACGCTGCGAGGGCTGCCGGTTGCCAGTCGGGGGGCTTGTGATCGCCCGGTCAGCCGGACCAGAACGCGAACGAAACGGCAAGTCCAGACGGAAAGAGCATCGTGCGCAGCGGAGAGATCAGGGGCGAGATCAAGGCCCTGACGGGACTCCGCATAGTCGCCGCGCTGTGGGTGGTGCTGTTTCACTTCCGTCCGATGTTGGCCGACGCGTCACCGGATTTCCGCGACGCCCTCGCGCCGGTGCTCAACTGCGGCGCCCAGGGCGTCGACCTGTTCTTCATCCTCAGCGGCTTCGTGCTGACCTGGAACTACCTCGACCGCATGGGCCGGTCATGGTCGACGCGCGCCACCCTGCACTTCCTGTGGCTGCGGCTGGCCCGAGTCTGGCCGGTGTACCTCGTCACGTTGCACCTGGCCGCCCTGTGGGTGATCTTCACCCTGCACGTCGGTCATGTGCCGTCGCCCGACGCCGGTCAGCTGACCGCGATCAGCTACGTGCGCCAGATCCTCCTGGTGCAGCTGTGGTTTGTGCCGTTCTTCGATGACTCCAGTTGGGACGGGCCGGCCTGGTCGATCAGCGCGGAATGGCTGGCCTACCTGCTCTTCGGCCTACTCGTGCTAGTGATCTTGCGGATGAAGCAGGCGACGAGGGCGCGCAGCCTGATGTTGCTGGCGTTCGCGGCGTCGTTGCCGCCTGTGGTGATGCTGCTGGCCAGCGGTCACTTCTACACACCGTGGAGTTGGCTGCCGCGAATAGTGACGCAGTTCACCGCCGGCGCCCTGGCCTGTGCCGCCGTGCGTAGGTTGCGCCTGACCGATCGTCGTCGTCGCGTCGCGGGGTACATCTCGCTGCTGCTCCTGGCTGCCGTGGTGGGCGTCCTCTATTGGTTCGACGCGCATCCGATAGCCGGAGTCGTGGAGAACGACAGCGGCGGGGTGGTCGACGCGCTGTTCGTTCCGCTGGTGATAGCGCTGGCGATCGGTGTCGGTAGCCTGCCGCGGATGCTGTCGACACGGGCCATGGTGTACGGCGGCCAGATCTCGTTCTGCCTGTACATGGTGCATGAGCTGGTGCACACCGCTTGGGGATGGGCCGTCGAAGAGTTCCAGCTCACGCCGCACGATTCGCCCTGGAAATGGAACATCGTCGGCCTGCTCGCGATCGCCGTGGGCATATCAGTCCTGCTGTATCACTTCGTCGAAGAGCCGGCCCGCCGTTGGATGCGTAGGATGGTCGACGTCAGACCGGCGACCGCGAAAGTCGAGCCCGGCGAGTCGATAAGCGCCAAGGTTCGCCCGATCGACGATGCGCGGGAAGCCATTTCGGCTCGCGCGGTGTGACGGTCGCCCGGGCACGCGAATCCTGATCTGCCCCAGAACCAATGCGGGTCACAAGCGGGCGACAGCGCGTTCACAGCGAGTTCGCGTCGTTTTCCTCGTACGATTCCGTTGAACTGCGGCACGCGACGATGCCGTTGAGGGTGGGGAGGTGGTTGTGAGTCGTCTGACCACGTTCATCATCGGTCTTTTGCTTGTGGTCGCCGTGGCCGGTCAGGCCCCGGCATACTCCGCGCACCCCGCACGGGTGCGGGCCTACGGCACACTGACCAAGGATTCCCGGCTGAACCGCGTCGCGGTGATCGGCGACTCATATACCGCCGGCACCGATGAGGGTGGCCTGGGCCCGAAATCGTGGACCGCTCGCGCTTGGCAGACGCTCGCGGAGCGAGGCGTGCGGATCGCGCCCGATGTCGCGGCCGAGGGCAGGGCCGGCTACGGGGTGCCCGGCGACCACGGCAGCATGTTCGAGGACCTGACCTCCAGGGCGGTCAAGGCCGACGATGCACTGGTGGTGTTCTTCGGCTCCCGCAACGACCAGGACGTCGATCCCCAGCTGCTGGCCGGAAAGGCCCGCGACACCTTCGATCTGGCGCGCGTCCTTGCGCCGTCCGCAAGGTTTCTGGTGATCGGACCGCCGTGGCCAACCGCCGATGTGCCCGAGCCGATCCTGGTGATCCGCGACGTGCTCAACGCCGCGGCCCGGGCCGCGGGAGCTGCGTTCGTCGATCCCATCGGCGATCGCTGGTTCGTCGACAGGCCCGACCTGATCGCGCCGGACGGCGTGCACCCCAACGACGCCGGGCATCAGTATCTGGCGGACAAGATCGCACCGCTGATCGGCATGCAGTTGTCCCGGTGAGGAGCTGAAGACTCAGTCGCACAAGGGGTTTAGCGGGCGGCTAGTCTTCCGCGTGCCGCTCGTAGTCCCATTGCTCCAGGCGCGTCTGCAATTGCATCAGGCCAACGCCGGCGACTGGCGCGGCGGCCGCAATGCAGACCAGCAGCAGGGGAGTCATCTCAAAACCTCCAAACACCTTTCATTGATATGACGTTCGTCCGCGGTGAGAAGTTCATAACGGCACCCATCCCCGGTCAGCCGCCGCTCACGGCGCGGTCCGCCAGCGCGCCGATCACGGGAGTCAGCAGCTGCGCGTACTCGGTGGTCACGTGGTTGTCGTCCCGGAAGACCAGGGTGTTGCCGACGATCACCGGGCAGCGGTCGGCGGCGCAGAACAGGTCGGTCAGGTCGGCGTACTGCCCGCCGGCGCCTGCGGTCGCCGCGCGCTCGGCGCCGATACCGCCGTCGTCGCGCGCGGCCGACCGCGCCGGCGCACACGCGATGGCGTCGTCGAGATGCCCCGACAAGCAGGTGGGCACGGAGCCGTGCGGATCCGGGGCGGGCCCGAGGACCAGGACGG
This sequence comes from uncultured Actinomycetota bacterium, assembly GCA_963802525.1. Classification (GTDB taxonomy): domain Bacteria; phylum Actinomycetota; class Actinomycetes; order Mycobacteriales; family Mycobacteriaceae; genus Mycobacterium. The sequence goes on along the minus strand of CAWDJC010000006.1, from coordinate 63,843 downwards.
TCGCGCCGATACTCCGCAACTGCGCCACGGTGCGGCCCAGGGTGTCGATCCACGCCGGGTCGTACGACACGAAACCGAAATCCGCACCGTAGCGCCGGCTCATGTCCAGCACGACCAGGCGCGGGCGCTCGGCCTTCAACCGGTCCATGATCTGGCCGCGCCACTGTACGCATTCGGTGTACTCGCGGCCCAGATACGGGCTGGTGATGCGCAGTTCCTGCAGCGGGCAGGTCACCTTGGCCAGCGTCTCGAGCCGCCAGTGCCGCTGCTCGGCGACCCGCTGGAACGCCGGCTCCCACATGGCCGCGTGCGAATCGCCGACCAGGGCCACGGTCGTCGGCGAGGCGGTATCGCCCGTCGCGCAATCGCTTTGGCCGACATCCCGCCACGATCGCACGCAACCGTTGACGAAGACCGCCGCCTTATCGGCCGGTGCGTTGGCGAGCGGCGGGTCGAGGTTGGACGGGACGGCTCGCAGGCCGGCCGACGCCGCGACCGCGTCGCGCACCTGCGCGAAGGCCTGGCGGACCGCCGATTCTTGTGGGTCGACGACGGGGACGTTCACCGGGGGCAGCGCGACGATGTTGGCCTTGGGGGCGGCCACCCCGTGACCCGCCGGCACCGGTGTCAGCGTCAGCAACAGCACGCACGCGCAGGCCGTCACCGCGCTGGCCGCACCGGCCAGCGCCAGGCTGGCCTTTACCGATCGGCGCAGTGTGGCGGCGAAGCGGCCGGGGTCTTCGACCAGATGCAAAGTGATCACGGCGAGTCCGCCGGAGACCGCGGTCGCGGTCAGCCTGGCGGGCAGCCCCGCGGGTTCTCCCAGCATCTGCGGCATGAGCAGCAGCACCGGCCAGTGCCACAGGTACCACGAGTACGAGACCCGGCCGATCGCCCGCATCGCCGGCCGGCACAGCACGCGGCCGGCCCCGAGGCCGCCGGTAACGCAACCGCCCCCGATCACCAGCGCGGTGCCCAGCACGGGCAGCAGCGCCGACGTGCCGGGGTAGGGGGTGCCGGGGCCCAGCTGCGTGCAGGTCAGCACGATCAGGGCGAGGCCACCCCATCCGACGACGGCCGCGGGCAGCAGGGGCAGCCTGCGCCACTGCTGAATCGACAGGGCCACCAGGCCGCCGGCCGCCAGCTCCCACGCGCGGGTGGGCAGCGAGAAGAACGCCCAGGGGGGCGACGTGCGGGTCCACATCAGCCCCGCGGCCAGTGACGCCACGCCGACCAATCCAAGGACCACCGCATACGGCGTGGCTCGCGAGGCGGCGCTGTCGCTCCTGCGGCGGACGAGCCACGCCGTGCCTATGATCAGCACCGGCCACACCAGATAGAACTGCTCCTCGACGCCCAGTGACCAGAAGTGCTGGAACGGCGAAGGCATGTCGGAGGCCAGGTAGTCGGTGCCTTGCACCGCGAAGCGGTAGTTGCCCACATACAGGGCGCTGGCTATGCCGTCCACGAAGACGCTGCGCGCCTGCAGCGGCGGCAGCACGATGGCCGCCCCGACGGCGGTGACGATGCCGACGGTGGCCGCGGCCGGCAGCAGGCGCCGGGCCCGTGCGCCGTAGAAGCGGGCGAGGCGGACGGTATTGGAGGTGGTGACCTCGCGCCAGAGCAGCCCGGTGATGAGGAAGCCGGAGATGACGAAGAACACGTCCACACCGATGTAGCCACCGGTGACGCCGGGTATGCCCGCGTGGTAGAGCACGACCGCAATGACCGCGACGGCCCGCAAGCCCTCGATATCGGGCCGGAATCCCTTGCGTGAAGTCCGCCGCTCCACTCGACGTGGGCCGCTGGCGACTGATTCCTGCCGGACTGTCATCTGCGTGGGCTACGTCGCCATCCAGGCCAGCTCGCCAGGCAATTGCATCCGCCAGTAACCAATGTCGTGTCCGCCCAGGGAGAAGCTGCCGGCCGGCGGAGTCTTCAGCTGGCCGACGAATTGTCTTGTGGCGAAATAGAAGCGGTCGAAGGTTCCGCAATCCACGCGCAGCGGAATCGAATTTAGTGCCGGCACACCCAATACGCTGTTCTGCACCCAGTCGTCGTAGCTGTCGAACGCCCCGAGGGTGCTGCCGGTGAACGAGGTGAACAACGCCGGGCTGATCGCGCAGATCCCGGCGGTTCGTGACGGCCCCAGCTTGGCGCCCAGATGAAGCGCCCCGTACCCGCCCATCGACCACCCCATGAAACCCACCCGGGAGGTGTCGAAACCCATCGCGGACAGCATCGGCAGCAGCTCTTCGAGGACCATCGCGCCGGAGTCCCCGCCGGAAGCCCTTTTGTGCCAGTAGGTGTTGCCACCGTCGACGCCCACCACCGCGAACGCCGGCTTGCCCTCTTTGACCAGTCGGGCCAGTCCCTCCGGGACGCCCATGTCCAGCATCTGGTTGGCGTCGCCGTCCACGCCGTGCAGCGCGATCACGGGACGCAGCATCCCGGTTTGGCCGGGCGGCACTGCGATCACGTAGTTGGTCTTGATGCCCCCGCGCGCTGCCGACACGAATGACCCGGTGACCTTGGTCGGTAGGGCGGCGCCCGCGGTCGGAGGCTCGAACGGGGCGGGGCCCTGCGGCGCAGGAGCCGCTTGCGTCTTGATCGGGTCCAGCAGGGCGCTGAAGGCGAACACGCCGGCGGCTCCCAGGCTGACACCGGCACCCATCCGGAGCACCGCCCGGCGTGTGAGGTCAGGCATGATCGCAATCATGCCGCGCTGACCGTGCATTACCGGCCGAGCCACGCCGAATTGGAAGCGTTGCGTGATCTCGTGTGATCGCGCGGTCACGAAGAGGTGACCTTCGACGCACCGGTGGCGCCCGGGTGCGGCATCCACCCGTACGCCGGGTGTTGACACGTCGTTAACCCAATGGGCACCGGCTGACGATCTGGAGCCGGTACGCCTCAGCGGCATGGTAGTGCAGCGTTTCGCCGTCGTTCTCGCACTGCTCGGTCTCGTCGCCGCATGTGCGCACCCGCCCAAGACCCCGGGCGCGGAACCCGTGACCGCTACGCCGATCCACCACCTGGTCGTTGTCTTTCAAGAGAACGTCTCGTTCGATCACTACTTCGGAACCTATCCGCGCGCCGCCAACATCGACGGCCAGCCATTCACCGCCGCGGCGAACACTCCCGCGGTCGACGGCCTCACGCCAGAGTTGTTGACGCACAATCCCAACGCGGCACAGCCGATGCGCCTGGGCGGAGCGGGTCAGCAGGTGACCTGCGATCAGGACCACGCCTACCAAGCCGAACAATCGGCCTTCAACGGCGGCGCGATGGATCGCTTCGTCGAGCACACCGAGGGCGGGCCGTGTCCACCGCCGGCCTTCAACATCCCCGGCCTGGTGATGGCCTTTTACGACGGCAATTCGGTGACCGCGCTGTGGAACTACGCGCAGCACTTTTCGATGAGCGACAATTTCTACAACACCACTTTCGGCCCTTCGTCGCCGGGTCATATCAACCTGGTGTCAGGCCAAACCCATGGAGTGAGAACCAAATTCATGCCGGGCGGGCAGCCTTTCCCGCCGCACATGGTCATCGACGACACCGGTAACGGACAGGGGACCCTCATCGACGACTCGCAGCCTTTCGGCGACGACTGCTCATCCCGGGACCAGGTGCAGTTCAGCGCCGACAACAAGAACATCGGCGATCTGCTCAACGCGAAGGGCATCACGTGGGGCTACTTCCAGGGCGGGTTCAAGCCGACCGCCCACAGGCCCGACGGCACGGCGGAGTGCGGCGCGACCCACAACATAGGCGAGATCCTGGGCGGGACGGGCAAGGCCGGCGCATTGCCGTTCGGCACCAAACCGGACTATGTCCCCCATCACGAGCCGTTCCAGTACTACCCGTCCACCGCCAACCCGCACCACCTGGCACCGAGCGCGATCGACAAGACCGGCCGCACCGATCAAGCCAACCATCAATACGACTTGTCGGACTTCTGGGCGGCCGCCGACGCCGGTCACCTGCCGTCGGTGAGCTTCCTGAAACCGCCCGCTTACCAAAACGGGCACGCCGGTTACAGCGATCCACTCGACGAACAGCAGTTCCTCGTCAACACGATCAACCATCTACAAAGGCTCCCGGAATGGCGGGACATGGCAATCGTCGTCACCTATGACGACTCCGACGGCTGGTACGATCACAAGCCTTCGTCGATCGTGTCGTCATCGACGACGCCGGAAGACGCTCTGAACGGCTCGGGCCGATGCGGTGACCCGGCCGCAACACCCGTGGTTTACCAAGGGCGCTGCGGGTATGGCCCCCGGCTGCCGCTGCTGGTGTTATCCCCTTATGCCAGAGCGAATTTCGTGGACCACACGGTGACCGACCAAACGTCAATCCTTCGGTTCATCGAGGACAACTGGAGCACGGGCCGCATCGGCGACCACTCGTTTGACGAGCGCGCCGGCGTGTTTTCCGCGATGTTCGATTTCACCGGCCCGACTCGACCGACGCTGACCCTCGACCCGCAGACCGGCAACCCCCAATAGCGTCAGCCGGGATCCGATCTCGAAGGTTTCAACCCTGGCACGCCGCGCCGCTGTCCCGCACCATGCGGAGAGGTCCAAAGGGGAGAATGGATGAGCCTGGCTTTTCACTGGTTTTTGCCGACGTATGGGGATTCACGAAACCTGGTAGCGGGCGGGCACGGCACCGCGATGCACGGTGACCGGCCAGCGACCTTGCGGTATCTGCACCAGATCTGCGCGGCCGCGGAGGACAACGGTTTCGAGGCGGTGCTCACACCGACCGGATTGTGGTGTGAGGACGCCTGGTTGACGACGGCCATGCTGATCGAGGGCACGGAGACGCTGAAATTCCTGGTCGCGTTCCGTCCCGGGCTGCTCAGCCCCACCCTGGCCGCGCAGATGGCCGGGACCTACCAGCGGCACTCGGGCGGACGGCTGCTGCTCAATGTCGTCACCGGCGGCGAACCGCACGAGCAACAGGCCTACGGGGATTTCCTGGACAAGGAGTCGCGCTACGCCCGTACCGCCGAGTTCTTGCATGTGGTGCGGCAACTGTGGACCTCGCGGGAGCCGGTGACCTTCGCCGGAGACCACATTCGCATCGACGGCGCGCAGCTGAACAACCCGCCCGACCCGATACCCGCGGTGTTCTTCGGCGGATCGTCCGCGGCCGCCGGGCCGGTCGCGGCCGACTACTCCGACGTCTACCTCACCTGGGGTGAACCGCGGGCGGCGGTCGCCGAGAAATTGGACTGGGTTCGCGGGCTGGCCGCCGATGCCGGGCGGGTTCTGCAGTACGGCTTGCGGATTCACGTGATCAGCCGCGACACCTCCGAGGAAGCGTGGGCCGAAGCCGACCGCCTGCTCGCGGCCGTCGACCCGGCCGATGTCGAGCGGGTGCAGGCGAGCCTGGCGCGCAGCGAGTCCGAAGGTCAGCGCCGCATGCTGCAATTGCACGGCGGCAGCGGCGGCCGGCTCGTGGTCGGACCCAACCTGTGGGCCGGGGTGGGGCTGGTGCGCGGCGGTGCCGGCACCGCGCTGGTCGGGTCGCACGCCGAGGTGGCCGAACGGCTGGTCGAGTACTCGCGGCTGGGCATCACCCACTTCATCCTGTCGGGCTACCCGCACCTGGAAGAGGCCTACTGGTTTGGTGAGGGCGTCCTGCCGCTGCTCGAGCGAAAGGGCTTGTGGCAACACCCCAACCGAAAGTCACAACCGGCACCCGCGACGCCGTTCGCGGTCGCCTCGGCCCACTAGTCATGGCGACGACCCTGCCCGACGCGGCACTGGCGGCGCCGGAAGGCAACGACGAATCCGACGCGCAGCGGCGTCAGCGTCTGCGCATCGTCATTGCGGCGAGCCTGCTGGGCACCACCATCGAGTGGTACGACTTCTTCCTGTACGCCACCGCGGCCGGCCTGGTGTTCGGCAAGGTGTTCTTCCCCGACGCGAGTTCCCTGGTGGGCACGCTGCTGGCGTTCGCGACGTTCGCCGTTGGATTCGTCATGCGTCCCGTCGGCGGGCTGGTGTTCGGCCATATCGGCGACCGGATCGGCCGCAAGCGCAGCCTGGCGTTGACGATGCTGATCATGGGCGTCGCGACGGCGTTGATTGGAGCCCTGCCCACCGCCGCGCAGATCGGGGCCTGGGCGCCAATCCTGCTGCTGGCGCTGCGCATGCTGCAGGGCTTCGCGCTCGGCGGCGAATGGGCCGGAGCGGTGCTGCTGGCCGTCGAGCACAGCCCGGAAGACCGCCGCGGGCGCTTCGGGGCCATTCCGCAGGTCGGCTTGGCGCTCGGATTGGCGCTGGGCACAGGCATTTTCGCGATCTTGCAGATCACGTTGGGCCAGGCCCGGTTCCTCGCCTACGGGTGGCGCATCGCGTTCCTGCTGAGCATCGTGTTGGTCGTGATCGGCGTCGTGGTGCGGTTGCGCGTCGAGGAGACTCCGGCTTTCCGCCAGTTGGCCGAGGCCGAGGCCGCATCGACCATTCCGATCCGGGAGATCGTCCGCGAACCCCGTTCCCGGCGCAACACGGTGCTCGGGCTGCTGTCTCGATGGGCCGAGGGTTCGGCGTTCAACACCTGGGGCGTTTTCGCGATCAGCTATGCCACCGGCGCATTGGGTCTGCACCGGGTGTCGGTCCTGGTGGTGGTGACGATCGCGGCTCTGCTCATGGCCGTGTTGCTGCCCGTGTCGGGAGCCCTGACCGACCGCTTCGGCGCGCGGCGAGTCTATCTGGCCGGCGTGGCCTGCTACGGGCTCGCGGCCTTTCCCGCCTTCGCCTTGTTCGGCACCAAGAATCTGATCTGGTTCGGGCTGGCGATGATCGTCGTGTTCGGTGTGGTGCACGCGCTGTTCTATGGCGCACAGGGCACGCTGTACTCGGCGCTGTACCCCACCCGCACTCGCTACACCGGTTTGTCCTTCGTGTACCAGTTCTCGGGTATCTACGCCTCCGGCGTCACCCCGATGATCCTCACCGCGCTGATCGCGGCCGCCGGGGGTAAGCCGTGGCTGGCGTGCGGGTATTTGGTTACGACGGCGGTGATCAGCATTTTCGCCACCGCGTTGATCCGCGACCGGGACCTGCACTTCTGAGCTGACCTGCGACCGCTCGATCGCTTCGGCGCGCTCACCGCAGGTGGCGCTGAGATTCATTCCTAACAGACGATTGTGTTCGTTCGGCGACGGGACTACGCTGACCAATTAGTGAACGATAACGTCTACAAATTGAATCGCAAGGAAGCGAGAAGATCATGACGGTTGACGCGAGCGTTGCCGGTTTCGAGCCGTTGTACGGCAAAGCGGAACACACCGACGGGCTGGTCCCGTGGGACATCGGGGGCCCGCAGCCGGTGGTGCAGCAGTTGGTGGCCTACGGCGCGATTCGCGGCGAGGTCCTCGACCCGGGGACCGGTCCCGGCTACCACGCGATTCACTATGCGTCCCAAGGGTATTCGGCAACCGGGATCGACGGTTCGCCCACTGCGATCGAGCGGGCCAAGCGCAACGCCGAGCGGGCCGGGGTGCAGGTCGATTTCCAGGTGGGCGATGCCACCAAGCTGGACGGCTTCGAGGGCCGCTTCGACACCGTCGTCGACAGCGCCTTCTACCACGTGCTCATGGGCGACGAAGCCGTGCAAACCCGGTACGCGCAGGCGTTGCACCGCGCCACCAAACCCGGGGCGCGGTTGTTCATGTTCGAGTTCGGCCCCCACAACGTCAACGGCCTGCAATGGACGGGAATACCGGCCGACAACTTCGAGCGGGTGCTCGGGGCCGGCGGATGGCGCCTGGACTACCTGGGTGGCACCACCTACCTGGCCCGGTTCGGTCCGAACACCTTCGACGCAATGAGCGGGATCCTGGCCGAGTCGCAGGGCGACACGGCGGAGAAGATGCAGCCGCTGAAGCGCCAAATGGACATCCTGCGGCCGCTGCTGAAGGACGGCGTGGTCCACTTGCCGGCCTGGTCCGTGGTGGCCACCCGCCTGGACTGAACGCCGTGAACCGGGCGCCCCCGGTGGTGTCCCGCGCACCGATGTGTTGTGGTTAATCACCAGCACCAGGTGGCGGGCACGCCGGGAGGGCCCACAGCATGGACAGCGGTTTGCAACTGCGGCAAGGACTGTCGCAGCGGCAGCTCAGCATGATCGCCCTCGGCGGGGTGATCGGCGCCGGTTTGTTCGTCGGCTCCGGTGTGGTGATCAGGGACACCGGGCCCGCCGCGTTCTTGACGTACACGCTGTGCGGTCTGCTGATCGTTCTGGTCATGCGGATGCTGGGCGAGATGGCGGCCGCGAACCCGTCGACGGGGTCGTTCGCCGACTACGCGGCGCGGGCGCTGGGTGGCTGGGCGGGGTTTTCGGTGGCCTGGCTGTATTGGTACTTCTGGGTGATCGTGGTCGGGTTCGAGGCGGTCGCCGGGGGGAAGGTCCTCAACTACTGGTTCCATGCGCCGCTGTGGCTGCTCTCGCTGTGCCTCATGGTGCTGATGACCGCGACGAACCTGTTCTCGGTCTCATCCTTCGGCGAATTCGAATTCTGGTTCGCCGGAATCAAAGTCGCCACGATCGTGGTCTTTCTCGTCGTCGGCTCGGTCTTCGTGCTGGGCTTCCTGCCCGGACGTCACGCGGATTTTTCCAACCTCACGTCGCACGGCGGCTTCTTCCCGAAAGGCGTCGGGGCGGTCTTCGCGGCCATCGTGGTGGTGATCTTCTCCATGGTCGGTGCCGAGATCGTCACCGTCGCCGCCGCCGAAAGCCGTGATCCCGAGCTCGCGGTCCAGCGCGCGACGCGATCGGTGGTGGCGCGCATCGCGATCTTCTTCGTCGGCTCCGTCTTCCTGCTCGTGGTGATCCTGCCGTGGAATTCGGTGGAGCTGGGCGCCTCACCGTACGTCGCCGCGCTCAAACACATGGGTCTTCGCGGCGCGGATCAGGTCATGAACGCCGTGGTGCTCACCGCGGTGCTGTCCTGCCTGAACTCGGGCCTATACACGGCGTCGCGCATGCTCTTTGTGCTCGCCGACCGGCGCGAGGCGCCGGCCCGGCTGGTCACGCTCAGCCGCCGTGGGGTCCCGCACCTCGCCATCTTGTCCTCATCGGCGATCGGATTCCTGTGCGTCATCATGGCGTGGGTCGCGCCCGGCACCGTGTTCTTGTTCCTGCTCAACTCTTCGGGCGCGATCATCTTGTTCGTCTACTGGTTGATCGCGCTGTCGCAGATCGTCCTGCGCCGCCGAACACCCGAGGAAAAGCTGCGGGTCAAGATGTGGTTTTTCCCGGTGCTGTCGATCCTCACCCTCGCGGGAATCACCGGCGTGCTCGTGCAGATGGCCTTCGACCGCTCGGCGCGCAGTCAGCTCTGGCTCAGCCTGCTGTCGTGGGCAGTGGTGATCGGGCTGTACTTCATCGCTCGGGCCCGCGGCCGAATCGGCGTTGAAGGCGAGGCTTAGCGCCGGGCCGGGGCGCCTTCCTCATAGTGGGTGCGGGCGAGCCGTTGCGGCAATTGCATGGCGATGTCTCCTCGCCCGGCTTAGCCGGTGCGCTTGCGGCGCAGCGTCATTGACTTCTGCGCCGAGATTGCCGTGGTGGTTGTGATTTGGGCGCCGACCACGACCATGGCCGCAATCTCGGCGATCTGCCGATCCCAACTACCATCATGAGCGCCCGGCGGCGCTCATTCGACGGACCCAAGCATCAAGCGGTCTTGGTGAGCAACACCGCTTGCTCGAACGGGAGCCGCGCGAAAATTGGCCGCGCCCCGCGTGTTACGTGTGTTGCCGCCTCGGCCTTGGTGACCACCTGCGGGTCGGAGACGTCGAAGCTCTTGCCGTTGCGGCGCATCCGCCCGCCGCCCGCGGCGGTGAGATTCTTCAGCCAGTCGCGGTCCGGGCCATAGGTCAGCACGATCGCCACGCCGGGTTTGCCATCGACGGTGGTGCTGAACACATTCACCGGGGTGCGGTACTGCTTACCCGAGCGCCGCCCGACGTGTTCGACGATGGCGAACGGTGGGAGCCAACCGGCCCACTGCCGCTGGACGGGATTGGTGACGTGCCGGTTGAACCTTGCGAGCCCTTGCGGAAATTCCATGCTCTTCATCCAACGCCTTCACCCCGCCCGACATCAAGGCATACGGCGCGTCGCGGGCACCAGCGTGCGTGCCAGCCGGGCCGGCCGAGACGGCGGCGGATGCCACGGCTGCTCGTCGTGTGCCGACCATGCGTAACAAGGGATTTGGCCGCTTAGGAGCTGTCGCAGATCGGGAATGGCCAGGTCGCAAGCGGACCAGTCGTAGAGGAATTCCACTCGGGGTTGGATGACCCCGACATCGAGCAGGTGGGCTATTCCATGTTCAGCCGATAGATAGGGCGTGAGGTCATCACCGAGCGGGTAGCGGTCGGGGAGCACGCGGGAAAGCGACAGGAATATCCCGGTCATGCCCAATCGTGGATCGCCGAGTGCCCGGCCCGCGAAGGCCAGCCAGCCGAGCGCGAGGCGGGGCGCGGCGACCAACGCGTGGGCGTAGAGAACCCGCATCAGGACCAGGTTGATGAAGAAACGTTCGACGCGGGACTCGCGAGAGGCGAGCTGCCGGTGCTCGAGGTATGCGCTGACGACGCTGATGTTGTGTGCCCGATACCAACGCTGGGCGGATGGATTCCGGATGAACCCGAGCGAAGCGCCGACCGCGGGAGAGCTGGGGTTGCCGGGATGGCCGAAGGCCAGGGCGCGGGCTTCCCATCCGTCTTGGAGCAGGCGCTCGTTCATCGCACGCCACCAAGGGCTTCCCGGAGCCGGCGCGTCGGCCGGGTTGAGCAGTCCGCGTCGCAGCTGCCAGCCCATGAAGGCCGATGCCGCCTGCCGGAACGGCAGATGGCCGCGGTCCACGTTCGCAGGGACTTCGTAGAGCTCTCGCATCAGCGCAAGCCGGGCGTCCGGGTGGTTGCGGACCGCGGCAACCCTGGCCAGAGCGACGTCGACGGCCGTCTGCCGTGTCACCTGTCGATTGTGTCAGCGCGCGCAATACGCCGCCGAGCACGCCGAGCGCGCCGCACACGGTCGGCGATGCACTCACTGCTACACCCTGTAGTTGAACGATCGGCGAAGGCTGGGACACTGGTCGGCATGGGTAGCAGTGACCAGGCGACCGCGCACGCCCCGGCCGCGGTGGTGGCGTCGGCGAAGTTATTCGAGGACGCGTGCAGGGTCATTCCGGGCGGGGTGAACTCCCCGGTGCGTGCGTTCACGGCGGTCGGTGGGACCCCGCGGTTCATCACCGAGGCGCGCGGGTGCTGGCTTACCGACGCCGACGGCAACCGCTACGTCGACCTGGTCTGCTCGTGGGGACCGATGATCCTCGGCCACGCCCACCCGGCCGTCGTCGACGCCGTCGCCAAGGCCGCCGCCTCGGGCTTGTCGTTCGGGGCGCCGACGCCGGCGGAGAGTCAGCTGGCCGCCGAGATCATCGGGCGGGTGGCGCCGGTCGAACGGATACGGCTGGTGAACTCCGGCACCGAGGCCACCATGAGCGCGGTGCGGTTGGCCCGCGGATTCACCGGCAGGGCCAAGATCGTCAAGTTCTCCGGCTGCTATCACGGCCACGTTGACGCGCTGCTGGCCGACGCGGGTTCCGGGGTGGCGACGCTGGGTCTGCCGTCGTCGCCCGGGGTTACCGGTGCCGCCGCGGCCGACACGATCGTGTTGCCCTACAACGACATCGACGCCGTGCGCCAGACCTTCGCCCAGTTCGGTGACCAGATCGCCGCGGTGATCACCGAGGCCAGCCCGGGCAACATGGGGGTCGTCCCGCCGACTCCGGGGTACAACGCGGCGCTGCGCGCCCTCACCGCAGAGCACGGCGCGCTGCTGATCGTCGACGAGGTGATGACGGGTTTCCGGGTCAGCCGAAGTGGTTGGTACGGAATCGATCCGGTCGCCGCCGACCTGTTCACCTTCGGCAAGGTGATGAGCGGCGGGTTGCCGGCCGCCGCGTTCGGCGGGCGGGCCGAGGTGATGGAGCGGCTGGCGCCGCTGGGGCCGGTGTATCAGGCCGGCACGTTGTCGGGTAACCCGGTGGCGATGGCCGCCGGGCTGGCCACGCTGCGGGCCGCCGACGATGCGGCCTACGCGACGCTGGACGCCAACGCCGACCGCCTGGCCGGGCTGCTATCCGGGGCGCTGACGAAAGCCGGTGTGCCACACCAGGTTCCGCGGGCCGGCAATATGCTCAGCGTGTTCTTCTCCGAAACGCCCGTGACCGACTTCGCGTCCGCGCGGGCGAGCGCGACCTGGCGCTACCCACCGTTCTTTCACGCCCTGCTGGACGCCGGCGTCTACCCGCCGTGCAGCGCCTTCGAGGCGTGGTTCGTATCGACGGCCCTGGACGACAACGCGTTCGACCGGATCGCCGACGCGCTGCCCTTGGCAGCCGAGGCGGCTCGCGCGGCCGCCCAGGCGGAGAGGCCCTGATGGCCGGGCAAACCAGGGTCCATGTGGTGCGCCACGGCGAGGTGCACAACCCGAGCGGCGTCCTCTACGGCCGGCTGCCCGGATTCCACCTGTCCGATAAGGGCAAGGCGCAGGCGGATGCGGTTGCCGAAGCGCTGGCCCAGCGTGACATCGCCGCGGTCATCGCCTCCCCACTGGAGCGGGCGCAGGAGACCGCCGCACCCATCGCCGCAAAGCACGACCTGTCCGTGGACACCGAACCCGACCTGATCGAATCAGCCAACTTCTTCGAGGGCCGCCGCGTCGGCCCCGGCGACGGCGCGTGGCGCGATCCCCGGTTCTGGTGGCGCCTGCGCAACCCGTTCACCCCGTCGTGGGGCGAGCCCTACGCCGAGATCGCGGCCCGGATGACGACCGCGGTGGACAAGGCGCGCGCCCGCGGCACCGGCCAAGAGGTGGTGTGCGTCAGCCACCAACTGCCGGTGTGGACGCTGCGGCTGCACCTGAGCGGCAAGCGGCTCTGGCACGACCCGCGGCGGCGGGATTGCGCGCTGGGCTCGGTCACCACCCTGGTCTACGACGGCGACCGCCTGGTCGACATCGAGTACCTCCAACCGGCGGGCACCTGACCATGCGGCGGCTGGCGATGGCCGGGGCCGCATTGGCGGCCCTTCTCCCCGGTCTTCTTGTGGGCTGTTCGGGCCGCGACGCGGTGGCGCAGGGCGGCACCTTCGAATTCGTGTCGCCCGGGGGCAAGACCGACATCTACTACAACCCGCCCGCCAACCGCGGCCGCCCGGGCCCGCTGGCCGGGCCCGATCTGGCGGATCCGGCGCACACGCTGTCGCTGGACGATCCGATCTTCGCCGGCCGGATCGTCGTCATCAACATCTGGGGGCAGTGGTGCGGGCCGTGCCGGGCCGAGGTCGGGCAACTGCAGCAGGTGTATGACGCCACCCGGGCCGGCGGGGTGTCGTTCCTCGGTATCGACGTCCGGGACAACAACCGCCAGGCGGCCCTGGACTTCGTCGACGATCACCACGTGAGCTATCCGTCCATCTACGATCCGGCGATGCGCACGCTGATCGCGTTCGGCGGCAAGTACCCCACCACCGTCATTCCGTCCACGCTGGTACTGGATCGCCAGCACCGGGTCGCGGCGGTTTTCCTGCGCGAGTTGCTGGCCCAGGATCTGCAGCCCGTGGTGCAGCGGGTGGCCCAAGAAGACGCCGCGGGCCAGGCCGCGCCGGGAAAGCAATGACGGGCTTCGCACAGATCGCCGCCGCCGGGCCCCTGCTGGTGGCGCTGGGCGTGTGCCTGCTGGCCGGGTTGGTCTCGTTCGCCTCACCGTGTGTGGTGCCGCTGGTGCCCGGCTACCTGTCCTACCTGGCCGCGGTCGTGGGCGTCGACGAGCAGCCCCCGCCCGGGGCGGTCAAGGCGCCGCCGGCCGCCCGATGGCGGGTCGCGGGATCCGCGGCGTTGTTCGTCGCCGGCTTCACCACGGTGTTCGTGCTCGGCACCGTCGCCGTCCTCGGCATGACCACCGCCCTGATCACCAACCAGCTGGTGCTGCAGCGGGTGGGGGGCGTGCTGACCATCGTGATGGGGCTGGTCTTCGTGGGCCTGATCCCGGCCCTGCAGCGCCAGGCCCGGTTCAGTCCCCAGCAGCTGACGACGGTCGCGGGGGCACCGTTGCTCGGCGCGGTGTTCGCGCTCGGGTGGACGCCGTGCCTGGGGCCGACGCTGACCGGAGTGATCACGGTCGCCTCGGCAACCGACGGTGCGAACGTCGGACGCGGGGTCGCGCTGGTCATCGCCTATTGCCTGGGCCTGGGGATCCCGTTCGTGCTGCTGGCGTTCGGCTCGGCGGGCGCGGTGGGGGCCCTGGGCTGGTTGCGGCGGCACACCCGGGCCATCCAGGTCTTCGGCGGCGCGCTGCTGATCGCGGTCGGCGCCCTGCTGGTCACCGGGGTGTGGAACGACTTCGTGTCCTGGCTGCGCGACGCGTTCGTGTCCGACGTGAGGCTGCCGATTTGAGGCAAGTTGTCGCCTGGGCCCGCAACACGTGGCGCGCGCTCACCTCGATGGGTACCGCGTTGGTGCTGCTGTTCTTGCTCGCGCTGGGCGCGATACCCGGCGCGCTGCTGCCGCAGCGCAGCCTCAACGCCGGCAAGGTCGACGACTACCTGTCCACCCATCGGGTGATCGGACCGTGGCTGAACCGGCTGCAGGCCTTCGACGTGTTCTCCAGCTTCTGGTTCACCGCCATCTACGTGCTGCTGTTCGTCTCCCTGGTCGGCTGCCTGACCCCGCGGATGATCGAGCACGCCCGCAGCCTGCGCGCCCACCCGGTGGCCGCGCCACGCAACCTGGGCCGCCTGCCCAAGCACGCCAGCGCCCGGCTCGTCGCCGATCCCGACGAGCTGAACGCCCTGGCGAATAAGATCACCGGCCGGCTTCGCGGCTGGCGCACGGCCATCCGCCACCCCGACGACACCGACGCCGGCACGGTCGAGGTATCCGCCGAGAAGGGCTACCTGCGCGAGTTCGGCAACATCGTCTTTCACTTCTCGTTGCTGGGCCTGCTGGTCGCGGTGGCCGTCGGCAAGCTGTTCGGCTACGAGGGCAACGTCGTCGTCATCGCCGACGGCGGCCCAGGCTTCTGCTCGGCCTCGCCCGCCGCATTCGATTCCTTCCGCGCCGGCAATACCGTCGACGGTACGTCACTGCACCCAATCTGCATGCGCGTCAACGACTTTCAGGCCCACTACCTGCCGTCGGGCCAGGCCACCTCGTTCGCCGCGGACATTGACTACCAGGACTACCCGGCCACCCTCGGCCCGTCGGCCAACAGCTGGCGGCACTACCTGCTGGAGGTCAACCACCCGCTGCGCGTCGGCGGCGACCGGGTATACCTGCAGGGCCACGGCTACGCGCCCACCTTCACCGTGACGTTCCCGGACGGGCAGACGCGCACGTCGACCGTGCAATGGCGACCCGACAACCCGCAGACCCTGCTCTCGTCGGGGGTGGTGCGGATCGACCCGCCCGCCGGCAGCTATCCCAACGCGGCCGAGCGCCGCAAACACGAGATCGCGATCCAGGGCCTGCTGGCGCCGACGGAGCAGCTCGACGGCGCCCTGCTGTCGTCGCGCTTCCCGGCCCTGGACGCCCCCGCAGTGGCCATCGACATCTACCGGGGCGACACCGGCCTGGACACCGGGCGGCCCCAGTCGTTGTTCACGTTGGATCCCCGGCTGATCGAGCAGGGCCGGCTGACCAAGGAGAAGCGGGTCAACCTGCGCGCCGGCCAGGAGGTTCGGCTCGACCAGGGTCCGGCCGCCGGCACCGTCGTCCGCTTCGATGGGGCCGTGCCGTTCGTCAACCTGCAGGTCTCGCACGACCCCGGCCAGACCTGGGTGCTCGTCTTCGCCATCACGATGATGGCCGGGCTGCTGGTGTCGCTGCTGGTGCGCCGCCGCAGGGTGTGGGTCAGGCTGACTTCGGCGGCCGGTACGGTGAACGTCGAACTGGGCGGGCTGGCGCGCACCGACAACTCCGGGTGGGGCGACGAGTTCGAGCGGTTGACCGAGCGGTTACTGCACGGACTGGGCGAGCCCGGCGTGCCGACGCCCCCCGCGTCCAGAAGGAGTTCTCAGGTGGACGTCAAATGAACACCCTGCACGTCAACATCGGGCTGGCGCGCTACTCCGACTGGGCGTTCACCTCAGCGGTGGTGGCCCTGGTGGTCGCCCTGCTGTTGCTCGCCTTCGAGCTGGCCTACGTCGGCAGCCGCCGCGCCGACCGGCGCGCGCGGGTGTTGGCGGGGTCGGTCGCCGCCGACAGCGCCATCCCCGGCATCGTGGACGACGCCGACCAGCGGCCGTTCGACGAACGCGTCGGGCGGGCCGGGCTCGCCGTGGTCTACCTCGGCATCGGGCTCCTGCTCGCGTGCATCGTGCTGCGCGGCCTGGCCACCCTGCGGGTGCCGTGGGGCAACATGTACGAGTTCATCAACCTGACCTGCTTTTGTGGGCTGGTCGCCGGCGCGTTCGTGCTGCGCCGGCCCCAATACCGCCCGCTGTGGGTGTTCCTGCTGGTGCCGGTGCTGATCCTGCTCACGGTCTCGGGACGCTGGCTCTACACCAACGCCGCACCGGTGATGCCGGCGTTGCAGTCCTACTGGCTGCCCATCCACGTGTCGGTGGTCAGCCTGGGTTCCGGGGTGTTCATGGTCGCCGGCATCGCCAGCATCCTGTTCCTGCTGCGCACGTCGCGCCTGGGTGACCCCCAAAACGAGCGGGCCGAGGGCGCCTTGGCGCGAATTGTGCAGCGGCTTCCCGACGCGCAGACCCTGGACCGCGTCGCCTACCGCACCACGATCTTCGCGTTCCCGGTGTTCGGTTTCGGGGTCATCTTCGGCGCCATCTGGGCCGAGGAAGCCTGGGGCCGGTATTGGGGCTGGGACCCCAAGGAGACGGTTTCGTTCGTCGCGTGGGTGGTATACGCCGCCTATCTGCACGCCAGGTCAACGGCGGGATGGCGGGACAGGAAGGCGGCCTGGATCAACGTCGCGGGGTTCGTGGCCATGGTCTTCAATCTGTTCTTCGTTAACCTGGTCACCGTGGGCCTGCATTCCTATGCGGGCGTGGGTTGACAGTCAGCAACCGACCTGAGTAGCACACAACAAAAGGGGACTGCAGGTGTCCGACCATCCAACGACGGGCGTGGGTGCGCCCGAACCACCGACCCCACAGACGCCCCTGACGCCGCAGCCCACCGAACCGTCGGCGGAGTCGGGCGAAGCGCCGACCGGCGCCTTCGCCGGATTCCGCACCGAGCGGCGGGTTCCGGGACCCGAGAGGCGTCATGCTGCGCCGCCCACGGCGCCCGGACCTGCGCCCGCGGGGATGCCGCCCTGGGATTCCACGCCGGTTACCGGCATCCCGCGCGTCGACCCGACCGCGTTCGGGGCCTATTACAGTGGCCCCGCCGACGCGCCTCCCAGTGAAGCCCCAGCGGCTCCGTACCGGCCAGAGCATCTGCCGCATACGCCCTATCCGGAACTGTCCACGGGCATGCTGTTGCGGCCGGTCAAACCGCCGCCATCGGAGGGTTGGCGCCGGCTGATCTACGACCTGTCCGGTCACCTGATCAACCTGGGTGAGAGCCCCCGCGCCGCGCGCCACAACAACCTGGTGGCCCAGGTCAACCGGCCCTTGCGGGGTTCCTACCGGATCGCGTTGCTGTCGCTGAAGGGTGGCGTCGGCAAAACCACGATCACCGCGACGCTGGGGTCCACCTTCGCCTCCATCCGCGGCGACCGGGTGGTGGCCGTGGACGCCAACCCCGATCGCGGCACCCTGAGCCAAAAGATCCCGCTGGAGACGGCCGCGACGGTGCGCCAGGTGCTGCATGACGCCGGAACCATCGAGCGCTACAGCGACATCCGCCGCTACACCTCAAAGGGCCCCAGCGGGCTGGAGGTGCTGGCGTCGGAAACCGACCCGGCTTCCTCGGAGGCATTCAGCGCCGACGATTACAGCCGCATCCTGGACATCGTGGAGCGGTTCTACGGCCTGGTGCTCACCGACTGTGGCCCCGGCCTGCTGCACTCGGCGATGTCGTCGGTGTTGGAGAAGGCCGATGTGCTGATCGTGATCAGCTCGGTATCCATCGATGGCGCGCGCAGCGCCTCGCAGACGCTGGACTGGCTGGACGCCCACGGGCACGAGGAGCTGGTCCGCAATTCGATCGCGGTCATCAACGCGGTACGGTCGCGGACCGGCAAGGTCGACATGAACAAGGTGATCGATCACTTCTCCCGGCGCTGCCGCGCGGTGCGGCTGATCCCCTTCGACCCGCATCTCGAGGAGGGCGCCGAGATCGATCTGGATCGATTGCGGCGCGGGACCCGCGAAGCGCTCATCGAGTTGGCGGCCGTTGTCGCCGATGGGTTTCCCGGCGACCAGCGCAACCCGGGTGTGGCTTAGCGAGGGTTGTTAATCCCCGTGGCCTAACCGCCGCAAGAACTCTGGATCGTCGTCGGGTCCGATGACGCGCGTCTTCGCGCGGTGGACCTGTGACCGCGCCGCGCGCCAGCCAACGTAGATCAGCGTCCCCAGAACCAGGACGAGCAGCAGGTAGAGCACTCAACACCTCCTTTGAGCGAATATACGCGCGCCGTAGGCTCGAGCCGTGTCAGAAGGGCGTAGCGACAACAGCACTGGAGAGCGCACGAGAAATCGCGCGGTCGGCGACGTTTTGCTCTACGCGGCGGCGCGGTTGGCGCTGGTGGTCGTCCTCAGCGGCGCGATCTACGGCCTCGCGCGATTGCTGGGGGTCACCCAGTTCCCCGTCGTTGTCGCGGTGTTATTTGCCCTGATCATCGCGATGCCCTTGGGCATCTGGCTGTTCGGCCCGCTGCGCCGGCGCGCCACCGCCGCCCTTGCGATAGCCGGCGAACGCCGGCGCCGGGAACGCGAACAGCTGCAAGCCCGGCTGCGCGGCGAGGCGGCGCGGCCCGAGGAGCCCGACGCCTAGCTGCTCGGCCCCGAGCGCACACTCAGTGCCCGAGCGCCAACGCCGTCGCGACCGCGATCGCCCACACCACCATCGCCAGCCCGGTGTCACGCAGCACCGGAATCAGTTGAGGGCCGCCACGGCCGGAGCGCACCGGCGCAAGCGCGCGCAGGGCCAGCGGCGTGGCCACCAGTCCGACGGCGCACCACGGCGTTGCCGCCATCAGCACCAGGGTCGCGACGCCGGCGGTCGCCAGCAGCGCCTGATACAGGACCCTGGTGCGGGCATCGCCCAGCCGCACCGCCAGGGTGATCTTGCGCGACTGCGCGTCGGTCGGGATGTCCCGTAGGTTGTTGGCCACCAGCACCGACGACGACAGTGCCCCGACCGACACCGCCAGCACCAGCCCCACCCAGTCCACCCGCAACGCCTGGGTGTACTCGGTCCCCAGCACGGCGACCAGGCCGAAGAACACGAACACCGCGACCTCGCCAAAACCCGCGTAGCCGTATGGTTTTGAGCCCCCCGTGTACAGCCACGCACCGGCGATGCAGGCCGCGCCGACCGCGATCAGCCACGGCGCGCTCAGCAGCGCCAGCGCCAGCCCGGCCACCGCGCCCACCGACAGGCTCGTCACCGCCGCTGTCAAGACCGAGCGCGGGGCGGCGAGCCGCGAGCCTACCAGCCGCACCGGGCCGGCGCGGTCGTCGTCGGTGCCGCGGATGCCGTCGGAGTAGTCGTTGGCGTAGTTGACGCCGATGATCAGCGCCACCGCGACGGCCAGCGCCAGCAGCGCCTTCCACCACACCGCGGAATGCAGCCACGCCGCGGCACCCGTCCCGGCCACGACCGGCGCCACCGCGTTGGGCAGCGTCCGGGGCCGGGCCCCCGAGATCCACTGCGCAAAACTGGCCACTCAAATATCCTGCAACATCCTGCCAGGACGCGGGCCGCGCCCCGCCCACGCGATCATCCGAGGGGCATGGGAAACAATGGGCGGATGCTCGGAGTCATCGGCGGCAGCGGCTTCTACAGCTTCTTCGAGGCCCCTTTTGGAAGCAAAGTTCGCAATGTCGACGTCGACACCCCGTACGGCCCGCCCAGCGCCCCGGTCACGGTGGGCACCATCGGCGAGCACGAGGTCGCGTTCCTGCCCCGGCACGGTGCAACCCACCAGTTCTCGGCGCACACCGTGCCGTATCGGGCCAACATGTGGGCGCTGCGCAAGCTCGGCGTGCGGCGGGTCTTCGGCCCGTGCGCCGTCGGCAGCCTGAACCCCGCCAACGGCCCGGGCGCCGTGGTGGTGCCCGACCAGCTGGTTGATCGCACCAGCGGCCGGCCCGACACGTATTTCGACTCCGGCGCCATCCACGTCGACTTCGCCGATCCGTACTGCCCGACCCTGCGCGCCGCGGCCACCGGCCTGCCCGGCGTGGTCGGCGGCGGCACCATGGTGGTGATCCAGGGGCCGCGCTTTTCCACCCGCGCGGAAAGCCGGTGGTTCGCCTCGGCCGGTTTCAGCCTGGTCAACATGACCGGCTACCCGGAGGCGGTGCTGGCGCGCGAACTCGAAATATGTTATGCGGCAATCGCTTTGGTTACCGACCTGGACGCTGGTGTCAGGGCCGGCGAGGGCGTGAAAGCCGTCGAGGTGTTCGCCGAATTCGAAAGGAACATGGGGCTGTTCAAGGAGCTGGTGCGCGCGGCGATCGGCCGGGTCGCGGTCGAGCGCACGTGCACGCACTGCCTGCCCCACACGGGCGTCACCCTGCCGGTGGAGCTGCCATGAGGGTGTTGCTGACCGGTGCGGCCGGTTTCATCGGGTCGCGGGTGGACGCGGCGCTGCGGGCGGCGGGTCACGACGTGGTCGCCGTCGACGCGCTGCTGCCCGCGGCGCATGGCCCGGATCCGGTGCTGCCGCCGGGATGCCGACGGGTCGACATCCGCGACGGCGAAGCGCTGGCCCCGCTGTTGGACGGCGTGGACCTCGTGTGTCATCAGGCGGCGATGGTGGGTGCCGGCGTCGACGCCGCCGACGCGCCCGCCTACGGCGGTCACAATGACTTCGCCACCACGGTGTTGCTGGCGCGGATGTTCGCCGCCGGGGTACGCCGCTTGGTGCTGGCGTCGTCGATGGTGGTCTACGGGCAGGGCGACTACGCCTGCCCCGACCACGGGCTCATCGACCCGCCGCCGCGGCGGCGCGCCGACCTCGACGCCGGGATCTTCGAACCCCGTTGTCCGGCATGCGGACTCGACGTGACGTGGCAGTTGGTCAACGAGGATGCCGCGTTGCGGCCGCGCAGCCTGTACGCGGCCAGCAAGACCGCGCAGGAGCATTACGCGCTGGCGTGGTCGGAGGCGACGGACGCCTCGGTGGTGGCGCTGCGCTACCACAACGTCTACGGGCCCGGGATGCCGCGCGACACCCCGTATTCCGGGGTCGCGGCGATCTTCCGCTCGTCCCTGGAAAAGGGCGAGCCGCCAAGGGTTTTCGAGGACGGCGGGCAGATGCGTGACTTCGTCCACGTCGACGACGTGGCCGCCGCCAACCTCGCCGCGATGGCTGAGCACCCCGGTCGTCAGGGCTTCGCCGCGTTCAACGTCTGCTCCGGGCGGCCCATCTCGATCCTGGAGGTGGCCACCGCGCTGTGCGACGCGCGCAGGGATTCCAGGGGTTCGGTCTCCCCGGTGATCACCGGCCAGTACCGCAGCGGCGATGTGCGCCACATCGTCGCCGATCCCGGCCGGGCCGCCGAGGTGCTGGATTTCCGGGCGGCCGTCGATCCGCGCGAGGGCTTGTGCGAATTCGCTTTCGCGCCTTTGCGTTAACCCGCGCTACTTCGAATCCCGCGGGGGCCGGAAAATCCTGGGCTTCTGGGTGGGGAGCTGCCGCGTGGCGGAGTCTTGGTCTTCCGGGCCCCGGAAGATTCGCGGCGAACCGGCCAGCTGCGGCATCGCCCGGGTGGGGGAGTCCATGCCGGCACCGCCGGTGGGGATGCGCGTCGTCGCCGCGGCCGACGGCGGGGCGGCGCGGCCGGTGGGGATGCGCGTCGTCGCCGCGGCCGGCCCCGGCTGGGCGGGGGCCGGGCCGGCGCGCTTGTGGGCCGCGCGGCGCTTCTGGCGTCGCAGGCGCCGACCGCCGAGGTGCCCGGTGACGATGGCCGCCGCGAGGATGCACAGCGCCAGCGCGCAGAGCGCCACGTCGAAGGTGCTGGTGATCTGCTGGGCGAGGTTGTTTCCGTAGACCGCGTTCGGCGCGGACGCGTTGGGCGATTCCTCGAACCGCGGCGCCAGCGCGACGCCCACGACGACGCGGGAGATGCTCAGCGTGGCGACGAGTCCGCACAGCGACGAGATCAGCCTCGCGGACACCGTGTCGTTGCCGAGGTTGATGCGCAGCCAGATCGCAAGCACCGCGGTGGCCAGGTCGAACGCGGCCAGCACCATGCTGTCGTAGCGCGAGAACGGGTAGTTCAGGCTCACGGCGACGGCGAGGTCGGTGATCCGCATCAGCATCGACCCCAGGCACCATACGGTGATGAGCAGCAAGCCATTTCGGGCCGCCGCCCGCCAGGCGTTTTCCTCGGTCGCCAACGTGTCTCGTCGGGGCAACAGTGCCGGGGGCGCGAAGATCGCCGCGGCCGCCGCCCACGCCAGGTAGCCCTCGAAGCCGACCCCGGCCGTCGACGTGTTCTGCGCTATGCCGTGGAATGCGTCGATGTCGCGACCCGCGGGAAGGATCCAGACGAGGATCCCGGCGATCAGCGTCGACACGCCGAGCGCCACGGTCGCCAGCCGGGAAGCCCTGGTGCTGCGCAGCAGCCACCTCGACGCGACCACGACGGCGGCCAACGCCACCGCGCCGTACACCACCGCCGTCGCGATGACCGCGATGTTCTGCTTGCCGAAGTCGGACGAACCGCCCGCACCGTGCAGCGCGAACCGCACCCGCCAGAACAGGTTGAAGCCGAAACTCAGCACCGCGCCCACGATCGACGCGTAGCCCATGATCCGGACGGGCCTGACCGTGTCATCCGCGTCGTCGGGTGCTTTAGGACCAGTGGTCACCGGTTGTGCGCCCAGCAGTGAGCCGGCGATCCCCAGCCATGCCCCCGGGCCGACCCCGCCCGGGACGTTCACCGTGCCGCCGAATCGGACGGTCTCGAACACGTCGAATGCGACGAAGCCGAGGACCAGCAGCGAGTAGGGGATGTTCAGCGCCAGACGAAGCCGCCCGGCCAGCGCGGGATTGAACCGTGCGCTCGACGATCTCCAGGAACCGGCCACGGCGATCGAGATCAGGGACAGCAACGTCACGGCGAACAGCACCGCTAACACCGCCTTGTTGCTGCCAAGGATCCCCAAGCCGAAATACAGATTCCAAGGCAACAACAGCGCGATGACGAGCAGGGCGGCCGCGGTCAGGTCGCGGGCGATGTTCCACCGCCGTGTCGGCGTCGGCGCCGCGTTCTGGCGGGGGCCCGGTGACGGGTGCTGCATCTGCCCGCGGATGGGGCCGGTAGGGGCGTCGTCGCTGCTCTGGCTCACGGTTCCCCCGGGATTTCGAGGACGGTCACTGGCGGCGCAACTTCGGTTGCGAGGCGGGGGAACCCCCTGCCGCGCCGACTTCGTTGCTTACTTGGAAACATAATCTCCGTTCGGACGACGCGGCAGTCCTGAGAACGTGCGGTCCGTTGCGCGGTTTGCCAAGACGGTTACGCTGCGCTCACAGGCGAACACTGAAAACCTTGATCGCCCGAATGACTGTTACTGCCGACGGTATCGCAGTGTAATGATGCCGGGACACGCTGGTTTGGGGTAACCGGCCGAAGGAGAGTCGGGATGGACGTCGTTTTGGGGGTTGCAGTCGCAGGCCCCCGGGCCCGCTTGGCGCTTGTCGGCTCGGGCGCACGGGGTGCCGACGTGATTGACGAGTCTTTCGTCGACCTCGCCGATCATCCCATCGAGAAGTTGACCGAGACGGTGGTCGGAACGAATCGGTTGCTGGCCGACGAGAACCACCGGCTGCTCGCCACGCGACTGTGCTGGTCGGATCCGCAACGAGCCGACCGGTTGCGGCGGGCATTGGAAGACTCCGGTGTCCAGGACGTCGCGGTGCTGTCGGAATCGCAGGCCGCGACGGCTTTGTCTGGGGCGGGACGCTCCCTGTCGAGCGCGCCGGCTCGGGCCGATGACGACCCGACCGTCACGCTGGCCCGTGGCGCGGCCGTGGCGGCTGGGCTCGCCGGAGACGCGACGGGCATGGCCCCCACGGTCGGGTTGACCGGCGACGCGACGGGCTTGGCCCCCACGGTCGGGTTGACCGGCGACGCGACGGCGATGGTCCCCGCGGTCCAGGGAAAGCGCCCGGCCGGCCAGGTGGGACCCGACTTGGCGTACTCGATGGCCGGCGAATCCGACCTGCTTCCGATGGAGTGGCTGACCGAGCCCGAAGACGAGGACGAGGACGAGGCCGAGACGGGTCCCGTGGGGCTCAGTTCACGACGGCTGGGCGCGACGGACGCGGTGCTGGGCATCGCGGTCGCCGGTTCGATCGCGCGTTTGGCGCTCGTGGGGCCCGTCGGCGGGGGTTACGCGGCGATCAAGCACTTGGTGATTGAGCTGCCGATCCAGCCGTTCGAAACATTGATCCAGACCGTGGCCGGCGTCCAGCAGTCGCTGGCCGACGAGGGCCGCCATCTGGTTGCAACCCGGCTGTACTCGCCGGATCACGGACAGGCGGAAGCGCTTCGCCAAGCGCTGGCCGGTTCGGGAGTCCACGACGTCGGGCTGGTTTCCGAGGCGGGCGCGGTGAAGGCGCTGCTGCAGACTGTCTTTCGCGGTGTCGCGCTCCCCGGTGCTGTCGCGCTCGTTGTCACCGCCGAGGCGGCGACTTTATTTGCGCTGGGCGCCGCTGCCGTCGCGGACGTCTTGGCCACCGTGGCGCTCGAGGGCGTGGACGCCGCCGCCGCGGCCGTCGACATGGTGCTGGAGTGGCTGCAGTCCGCGCCGTTCGCGGTGAGTGCTGCGTATGTGCTGGGCACCTTGGCTGACCTGACCGCCCTCGCCGACCAGCTTCGCGCCAGATCGCCGCTGCGGGTGGAGGTTTTGGAGCGTCCCGACTTCGCGTTCGCGCGCGGTGCGGCGCTGGCAGCCGGGCTGGCGCCCTTGACGCCCCAACCCCCGATCACGTCGGGAGCGGCTACCGCGATGGCCCCCGCGGCCCTACTCGGCGGCGACGGGACGGCGATGGCCCCCGCGACACAGGTCGCCGGGGGCGCCACGGGGATCGCCCCCACGTCCGAGATGGCGGGCTCGGGTGCGGAGGAACCGCAGCTGGCGTACTCGCAGGCCGGCGATGAGGAACCGCTCGCCGGTGGGGTGGACGAGTACGGCCCTGAATTCGGTGATTACGACGACTTCGATGAAGCCGGAACCGGGCCGGCGCCGCTCAGCAGGCGGTCGTTGCTGGTCGGTAACGCCGTAATCGCCTTTGCGGTCATCGGATTCGCGACGCTGGCCGCCGCGGTGGCCATCGCGGTCCGGCCGACCGCGAGCCAGCAGCCGGTGGTGGGGCACCAGAACGCCGCCCCGGGCAAGTTCATGCCGCTGTTGCCGACGCAGCAGCAGGCGCCGGTGCCGCCGCCGCCGGTCGACCAGCCCAACGCCGGGTTCCAGGGCGGCGTCATTCCGGACCCCAACGGCTACATTCCGCCGCAGCTGGCGTCGCCCGGCGGGGGTGGTCAGGCGCCGGTCGCCCCGGTCAACCCGGCGCCGGGCGGACCCGGCGTTCCGGGTTTCATGCCGAACCCGAACGGTCCGATCCCGGTTCCGGTCATCATTCCGTATCCGGGCTGGCGCCCCCCGTACCCGTACCCTTACAACCCATATCCGAACCCGTATCCGCCTTCCACGACGCTGACCACCCCACCCACGACGCCGCCCACGACGCCACCCACGACCCCGCCCACCACACCGCCGACGACCCCGCCCACCACGCCGCCGACCACGCCGCCCACGACGCCGCCCACGACGCCGCCGACCACCACGCCACCCACGACCGCGCCGACGACGCAGGCCCCGAAGGCGACCACGACCGCCGCCCCGACGACGCCGCCCCCGAAGGCGACGACCGCCGCCCCGACCACCGTCGCTCCAAAGCCCACGCAGCAAACCGTGGCCCCGAAGCCGCCCACGCAGCCGCAGACGGTGGCCCCGAAGCCGCCCACCATCACTCAACATCACTGATCGCGGCCTAACGCATGCCCGACGACGCGGTCACGGTGGTGCTGCCCTGCCTCAACGAGGAAGAGTCGCTGCCGGCGGTGCTGGGGGCCATCCCCGCCGCCTACCGGGCGCTGGTGGTCGACAACAACAGCACGGACGACACCGCGGCGGTGGCAACGCGTCACGGCGCCCGGGTGGTCGCCGAACCGCGGCCCGGTTATGGGTCGGCGGTGCACGCGGGCGTGGTCGCCGCGTCGACCCCGATCGTCGCGGTCATCGACGCCGACGGCTCGATGGACCCCGGCGACCTGCCCCGGCTGGTCGCCGCGCTGGACCGGGGCGCCGACCTGGTGATCGGCCGGCGGCGTCCGGTGCCCGGGCTGCACTGGCCGTGGGTCGCCCGGGTGGGCACCGTGGTGATGAGCTGGCGGCTGCGCACCCGCCACGGCCTGCCGGTGCACGACATCGCGCCGATGCGGGTGGCCCGGCGGGCGGCGCTGCTGAACCTCGGTGTCGCCGATAGGCGATCGGGCTATCCGCTGGAACTGCTGGTCCGGGCCGCGGCCGCCGGCTGGCGAGTGGTCGAGCTCGACGTCAGCTACGGCCCACGCACCGGCGGCAAGTCGAAGGTCAGCGGGTCGCTGCGGGGCAGCATCACCGCGATCCTGGACTTCTGGAAGGTGATCTCGTGAGCGTGCTGCCGGTGACCCTGCTGGTGGTCGCCAAGGCGCCGGAGCCCGGTCGGGCCAAGACGCGGCTCGCGGCGACGGTCGGTGACCGGGCCGCCGCCGACATCGCCGCCGCCGCGCTTCTCGACACGCTGGACGTGGTGGCCGCCACGCCGGTGGCGGCCCGGGTGGTGGCGTTCACCGGCGATCTGGACGCGGCGGCCGGTGCCGCAGAAATCCGGCAGCGGCTCGAGGCCTTCACCGTGATTCCGCAGCGCGGCGACGACTTCGCCGACCGGCTCGCCAACGCCCACGCCGACTCGGCTGACGGTCATCCGGTGCTGCAAATCGGGATGGACACCCCGCAGGTCACCGCCGAACTGTTGACCGATTGCGCGCGCCGGCTGCTGGATGCGCCGGCCATCCTCGGGTTGGCCCACGACGGCGGTTGGTGGGTGCTCGGGGTGGGGGCGCCGACGATGGCCGAATGCCTGCGCGCCGTCCCGATGTCTCAACCCGACACTGGAGAGCTCACATTGAAAGCGTTGCGGGACAACGGTATTGACGTGAAACCTGTGCAAAGTCTGTCCGACATCGACGTCGTCGACGACGTCGCCGCGGTACGCGACGCGTGCGGGCCCGCCAGTCGCTTCGCGCGGGTCACCCGCGCGGCCGGACTCTGACCCGCGCATCGAGTGTGCGTCTACGGCGGAAAAATCGCCGGCGGATTCCCGCCCCGTATACACACTCGACGCCGTCAACGCACACTCAACCGCGGCGGCGCGGTCTCTGGGTTTGAGTGTGCGTCCTGGGCTTTGGGTGTGCGTGCTGGGCGGTGAAAACGGCGATATTCCGCCCTCAGCGCACACGGAAAGCCCTCAGCGCACACAGAAAGCCCTCAGCGCACACGGAAAGCCGTCAGCGCACACGGAAAGCCGTCAGCACACACTGACGCGCGCCTACCAGTTCGTGACCATGACGGTGTTCACGAGCAGGGCTCCAGCGGCGTTGAGCGCCAACCAGAATCGGTGCGACCCTACCGGCAGCAGCGCGGGCGCCGCGGTGAGCCAGATGGTGAACGGCAGCCAGATCCGTTCGACCTCGGCCTTGCTCAGCATGCTCAAGTCGGCGCAGACGATGGCGGCCAGCATCGCCAGCAGCAGCAGGTGGAAACCGGAGCGGCGGCGGATGGCGGCCCAATCGAAGACCCGGCTGATGCCGGCGACGCTGCCCAACCCGATCGCACACACCACGCACGCCAGGTTTGCCCAGCTCCAATACTGAAACGGCCGGTATTTGGCGATACCCTGCCAATAGCGTTGCTGCACAAGGGCATAGCCGTCGAACCAGTAGAACCCCGCCACGGCGAAGGTCACCGCGACCGCGAGCGAGGTCAGGGCCACCGGGCCGAGCGCGCGCAGCACCGCTCGCCAATCGGACGCCGACACCAGCACCGCCAATGCCGCAAGCCCCTGCAAAGCCAGGCCGTAGCTGAGGAAAACGCTCCAGCCCAGCAGCAGACCCGCGCCGGCCGCAACCAGCGTCGGGAATCGAACAGGGCGGTGCACGGCCAGGGCCAGCAGCGCGAGGCCCCACGCCGCGACCCCGGCGAAGTAGCCGTCGGCCGAGACCGCCACCCAGATCGCCGTGGGCGCGACCGCGACGAACGGCGCGGCCCGGCGCGCCGTCTGTTCGTCGGCGAGCGCACGCACGGTGATCACCACGGCCGCCGCCGCGCTGGAGCCGGCCAGCAGGCACAGCAGCCCGGCCCAGGCGCCGCCGTGCAGCCCGATCCGGTCCAGCCACACGAACGTCAGGAGCGCGCCCGGCGGATGCCCCGAGACGTGGGTGGTCCACGAGTTCGGTTGGTAGTCGAGAATCCGGCTCGAGAACGTGCGCACGGCGGCGGGGATGTCGGTGATGGTGCCCACCTGCGAGAGGTACTCGTCCCGGGTGGTCAATCGCCCGGCGAAGCCGCGTTGCCAGCCGTCGATCATCGCCAGCGCAAACGCCCATGCGCAGGCGGTGGCCCAGGTGCCCAGCGTCAGTGCCCGCCACGAAATGCGTTGCGCGACAGCGGGTCCCCACACCACGGCGGCCACGGCGATCAGGATGGCCGGCCCGGTTCCCCAGCTGGCGTGGACCTCCCACGCCCCGAAGATCGGCGAGGCGCCCGCGTGCGTGCCGAACCGCTCCTGGCCGACATCGAGCCGCGGCCTGACGCCCCAGTGCATGCGGGGCAGCGCGAACGCCGCTGTCACCAGGACGACCCCGGCCGCGACGGCCGGTAACTCCCGTCGCGCGACCTTCACGATCGACCAGCCTATTGATCGGCTTGATCGTCAGTGCCGGCGAACCGGCGCGCCAGCGCCATCCGGTCGACCTTGCCGATGCCGCGTCGCGGCAGCGCATCGACGACGTGCAGCTCGCGCGGCGCGGCGGTGGCATCCAGCGTGCGGGTCACGTGGGCCCGCAGCGCCTCCAGCGTCGGTGCTTCGCTGCCGAGGCGCACCACGATCGCGGCGACCACCCGCTGCCCCAGGCGGTCGTCGGCGACGCCGAACACCGCGCAGTCGCCGACGGCGGGATGGGTGCCCAGCGCGGCCTCGACCGGCTGCGGCAGCACGGTCAGCCCGCCCGTGCTGATCGCGTCGTCGGCGCGGCCCAGCACGGTCAGCACGCCCGCCCCGCCCGTCTTGTGAATGGTGCCCAGATCGTCGGTCTGAAACCAGCCCGGCTCGGCGAACGGGTCGGGATCCACCGGGTTGCGGTAGCCCTTGGCCAGCGTCGCGCCGCCGATCACAATGCGCCCGTCGTCCTTCACCCGCAGCACCACCCCGTCCAGCGGGACGCCGTCGTAGACGCAGCCTCCGGCGGTCTCGCTCATCCCGTAGGTGCGGACTACCGCGATACCCGCCGCGGTCGCGGTATCCAGGATCGGCCGCGGAGCCGGTCCGCCGCCGAGCAGCACGGCGTCGAGTTCGGCGAGCGCGGCCGTCGCCGCCGGGTCGGCGAGTGCCTTGGCCAGCTGCGCGGCGACGAGGGACGTGTATCGCCGGCCCGGGCCCAAGCGCCTTATCGCACCGGGCAATTCGGTCACGTCGAAGCCCGCGTTAGTGACATCCAGCTCGACGGGCACGGAGCCGGCGAGCACGCTGCGCACCAGCACCTGCAGGCCGGCGATGTGGTACGGCGGCAAGGCCAGTAGCCAGCTGCCGGGTCCGCCGAGGCGGTCATGGGTGGCCGACGCGCTGGCGGTCAGGGCGGCGGCGGGCAGCAGGGCGCCCTTGGGCGCACCGGTGGTTCCCGACGTCGTCACCACCAGGGCCACGTCGTCGTCTATCTTCTCGCCCACCCGCAGGCCCGCTCGCAACGTGTCGTCGTCGGGCGGCACCGCGACCAGCGCGGGTCCACGGCCATCCAGCACCCGTTCCAGGGCGGGCATCAGCAATCGGGCGGCGGAGCCCGCCGGGACGCCAAGGGCACGCAGAACGGCTATGCGTGGTCTCCACTGTCAAGCTGGTCGCGGGGCTCGTCTAGCGGCCAGCCCTTGGCGGCCAACCGGGCCCGGACCCGCTCGACGTCTTCCGGTGACGGCAGTTCGTCGGTGATCTGGGTGATCGCCACGCCGATGTCGATGTCGTCGAAATCGCCGCGCTGCATGAGTTCATGGGTCACGGCAACGACTTCGTCGTTGCCCAACCGGCGGGTCAGCAACGCGAGCACGGCGAAGGTGTCGGTCGGTGGAATGCCCTCCGGGTATCCCGCGCGCAACCACGAGACGACCGAGCTGAGGAATCGGTTCACTTTGCTATCTCTCCGCGCGAGGGGATCGGCAGTTGGGTGGACAACGATTCGATCCTACTTAGGTTTGGCCCCCAGGAAGGCCTGGCCCGTCTGGTGCGCGATGAAATCGCGGGAGACGTACAGCAAAGCGAAGATGATCACCGCGATTACCAGCGCGTAGATCGCCCAGGCGATCGCCAGCAGCACCGGATTCTTGTGGGGTGGGCTGTCGTCAATGCTGACCTGTCCGCCGCCGACGGCGTGGAGCCGGAGCCCGAGGGCGAACAGCCCCGGCAGTGCGGCACCGGCCAGCATGCTGAAGACCAGGATCTTGAGGGAGGCCTGGTAATTGAACCAGTCGCTGAAGTGGCTCATGAGAGGTTCCCCGCGCCAACCGTCGGGTCGTCGGAGCCGGACCGGTGCGGCGCCGGTGTGCCGGCCGTGGGCCCGGTATCGGACGGCGCCTGACCATCGGAACCTTCGAGCCCGGCGGTGAGGCTGCCTTCCCACTCGGCGTTGACGTTCTTGTGGTCGACCTTGACCCGCCGCGACCGGATGTAGATGGCGGCGGAGACCGCGACCAGCAGCCCGAAGCCGATGATCGCACCGGGGTATCCGCCGATGAGGTGCACGATCCAGTAGGTGATCGCCCCGACCAATCCGGCCAACGGAAGCGTGACCAGCCACGCGACCCCCATCCGGCCGGCCACCCCCCAGCGCACCTCACCCCCGGGCTTGCCCAGCCCGCTGCCCAGCACCGAACCGGTGCAGACCTGCGTGGTCGACAGCGCGTAGCCGAAGTGGGTGGACAGCAGAATGACTGCGGCCGAGGACGATTCGGCGGCCATGCCTTGCGGCGACTTGATCTCGACCAGTCCCTTGCCCAGCGTGCGGATGATGCGCCAGCCGCCCAGATAGGTGCCCATCGCCATCGCCAGGGCGCAACCGACGATGACCCACAGCGGCGGCGCCGCGGCGCTCTTGCTGATCGACCCGTACGACATCAGCGCCAGGAAGATGATGCCCATCGTCTTCTGCGCGTCGCCGGTGCCGTGCGCCAGGGAGACCAGCGAGGCCGAGCCCCACTGGCCGTACCGGAACCCGGCCTCGGTGCGCTTGGTCGGGACACCGCGGGTGATCCGGTAGACCAGCCAGGTCGCTATCGCCCCGACGGCGATGGCCAGGATCGCGGCGACGACGGCCGGGATGAGCACCTTGGACACCAGGCCCTTCCAGATCACCCCGTGCGCGCCGACGGCGGCGATCGTCGCGCCGACGATGCCGCCGATCAGCGCGTGCGAGGAGCTCGACGGGATACCGAGCAGCCACGTCAGCAGGTTCCAGACGATGCCGCCGACCAGGCCGGCGAACACCAGTTCCAGCGTCACGATGTGCCCGTCGATCAGGCCCTTGGCGATGGTGGCGGCGACGGCGGTGGACATGAAGGCGCCCACCAGGTTGAGCACCGCGGACAATGCGACGGCCGCCTTGGGGGCCAGCGCGCCACTGGCGATGGAGGTTGCCATCGCATTGCCGGTGTCGTGGAAGCCGTTGGTGAAATCGAAAGCGAATGCCGTGATTACGACAATGACCAAGAGGAACAAATCGATGTTCACAGCGCCTGATTCTCGTGGTTGGGGGATTAAATTGTCGAATGGAGAGATAGCCGAAACGCAGGTGTACCTTGACTTGTCGTTGAATGTTTGCTGTTAGTTAACCGCACGTTCCCCTCAATCGCCACGGGTGTCGCGGCGCAGCGGGTGGTCGCCCGGTACCTCGACGAAGATCAGCGTGATCCCGTCCGGATCGGTCACGTGCATCTCGTGCAGGCCCCACGGCTCGCGGCGTGCCTCGCGGGCGATCGGGACCCCCCGGCCCCGCAGCTCGGCCTGGGTCGCCGCGATGTCGCGGACCTGGAGCCACAGCGCACCGGGAAAGGGTCCGCGGGAATGGTCCGGGGAGCCGTAACCGGCCAGCTCCAGCAACGACTGTCCCGCGAAAAACACCGTGCCCGCACCGTATTCGCGGGCAATTGCCAGGCCGATCTCGTCGCGGTAGAAGCTCAACGACCGCTGATAGTCCGCCGGCCGGAGCAGCATCCGGCTGGCCAGGATCTCCATAGCGTCGTGTCTATCACAGCGCTAGCCCGCCGGGGTGCACCGGCTGCGCAGCGTCGGCACGCCGGGGCCGACGAGATCGTCGCATGCGGCGGCCCGGCCGGTCATCGCGAGCAACAGCGACAGCAATGGGCCCTCGACCGGCTCGCCCTGCCCGTGCTGCCAGTCGTCGTCGGTGGCGGACAGCGCCAGCCCGGCGACGCGGTTCTTGGAGCCGATCAGCATGTTGGAGCCCTTGTAGAAGTCGATCACCTGGCGGACCGCATCGAGCGGGTAGGTATGCGGGATCCCCAAGGGACGACGCACGTCGGCGCCGTGCACCACCACCTCACCGAGCCAGGAGGTTTTGGGGCCCGGCGGTGCGGAGGTGGAATTCTGCAGGCCCCGGAAGTCCGCCAGGGTGGCGACCGGGTCGGCGCCGCGGTGCTTGGCGATCTGGCCATTGGCGAACTTGTCGAAGTTGAACCCGGCCTTGGCCATCGCGAGGAGGAACGTGGCCGGGTTCAGCGAGGCCGTCGCCGACAGGTGCGCGACGATGTCGCGGACCGTCCAGCCCGCGCAGAGCGACGGCGTATCCCATTGCGCCGGCGTCAGGTCGGCGAGGTCGCCGGCAAGCGCGCCGCGCTCCGCGGCGATGGCGGCCCACAGATCAGACATGGCAACTCCCGAGGGTCGAGCGGGTTCCGGTTCAGGTACCGGGTTCGTGGTTCGGCTGGATGGTCTGCCGCTGCATGAGTGTGTTTACCCAGCGGGGGCCGAAGGTGTCCAGCGCTTTGGCCGCGATCGCCATCCGCGGGGCGATCCGCACCGGCCGGGTGCGCGCCGCGGTGACCATCCATTCGGCGGCCTCGTCCGGCGTCAGGGCGGGCATCCCCTCGTAGGCCTTCGTCGGCGCGATCATCGGCGTGGCCACCAGCGGGTAATACAGCGTCGTCGAGTGCACGCCCCTGCGGCCCCACTCGGTTTCGACGACCCGGCTCACCGCCGACAGCGCCGCCTTCGAGGCGTTGTAGACCGAGAACAGCGGCGACGCCTCCGAGAGCACGCCCCACGTCGAGACGTTGATGATGTGGCCGTCGCCGCGCTCGAGCATCCCGGGCGCGAGCCCGCGGATCAGCCGCAACGGCGCGTAGTAGTTGAGCACCATGGTCCGCTCGACGTCGTGCCAGCGTTCCAGCGACTCGGAAAGGGGCCGGCGGATGGACCGGCCGGCGTTGTTGATCAGGATGTCGACGCCCCCGAGGCGCTTTTCGACGTCGGCGACCAGCGCGTCGACGGCGTCCATGTCCGAAATGTCGCAGGGGATCGGCGTGGCGCTGCCGCCGGCCTTCGTGATCCGGTCCGCCAGCGCGTCGAGCAGGTCCTGGCGGCGGGCGACGACGACCACCTTCGCGCCCTCGCGGGCCAGCTGTTCGGCCCCGGCCTCACCGATGCCCGACGACGCCCCGGTCAGCAGGATCCGCTTGCCGTCGAGGTCGACCGGTTTGATCGCGGGCCGGTTGACCAGTATTTGCGGCGACGCGGGCGGTCGCATCGTCGCCAGCACGATCTGGTCGGTGAACCGGCGCAGCGGACTCTTGCTCACAGCTGGGAAGTCTAGGCGGGGGCCCTCGGACCCCAGAGCGTCACACCGGCGTGATGGCCGGCCGAGCCGCTCAGAAGTAGCGGGGGAAGGGGCTCCAGTCGGGCGCGCGCTTCTGCAGGAACGCGTCGCGGCCTTCCACGGCCTCGTCGGTCATGTACGCCAGCCGGGTGGCTTCACCGGCGAACAGCTGCTGACCCACCAGCCCGTCGTCGAGCAGGTTGAATGCGAACTTTAGCATCCGTTGCGCCTGAGGGGATTTGGCGTTGATCTCGGCCGCCCACTGCACGCCCACCTTCTCCAGCTCGGCGTGATCCACGACCTCGTTGACCGCGCCCATCTGGTGCATCTGCTCGGCGGTGTAGGTGCGGCCCAGGAAGAAGATTTCGCGGGCGAACTTCTGGCCCACCTGGCGGGCGAGATACGCGCTGCCGTAACCGCCGTCGAAGCTGCCGACGTCGGCGTCGGTCTGTTTGAAGCGCGCGTGTTCGCGGCTGGCCAGGGTGAGGTCGCAGACCACGTGCAGGCTGTGCCCGCCGCCGGCGGCCCACCCGTTGACGAGGCAGATGACCACCTTGGGCATGAACCGGATCAGGCGCTGCACCTCGAGGATGTGCAACCTGCCGGCGCGGGCGACGTCAACCGTGTCCGCGGTCTCTCCGCTTGCGTATTGG
The DNA here is from genome assembly GCA_963802525.1 of uncultured Actinomycetota bacterium. GTDB lineage: Bacteria > Actinomycetota > Actinomycetes > Mycobacteriales > Mycobacteriaceae > Mycobacterium. The sequence goes on along the minus strand of CAWDJC010000006.1, from coordinate 28,814 downwards.
TAGCCGGAGCGGCCGCGGATGCGCTGATCGCCGCCGGAGCAAAACGCCCAGCCGCCGTCTTTTGGCGAGGGCCCGTTCCCGGTCAGGAGCACCACGCCGACCTCGGGGGACATCCGGGCGTGGTCGAGCACCCTATACAGCTCGTCGACGGTGTGCGGCCGGAAAGCGTTGCGCACCTCGGGCCGGTTGAACGCCACCCGCACCGTGGCGTCCTCGATGTGGCGGTGGTAGGTGATGTCCGTCAGATCGCCGAAAGCCTCGACGGGTCGCCAGGCCTGCGCGTCAAATGGGTTGTCACTCAAGGCTGTTGAACTCCGTCCCGGCCGATGGTGAGGTCGCCACAGCTAATCGTCTGCGCCGAGGTCACCGCGGGGTCCTGCGCAGACGTTGCCGTTACGGTATCGGACTGCCCAATCGTCGCCAGCGTGCCGTTCAGGTCGATCTCGGTGCGGCGCACCGTCCACTGCTCGGTATTGGTCTGCAGCGCCTGCAGGCCGACCAACCGCCGGCCGTTGCCGAGGTCGCTACAACCGACACCGGTGCCATGGTCGCGCAAGTTCTGCAGATCGAACACGAACGGCGCGCCCTCGCGGTCTACCACAGCCTGTAACCGGCATTCGGCGAAGGTATACAGCCGCGCGCTGCGGCCATCGCTGACGATGATCTGGTTGCCGCCGTCGTTTTGTGCGTCAATAGCCAAGGCGGTCAACGGCATTGGGCTGGCCGACGAAATCTGAACGTCGGAGTTGGCCCCGCTCGCGGTGCTGACGCCAACCACCCGGCTGATATGGCCGTCACCGTCCCGAAACTGCCCGGCCCACAACGTGGACGGGCCGTCGCCGCCGTCGAGATTGGCGACCTGCCGTTGTGCCGCGCCGGCCAGGGGAGGAGTGCCGCCCGGCGGGCAGCCTGCCGCGGCCTTGGCCGCCGGTGCGGTGCCTACCCAGGCGGCCGACACCAACAGCGAAAACAGGAGCAGACGTCGCATTTCCGGAGATTAAATCGGGTCGAAGCGGAAGACGGCGCATCGTCCGGCCAGCGCCTCGAACTCCTCGGGGCAACCATCCTTGACAAGGCCGGAGCGCTTCATGAAACCGACACCGGTGGGCACCTCGGTGGGAAACGCCCGCAGTAGCGGCTTGGCGTCCTCGGGGGACAGTTCCACCGCGCGCAGGCGCTCCGTGGTGCGGCCACGGCGCAGCGTGACTTCGCCTGCGGCGCGCACGTTTTGCACCCAATCCGCACCGGGGAAGGCGCCGACCACATAGCGCTCGCCGTTGACCGTCATCGGCGTCACCGGCGTCGACCGCGGAGTGCCGGACTTGCGGCCCGGCACGGTCAACACGGCCGGGCTTTCGCCGCCGAAACTCATTCCCAGTCGCGACATCTGGATGAAGACCTTGTTGGCCGGCTTGAGCCACCACGGCGGCTTGATCCGTTCACTGTTGCCCACCCCTGCCACAGTAACCACTGTGACGCCCGGGCCTTAACCCACGGCGCGGCCGGCGCCTTCCCAGAACTGCGCCCGGACGGCCTTCTTATCCGGCTTGCCCAGCCCGGTCAGCGGCAGCGATTCGGCGATCACCACCCGCTTGGGAGACTGCACCGAGCCCTTGCGTTCCTTGACAGCGGCCTGGATCTCGGCGGTCATGGCCTCGATCGCGGCGTCGTCGCGGGGCGCGTCGGCGCGCAGCACCACCACCGCGGTGACGGCCTCGCCCCACATGTCGTCCGGCGCCCCGACCACACACACCTGCGCGACGGCCGCGTGCTCGGCGACGACGTCTTCGACCTCTCGGGGAAACACGTTGAAGCCGCCGGTGACGATCATGTCCTTGACCCGGTCGACGATGTAGTAGAAGCCGTCCTCGTCCTCGCGGGCCATGTCGCCGGTGTGCAGCCAGCCGTCTTTGAAGGTGTCAGCAGTGGCCTCAGGCAGGTTCCAGTAGCCGCCGGCCAACAGCGGCCCGCTGACACAGATTTCGCCCGGCTCGCCCTGGGGCACCGGCTTGCCGTCCTCGCCCAGCAACGCCACGCGCGCGAACAGCGTCGGGCGCCCGCACGAGGTCAGCCGCTTTTCGTCGTGATCCCCCTTGGCCAGGTAGGTGATCACCATCGGCGCCTCGGACTGCCCGTAGTACTGGGCGAAGATCGGGCCGAACCGCCGGATCGCCTCGGCCAGCCGCACGGGGTTGATCGCCGAGGCACCGTAGTAGACGGTCTCCAGCGACGACAGGTCCCGGGTGCGCGAATCCGGGTGGTCCATCAACGCGTAAAGCATCGACGGCACCAGCATGGTGGCCGTAATGCGTTGTTCTTCAATGACTCTGAGCACTTCGGCCGGATCGAACTTGGCGAGCACGAACATCGATCCGCCCTTGACCACGGTGGGCGTGAAGAACGCCGCACCCGCGTGCGACAGCGGGGTGCACATCAAAAACCGCGGGTGCTCCGGCCACTCCCATTCCGACAACTGGATTTGCGTCATGGTGGCAATGTTCCCGGTGGTGCCGATCACGCCCTTGGGCTTGCCGGTGGTGCCGCCGGTGTAAGTCAGGCCGCCGATGTGGTCCGGCGGCAGATCTGCCACCACCAGTGGCTTTGGGGAGTACTTGGCCGCCTCGGCCGACAGATCAACCGCTCGATCTTTTAGGCCTTGCAGGCCACTCGGCACCGGGCCGATGGTCAGGATCTTCTTGAGCGAGTCCACCTTTTCCAGCAGCCCCAGCGCCCGCTCGACGAACATCGGATTGGGGTCGATGATCAGCGAGCTGGCACCGGCGTCGGATAGCACGTAGGCGTGATCGTCCAGCGAGCCGAGCGGGTGCAGGGCGGTGCGCCGATAACCCTGGGTCTGGCTTGCGCCGAGGATCATCAGGACCTCGGGACGGTTCAGCGACAGCAGGCCGACCGTGACGCCGGTGCCGGCGCCCAGCGCCTCGAAGGCCTGGATGTACTGGCTGATCCGCTCGGCCATCTGACCACCGGTCAGCGTGGTATCGCCGAGGAAGAGCACCGGTCTGTTCTTGTGGCGCTTGAGCGCGCCCACCAGCAGGTGGCCGTTGTGGGTCGGATTGCGCAGCAGCTCGTCACTCATGTGGCCAGACTAGAACGTGTTGCAATTCGGGTCAGCCGCACCCTCAGCCGCCGCACCGATCACTAGGATTTCGGTCCATGGCCGCTGCAGATGTCGTCGTCACCGGAACCGTGCTGACCGTCGATGACGCGCGACCCACGGCCGAGGCGCTCGCCATCGCCGACGGCCGGATCATCGCCGTGGGCATCCGGGCAGACGTCGACGCGCTCATCGGCCCCGACACCCGAACCGTTGACGTCGGCGACGGCTGCGTCATGCCGGGATTCGTTGAGGCACACGGCCATCCGCTGATGGAGGCCGTCGCGCTGTCGGACCGAATCGTCGACATACGCCCGGTCACCGTCCCCGACCCCGGCAACGTCGTCGCCGCGATCCACCGCGAGGCCGCCGCACGGGGACCGGCCGGCGCCTACCTGAACGGCTGGGATGCCCTGCTGCAGCCCGGGCTCCCGCAGCCAACATTGGCCTGGCTCGACGAGATCGCTCCGGACGGGCCGCTGGTGATCATCCACAACTCCGGCCACAAGGCCTTCTTCAATTCGCGCGCCGCCCAGCTCAATGGTCTGAGCCGCGACACCCCCGACCCCAAGGGCGCCCGCTACGGCCGGGACGCCAACGGGGAACTCGACGGCACCGCCGAGGAAATCGGCGCGGTGTTTCCGCTCTTGGGCGGCGCCATCGCGCCCAGCGATTACCCCGCGATGCTGCTCGCCGAGTGCGCGCGGCTCAACCGTGCCGGGCTGACCACCTGTTCGGAGATGGCGTTCGACCCGAATTTCCGGCCCGTGGTCGAGCAATTGCGCGACGAGCTCACCGTGCGGCTGCGGACCTACGAGATCTCCAATCCGCAGATGTCCACCACCGCCACCCCGGGCGCGGGCGACGACACGCTGCGCCAGGTCGGCATCAAGATCTGGGTCGACGGCTCACCCTGGATCGGCAATATCGCGCTGTCCTTCCCGTATCTGGACACCGCGGCGACCCGCGCCATCGGTATCACGCCCGGTTCCCGCGGATGCGCCAACTACACCGCCGAACAGCTGACCGAAATCGTTGGTGCCTACTATCCGTTGGGCTGGCAGATGGCCTGCCATGTGCAGGGCGACGCCGGTGTGGACGTAATACTCGACGTGTATGAGGAGGCGCTGCAACGCAATCCGCGCGACGACCACCGGCTACGGCTCGAGCACGTCGGGGCCATCCGGCCCGAGCAACTCAAGCGTGCCGCCGCCCTCGGCGTCACCTGCAGCATCTTCGTCGACCAGATCCATTACTGGGGTGACGTCATCGTCGACGGTCTGTTCGGACCGGAGCACGGATCCCGTTGGATGCCGGCGGGTTCCGCGGTGGCGACCGGCATGCGCATCTCGCTGCACAACGATCCGCCGGTCACGCCCGAGGAGCCGTTGCGCAACATCAGCGTCGCCGTGACACGCAGGGCACCCAGCGGCCGGGTGCTGGCGCCGGAGGAGCGGCTGACGGTCGAACAGGCGATCCGCGCGCAGACCATCGACGCCGCCTGGCAGTTGTTCGCCGACGACGTGATCGGCTCACTGGAGGTCGGCAAGTACGCCGACCTGGTGGTGCTGTCGGCGGATCCCCGAACGGTGGCGCCCGAGCGCATCGCCGACCTCGAGGTGCGTGCGACGTTTCTGGCGGGCCGCCAGGTTTACGGCCAGTGACTCCCCCGTTCTTGCCCAGCCTTGAGGACCTATTGGACCGCCTGCATGTGGTCGCTCTGCCGATGCGGGTGCGTTTTCGCGGCATCACGACCCGCGAAATCGCGCTGATCGAGGGCCCGGCCGGCTGGGGCGAGTTCGGGGCATTCCTCGAGTACGGCCCGCACGAGGCCGCGTTTTGGCTGGCGTCCGCCGTTGAGGGCGCATACTGGCAGCCGCCGCCGGTGCGGCGCGACCGCGTCCCGATCAACGCCACCGTGCCGGCCGTCCCCGCCGCCCGGGTGGGCGAGGTGCTGTCCCGGTTCCCCGGGGTCGGCACGGCCAAGGTGAAGGTCGCCGAGCCCGGGCAGACGCTGGCCGACGACGTGGCCCGGGTCAACGCGGCGCGCGAACTGGTCGAAACCGTGCGGGTGGACGCCAACGGCGGCTGGAGCGTCGAGGAGGCGGCGCGGGCGGCGGCCGCGCTGACCGCCGACGGCCCGCTGGAGTACCTCGAGCAGCCCTGCGCGACCGTCGACGAACTCGCCGCGCTGCGGCGGCGGGTCGACGTGCCGATCGCCGCCGACGAGAGCATCCGCAAGGCCGACGATCCGCTCGCCGTGGTCCGCGCCCGGGCCGCGGACATAGCGGTGCTGAAAGTCGCTCCGCTGGGCGGGGTTTCGAGCCTGCTTGCCATCGCCGCCCAGATCGACATCCCGGTCGTGGTCTCCAGCGCGCTCGATTCGGCGGTGGGGATCGCCGCCGGGTTGACCGCCGCGGCGGCCCTGCCGCACCTTCGCCATGCCTGCGGGCTGGGCACCGGCGGGCTGTTCGTGGAAGATGTGGTCGAGGCCACTGAGTTCACAGTGCCCGTCGACGGCAACCTGCCGGTTGGGCCGGTGGCGCCCGACCCGGCACGGCTGCAGGCGCTGGGCGTGCCACCCGAGCGGCGGCAGTGGTGGATCGACCGGGTCAAGGCCTGCTACCCGCTACTTGTACCGTCGTGCGCGTGATTAACCTGGCATACGACGATCGCGGGTCCGGTGAGCCCGTCGTTTTCATCGCCGGCCGCGGCGGCGCCGGACGCACCTGGCAGCCGCATCAGGTTCCGGCGTTCCTGGCGGCCGGATACCGGGTCATCACCTTCGACAACCGCGGGATCGGTGCCACCGAAAACGCCGACGGATTCACGACGCAAACCATGGTCGCCGACACCGCCGCGCTCATCGAGTCGCTGGGCGCCGGCCCGGCGCGGGTCGTCGGGGTGTCCATGGGCTCGTTCATCGCGCAGGAACTCATGGTGTCGCGGCCCGAGCTGGTCACCGCGGCGGTGCTGATGGCCACCCGCGGCCGCCTGGACCACGCCCGCCAGTTCTTTCGCGACGCCGAGGCCGAGCTCTACGCCTCCGGGGTCCAGCTGCCTGCCGCATACGATGCGAGAGCCCGGTTGCTGGAAAGCTTCTCGCGCAAGACGATCAACGATGACGCGGCCGTCGCCGACTGGATCGCGATGTTTTCCACCTGGCCGATCAAGCAGACCCCGGGACTGCGCTGCCAGCTGGATGTCGCCCCGGTGACCGACCGGTTACCCGCCTACCGCAGCATCGCCGCGCCCGTGCTGGTGATCGGCTTCGCCGACGACCTGGTGACGCCGCCTTACCTGGGACGAGAGGTCGCCGACGCGATACCCAACGGGCGGTACCTGCAAATACCCGACGCCGGTCATCTCGGGTTCTTCGAGCGGCCGCAGGCCGTCAACACCGCGGCGCTGCAGTTCTTCGGCAACACCTGATTTTTTGCGGCCAACGTCGACTTGTTGGGCGAAATCACGCCGATTGAGCCCCACAACTCCACATTCGGCGCGCGGTTAGCCGGTTATGACACCCTGTAGGAGTGAACCCCTCGACGACACAGGCCCGCGTCGTCGTTGACGAGCTGATCCGCGGCGGCGTGCGCGACGTGGTGCTGTGCCCCGGGTCGCGCAACGCGCCGCTCGCCTTCGCGCTGCAGGACGCCGACCGGTCCGGCCGGATCCGGTTGCACGTCCGCATCGACGAGCGCACAGCCGGCTATCTGGCCATCGGGTTGGCGATCGCGGCCGACGCGCCGGTTTGTGTCGCGATGACGTCGGGCACCGCCGTGGCCAACCTCGGCCCGGCGGTGGTGGAGGCCAACTACGCGCGGGTGCCGCTGATCGTGCTGTCGGCCAACCGGCCCTACGAACTGCTGGGCACCGGGGCCAACCAGACCATGGAGCAGCTGGGCTACTTCGGCACCCAGGTCCGCGCCACCATCAGCCTGGGCCTGGCCGAGGACGCACCCGAGCGAATGGATTCGCTCAACGCCACCTGGCGATCGGCCACCTGTCGAGTATTGGTGGCGGCCAAGGGATCTCGTTCCGCCAACGCCGGCCCCGTGCAGTTCGACATCCCGTTGCGCGAGCCGTTGGTGCCCGATCCCGAACCGCACGGTGCCGCGATCCCACAGGGCCGGCCCGGCGGAAGGCCGTGGACCTACACGCCGCCGGTCACGTTCGACCAACCGCTGGAAATCGACCTGTCGCCCGACACCGTCGTCATCGCCGGACACGGCGCGGGTGTGCAAGCCAACCTGGAGCAGCTGCCCACGGTCGCGGAACCGACGGCGCCGGCCCCCGCCAACCCGCTGCACCCGATGGCGCTGCCGCTGCTGCGCCCGAAGCAGGTGATCATGCTCGGCCGCCCGACATTGCACAGGCCGGTGTCGGCGCTGCTGGCCGACCCGCAAGTGCCGGTGTACGCGCTGACCACCGGGCCCCGGTGGCCGGACGTCTCGGGCAATTCGCAGGCCACCGGCACGCGGGCCGTCACCACCGGCACACCTCACCCGGCGTGGTTGCACCGCTGCGCGGAGATGAACCGGCACGCGAATGAAGCGGTGCGCGGTCAACTCAAGGCGCACCCGCTGACCACCGGGCTGCACGTCGCGGCGGCCGTGACCGACGCGCTGCGGCCGGGTGACCAGCTGGTGCTGGGGGCGTCCAACCCGGTCCGCGATGCGGCGCTGGTGGGGTTGGACAGCCATGGCATCAGGGTCCGGTCCAACCGCGGGGTCGCCGGCATCGACGGCACCGTGTCGACCGCGATCGGGGCGGCGCTGGCGCACGAGGGGCGCACCGTCGCGCTGATCGGCGACCTGACATTCGTGCACGACAGCTCCGGGCTGCTGATCGGCCCGACCGAACCGACACCGCAAGGGCTGACCATCGTGGTGTCCAACGACAACGGCGGCGGCATCTTCGAACTGCTGGAGCAGGGCGACCCGCGGTTCTCCGACGTGTCGTCGCGAATCTTCGGCACGCCGCACGACGTCGACGTCGGCGCGCTCTGCCGGGCCTACCATGTCGAGAGCCGGCAAATCGAAGTCGACGAGCTGGACGCGGTCCTCGACGAACCGGCCCCGGGCATGCGGGTGCTCGAGGTCAAGGCGGACCGGTCCTCGCTGCGACAGCTGCACGCCGCCATCAAGGCAGCGCTTTGAGCGCGCCAAAAGTGTTATTGCACATATTAATTCACGGCCGTAGCGATAAACCGCCGACGACCCGGGCCAGGATTGTGTTGCGGTGGACGCGAATTGCGGTGTTGATCCTGGCCGGCTTGGTCACGCTGCAGTCGCTGCTGCTGGTGGCCGGCGCGTGGCGCGACGACCTTGCGATTCAACACCATATGGGGGTGGCGCAGGCAGAGGTGCTCAGTGCGGGGCCGCGGCGCTCCACCATCGAGTTCGTCACACCCGAGCGCATCACCTACCGCCCCGAGCTCGGTGTCCTGTATCCATCCGAGTTGGCGACGGGCATGCGGATCTACGTCGAATACAACAAGAACGATCCGAACTTGGTTCGGGTGCAGCACCGCACCGCCCGATTGGCGATCATCCCGGCGGGATCCATCGCGGTGGTGGCCTGGCTGGTTGCGGCGATGGCCCTGACGGGTCTGGCGCTGCTCGACAGGCGGCTGGACTCCAAGGCGTCCGACCAGCAAATTTCGCACGACGTATGCCCGTAGGCAACCTTATCGACAGCCGACGCTGACATCTTGGTGTTGTGCGCGTTGCAATCGTCGCCGAATCCTTCCTCCCCAATGTCAACGGTGTCAGCAATTCAGTGCTGCGCGTCCTCGAGCATCTGCGTCGCACCGGTCACGAAGCCCTCGTCATCGCACCCGACAACCCGCCGGGTCAGCCCCGCGCAGACCGCATTCACGACGGCATCCGCGTACATCGGGTGCCGTCGCGCATGTTCCCGAGGGTGACCACGCTGCCGCTCGGGGTTCCGATGCCCCGAATGCTGAAGGTGTTGCGCGGATTCGACCCTCACGTCGTGCATCTGGCGTCGCCGGCGCTGCTCGGCTACGGCGGGGTGCTCGCGGCTCGCCGGCTCGGTGTGCCGACGGTCGCGGTGTACCAAACCGACGTCCCCGGTTTCGCTGCCAGCTACGGCATTCCGATGACGACACGGGCGGCGTGGGCGTGGTTCCGCCACCTGCACAGCCTGGCCGACCGCACCCTGGCGCCGTCCAGCGTGACGATGGAATCCCTTGTCGACCACCGGTTCCCGCGGGTGCACCGGTGGGCGCGCGGCGTCGACGTGCTGCGGTTCGCGCCCTCGGCGCGCAGCGAGACGCTCAGGCGGCGGTGGTCGCCGCACGGCAAGCCCATCGTCGGGTTCGTGGGCCGGCTCGCGCCGGAGAAGCACGTCGAGCGGCTGATAGCGCTGAACGCCAACAATGCCGTGCAGCTCGTCATCGTCGGCGACGGCATCGATCAACGCAAACTGCAATCCGCAATGCCCACAGCGGTTTTCACCGGTGCGCTGTACGTCGAGGAGCTCGCCGAGGCCTATGCCAGCATGGACGTCTTCGTGCATACCGGTGAGCACGAGACGTTCTGCCAAGTCGTGCAGGAAGCGATGGCGTCCGGGTTGCCGGTGATCGCCCCGGATGCCGGCGGACCACGTGACCTGGTCGCCCCTTATCGCACCGGACTGCTGCTGCCCGTCAACGAGTTCGAGGCGCGGCTGCCCGAAGCCGTCGCGCACCTGCTCGCGGAACGGCACCGCTACGCGCCTGCTGCCCGACGCAGCGTGCTCGGGCGCAGCTGGCCCGTCATCTGCGACGACCTGCTCGGCCACTACGAGGCGGTGCTGTCTCCCTTCGCGCGGCGGCGAATGTTCGCCAAGCGATACGCGCAGGGCGAGTGAGCCGGCGCGGCCAACCCGCGCGGGCCCGGTCTGTAGCGTCGACGTCGTGAGTCGCGCGGCGTTGGACAAGAATCCCCGGGAAGTCGCGTCGATGTTCGACGGCGTCGCCCGCCGGTATGACGTGACCAACACCGTGCTGTCACTGGGTCAGGACCGGTACTGGCGGCGAGCCACGCGCTCGGCGTTGGGGATCGGGCCGGGACAGAAGGTGCTGGACCTGGCCGCGGGCACCGCGGTATCCACCGTGGAGCTCGGGAAATCCGGGGCATGGTGCGTGGCGGCGGATTTTTCGGTCGGCATGCTGGCGGCGGGCGCCGGTCGCAACGTGCCGAAGGTGGCCGGCGACGCCACCAGGCTGCCGTTCGGCGATGGGGTGTTCGACGCGGTCACCATCAGCTTCGGGTTGCGCAACGTGGCCGACCAGCAGGCGGGGCTGCGCGAGATGTTGCGCGTCACGCGGCCCGGCGGCCGGTTGGTGGTGTGCGAGTTCTCCACGCCCACTAATGCGCTGTTCGCCACCGTCTACAAGGAATACCTGATGCAGGCGCTGCCGCGGGTGGCGCGGGCGGTGTCCAGCAACCCCGACGCCTACGTGTACCTCGCCGAGTCGATCAGGGCCTGGCCCGACCAGGCCGCGCTGGCGCACCAGATTTCAGCGGCCGGGTGGTCGGCGGTGCGCTGGCGAAATTTGACCGGCGGCATCGTGGCGCTGCATGCGGGCTACAAGCCGCTCAAATAAGCCCGGTGACGAAGGCCTAGTGGCCGGCCCGTTGTATGAAGCCGACCTGGTTGGGGCAGTAGTGGTCGATCGCGGCGCCCAGGAACTGGAATGCCTGGCCCTGCGTGGTGCCCAGCGGCAGGTTGTGCTGGATGAAGGTGGCCGACTTGTACGGGTCGCCGTCCAGGCCTCTGCCGATCCGGTCACAACTGATCTTGGCGAGCCACGCGAGTTGGTCCTGCGGACCGAAAACGCCGAAGCCGTTGACGGTGTTTTTGAACGTGTAGTCGTAGTCGTCGGCCTGTGCCGGCGCCGCCAGTGCGATAGCGGCGCCCGCCATGGCGATGAGCGAAGCCAGCCTCGTAGCCTTCATTAGCTGGACTATACGCCCTATCCCAGGTGCGCGGACAGCAGCCAGCCACCGACCGACTTCAGGCCGTCGGGCTCGTCGCGGACGTCGACGAACGGCAACTCGAAAGTGCCCTCCGGCAGGTCGGCGTAGAGGCGGGCCGGCCTGATTTCGTCGACGACCCAGTACTTGGACACCACCTCGCGCAGCTCATCGGCGGTGACGGCGTTGATCGGGCCCCCGGGCACCGCGGCCCTGTCGAAGACCAGGGCGTAATAGGAGGCGCCGGGCGCGGCGGCCCGCTGGATCGACCGCTGGTAGCCCTCGCGTGCCTCGACCGGGATCGAGTGAAACAGGGTGCTGTCGACGATGGTGCCGAACCGGCCGTCATAACCGGTGAAATCGCTGATGTCGGCCACCTCGAAGGTGGCGTTGGTCAGGCCCCGCTTGTCGGCCTCGCGCCGGGCCAGGTCGATCGCGGTGGGGGACAGGTCCAGCCCCAACGTGGCGTGCCCCCGTTCGGCGAGCGTCAGCGAGATGGCCGCCTCTCCGCAGCCCACGTCGAGGACGTCGCCGTGGAACTTGCCCTGCTCGATCAGGGCGGCCAGCTCGGGCTGCGGGGCGCCAATGCTCCACGGCGGCCGCACGCCCTCGCCAAATTGGGCGGAATCACCGCGGTAGGCGTTTTCGAATTCGAAATCGGTTGGTTGGGTCATGACTGTAGATATATCAAGCATGTTGATACATGTCAATGAAATTGATACTGATTGCCCGGCAGAAACTGGCTCAGCTGAACGGCGTTCGGCGATCGATCAGCCGGGACAACCGCCCGCCGCCCCGCCACGCGCGCGCCACCCAGTCGGCGTCGTCGTCGGTGACCAGGTTGGCCATCACCCGCACGGCGATGGTCATCAGCGTTTGCGAGCGCATCGCGATCGGCCCGGTCGCGGGCAGGAACCGCTGGAAGGTCAGCAACAACGCCAGCCTGCGTGCGACCGAGAATCCGCGGCCATAGTGCTGCTGCAGCAGCGACGGCCACACCCGCGACAGGTCGCTGTGGTCCAGCAGCTCGGCGGCCAGCCGCCCCGTCTCCAGGCCGTAGTCGATGCCTTCGCCGTTCAGCGGGTTGACGCAGGCCGCGGCGTCACCGATCAGCATCCAGTTGGGCCCGGCCACCCCGGAAACCGCGCCGCCCATCGGCAGCAGCGCCGACGCCACCGCCCGCGGCTGGCTGGTAAAGCCCCACTCGTCGCGGTGCAGGTCGGTGTAGTACGAGATCAGGGGGCGCAGCGGCAGATCCGCGTGCCGTTTCGACGTCGACAACGCTCCGACGCCGATGTTCACCTCGCCGTTGCCCAGCGGGAAAATCCAGCCGTAGCCGGGCAACACGGCGCCGTCGGGGGACCGTAGTTCCAGATGCGACGTCAGCCAGGGGTCGTCACCGCGCGGAGTGGTCAGGTACCCGCGCGCGGCCACCCCGTACACCGTCTCCTGATGCCAGCGCCGGCCCAGCTTGCGGCCCAGCGATGACCGGGCCCCGTCGGCGACGATCAGCCGGCGGCAACCCACCTCGGTGCCGTCGGCCAACGTCAGCGACACCACCCGCCTCGACGAGTCGTGGTGCACCGCGACGGCCTTGGTCCCAAGCAGCATCCGGGCCCCGGAATCCTCGGCGCATTTGCGGATCCGGTCGTCCAACTCGAGGCGGGCCACCGCGCTGCCGGTCGACGGGAACGACGGGCCCGGCCAGTCGACTTCCACCTCGCCGCCGAATCCGCTCATCCGCAACCCGCGGTGCCGGATGCGGGTGTCGAGCCAGTCGCCCAGCCCCAGCCGTTCCAGTTCGGCAACCGCGCGCGGGGTCAGCCCGTCGCCGCAGGCCTTGTCGCGCGGGAAGCTGGCCGAGTCGACGACGAGGACGTCGTACCCCGCACGGGCAGCCCAGGCGGCCGCCGCCGAACCGGCGGGTCCGGCGCCCACGACCACCACATCGGCCTTGGTCTCCACGCCCACCAGTATGTTGGTCGGGTGAGGACTCCGGCGGCGGTAGTGGCGGGCATCGACTTCGGAGACGCCGCCTTCGCCGCGACCGTGCGGGACGGTGTCGGCCGGATCGAGCAGCTCATGGATACCGAACTGCGCAGCGCGGACGCGGTGATGACCGACTCGCTGACGTACCTCTTCAATGCCGGCGGCAAGCGGTTCCGGCCGCTGTTCACCGTGTTGTCCGCGCAGATCGGGCCGAACCCGGACGCCGGGGAGGTGACGATCGCCGGCGCGGTGATCGAACTCGTGCACCTGGCCACGCTCTACCACGACGACGTGATGGACGAGGCGGAGGTCCGCCGCGGCACGCCCACCGCCAATGTGCGCTGGGGCAACAACGTCGCGATCCTGGCCGGCGACTACCTGTTCGCGACGGCCTCGCGGCTGGTGTCGCGGCTGGGGCCCGAGGCGGTGCGGCTCATCGCCGAGACGTTCGCCCAACTGGTGACCGGGCAAATGCGCGAGGGTCGGGGCGCCACCGAAGGGGCCGATCCGGTCGAGCACTACCTGAAGGTGGTGTACGAGAAGACCGCGTGCCTGATCTCCGCGGCGGGCCGATTCGGTGCGATGTTCTCGGGCACCGACGGCGATCAGGTCGAGCGGCTGGGCCGCCTTGGCGGCATCGTGGGAACCGCGTTCCAGATCTCCGACGACATCATCGACATCGACAGCGACTCCCACGAGTCCGGCAAGCTGCCCGGAACCGATGTGCGTGAAGGGGTGCACACCCTGCCGATGGTCTATGCGCTGCGAGAGCCCGGGCCCGAGGCGGCGCGGCTGCGCGAGCTGCTGTCCGGGCCGGTCGAAGACGACGAGGCGGTGGCCGAGGCCTTGACGCTGTTGCGGGCGTCGCCCGGCATGGCCAATGCCAAGCACTTTTTGGCGCAGTATGCGGCGCAGGCGCGCCGGGAGCTGGCCCTTTTGCCCGACGTCCCCGGCCGGCGAGCGCTGGAGACGCTGGTCGAATACACGGTGAGCCGGCACGGCTAGCGCCCTAAAGAACCCGGCGGAACCTCAACCGCCGTTTCAGGCGTTGAATGAACATTAGTCAACAATGAACGAGTGTTCTTGAGTGTTCCGAGGAGGACACCGATGACCTGGCATCCGCAAGCCAACAGGTTGAAGACCTTCGCCCTGTTGGTCGGTATGTCCGCGTTGATCGTGTTCGTGGGCTCGCTGTTCGGCAGGACGGCGATGTTCATAGCGGTGCTGTTCGCCATCGGCATGAACGTCTACACGTACTACAACAGCGACAAGCTGGCGCTGCGAGCGATGCACGCGCAGCCCGTGTCCGAGTTGCAGGCGCCGGTGATGTATCGGATCGTGCGCGAGCTGGCCACCGCCGCGCACCAACCGATGCCCCGGCTGTACATCAGCGACACCAACGCGCCCAACGCGTTCGCCACCGGCCGCAACCCGCGCAACGCCGCGGTGTGTTGCACCACCGGCATCCTGGGGATCCTGAACGAGCGCGAGCTGCGCGCCGTCCTGGGGCACGAGCTTTCGCACGTCTACAACCGCGACATCCTCATCTCCTGCATCGCCGGTGCGATGGCGTCGGTGATCACCGCGCTGGCCAACATGGCCATGTGGGCCGGCATGTTCGGCGGCAACCGCGATGGCGAAAATCCCTTTGCGCTGCTGCTGGTTTCGTTGCTGGGGCCGATCGCCGCGACGGTCGTGCGGCTCGCGGTGTCCCGGTCGCGCGAGTACCAGGCGGATGAGTCGGGCGCGGTGCTGACGGGTGACCCGCTGGCTCTGGCGTCGGCGCTGCGCAAGATCTCCGGTGGCGTTCAGGCGGCGCCGCTGCCCCCGGAGCCGCAGCTTGCCAGCCAGGCGCACCTGATGATCGCCAACCCGTTCCGCGCGGGCGAGCGTATCGGATCGATGTTCTCGACGCACCCGCCGATCGAGGACCGGATCCGCCGCCTGGAGGCCATGGCGCGGGGCTAGGAGCCGTGCGCGACTCCTCGAACTCGATAGCGCATGTGCTATCAAATCTGGCGTACGCCACATGGTCTGGAGAGCCGGGCTCTCCTTGGGGATAGGTGACTCGCGAATTCGATAGCGCATGTGCTATCAAATCTGGCGCAGGCCACATGGTCTGGAGAGCGGGGCTCTCCTTGGGGATAGGTGACTCGCGAATTCGATAGCGCATGTGCTACCAAATCACGCGTGAACCGCTACACCTACCGCGCGGAATGGTCGCACAATTACGACCAGTACGTAGGTGTGTGTGTCGAGTTGCCTTACTTGAGGCGCGAAGCGCTGACCGCCCCGCAGGCCGTCGCCGCCATTGAGGAGGCTGTCAATGACCACGTGGACGACCTGCGGGCATGCGGAGAATCAGCCCCCACACCACTTTCCCAACGCAGCTACAGCGGGACGATCGTCGTCAGGACATCACCGGAGCTGCATGCCCGCCTCGCTCTGGAAGCCACCGAGCGGGGCGTTTCGATGAACCAGTGGATAGTTCAGAAGCTCAGCGGGCGGACGCCGAGCAGCACTTTCGGGCTGTCCGGCTTTGATTAGCTCGCTGCCGCGGCCAATCAAGCAGCGGCATCGGGCCTTTCGCGTTCGATTAGATTGCGGGCGGGCCGACGGGCGAGGTGACCCGTCTCGGCCATCCCCCTGATCCGGACCGTGCCGCCGGTGGCCTCAAACTGGCGCTGCCAATCGCTGATCGCCTGGTGCGCGGCGTGATCGATGTAGTTGACCGAAACGTCCACCGCGACAACGGTTCCGGCAGGGATGGACGACAGCACGCGCGTCAGCCGGGGCAGGGCGAGGAAGGTGCATGCGGCCCCCTCGATCACCACGTGCCATTCCTCGCCGACGGGCTCGGCCGAAACCCTGGCCCGGACCACCCGCCATCCCGTCAACGCGATGGCCAGGGCGAGTCCGATCAGCACGCCGTGCAGCAGGTTCAGGAAGATCACGCTGACCGCGGTAACGATGTAGACGGCGAGATCCCCGTGCTTCATCGCGGTTTCGATGTGGGCCGGTTTGAGCAGCTGAATCCCGATCACGATCAGCAGGCCGGCAAGCGCCGCGGTCGGGATCTCTTCGACCAACTCCGCGAATGGAACCGTGAACAGCAGGATCCACAAACCGTGCAGGATCGACGAGGCGCGGGATTTCGCGCCCGCGTTGACGTTGGTTGAGCTGCGGACGATCACACCGGTGACCGGCAGGCCGCCGATGACCCCCGACACGACGTTGGCGGTGCCCTGTCCGATCAACTCGCGGTTGAAGTCGGTGCGCGGGCCGTTGTGCATCCGGTCGACCGAAACCGCCGACAGCAGGCTCTCGACGCTGGCGATGAGCGCGACGGTGATCACGCCGACTGCCACCGCGCCCCAGTTGCCGTGCGGAATATCGGGCAACTGCAGCGCATCCAGCGGCGAGCCGTCGAGGTCGATCCGCCGTACGTGGAACGGGAACACCAACGAGATCACCGTCACCGCGACGATGGCGACCAGTGGGCCCGGGATGAACCGCAATCGAGCCGGAACCCACCGCCAGGCGATCAGGATGACGATCACCAGCGCACCCAGCAGCGCCCCGGGCCGATGCGCGCCGATGATTTGGCCCGGCAGGCCAATCAGGTTGTGCCAGGCCGTGCTTTTGGATTTGCCGCCGAGCAAGACGTGCGCTTGTTGCAGCGCGATCGTGATGCCGATGCCGGCCAGCATGGCGTGCACGACGACGGGCGAGATCGCCAGTGCCGCGCGCGCAACACGGCTCAGGCCCAATAAGACCTGCAGGACGCCGGCGGCCGCGGTGATCAAACACGTTACACCCCAACCGAAATCGGAGATCAGGTCGGCGACCACGACGGTCAGGCCGGCGGCGGGGCCACTGACCTGCAGCGGTGATCCACCGAGGGCTCCGACGATGAGTCCGCCGACGATCGCGGCGATCAGGCCGGCGAGCACCGGGGCGTTCGACGCGATCGCGATCCCCAGTGACAACGGGAGCGCGACCAGGAAAACCACTAGCGACGACGGCAGGTCGTGCCGGACAACCGATCGCATCCGGTCGGTTCGTGATCCCTTGCGGCCCTGGTCAACCCCTAGATCGCCGAGCCGTTCGATATCTTGCACCGGTCGCTTCCCTCGTTAGGTCGTAGCGGGGGAAGTTCCGATATCCGCCCCGTATTGCGCTGGCTACGTCGACGTAGCTTATTGGCGCACAGACGATTACGACTGCGCCAATCGGCAGGTCACAGCCTGGCTACCTCGTTCGACGGTATTCGGCCGGCAAAGCGCGGGTCAAGCTGACGGGCCTCCCGCATATCGAATGCAAATGTTCTCGTTACGCTCTGTCAAGTGGTCGACTAGAACCCCGAACCGTGCACCTCGTGTCCCGGCACCTCGGCGATCAGGCCCCGATAGGCCTCCTCGACCGACGATCCGTGGCTGATCACGGCGTCGACTTCACGGGCGATCGGCATGTTCAGGCCGAACTCGTTGGCGAACTCCATGATCACGCTGGCGGCCTTGACCCCCTCGGCGACCTGGTTCATCGATGCGATGATCTCGTCGATCGGCTTGCCCGCGCCGAGTTGTTCACCGACGTGGCGATTGCGGCTGCGCTGGCTGGTGCATGTGACGATCAGGTCGCCCAAACCGGCCAGCCCGGGGAACGTCTCGGGATTGCCGCCCACGGCCACGCCCAGCTTCGTCATCTCGCGCAACGCACGGGCGATCACCAGCGCGCGGGTGTTTTCCCCAATGCCCAGCGAGTAGCCCATCCCGACCGAGATGGCGTAGACGTTCTTCAGCGCCCCCGCCATCTCGACCCCGATCACGTCATCGGTGGTGTACACCCGGAAGCGCCGCGTTCGGAACAATCCCGACAGTCGGGTCGCAAGGTGCTGATCGGGCATGGCCAGCACCGCCGCGGCGGCGTAGCCCTCGCCCACCTCGCGCGCGATGTTCGGCCCCGCCAGAATGCCCGCGGGGTGACCGGGCAGCACCTCCTCGATGATCTGTGACATCCGCATGTTGGTGCCCTGCTCGAGCCCCTTGACCAGCGACACCACCGGCACCCACGGCCGCAGTTCCCTGGCCAGCTCGGTCAGCACACCGCGGAAGCCGTGCGAGGGCACGCCCATGACGACGATGTCGGCGCAGTTGGCCGCCTCGGCGAAGTCCGTGGTGGCGCGAAGCGTGTCGCTGAGGATGACGTCATTGCCGAGATAGCGGCTGTTGCGATGGTGCTCGTTGATGTCCGTGGCGGTGTCTTCGGAGCGCACCCATTGCAACGTCGGCCCGCGGCGCGCGCAGATTGACGCGACGGTGGTTCCCCAGGAACCGCCACCGAGGACAACGACGTTCGGTTCGCGCTTCTCAGCTGCCATGGCGATCAGCGTATTGCCGACATCGGAGATTTAGAAGCAGTTCACCAACTGTGGCTGTATGCCCGACGGCCCTAGTCGAAACGAAGGGCCTCATGGCATGGGACTTCCGTCCCTACCTCCACCAGGCGTCGTGCCGGATTGTCAAAGGACAGGTTCATATAAGGGAGGAATCATGCCCGGACGCGCTCGCAGTGGCCGCGTCTTTGCCTTGCTGGCGGCGGCTGCCCTTGCGGCTTTGGTTGCTTCCCCAGGCACCGCGGCCGCCGATGGCGGTCGTCCGCAGGTCAACCCGGAGGAAAGGGCGGCGGCCATCATACGGCCGGCCGTGATGTCCCTTGCCGGTCAAAGTTACGGCCAGGTGCGGCTGCCCAGCGGCCAGATCCTGTCCCAATTCGGCCCGGGTACGACCATGCCTTTCATCGCGACCTGGAGCTGCACCGGTTTCGTCATCAATCCCGACGGTTGGGTGGCGACGGCGGGTCATTGCGTCGATCCGGACAGCGCCAAGGTGCTGATACTCAAACGGGCCGCCAAGGAATACATCACGCAATTCCCGGACGCGCCCGAATCGGGGGACCCGGCCGCGGCCTTGGAGTGGCTTCGCAAGAACGCACGTGTGGAAGGCGAGACCGCCGACCGGGGCCCCGAAACCAGCCTCGCGCTGATGTACGGCACCGGGACCAAGCTGGCCGGCAAGATTCCCGCCAACGTCGTGGATTTCCGGCCGCTCGGCAAGGGCGACGTCGCGCTGCTGAAGGTGGACAAGCACAACCTGCCGTCGTCGGAGCTGGCTACCGACGCCGACGTCAACATCGGCACATCGGTTCTGGCGGTGGGTTTTTCGCAGACCACCGAGAACGTCACCGGTCCTTCGCTGGACCCGACGAACAAGAGCGGCAAGGTCAGCAAGAAGTCGACCGTGGGTTCCGCTCCGGCCTATGAGATCGATGCCGCGGTCTCGGAAGGCATGAGCGGAGGCCCGACCGTCGAGCTCAACGGCAAGGTGATCGGCGTGAACAGCTTCGCCCCCGTGGGCGAACCGCAGGCGTTCAACTTCATCGCGCCCGCCGATGGCCTGGCCGCGATATTGGCGAGCAAGGGGGTCAAGGCGACGCTGGGTCCCGCCGACGTGTACTACCGCAAAGGGCTCAGCCATTACTACTCAGGCCAGTACACCGAAGCGATCGATGATTTCGACCAGACGTTGTCGATGTCACCCGACTATCCCGGGCTGGTCGATCTCAGAACGAGCGCGGCCAACCTGCGGCAGCAGCACGGTGATTTCTCGGTGCTGAGTGGCGCAAACCTCTTGTGGTACATCGTGGGCGGCGTGGTGCTGGTGCTCGCCGCCGGCGCGGCTTTGACGCTCGTGATCGTGAGGAAGCGCTGGCCGCTCCTCTCCCCGGCAAGGATCTCGGGTTTCCGGCCGTTTCTGCGTCGGCACGCCGTCGCGAAGCCCGCACCCGAAGCCCCGGAACAGCCGATGGCCCCCGAACCCCACTTCTGTTCCAGCTGCGGGGCCGAACACCATCCCGCCGAAAAGTTCTGCCCGAACTGCGGGACGCAGATCCCGATCGCCGCATCGCCGGTGGAAGCCAAACGAAGTCGCTGACGCCCTTCACCCGGCGAGTGGTGCCCGGTCGGCCACGCGGCCGAACACCATCGCCTCCTCGATGCGGTCGAACCGGTAGTCGATGGCATCGGCGAGGTAGTTCTGCCGCACGTTCCAGGGCCGCTTGGTGCCCGACTTGGGCAGCGCGTGACCCGACCGCTTCACATAGTTGGCCTGAATGTCCCATGACGGCTTTACGTCCATCGGCTCATCGCCCCGGTGTGGGAAGGCGTGCGAGTAGCCGTGGGAGGCCATGTGCGCCAACAGTTTCGCCGTCGCCCGCGCGGTGATGTCGGCCCGCAGCGTCCACGACGCCTTCGTGTAACCCACACACCAGAAGAGGTTGGGCACGTCTTCCAGCATGCGCGCCTTGTAGACGAAGCGGTCGCGGTGATCGATCTCGACGCCGTCCAGGCTGATCGTGGCCCCACCGAGCGCCTGCAGCTCCAGGCCGGTGGCCGTGACGATGATGTCGGCGTCGAGGTGTTCACCGGATTCGAGCGCGATGCCGGTGGCGTCGAAATGGTCGATGCGGTCGGTGACCACTTCGGCCCGCCCGGCGCTGACGGCGTTGTAGAAATCGGCGTCCGGGATCAGGCACATGCGCTGGTCCCACGGGTTGTACCGCGGCTTGAAGTGGATGTCGACGTCGTAGCCGGCGGGCAGCCTGCCGATCGCCTTGCGCCGCAGCAGCCACTTCACGAAACCCGGTGCCTTGCGGGACAAGAAAACGAAGACCGCCTCCGTCAACGCGCTGTACATCCGGATGACTAGGTGAGCCGTCTTGCGCGGCAACAATTTACGGGCGACGGCGGCGACCTTGCCGTACTTGGATGCCGAGATCAGATACGTCGGCGAGCGTTGCAGCATGGTCACATTTCCGGCGCGCTCCGCCAGCGACGGGATCAGCGTGACGGCGGTGGCCCCACTTCCGATGACGACGATCTTCTTGTCGGTGTAGTCGAGGTCTTCTGGCCAGTGCTGGGGATGCACGACGGTGCCCTTGAACCGTTCGATGCTCGGAAAGTCGGGGGTGTAGCCCTCGTCGTAGTCGTAGTAGCCGCTGGCGAAAAACACGAACCGGCCGCGGTAGGTCTTGCCGGCGCCGTCCTGCTCGACGGCGACTGTCCAGCTGTCGGTGGACGAGTCCCAATCCGCCGAGCGGACACGGCTGTTGAACTGGATGTGGCGGTCGATGCCGTACTTGTGCGCGGTGGCGGTCAGGTACTCGCGGATGTGGACGCCGTCGGCCACACCCTCCCTCCGGGTCCACGGCTCGAACGGAAACGACAGCGTGAAGATGCTGCTGTCGGAGCGAACGCCAGGATAGCGGAACAGGTCCCACGTACCGCCGATCTGCGCGCGCCGCTCCAGGATCGTGTAGGTCAGGCCCGGGTTGCGCTCGGTGATCCGGTAGGCCGCGTCGATGCCGGAGATCCCCGCGCCGACGATGATGACGTCGAAGTCGTGGGCCTGCTGGGGAGTCACCGTCATCCTGAACCTCGCTCAAATCTCCTACGCGAAACGAACCGGGGCGAGCGTAACGCCACGGCGAAAAACGGCGCGAATCTTCGCCGTGGCGTTACGCCCGACGTGCGTCCGCCATGACTACCGGTAGTTGACGAACTGCAGCGCCACGTCCAGGTCGGCCTGCTTGAGCATCGCGATGACGGCCTGCAGATCGTCCCGTTTCTTGCTGGTGACCCGGACCTCGTCGCCCTGGATCTGGGTCTTGACGTTCTTGGGCCCCTCGTCGCGGATGAGCTTGGTGATCTTCTTGGCGTTCTCGCTGCTGATGCCCTGCTTGAGAGTGCCGGTGACCTTGTAGGTCTTTCCGGAGGCCTGCGGCTCGCCGGCGTCGAAGGCCTTCATGGAGATGTCGCGGCGGATCAGCTTTTCCTTGAAGACGTCGACGGCGGCCTTGACGCGCTCCTCGGTGGACGACGTCAGCTCGATGGCCTCGTCGCCCTTCCACGCGATTTTGGTGTCGGTGCCGCGGAAGTCGAATCGGGTGCCCAGCTCCTTGGCGGCCTGGTTAAGCGCGTTGTCGACCTCCTGCCGATCGACCTTGCTGACGATGTCGAACGATGAGTCCGCCATTCGATCCGTCCCTTCATCCGGTGATAGCCGTTTGTGCCTTGTCTACCCGTTCGTTGTAACCTGTCTGGCGGCAGGTTGCCCGAGCGGCCAATGGGAGCGGACTGTAAATCCGTCGGCTTACGCCTACACAGGTTCGAATCCTGTACCTGCCACCAAGGTCAGAGGGTATTTCTCGCCGCCACAACGGGTTTGAACACCCCGACCGTCCGCAGGGCGTCCGCAGCAGTGTCAAAGGCGTCCGCAACGGCGTCGAGGTCATCAGGGAATAGGTGCCCATATTTGTCCAGCGTGAGCACTGCGGACTTGTGCCCGAGGAGCTTCTGCACCACCTTGACCCGCCAGTACTTGTCCTGGATCAAGCACACCTACGGCGGTCGGCTCACCCCAAGGGAAGCCATACTCAAGGAGTTCCCCTTCAGGGTGCCAGAAGCCTAAGGACAAACGTCGCCGTACCGGAGGCTTCGTGACCACGGCGAGTACGTCGCCACAGGCGGTGTCGGCATGACCGAGGACCAACTCAAAAGGCTTCGGTCGTTCTACCGGAAGCTCCGGGAGGAGAACGTGGTCTTGGAGTTCGACCCGAACATCCCGCCGATACCAGGCGTCAGCAACAAAGGCGGCTGGGCCTACCGGGAACGGCTGCCTGAAGACGGTGATCTGCTCATCAGAGTGAATGAGTTCACCAACATCACCGATAAAGGACGCGATATTTGGCGGTTCCCCGCAGTTGATCCCTAGGAAGGTTGTGGGCAAGAAAGTCGGCTGAACCGGGCCAGATCGGGTGGGCGTCGCGCCACGTAGTGGAATGGCCCCGGCTCTCGGCGCTACTCATCGGTGGCCAGGTATCTGTAAAGGGTCGCCCGGCTCACCCCGAGGTACTTGGCGATGTCCTTACCGGAGTGCCCGTCCGCCTTCATCCGCTTGGCGGTGTAAATGTGCCCCCCATCCTTGACCTTCTTGGGCCGCCCGAACTTGGTGCCGTTCGCACGTGAGGCCCGACGCTTCAACGCTGTCCGTTCCTTGATTAGCTCACGCTCGTATTCGGCCAAGGACCCCAGCACACCGATCATCATGCGTCCTGCAGGAGTGGACGAGTCGATGCCGTCGGTGACCGATACCAGGGTGACGCCATGGTCGGTCAACTCTTTGACCGTCTGCAAGATATGCAGCATGTTGCGGCCCAGCCGGTCGAGCTTCCACACCACCACAGTGTCACCCGCCCGGACATAGTCCACGAGAGCAGCAAGTCCTGGGCGGTCATCACGTGCACCAGACATAGTGTCGGAGAACACCTTGCTCACCCCAGCGGCGGTCAGTGCACTGTTCTGCTGATCGAGAGTCTGTGAGACCGCGGAAACGCGGGTATACCCGATCCGGGTCCCGGTGCTCTCCGTCGCCAAATCGCTGTGCCTCATTAATAGGGGCAACGCCATTAATGAGTCACATATTTCTGAGACGGACTTTCGAGACACTCCGGCCTCGCGAATTACGTCGCCAGTACCCGGCAGAGGTGATGTCTCATTTGTCGTCTTACGGAACACCCAGGCCCGCGCGGAGTTACCGGCCGGATCTCGTCGGCCGATTGCCGCGTCCCGGATCGAGCCGTACCGTGCCGGTGCCGTCGCATTGCAGGCAGTCGAGCACACTGATCCCGATGCAGTCGTCGGCAGGCCAGTCCGCGGCTGCGCTGCGGGGTACCCACATGGTCGCCTCCAGGTCGTAGGCGAGCTGCCCGTCGCCGGCGCATTCGTCGCAGACCCACGCCGTCTCGACTGCCTGTGCTGCGTTGGCGGTTGTCGTGGTCACTTGGACTGCTCCGATCCCTTGTTCGGCAGACGGTTACGCGCGGGTGCCGCGCCGCAGGGCCGCGGCGAAGTCGAGCCGGTCCGGGTCGCCGCTGGTGCGTACCACGGTCCGCTTGGTCAGGTCGACCAGGAAGGTCCAGCCACCCGGTAGTGCGCGGCCGGTGCGGTCGACCCGATTCACCTGGAAATACCCCGGATGGTCGGGCACCGATCGCGCCGCGACCGGCAGGAAGCGGGTTTCGGGGGCGCGTTGCCGAACCAGCGCCACCGCCGCGGCGGCGCGGGCGCGCGCGTCAACGGTTTCGATGCTCATGGAGTCGGTCACCTCCTGCGCGTCACGGTACCTGCCGAAGTCGAGTTCGGTTGGAATGCTGGCGGTTTCGAGGTCGGCGTGTCGTGCCACCGGGTCCCGATCCCGGCCGGCTCCACCCCTTTCACCCGGGCAGTGGACCTGTGACGCTCGAGACACAGTGATCACTACGAGGGCATCACCCAGACCCCGCGGAATGTTGCCCGGCACTGAAAATGGCGATGACGCGGTCACTTTCGATGAAGACGAAGATGGTGGCGTTGGTCGCCACCTTGACGGGGTGATCGTCGCGGTGACGGCATCGTCGGCACGGTGACGGTCGGTCGGCGGTGTGGTGACGCCATGCCGCGAGCAGGGGTGTCCCCCGGTGGACTCGATTTTCAGCCGCTGCGGGGTGGAGCGAGGAGCCGGCCGCGGGTGTACATGCCGATCAGCGTCCACTGCGGGTCCTCGAACCCGCAACGGCGGCGATCCCAATAGGCGGCCGCGATGAGCACGGTCAGCGTGTGCCGCAACTGGTTGCCGGCGTAGTGGATCTCAGTGAACGCGTCGGGGGCGAGCTGGATCAGCCGGGTGGCGCCCTGCTGGTATGCCCAGGCCAGGTGTTTGGCGGTGGCGCGGCGCAGCCAGCGCCGCACCGTCGATTCGGCCCGGCCCATGCGGGCGGCGATGCGCCGGAACCCGAGGCCGTTCGCCTTGTGTGCCAACGCGGTGCCGATCACCTCGGTGGTGTCGGCGCGCCGCGGCTGCAGCGCGGTCGGCAGCAGGATGTGGGTGGTGGCGCAGTCGCGGCAGCGCACCCGCCGCGGGCGCACGTTCACCGTCGCCGCACCGAGCGCGCGGACGGTGCGTTCGCGCGCGTACCCCCATTTGGCCAGCGCACCGCCGCAGCGCGGGCAGCACATGACGGCGTCGGCGAGCCGGGCCTCGGCGTCCTCGGGTCGGCGGACGACGATCACTGCCGGACACTGCGTTCACGGTGCATCAGTGTTGCCTACCACACCCCGGGTTGGGGAAGGGGTCAGTTCGTGTTGGGCGCAACAGCTTTCGGATCCGTGCCGTCACTCACTTTGCCGACGACGCCCACTCGTCACGATGCCCCGCGTCGTTCGGTCCGGCGGGGCCCGTCACCGGCTGCACCACCGTACGTCGCCACATTGGTGGTGCCGACGAAAGCCCGCAACCCGAAATCTCGCCGGCATCCGAAGTGACGGAGAGACCCTCCGTGGTCGTCATACAGAGGAACGCTCAACACCGAATCCCCTAGACCCGTACAGACTGCGAGGCCGCGACCGAGGCACAATCAGGGCTTGGTGGGGTCAAAAAAGCGTACTTCGGTAGTTCGGTGTCAGCGCCGTCCTTCACTGACTTCCCGTTGCATTGCACGCACCTCTTGCGACGGGGGCGACGAGCCTGGACTCCTGGGCGTCAGCGCCTCACTCACGCTGCCCGAGACGCTGCGCAGGAACTCCAACTGCGTCGCGCCGAGCTTATCGGCCAATGCCAGGGCGGAGTCCACGATTTTCTTGCGCATCGACGGGTCGACGACGTTGGGAATCGTCTCATCGACGGTGTCAACGAACGCACGCACCGCCTGCATCGCGTCCCGGCGTCTGGCTTCGCTCGATTCGAACATCGCGTCGGACAGGTCCGCCGCTCGCTCCGCCAGGTTCTTCTTCTCAGGGCCGTCCGTCATGATCGCGCTCCTAGGATTGAATGCCGAAGCGATTTTCAGTAGATCGGCATACCCCCTTCCTTCCGGCTCAAACCGAACCCGGCGTCGTGAGACCGCCGATATTTGGAGATTCTTCCAATCTTCCAATACAGAGACGGACGCCAGGCTGGGAGGATGGCTGTCGTGGGCCTGATGCGCTGCCCCGCCAATCACGCCGCCAACGACTCAGCCGAGGAAGTCGCGTTCATCCGCGAATGGGCCGCAGCTACCTCATGGGACAGCACCCGCGAAAGCCTGCTCGCCGAAGGCCACTGCCCCGCCTGCCCCGGCACCGAGCGGCTGCAGCCGGGGACGGCAGTACTGGTCGGCAGGCAGCACAGCACGGGGCGCTGCCCATGCTGCGCGGCGGTATGGCTCATCGACGACGAGCACGGCTGCACCTGCCTCGACACCGGACGGCTCATCTAAGCTCTAGGTTCGCGGTGCGCCGTGCCGACAGAACACTCCACTTCGATCCGGGGAGGATGACCCTCGGCCCTAATGCCTGGCGACGGCGGTTTGACGGCCTATATTCGGAGGCTGCGGGCCAGGTGGGTCACCGAGGCTTCCCGGTCAATTAGCCGAGGACGTCGTTGAGGGTGACGGGTTGACCGTTTCCACTGTTTGCTAGCCATGAGGACGACCTGCTCCGCGGACATGTCAAGCGTAGGCTGCCGATCCATGGACTGGGAGAGAGACTGGGACGGGCGGCCTATTTATTACGACCGCCAAGGCAAGCCCATGACGATGCAACAGTGGGCACAGAGGTTCGAGGATGAAGACTATAGGCACATCGCCCGAGATGTGATCGGTCCTGATGAACCACTCGATCCTGCTCCACTGATCACCGTGTCGACCTTCTGGCTCGGCCTGAATCACGACTGGCGCAGCGCTGAGCCGTTGATCTACGAGACCATAATCATCGGCGGAGAGCACGACGCGACCGGTATGCGGTACGCGACGGAGAAGCAGGCGCGGGAAGGCCATCGAAGGGCGGTCGACGATCTGCGCGCCGGCCGCGGTCCGCGTGGTGGTGCGGTCGCCGCTGGCCCCGCGAGCCCGTGCGCAAATCACTCCGACCGCTGAGTGGCAAGTCCCAAGAAGTTGGGTTAGGGCGGATGGTTCGTTTCATGCCCGGCACCGGCGAGTCGGTCCGGTCAAGTCGCTTAGTTAGCTCGTTCTGAGACGCGTCGCACAATGACGACTCCACTAGCTGGTGTCAGTGCCTCGGTGTCAGCTCGTCGTGGGCCGGGTTAGGAACACCAGACGGAACTTGCCGATCTGGATCTGGTCGCCGTTGGCCAGCACCGCCGACGCCACCGGTTCACGGTTGACATAGGTGGCGTTGAGACTGCCGATGTCAACGATCCGCAATTCGTCGTTTTCCCTACGGAACTCGGCGTGCCGGCGGCTGACGGTGACGTCGTCGAGGAAGATGTCGCTGTTGGGATGCCGGCCGGCGGATGTGACGGGCTGATCCAACAGGAACCGCGATCCGGCATTGGGGCCGCGCTTCACAACAAGCACCGCCGAGCCGCTCGGCAACCCTTCGACTTGCCATACCCCCGCCTCGGCGGGCGCCGCGGTCGATGCGTTGCGCTCGCCGAGAAAGTCGGCGCGGAAACTGGCGGTGGTGTCCCGCGTGCCTTCCTCGGAACTCTGGTCGTCGTTGACCTGGTGGCTCACTTGCCCGTCCTTGTCGGCCACGCCGGCGAGTCCCCGGAGGTGGTGCTCGAGGCAACATACGGCTGGTATTGGGCCGTATTGGGCCGCGGATGCGTTGGCCGAGTTCGGTGCGACGGTGCACCTGGCGCACCCGTTACGTGGCGAAGGAATGACCGGCAGCCCTATTCGCCTGTCCTGCGCCGGGGAACCGGCCCTGAAGACGACAATGCTCCGCCATCCGAACAAACCCGAAAGCAGCACAAGCCTTGTCGATCTCCCTGCCCTGAACAGCATGCGCCGAACGGCGTCGCCGTCAAGGCCCTACGGCCGCGACGCGGTCGGGCTCCGCCCGAGCCTTGACCCCGACGCCTACTTCGACGCGCCCAGCCAGGACAAGAAAGCTCGCAGAACAAACCAAAACAACACAGCCGTTGGTCTTGACCGGCCCCACTCCTTCAGGAATGACCTGCGGAAACGCTGAATCTGACGACGCGAAACGACGCGACACAACGGGAAACGACCTGCGGATACACCGAAAGGTGTTGATGCCATCAACACGCCAACAAACGCGTCCCGGCAAGCGACGGTGTCACCCAGCGCCCTGCCGCCGGGCGACCTGGAGGTGCGGGGAGGGCCATATCGCGATGATCGTCGGCCACGCGATGATGATCGAAACCGGGCATCAATAGGGGTACATAATGACCGCCGTCATGGCATCGCCTCGGCCCACTTCATATGCCCCTCGAAGCCAAGCTCCGTAGCCAGAGACTTTTCCCGCGCGCGCCGCGCACAACGTGGAATGGGTTTGCCCCCCGGTATCCAAATTGTGGCCAAGATGCGGCCACGTTCGAGATCGGTCCGCGCGTGTCCAGGGACCGATGCACCCGACGGTCCCC
Organism: uncultured Actinomycetota bacterium; assembly: GCA_963802525.1. Lineage (GTDB taxonomy): Bacteria > Actinomycetota > Actinomycetes > Mycobacteriales > Mycobacteriaceae > Mycobacterium. The sequence continues at coordinate 243 of CAWDJC010000006.1, read as the reverse complement.
CCACAATCGACGCCATGCCGCTTGAGATTCACACTCAGCCAGACCCGGACCATTTCTGCGAAACGGCGGAGGTCCATCAGAACTTAACTCGCAGACCATCACCCTATGGGACGGCAACGAGACGATGGCCGTGAAGTGTCGCCGTGGACACCACGGTGTGCAGACCCGTGGTGCCGGAGCCGCGGACCACGGCACCGAAAGACACGCGCGTCTGCGGGCACTGAGCCGGTCGGTCGGCACCGC
>CAWDJC010000005.1:0-119648 GCA_963802525.1 uncultured Actinomycetota bacterium | reverse complement strand
TATGTCATCCCTGAAGGGGTGGGGTTCTGTCAAGACGTTAGTGACCAGGGATTTTGCTGGTTTTCGGCCTCCGTGGAGGCGGCATCGGGTAAGGGCCGGGTCAAAGACGAAGCGCCCGCAGCGTAGCGAGGACGAGCGGCTTCTTGACCCTGGCCCGTGCCGATGCATACTTCGGCGGACGCCGGAAGATCAGCGGCGCGAGGCGCGGGTGTTGGTTGTGGGGCCTTCTCCAACTGTGATGGTGTGCAGGTACTTTGGGGCAGGGCCGGGCTGTTCCGGCTGCCGGTCATCCCTTCGCCCAGCGGTGGTGGGCATGGAGCGGTGCGGTAGCAACACGCGGGGTCAATCAGGAGGGCGACCACGCCGGTAAGGGGGCCAGACATATAGCCGACCGCGCACGCGTTGCGTCCGGAGTGCTCACGCCGCCCTGTCTTGGTCGAGCGCACGGGATCTGTCGTCGCCGCAGCCCGTAGTAGACCAGCGTGAGCAGTTTCGTGCGGCAACCTTGGCGATGTTTTTGCCGCGGCGAGCTTCGATACGGTCTTTGTCGGCCGCGATTTTGGCCGTCGTCGGGTGGCGCTGCACCGCCTCGATCGCCGCCCAGCGGACCAGTTTGGAGCCCTGTTTGGTGATATGCCCGCGATGCACGACGCGTGTCGGACTCGCGGTGGCGCGACGTCAGCCCGGCCCAGGAGCACAGTTGGGCCGGACCGGTGAAACGGCCGACGTCACCGATCTCGGCGACGAACACCGCCGCCAGCACCGGTCCGATACCGGGCACCTGCTGGATCGCTTGATAGCCGCGGTGGGTGTCGAGCCGTTCGGCGATCAACGCGGCGAAACGTGCCTCGTGGCCATCGAGGATATCGATCAAGTTCCAGCAACGAGCGGACCCGTTCGGCGTAAGCACGCGGCCAGCGCGACCTTGGCCAGCCGTTCTGCCGGCCGGTGGCGCCGAACAGGTCTGACACCGAGATCAACACGCCGGCTTTGGCCAGCACGGCATGGACCTGGGCCTTGAGTCCAGATCGGATCGCGACCAGTTTGGCCCGATAGCGCACCAACTCCCGCAGTTCCCGTGTCTGCGGCGGGGCCATCCAGGACTCCGGGCAGTCGGCCCATCCGCAGCAGATCAGCGAGATCACCGGCGTCGCGCACGTCGTTTTTCACTCTACGGTATCGAAACCCTTTGACTCCCAACGGGTGTGCCAGATGCACCTGCGCTCCGTGCGCTTGCAGTACGTCGACCGCCCAGTACCATCCGTACGTTGCTTCGAGCACCACCTCGGGGTCGGCGCCGGCGTCCTCAAGCTGTAGTTGCAACGCCACCGGGTCGTTGACGATCCGTACCGCCGAGAGCTGCTCGCCGGATTCGGACTGGCGAACGATCACCGACCGCTGCCGGTGCAGATCGATCCCGACGAACTGCTTGCCGTCATACTCGTTCATAGGGGCCTCCCATGATTCGTAGATAGTGGACACCCCAGCATCCGCCGGGAACGTCACGAGGAGCGGAGGCCCCGCCCCTTCATCGCATCAGGAGTCCTGGTCCTACGAGGTCAATTTGCTCCTGAATGGCATCACGGAAGCGATCAACGGCAATCCCGTTCAGGGGGCTCACGGATGCGTTCGGCCTCCCGATCGCAGCTGATGTCGGGCTGACCACGCTCGCGGGCGGTTTCGAACTCATCGTCCTTGAGAATGCGTTCGGCACGATCTTGACCGGGGCGCCACACCCCGGCCCCGGCTGATTGATGTGTTCCGCGGCTGACTAAGCCGCGGCGCCCAGTACACCGGCGTGGGCTAGGAGCGTGGGTCAGTAACACGCCAGTCGGGGTGCTCGTCTGATCGCTTTGTGCAGGTGATGATGAGGTGTGGCTGGTGATGCTGGTTGGGATGGGCTGTTTGCGATAGATCCGGCGCAGCGAGTTGATGCGCGGGCTGTAGCGCCGAAAGCGTGGGTGGATAAGATGTTTCGGGCGTTTGAGCCGGGGCAGGGGTTGTTGTTGCCGCCGTCGTTGGATGACTGGTTGCCGGCCGAGCATCTGGCCCGGTTCATTGCCGAGCTGGTCGGTGAGCACCTGGACTTGTCGCGGATCTGGGCCGCCTATACCGAGGGGCGGGGTGGCCCACCCTATGACCCGCGGCTGATGGTGCGGATCCTGCTGTATGGCTACACGATTGGGGTGCGTTCGTCGCGGGCGATCGAGGTCAAGTGCACCGATGACGTGGCGTTTCGGTGGCTGGCCGCGGGGGCGGCACCGGATTATCGGGCGATCGCGCGGTTCCGTAAGCGGCATCTGTCTGCGCTGGGACACCTGTTTGTGCAGGCGTTGGCGTTGTGTCAGGCCGCGGGCATGGTGCGGCTGGGCCGGGTCGCGCTGGACGGGACGAAGGTGCGGGCCAACGCCTCCAAGCGCAAGGCGATGAGCTATGCGCGGATGAGTGAGAAGGAAAAGGTCCTCGCCGGGCAGGTGTCGGCGTTGCTGGCCGAGGCTGAGCAGATCGACAAGGCCGAAGACGTCCGCTACGGCAAGAGCAACCGCGGCGACGAGCTGCCCGAGGAGCTGCGCCGACGCGAAACACGGCTGGGCAAGATCCGCGAAGCGAAGGCCGCGCTGGAGCACGAGGCCGCGGCCGCGGCGCGGGAGCGGGCCGAGACCGCCGCGCGCGACCGTGGAGACGATGCGGACACCGTCACCGCTAATGGCACAGCGGCGGCGGATGCGGCGACGCCGAAACCGAAGGCGCAACGCAACTTCACCGACCCCGACTCGAAAATCATGAAGACCGCCGACGGGTCGTTCCACCAGTGCTACAACGCCCAGGCCGTGGTCGACGCCGACCATCAGGTCATCGTGGCGACCGACCTGAACGCCAACGCCGCCGATGTCGGCAATCTGATCCCGATGACCGAGCAGACCGCCGCCAACACCGGGTGCGCCCCGGATCAGCTGCTCGCCGACGCCGGCTACTGTTCAGCCGACAACCTGCAGTGTGCCGACGAGTTCACCGACGAGCACGGCACCGAGTTTTATGTGGCCACCGGGCGTGCGCGCCATGGCGAGCCTCCGCCCGTTGCCCCGCGCGGCCGCATCCCCAAGTACGCCACCCCCAAACAGCGCATGGCCCGCAAACTGAGCACCCAGAACGGCCGGGCCGTCTACGCCCGCCGCAAGGCGATCGTCGAACCGGTCTTCGGCCAAATGACCACCCTGCAGAACGCCAAACACCTGTTGCTGCGCGGACTCGACCAGGCCCGCGGCGAATGGCTGCTGCTGGCCGCCTGCCACAACCTACGCAAACTTCACGGCGTCGTCGGTGTCAGTGGGCTTGCCGCCCTCGCCCCCACCTGACCCCGGGCGACGCATGCCCCACCCACAACCCACACGGCACCTACATCACCACGCCAGCCCGCCCAGCCCTACCGGCATCCGAGCACGCCACCATCAATGTCCGATTAGGCAATACCGACCCAGGCTCCTAGGCCCTTCGAGCGTCGGGCCCTCCGAATGCCCTGTGGCCTATGGCCTTCAGGATCCAAGTCCGTATCTCGAGACAGCGGGACGTCACCATCCTAGGCTGATTACCGCCGGTAACGAGATGGCCGGGGTGGTCGGATCATCGCGTGTGCACCACTGGCGGCAGCACAGCGACGTCGGGGGTCGTGAAGGGAATGGCCGATGACGGGCTTGACCACCCAACCGCAATTGCTGGCGTCTGCCGCAGCGGATGCGTCGGAGATTAGTTCAACGATCAGCGCAGCGAAGGCGGCCGCCGCAGGACCGACGACCAGTCTGGCCGCCGCAGCCGAAGACGAGGTGTCAGCCGTCGCCGCGCCGTTCTTCGGCGCATACGGTCAGGAGTACCAGGCGCTGCTGCAACGGGCGGCCGCGTTCCACGACCAATTCGTTGCGGCGTTGTCCGCCGCGGGAAACGCCTATGCGGGAGCCGAAACCACGGCGTCGAATATGGTACGCACATTTGAAGCGGACGCCCTGGCGCTGCTGGCCGGCAACGCCGGCCCCGCCGTGTCGACCGCGACGGGGACAATATCGGTCCCTGCTCCAACGCTGCCGGGGGATCCGGTCTACACATTAGTCTTGGGTGCCCGCGGACTCCCGATTCCACCGCCGGAATACATAGAGGGAATCCCGCCCTTATACATCAACCCATTTTTTGGAGCCTGCACCAACATCGGCATAATTACGCCCGAAGGGTTATACCCGCTTACCGGCATCAAAGACTTGACCTTCGACATTTCAGTGGCCCGCGGCCTCACGGTCCTGAATAACGCAATCCAACAGTATGCCACCTTAGGCGGCACCGCTAACACCCTTAACGTTTTCGGCTACTCGCAGAGCGCGGCCATCGCGTCACTGGAAATGCAGGCACTCAACCCCACCAATACGCCGGGGGGAGCTTGCTACCCCCCGGCGTGCACCTGAACTTCACGCTTGTCGGTGATGTGAGCAATCCCAACGGCGGCCTGCTCGCACGCTTTCCAAGCCTGAGCCTTCCAAGTCTGGGCTTCACGTTCGGCACCGCGACTCCGGACAATTCCTTCCCAACGCACATTTACACGATCGAATACGATGGCTTCGCCGACTTCCCGCAATACCCGATCGATTTCCTGTCTGATCTCAACGCGTTTTTGGGCATCATCGAATTGCATGGCACCTATCCGTTTTTCAGCGGCGACCAGATTCTCAACGCGATTCAATTGACGAATACGGTGGGCACCCCGCTGACCCAGTACTACATTCTGCCCACCCAGAATCTGCCGCTGTTGGATCCGGTGCGGGCCATCCCGGTAATCGGGAATCCCATCGCAGACCTCCTGCAACCCGACTTGCGGGTCCTCGTCGACCTGGGCTACGGCAGCACCACCCAGGGCTGGTCACCCGACCCGCCGAACGTCCCCACCCCGTTCGGGGTGATCCCGCCGGTCAGCGCCGGCAGCGTCGTTAGCGCGCTGGCCACCGGAACCCAGCAGGGAATCGGCGCCTTCGCGAGCGACGTCCGTGCCGAAATCGCGTCGCCGCCAGCCCTTTCGCTGCCCAACCTGACGTCCATTACTGGATCGGTCGGAACGGGTGGGTCCGGCTTGCTGCCCACGCTGACGTCCACGCTGTCCTCGCCGGACAGCTTGATTGCCGCCCTGCAGTCGGCGAACACCAACTTCAACAATGCGGTCGCGACGTCGGTGTCGGCGGCTTATGCGACCCTGCTTCCGACGGCCGACGTCGGCACCGCGCTTGTGGTAACGGTCCCGTCCTATGACCTCAACCTTTTCCTGGACGGCGTGGAGCAAGTGGTCAACGGTGACCCAGTAGGCGGCCTGATCTATGCACTCGGCGCACCGCCGGCCGCGGATACGGCACTGTTGACCTTGTTCGGCGGGTTCGAAGTCCGGGTCATCCAGCATGCGGCCCAGACGATTGTCGGCGCATGGACGGCTGCGCCGCCGGCGCAGTCCGGTGGGCTCGGGGAGATCGATTAGGGCTCGAGTACCACCTTGCCGAGCACACCGCCGTCGGCGAGGCTCTGCAACGCGACCGCGCCCTCCGACAACGGGTAACGCTGCGGCGGAGGCGGTTTCAGCCCGAGGAAAACCAATTGGCTCAACCCCCAGGAGAACAACGCGGCCGAACCGGGGACCTTGTTCTTCGGCGTCCGTCCGGAATACCTGGCCGCCGCTCGCCAAACGATCGACGAAGAGTTCGGCTCGCTCAGCGGCTATTTGAGCGATGCGGGGATCACCAAGGCTGACATCGACGGCGTGCGCGGCGCGTTGCTCGGCTGAACAGCCGTCGCGGAGAACGCCCGACAAACTGCCCGCCCTGAACCACTACGCCCGCAAGGGATTTTGTATACGGGCGGACCTAGCCGTCGTCGACAGGATTGCCAAGCTCCGCCCGCGTTCCGGGAAAGAGCAAAACAACCGCGCAAAACGCCAACATGAACGCGTGATCGCAATAAGCTTGCTCGTGCCAGTTCCAGCGATGCGCCGGGTTGTCGGTTTGGCAGTGTCGTCGGTACCACCACGAGTGCCCCTGTATCCGGAAGGCAACAGCCGATGACGAGTTTGATCACGCAGCCCCAGATCATGGCGACCGCCGCAGCGGATGCTTCCGCAATTGGTTCGGCGCTCAACGAGGCGAAGGCGGCCGCCGCCGGGCCCACAACGGGTCTGGTCGCGGCGGCCGAAGACGAGGTGTCAGCGGTCGCCGCGCAGTTCTTTGGAGCGTACGGCCAGGAATACCAGGCGCTGCTGCACCAGGCGGCCGCGTTCCACGATCGGTTCGTGGCGACGTTGGCCGACGCCGGAAACGCGTATGCCCAAGCCGAAGCCCAGATCGCCGGCGCGCTCGGGCTCACCGGAGCCTCGGCCAGCCCGGTATTCGGAGCCGTAACGCAGGCGGCGGACCCAGTCGTCAACGCCATCTTCATCGTGAGCGGCAGCGGCACCGCGACGCCGGATGTGCCATTCATGAACGACGTTGCCAGCCGCTACTTGACCAATTTCACCGGCCCTCTTCAAGCCGTGACCACGGCCGAGGGCTTATATCCGTTCACCGGCGTCAAAGACCTGACGTTGAACATCTCCCTGGCGCGCGGCGTCACCTCACTGGACAACGCGATCAACCTGGCGATCAGCCCTGGCACCAACCAGTCCCTTGCCATTTTCGGTGTCTCGCAAAGCGCCATCATCGCATCAATGGAAATGCCGAAACTTCTCGCCGAGGGCTTCCAGCCGGGGCAGATAAGCTTCGTGCTGACGGGTAATGAGAGCAATCCCAACGGCGGCCTGTTAACCCGCTTCCCGGGCCTGAACATCCCGAGCCTTGGCATCACATTCGGCACCTCGACGCCGAGCAATGATTTCCCGACCACCATTTGGACACTCGAATACGACGGCTTCGCCGACTTCCCGCAGTATCCAATCGATTTCCTCGCCGACCTCAACGCCTTCGCGGGCATCGCATTTGTGCATGGCACCTACTCGACTCTCTCGCCCACACAGCTTGCTTCGGCTTTCGAGTTGACGCAGTCTGGAGCGCCCACCATGACCCACTACATGCTGATTCCCACTCAGAATCTGCCGTTGCTGGACCCGCTGCGCATCATCCCGGGCATCGGGAACCCGCTTGCCGACCTGCTGCAACCAGATCTGAGGTACCTCGTCAACTGGGGCTACGGCAACCCAGCCTTCGGCTTCTCGACCGGGCCGGCCGATGTGCCCACCCCGTTCGGATTCTTGCCGCCGTTGAGCGCAACCACGGCCCTCGGGCCCGACTTGATCAGCGGCACCCAGCAGGGATTCGCTGCCTTCGCCAGCGACCTATCCGCCGAGGTACCAACATCGCTGCCCGCTCTGTCGCTGTCGAGCCTGACGAGCCTGCTTCCGGGAGCTGGATCAACAGGTGGTGCCTTGGCCCTAGCTGCGCCGGCATCGATTCCATCGACGCTCACTGGCATTATCTCGGGCATCGAGTCGGCCAACACCAATATCGTCGGCACCCTGACGACGGACTTCACGACCGCTTACGCGACGCTGCTTCCGACGGCAGACCTCGCGACTGCCGTCGTAGTCACTATCCCGTCTTATGACCTCAACCTGTTCCTGAACGGAATCACACAAGCGATCAACGGTGACCCTGTTGGTGGACTCATCAATGCGTTCGGCGATCCGATCGCAGCTAACACTGGACTGCTCACGCTCGCGGGCGGACTCGAATTCATATCCATCGAGAATACGCTCGACACGATCTTGACCGGTACACCGAATCCGGGTCCTCAGTGACCATGTCGTTCGGCTGCACACCCTCAACTAAGTCTGGGTGTTGCGAGCAGCCGTGCCGTCGCCTCGGCTCCCTCGACTGTTTGAATGGTGCTGCGGCGGAGGCGGTTTGAGCCTTAGGCCTAGCGGCTTCGGGGACAGCCGAGCAAGCGAGAGAGATCGTTCTAGGCGGACCAATGTCTGCTGCGCGGTGATGGGTCCGCCGGGTCAACGGCTTGACAGCCTTGTCAGCACCATGAGAAAGCCCTCCTTGTAAAGGATGGGCCGATGACGAGCTTGATCGCGCAGCCGCAATTGATGGCGACGGCCGTATCACATACGCGCCGTCACAGACACAGACGGTGACCCTCTAATTTACGGTTCCAGTACCACCTTGCCGAGCACACCGCCGTCGGCGAGGCTCTGCAACGCGACCGCGCCCTCCGACAACGGATAACGCTGCGGCGGAGGCGGTTTCAGCCCCAGGAAAACCAATTGGCTTAGCCCCCAGGAGAACAAGGCCGCCGAACCGGGGACCCTGTTGAGGTACTCGCCCCACGCGACACCGATCACACTGACGTTGCGCAGCAGCAGTCGGTTGACCTTCACGGTGGGGATGCCGCCCGCGGCGAAGCCGATCACCAGCAGCTTGCCGTCGATCGCCAGGACGCGAATCGCGTCGTCGAAGGCCGGGCCGCCGATGGGGTCGACGACGATGTCGACCCCGCGACCGTGGGTGTACTCACGCACCCGGTCGGCCCATCCGTCGGCCAGCGGCACCACCAGGTCGGCGCCCAGCGAAGCGACATAGTCGGCCGCGGCCTCGCGATGCACAACGGCCAGCACCTTTTTTGCGCCCATCGCCTGTGCAACCTGGATGGCCGCGGTTCCCACCCCGCCGGCCGCGCCCAGCACCAAAACCGTGTCACCCGGCCGCATCGCGGCGCGGCGAGCCAGCGCGAAATACATGGTGTTGTAATTCACCAACAGCGACACCGCTTCGGCGTCATCGAGTTCCGTGGGGCTGCGCATCACGTTGGGCACCGGAACGGCCACCTGTTCGGCATAGGCGCCCAGGATTCCGAAAGCCGAAACCCGCTCGCCCACACGGAAACCCGAACCCACCGGCGCCGAACGCACCACACCGGCGGCTTCCATGCCGGGAACGAACGGCGGGGGCAATTTCAGCTGGTACTCGCCCTTGGCCAGCAGCAAGTCCGGAAAGCACACCCCGGCGGCCCTGACGTCGATGACGACGTGGTTGCCGTCGCTGCTGACGTCATCGATATCGGTGTAGACCATGCCGTCCGGGCCGGACAGCTGTTGCACCACACAGGCTTTCATGGCTCCTACACCTTGAATCCGGCCTTTTGCGCTGCGGAGAGGTCGGTGATCTCGGTCCAGTGAGCGGCGACGTCCTGCACCGACGGCGGCTGGTCGAAGTTGACGCCGTCGTTCTGGAACAGCGCGACGCGCTGCACCTTCCCGCCACCGACGACGAAAACCGATCCGCTGTCGGCACATTCCTCGGTGCACAGGTAGGCCATCACCGGCGCGACGAAATCCGGCGTGAGCTTCTCGAACACCTCGGGCGGCAGAATGTCCTGGGTCATCCTGGTGGCCGCGATCGGGGCGAGTGCGTTGGCGTCGATGTTGTACTTGGCCCCCTCCAGCGCCAGCGTGTTGATCAGGCCGACCAGGCCGAGCTTGGCCGCTCCGTAGTTGGTCTGGCCAAAGTTGCCGAACAGCCCGCTGGTGGAGGTGGCCACGACCACGCGGCCGTAGCTCTGCTCACGGAAATGCGGCCAGGCGGCGCGAATGACGTTGTACCCGCCGTAGAGATGCACCTTGAGCACGGCGTCCCAGTTCTCGGACGTCATCTTGTGGAAGGTGCCGTCACGCAGGATCCCGGCATTGCTGACCACGCCGTGCACGGCGCCGAATTCGTCGAGCGCGGTCTTGATGATGCCGGCCGCGCCCTCCTCGGTCGCGACGCTGTCATAGTTGGCGGCCGCACGGCCACCCGCGTCGCGAATCTCGGCGACCACCTGGTCGGCCATCGCCGATCCGGCACCCGTGCCGTCACGGGCTCCGCCGAGGTCATTGACGACGACGCTGGCGCCCTCCCGGGCGAGGGTAAGGGCGTATTCACGGCCCAGTCCCCCACCGGCTCCGGTGACGACGATGACGCGATCCTGCACTCCGGGCATAAGGTTCCTCTCTGCTGTGAAAAATTCGATCTAGCAAGCGATTTGGCGCAGCGACGCCGTCAGAACATTCTGCGAGCCAACTTGAAGGCCCGCTCGGTGTATGGCGGGTAGATGAAACTCGACAGGTCGGGCCGGGTTGGCTTCGTCAACACCGACTTGCGGTGGCTGAACTCTTCGAAGCCGTATTTGCCGTGGTAGGCACCCATGCCCGACGCGCCGACCCCGCCGAACGGCAGCTTGGCCGTCGACACCTGGAACGCCAGGTGGTTGACCAGCATGCCGCCGGCGGGCACCTCCCTGATCACCCGCTCGCGGACGTCGCGCGACTTGGTGAACAGGTATGCGGAAAGCGGCTTGGGCCGCGAGTTGACGAAACGTATTGCGTCGTCCAGGGATTGGACGGTGATCACCGGCAGGATCGGCCCGAAGATCTCATTCTTCATCAGCGGTTCGTCCGGATCCGGATCGACAATCACGGTCGGGTGGATGCGCAGACCCGAAGCGCCGAAGCCGCCGCCGACCGCGACCTCACCCTTCGTCTCGGCCAGGTAGCCGGTCAGCCGGTCGTACTGGCGCTGATTGACGATCCGCATCCCTTCCGGGTGGTCGGCTTCGTACTTGGAGATGGCCTCCGAGATCTTGCCGACAAGCTTGTCGCGGATCTTCGCGTCAGCCAGCACGTAATCCGGTGCCACGCAAGTCTGCCCGGCGTTGAGCACCTTGATCCAGGCGATCCGCTTGGCCGCGACGTCCACGTCGGCGTCGGCCGCGACGATCACCGGGCTCTTGCCGCCGAGTTCCAGCGTGCACGGGGTCAAGTGCGGCGCCGCGCCTTCGTAGACCTTGCGGCCGATCTCGGTGCCACCGGTGAACATCACGCGGTCCAAGCCCTGCGCGATGAGCTCCTGGCTCACCGTGCCGTCGCCCTCCACCACGGCGATCGCGTCCTTGTCGAGATAGCGCGGCACCAGCTCGGCCATCAACCGCGATGACGCGGGCGCGATCTCGGAGGGCTTGAGGATGACGGCGTTTCCGGCGGCGATCGCCCCAACCGCAGGACCCAGCGTCAGGTAGAACGGGTAATTCCAGGCGCCGATGATCAGCACGGTGCCGTAGGGCTCGTACTCCACCCAGCCGCGCCCCGGCAGCTGCGCCAGCTCCAGCAATTGGTAGCGGCGGCGCGTCCACCTGCGCACGCGTTTCGCCGCGTACTTCGCTTCACCGGCGGTGGTGGCGATGTCGGCGATAAATGCCTCGAACGGCTTGCGGTCCAGGTCCTCGGCGAGCGCGGCGGCGATCGCGTCCTCGTTCTCTTCCATCAGTTTCTGCAGTTGCAGCAACTGCTGCTTGCGCCATTCGATGTCGCGGGTACGGCCGGAGGCGAAGGTCCGGCGAAGCCGAGCCACCGTCGCGGGGATATCGACCGTCTGAGCCGCCGCGCCGTTCTTGGATTCCGATGTCTTCGGTGCAACCGATTCGGTGGTCATCATTGTCCTTCCCGAGCAGAGTTGCCCGCTGACAGTGCGGGTGGCCGCTCATCGGTGATAACCGCGATCCTAACCATCCGGTTGGGAGGGCAATAGGAAGGATCCGCCCCGACCGAATCGGATCGGTCCGGCGCACGGAATTCAGGTCAGCGTTTGGTGGCCGTCACGAAGCTGTTGGTGAACGGCCTTTCCTCCGATTGCGGCGCGCGGCCCAGCCGCAGCGCCTCCTCGCGCGCGTTCACCGTGCGGGTCGCCCAGCCGTGGGCGCCGAACCAGTCGGCGCTCTCAGGGCGGCCCCCGTCGTCAAACCAGAGGTCGAAGGGATTGAACGAGGTGTCTTGCCCGCGCGCTGCGCGCTTGGCCCGCAGCTCTTGCCACTTCTGCTCGGCCTCGCGACGCTTGTCTTCGTCGACCCCGAAGATTTCGACCGCCACCCGGCTGCCCGATCCGCTCAGCTCGTCGATCGACGCGAACATCGCTTCCTGCGCGGCCGCCGGCAGAAACGGCAACAACCCCTCGGCCAGCCAGGCCGTCGCACGGGTCGCGTCGAACCCGGCGTCGCGCAGTGCCTGGGGCCAATCGTGGCGTAGGTCGACGGCCACCGGTCGCCGGTCGGCGACCGGCGCCGCGCCGTGGGCGGCCAGTATCTCGGCCTTGTACTCCAGCACCTTGGGCAGGTCGATCTCGTAGACGACGGTGCCGTCCGACCAGTCCAGCCGGTAGGCGCGGGAGTCCAGGCCGGCGGCCAGGATCACCACCTGGCGGATACCGGCCGCCACCGCGTCGGCGAAGTACCCGTCGAAGAAATGGGTGCGCACCGCCTGGTAATTGATCATGTGCCGGGAGTCGACGGTGAAATCCGGATCGTCGTCCGGCTGTCCAGCCCACCAGGCGGCCACCTGCTCCCGAACCCCCTCGAGTTCGGGAGTAGACACCAGCACCTCGGCGAACTGGTCCCGGATCAGCGGCTCGTCGCTGGCCGTCTCGGCGGCGCGGGCCAGCGCGACCATCACCGCGGTCGCCCCAACGCTGGTGGCGATGTCCCAGGAGTCGTCCGCGGTGCGCGGCATTACAACCGCTCCGCGATCACGAAGTCGGAGAATGCGTCCTTGTCGTCGGCAAGCGGGACATTCTCGATCCAGCGGCCCAGCCGGCGCATCTCGTCCGTCGAACGCTGCGCGTGAGCACGCCAGCCGTGGTCGTTGAGCCAGTCCGCGACGTCCGCCCGGTTGTCGTCCCGATACATCAGTTCCCCGACGTCGATGGTCTCCTCCAGGCCGATCTCGTCGGCGACCTTCTTGAACCGCTCGCGCATCTGCTGTCGCCGCTCGTCGGCGTGCGCGGGTGCGGTTTCGGCCGAGACCCGGCTTCCGGCCGGGCTCAGCTCGCCGATCTGGGTGAACAACCGGTCCTGAGCCTCGGCCGGCAGGTACATCAACAGGCCCTCGGCCAGCCACGCGGTCCGCGCCGTCGGGTCGAATCCCGCGGCGCGCAGTGCGGACGGCCAATCCTGACGCAGGTCGATGGCGACCTCGCGGCGATCGGCCGAGGGCGTCACGCCGTTTTCGGCAAGAGTCGTGGACTTGTACGCCAGCACCTGGGGCTGGTCGATCTCGTACACCGTGGTGCCGGCCGGCCAGTCCAGGCGGTAGGCGCGCGAATCCAGGCCCGACGCCAGAATCACCACCTGCCGGATTCCGTCGGCGACGGCGTCTTTGAAGTACGTGTCGAAGAAGTTGGTCCGCACCGCCTGATAGCCGCGCATGTGCTGGATCTGGGCCGCGGATTCGGCGTCGAGGGTTTCGACCTTGGCCGCGACCTCCGGGTCGAGCATGGCCTCCCAAAGAACGCCGGCACCGGCGTTGGTGACCAGAAGTTTGGCGTAAGGGTCGCGGATCAGCGCGTCGGGCTGCTCGGTTTCGACGGCGCGGGCGGCGGCCACCATCACCGCGGTGGTGCCGACGCTGGTCTTTATGTCCCAGCTGTCGTCGTGGGTGCGCAGTGAGCTCATCGTGTTGCTCCTTGGATCAATCCTTGAAAGGGGTTGGTCAGGTAGTTGGGCCGCCGAGACGCGCTCGCAGCAGGGTGCTGCGAACGGCCTCATCGGAGAGGTCTTCGGGAACCGGGCGGCCCAATCGGGCCATCTCGTCGCGGTTGCTCACGCCCTGCACCTGCCAGCCGTGGTCCGCCAGCCACTCAGCGGCTTCCGAGCGGTCGGGCTCATGGTAGGTCAGCGCTTGGACATTGACATCCAGACCGAGTCGCTCCCGCATCCGCAGCCAGCGCTGCGTGTTGCCGTTCGAGTTCAGGCCGAACGCCTCGACGGCGATCTGACTGCCCGGTGCGCTGAGGGCGGTGACCATCTCGAAGAGCCGATCCTGGGCGTCGCTGGGCAGGTAGGGCAGCAGGCCCTCGGCGAGCCAGGCGGTGGGCTGGGTGCGGTCAAATCCTGCGGCCGTCAGCGCCGCCGGCCAGTCATCGCGCAGGTCTACCGGGACGGGCCGGCGCAAAGCGGTGGGCGCCGCTCCGTGCGATTCCAAGATTCCGGTCTTGTATTCCAGGACCTTGGGCTGGTCGATCTCGTAGACCGCGGTGCCCGACGGCCAGGTCAGGCGGTAGGCGCGCGAATCCAACCCGGCGGCCAGGATCACCGCTTGCCGAACCCCGGCGCGGACCGCGTTGTCGAAGTACTCGTCGAAGAAATGGGTGCGCACCGCCTGGTAGTCGACGCCCAGCCGATGCACGCGTCGCCCGTGCTCATCGCCGTCGAGCCAGGCCAGCTCGGGATCGGCCAGCCGGGCCCACGCAGGACCGGCCGACGACACCAACGTGCGGGCGAAATCGTCACGGATCAGCGGGCTGGCTCCGGCAGTTTCCACCGCACGCGACGCAGCGACGCCCAACGCGGTGGCGCCGACTAGTTCGGTGATGGCCCAGCTGTCTCCAGCAGTCCGTATTGAGGGCGGTAACGAGGCATCCACATCAGTCATGTCGGGACCATGCTACCGAGTAAGTTAGTTAGCCTATACGCTTTGTGTGAAACTTCACTGCGCTCGGCTCCGGTCCAGGTGGCTAGGTCTCGGGGTGCCAGAGGGCGCCTTCCAGCAGCCGCCGCAGCACGTCGCTGACGGCCAATATCTCTTCATAACTGCGGACGTAGCCGGCGTAGAACCCCACGCCGCAGAGCACGACCAGCAGCGTCTCGACCAATGCGGACGCGTCGATATCGGCGGCGACCTCCCGACGCTCGATCGCATCATTGACCGCCCATGTCAGAAATTCGCGGCTAATTCGCACCGAATCGTTTTCGGTTCGGCTCAATTCCGGATGCCGTTGCGATTCGAGGACACCGGTAATTAAAAACGCTGACACGGAAGGATTGTCGGAATTGGTGCGCACCGCGGCGGAGATGAACGCCGTCAGCCGCCCCATCAGCGTGGTCTCGCGCTCCGCCTGCCGAATGCCGGCCCCGATGACAAGGGAGTTCGACTGCTCCAATACCTCCCGATACAGCAGCCGCTTGGTGGAAAAGTAGTGGTTAATCGCCGGTCTGGTCAGGTCGGCGCGTGCCGCGATCGCCTGGAACGTCGCGCCGTCGTATCCACGTTCGCTGAACACCAGACGAGCGGCCTGCATAATCCGCTGACGCGTTTCGTCCGCCCTAGCGGCAGGCGGGCGTCCCGGCCGGCGACTCGCCGTTGGCGACATTGCTAAAGTGTGCCACCGGCATGGTGCGGCATTAGCGCATTTGGCGGAATGCTGCCGAACTTTCCGTCCTGGTAGTCCTGCAGTGCCTCGACCAATTCCGCGCGAGTGTTCATCACGAAAGGCCCATAGTGGAATACCGGCTCGCGAATCGGCTGTCCGCCCAACAGCAGCACATCAATTCCCGCCTGATGGGCACCCACGGTGATCCGATCGCCGGGTCCGAGCACGGCCAATTGCCCCTGCCGAATCGGGTGAGCTAGTGACCCCCTGGGGCCGACATATCCGCTCCCGGACAACACGTATAGCAGCGCATTGAAATCGCGCCGCCACGGAATGTTGAGCCGCGCGCCGTTTTCGATTGTCGCGTGCGCCAACGTGATCGGCGTGTGGGTGATGCCGGGTCCCCGGTGACCGTCGATCTCACCGGCGATGATGCGGACCAGCGCTCCGCCGTCGTCCGACGCCAGCAATTTGGCGTCCCCGCCTTCGATGGCCTGATACCGAGGTGGCGCGAACTTGTCCTTCCTCGGCAAATTCACCCACAGCTGGATGCCGTGGAACACGCCACCGCTTTCGACCAGTTCGGCCGGCGGGGTCTCGATGTGCAGGATGCCCGAACCCGCCGTCATCCATTGCGTCGCGCCGTCGGTGATCAGGCCACCACCGCCGTGGGAGTCCTGGTGCGCGAATTTGCCGTCGATCATGTAGGTGACGGTTTCGAAGCCGCGGTGCGGATGCCAATCGGTGCCTCTGGGCTCGCCCGGCTGGTACTCCACCTCACCCATCTGGTCCATATGCACAAAGGGATCCAGGGCGGCGGTGCTGACGCCGGCGAACGCGCGGACCACCGGAAAGCCCTCGCCCTCGTAGCCTCGAGGGCCGGTGGTGATCGATCGGACCGGTCGTTCGGTGTCGGCGGGACCGGCGGCGCTGACGCGCGGCAGCGTGAGCGTGTCTGCGGTTACAGCAGGCATGTTTACCTCCTCAGTAAGGGTTATCCATATAACCGGACCATGGTCCGATTATTCCCGAGGGTGCGCCGGCGCGGCCCTGCATAGGATGACCTGATGCTTGGGTTCAGGCCCGCGCCGTGAGCGAACCGACGGACGACGAACCCCAGCCCGCGGTGGCCTCGGAGGCCGCCGCCGGCGGACGATTCGGGGCATCGATCAGGAAGTCGGGCTACCTGCAGAAATGGTTGCTGCTGGGCGTCACGATCGGTTTCATCGCCGGCCTCGGAGCCGTCGTCTTCTATCTGGCCCTGAAATACAC
Organism: uncultured Actinomycetota bacterium; assembly: GCA_963802525.1. Lineage (GTDB taxonomy): Bacteria > Actinomycetota > Actinomycetes > Mycobacteriales > Mycobacteriaceae > Mycobacterium. Next base: position 103,188 of record CAWDJC010000005.1, on the reverse strand, counting down.
CGCCGAGTTCCTGCTCGGCTACCTGGCGGACTATCACATCCCGACGCCCGTCGGGGAGGGTGGCAGCCACGGGTCCGCCGGCTTTCACCGCGCGTGGGCGATCCCGTTGGTGACGACGGGCGGGGCGTTGCTGTCGGCGTTGATCGTGACGAGGCTGGCCCCGGAGGCCACCGGCCACGGGACCGACGAAGCCATCGAGGCGGTACACACCGATCCCCGCGCCATCCGCTTCCGGGCGGTGCTGGTGAAGATGGTGGCCAGCGCGCTGACGATCGGCTCGGGCGGTTCGGCCGGGCGCGAAGGGCCGACTGCGCAAATCTCAGCCGGCTTCTCCTCGTTGCTCACCCGACGGCTGAACCTGTCCGACGAGGACGGCCGGACCGCGGTGGCGCTGGGTATCGGCGCCGGCATCGGCGCGATCTTCGCCGCGCCCCTGGGCGGGGCGGTGCTGGCCGCATCGCTCCCCTACCGCGACGACTTCGACTACCGCTACCTGCTGCCCGGTTTCATCACCTCGGGGACGGCATATGCGGTGCTCGGGGCCTTCCTGGGCTTCGATCCGCTGTTCGGCTACATCGACGCCGAATATCGCTTCGAGAAGGCCTGGCCGCTGCTGTGGTTCGTGGTGATCGGTCTGGCCGCGGCGGCGATCGGCTACCTGTATGCCCGGACCTTCCACGCCACGGTGCGGCTCACCCACCGGCTGCCCGGCGGGCCGGTGCTCAAGCCGGCGTTGGGCGGGCTGCTGGTCGGGCTGTTGGGACTGCTGATCCCACAGATCCTGAGCAGCGGCTACGGCTGGGCACAGCTGGCCGCCGACCGCGGATCGCTGATGGGGATCCCGCTGTGGATCGTCATCGTCCTGCCGATCGCCAAGATCGTGGCCACGTCGCTGTCGATCGGCACCGGCGGATCCGGCGGACTATTTGGCCCCGGAATAGTGATCGGCGCCTTCGTGGGAGCCGCCGTCTGGCGGCTGGGCGAGCTGTCCGGCCTGCCCGGGGTGCCGCACGAGCCCGGGATCTTTGTCGTGGTGGCAATGATGGCGTGCTTCGGCAGCGTCGCGCGCGCGCCGCTGGCGATCATGATCATGGTCGCCGAGATGACCGGATCGTTTTCGGTGGTGCCCGGCGCGATCCTCGCCGTCGGGATCGCGGCGTTGGTGATGTCACGCACCAACGTCACCATCTACGAGGCGCAGCGGCTGAATCGGGAAACCGCCGCGGCCGAGCGGGAGCGTCAGGCCTCGGCGGTCACTAACGATGATTCGCCCAGCGATAGCTAGGACTTGCGACGGGCTGTGCTCGATGGCCAACCCGGAAACACGACGGGTCAGAGCGAGTGGATTTGCTGCACCGGCAGCCTGGCCCCGCGCCGCGGTTCGTATGCCAGTCCGCTGGCTTCAAGCAAACGAACCACCCGGTGGCGGTGTGGTCGCATCGGTTCGAGCAGTTCGAGCATCCCCGCGTCATCGACCGGGCGGCCCAACAGCGTCCAGCCGATCATCTTCGGGATGTGGTAATCGCCCACCGATACCGCATCGGGGTCACCGAATGCCCGCTGGGCGGTCTCGGCGGCCGTCCACTCGCCCACTCCCGGCAATGACGTCAACGCTCGGCGGGCCTCCTCCGCCGGCCGTGCCACGAGCCGTTCCAGCGAGGCCGCCCGTCGCGCGCAACTCACCACGGCCTGCGCCCGTCTCGGATCGACGTTGGCGCGGTGAAACTCCCACGACGGGATGTGCCGCCAGACCTCGGCCGACGGCGGCACCCGCATCGCGGCCGGCGCCGGGCCGGGCGCAGGCGTCCCGTACCTGGACACCAAAAGACGCCATGACCGGAAGGCGTCGGCGCCGGGCACCCGCTGCTCGATGATCGCCGGGATCAGGGCTTCCAGCACCAGGCCGGTGCGGCCCAGCCGCAGGTGCGGGACACGCCGGTGTGCGGCGGCGACCGTCGGGTCGCGCGGCACGAAACCCGAGGCGTCGTCGTCGGCACCCAGCATCGCGGGCAGCGCCTCGAGGAACTGCTCCGCACCGGCACCCCAGGCCGTGCAACGGGCGGCGTCGGGGGCCGCGCGGCCGATCCGCGCCGTGACGGGTCCGGAGGGCAGCAGGCTGGTTCGCCAGATCGCGCCGTCGCCGGGGACCTGGAAACACGGATCCCGGGGACCCCTGCGCAGCGGCGCCAAGCTGTGCCCGAAGCTGGCCGCCCCGGGGAATGTGACAGTGCGTGCGCTTTTCACCCGATAATTCTTCGATCTCAAGAAGTCACACCCAGTTCTATGGACCGCGCCGATTGACCGCTAACGATTCACCAAGACAGTATTGCGATGTGATGACGCCGTTCGATGGCCCGCACACCGAGCTCGCCTGGATGTTCTTGCAGAGCATGAGCGAGGACGGCGACTTGGATGAGGGCTTCACGCTGTTGAGCGACGACTTCACCTATTGGAGCCTGTACACCCGCGTTTCCTTCGACAAGGGGACGCTGCGGAAAGCGATCGACTGGCGTAAACGCACCCTCGAGATCACCATCGATCTGGTCCGCTGCATCAGCGAGGGCGACACGGTGGTGGTGGAGGCCAATGCCTCCGGCACCACCACCGACGGCGTCGAATACGACAGCCCGTTCGCGTGCATCTTCGAAACGCGCGACGGGATGATTGTCTCGATGCGGGAATACAGCGATACCCGCTCCCAGGAGCAGGCGCTGCCCGAGTCACCCACTCGGGTCTATTGAGCCCTACTGAGCCGAGACGCTGATTTCGGCTTTGTTGGGGTAGAAGGCGACGTGCCCCGCGATCGCCGCGACGGCCGGATAGGGCTGCTCGTAGGTCCAGATCACGTCGTCGACGGTGTCGCCGGCCGAGGTGGTCACGCTGTAGTAGCTGGCGTCGCCCTTGAACGGGCAGTAGGTGCTGGTGTCGGTGCGGGTCAGCCTGTCCTGGACTAAGTCGCCGATCGGAATGTATTGCACCGCAGGCAAAGTCGCCTCGCGCAGTTCCAGCGCCGCGGTGGTGTCCGCGACAAGCTCGCCATTGACGCGGACCTGTACCCGTCCCGACGTCGGCTCGATGGTGATCGGGTGCCCGGCGCTGGGTTCTTTGATTTCCGGGTGGCTCATGGTCGGTACCTCCTAGATACGCAGATGCCCAGTGCAACACAAGCCAGCGCTCAACACTTCCCGATCAGGCCGGACCGAAGGCGTAGCGGTGGTACTGGGACATGTTGGCCACCGCCGGCAGCAGGGACATGACCTTCCCCATTACGTGGTAGGCGCGCGGCAGCCGCTCGAAGTTGTCTGATTCGAACCACCGCACCCAGGACAAGAGCCGGGTACCGGGCACCGCCTCCAGGATCTCGCCGGGGCCGTCGATGCCCCACTGCAAGCGTGACCCGGATCGGCGTACCACCGTGTTGATCCACTGCGACTTGATGGCGAACCGGTTGAAGGCGTCGAACTGCAACTCGCCACACCGGAAGCGATCGACGACCCGTCGCAGTAGCGCAACGCCGTCCTTCTCGCTGAGATACATGGTCAGGCCCTCGGCGATCATCAGGGTGGGCCGGTCGTCGGGTATCTCCGCCAGCCAGGCCGGATCGGTCACCGACGCGGCGACGACGTGGTAATGGTCCGCGGCGGGGTAGAGCCGGGTGCGCAGCTCGGTGACCTCGGGGTAGTCGACGTCATACCACTCGACCTGCGGGCTCGGTTGGAGCCGGAAATAGCGGCCGTCCAGCCCGCAGCCCACGTCCAGGACAACGGCGCTGGAATGCACGGCAAGAAATTGGCGGGCCCAGGCGTCGAAGTGCGCCGTCCGGCTCGTCACCGATGGCGAATTGCGCGCCGCGATGGCGGTTTTCGTCCAGTCGTAGTCAATTCGCTCGACGATGCCCTTGGCGTAAGGATCGCCCAGAATCGGAGCCGGCAAGTCGGCGTCGAGGGCCTTGGCGTACAGCGTCGCCAGCATGGTTTGCGGCGGCCCGTGGAGGTCGACCCGGATGCGTTCCACCGCGCCGAGCCTATTCGGCCTGCGCGGCGGTGCTGTCCTTCGTGTCTTTTCGAGCCGTCTGCCCGGTCTTCAGTGCGGCCCAGAACCGGGCCGCCTCGCGGATGGATTCCTCCACCGGGCGCGGCTGCCAACCCAATTCCCGCTTCGCCTTGCCGCTGTCGACGTCGGCTTCGGCGCGCATCATGCGCACCGACGCGAGGCTCAGTTCGGCGTCCTTGCCGGTGAGCCGGGCCCTCAGGCTGCCCAGCGCGCCCAGGGCGTACAGCAGGGGTACCGAAATCGAGCGTCGCGGCGGTGGCACACCGGCCTCGTCGGCCGCGATCCGGACGACCTCCTTCAGCGCGAACATCCGTTCGGAGATCAGATACCGCTCCCCGACGCGCCCCCGCTCGGCGGCGAGGATCATCGCGCGGGCCGCGTCGTCGACGCCGACGACCTCCAGTTGGATGCCGTCCATCAGGAAGGGCAGCTTGCCGAAGACTGCGCCCGCAATGAAGGCGCCGTGCGGGGTGCGGCCCCAGTCGCCGCTGCCGTAAGTCGTTGAGACGCACATCGCGACGGCGGGCAATCCGGCTTCGGCCACGTATCGCATCACCAGGTCTTCGGCCTGAACCCGGGATTGGACGTAGGGAGTCAACCCGCGGGAGCCGATGACGTCGTCTTCGGTCGCCACGTGCCCGTGTCGCCGGCCCACGGTCGCATAGGTGCTGGTGAAGATGAACCTGCGCAGGCCGGGCTCCCTGACGGCGACATCAAGAACGTTGCGCAGGCCCTCGACGTTGGTGCGGAACAGGGGCGACGGGTCGCGCAACCACGCGCGGGTGTCGACGACGCAGTGGTACACCTCGTCGACGCCGTCCATCGCCTCACGCAACGTGGCGGTGTCGAACACGTCGCCGTGGAACCGGGTGAGCGCGAGGTCGTCGATCGCGCGGGTGTTGGCGGTCGGGCGCACCATCGCCCGCACCTCGTATTTTTCTGATGCACCTTTGGCGACGAGCTGGCGGGTCACATGCGAACCCAGAAAGCCGTTGGCGCCGATGACCAGCTTAGGTTTCGCGCTCAATCAAGATCCTCCGTATTGCTGCATCCAACGCGCCGCGTCCTCGTCGAGCGTGCCCAGCGCCTGGGCCTTGCGGCACCACTTCATTCCCGCCCGCAGGAAGCGCAGCGGGTTGTAGATGTCTTCTTCACGGCTCCACTGGCCATCGCCGGCATACGTGACGATCGTGATGTTGGTCGCGCTGATGACGCTGCCGTCGCCGGGATCGCGCATCGGGTTGTCCAGTTCGAGGATGACCCGCCCGGTGGACTCGTCGATGACCGACCACAACGTCGGGAACGCGACCATGTGGCTGCCCGGGAAGGTCGTCATCGTTTGCTTGATCCACTCGCGCACCTCGTCGCGGCCGTGCATGGTGCCCGCCGCGTGCTCGATGTATTCGACGTCCGGCGTGTACTGCTCGACCCAGGCGTCCCAGTCTCGGGTTTCGGCCGCCCGGGCGACCGTCGCCTCGAATTTCTCGAAGGCAGCGGCCAGTTCGCTGCGGGAGAACGAACGAGTAGTCACTTTGCGGCACCGTTGCAGCTCATCGGCGGAGTGTAGCCTGGGCTCCAAATTGGCGGGTTGTGGCCGATCAGAAAGGCAAGCAATGACAGATCCTCAAAAGGCGATTCTCGCCGGCGGCTGCTTCTGGGGAATGCAGGACCTGATCCGCAAGCAACCCGGCGTGATCTCGACCCGAGTCGGCTACACGGGCGGCGACGTCCCCAACGCGACCTACCGCAATCACGGCACGCACGCCGAGGCCATCGAAATCGTCTACGACCCGGCGGCCACCGATTACCGCACGCTGCTGGAGTTCTTCTTCCAGATCCACGATCCGACTACGAAGAACCGCCAGGGCAACGACATGGGAACCAGCTACCGGTCGGCCATCTTCTACCTCGACGAGGAGCAGAAGCGGATCGCGCTGGACACGATCGCCGACGTCGAGGCGTCGGGCCTATGGCCCGGCAAGGTGGTGACCGAGGTCAGCCCGGCCGGTGAATTCTGGGAGGCCGAGCCCGAGCACCAGGACTATCTGCAGCGTTACCCCTTCGGGTACACGTGTCACTTCGTGCGTCCCGGCTGGAAGTTGCCGCGCCGGGCGACTGCCGGCAACTGATTCAATGCCGCCGGCTCAGCGCCGGTGGACCACGATGCGCCCGCCATCTTTCGGGGTGTAGGCGACACCCCGGCAGTGCCAACGCTCGGCCGGGGCCGTAGTGGTCTCGATGGTGAAGTGGCGCAACACCGTTCGAAGCACCACGTCCATCTCCATGTTGGCGAAAGCCGCGCCCACACACCGGCGGGTCCCGCCGCCGAACGGAATCCACGCGAAGGTGGACGGCTTGCCTCCGATGTAGCGCTGCGGGTCGAAGCGCTCCGGATCGGGATAGATGTCGGGATCGTCGTGTATCTGCGCGATGCTCACGATGATCGAATCCCCGCGGGGAATGCCCCATTCGCCGAGTTGGAAGACTGGTGGATAGACGCGGCGGGCGGCGAAATCAATGACCGTCCTGGCCCGCTGGACCTCCAGGATCGTCGCCTGGCGCAGCTCATTACAATCCTGGCCGCCGTTATCGGCCTCTTCGACCAGGGCCGCCAGCACATCCGGGTGACGCGTCAGCCGCTCGAACGCCCACCCCAGTGTGGACGCGGTGGTTTCGTGCCCGGCGGCCAGCAATGTGAGTAGCTCGTCGCCAATGTCCTTGCGCGACATGGCCGAACCATCCTCGTAGGTGCTGCGCAGCATCAGCGCGAGCACATCGGTCCGTTCGGCGAAGTTCGGATCCGCCCGCTCCGCGGAGATCAGCTTGTCGATGACGATGTCGTATTGGCGCCGCCACTCCGCCAGCCGGCCCCACGGGCTGAACCGGCCGTAGGTCCGTTCGGGCTTGGGCATCGCCGCCAGTCGCGAGCCCAGCGTGACCCAAGGCGGGATGAGCCGGCGCAGCTCGTCGAGTTCGGCTCCGTCGGCCCCGAAAACGGCGCGCAGGATGGCGTTGAGCGTGATGTGCATCATCGACGGCAGCGTTGGGAACGGCCGGCCTTCCGGCCAATCGGCGGTCTCGCGCAGGGTCTCCTCTTCGATGATGGCCTCGTAGTTCTTCATGCTCTTGCCATGGAACGGCGGCGCCAACAACCGTCGCCGCCGGCGGTGATCGTCTCCGTCGAGCGCGAACACCGAGCCGGACCCGAACAGCCGGCTCAGGTTGGGCTGGATGTTGCCGAGTTCCTCGGGGCCGGTGGTGAAGATCTGCTTGGCCAGCTGCGAATCGCCGACGATCACGACGCGGCCGTAAATCGGGATGTTCAGGGTGAAGACGTTGCCATAGCGGCGGGCCAGGCGCTTGATCATCCCCCGCCGTGAAATCGCGAAGATAAAGCCGCACAACAACTTCGGGATCCGCGCCGTGGGGGGCAGTCTGACTGCCGGGGGCGCCGGTGGGGCGGTGACTACTTCGCTCATGGCGTTGATGCTCCCCATATCTCCCCCGCGATCGGGGGTGGTACCGCGGTGTACCAAGACCTCTCCCGATACGGTACTCTGTAGTACCAAACCTGACAAGGTGCCGTATTCACCGAAAGGGGCGCCCGCCGTGACATCAGCGGTGACAGCCGCGGCCGACGACGCGATGCTCGGCAACCCGCTGGCCGAGCCGGATCCGTTTCGGCTTCGGCTGCTCGACGGCCTCGCCACCTCAATCGGTGAGCGCGGCTACCGCGCCAGCACGGTCGCCGACATCGTCCGAAACGCCCGCACGTCCAAGCGCACCTTCTACGACCAGTTCGCCAGCAAGGAGGAGTGCTTCCTGGAGCTGCTGCGGGCCGACATCGAGAAGCTCGGTCAGAGCATCGCCGCGGCGGTCGATCCCGAGACCGACTGGCACCGGCAGATTTGTCAGGCCGTCGAGGCCTATGTCGGACACATCGAGTCCCGCCCGGCCATCACCTTGAGCTGGATCCGGGAGCTCCCGTCGCTGGGTGCCGTCGCTCGCCCGGTACAGCGCCGGGGATTAAAGTTGTTGTCCGACTTGTTGATCGACCTCAGCGCCAGCCCGGGGTTCCGGCGCGCAGAGTTGCCACCGTTGACCGCGCCACTGTCCGTGATCCTGCTGGGTGGTCTGCGCGAGCTGACCGCGCTGGCCGTCGAAGACGGCAGGGCCGTCCGCGAAATCGTCGAACCGGCCGTGGACGCCTCCGTAGCCCTGCTCGGCCCGCGACACTAGCCGGGCTAGGCTCGTCGCTGACCCTGGACTTGGAGGATTGCGATGCGGCTATCGACCCGGAACCAACTCAAAGGAACGATCACCGAGGTCGATCTCGGCGCCGTGATGGCAATCGTGAAGGTGAAACTCGACGGCGGCGACCAGATCGTCACGTCCTCGGTCACCAAGGACGCCGCGACCGATCTTGGCTTGACGGTCGGTCAGCCCGCGACAGTGTTCATCAAGTCGACAGAGGTCACCATCGGCGTCGAGTAGCGGATGCCGCGAAACTTGAAACGGGCACACGACACGCCGAAAAGCTCTGCAGCAGTTTAAGTTTTGGCCTTGAGAAACGCTCGGAGCCGGTCGAGCACCAGCTCGGGCCGCTGCTCGACGATCCAGTGGCCGACGCCATCGACCAGCTCGACCTGGAAATCGCTTATGCGGTCGGCATAACCGTCCAGCAGATCCGGGGTGAGCACCGGGTCTGCCGTGCCACTTAGCCAGCGGACCGGCACGTCGACGCGAACGTCGTCGTACTGGCCGCCCATCCAGCGCAGCAGCTCTCTGGTCTGAAAGGTCCGATACCAGCGTGAACCGGCCACCGCATGCCCGGGCTCGCGCATGCACGCGATGTAGAACCGGACATCTTCCTCGGGTACCGAATAACCTCCACCGACCCAAGACGCCAGCAACCGGTAGAACCGGGCCTTGGGGTCGCTGATCACCCGAGGACCGATCACCGGGAGCAATATCGGGATTTGGTACCAGAACCGCCAAACGTTGCGCAGCATCTTAAGGTCGCGCTTCAGGTAGGGCGCCGCGGTATTCATGCCGAAAAAGCCGGTCACCTTTTCCGGATGGCGCAGCATCATGATGAACGCCACCGGCCCACCCCAGTCATGGGCGGCGAGCGTGACCGTGGCGACCCCCAAGCGGTCCAGGACCGCGGCCAGGTCGTCGGCCATGTCGTTCTTGCGGTAGTCGCAGCTTGGCGCCGAACTCCAGCCCGCGCCGCGCAGGTCCGGACACAGCACCCGGTAACCGTCGGCGGTCAGCGGACCGATCAATTCGTGCCATTCCCACCAGTTCTGGGGGAAGCCGTGTACCAGCATCACCGCCGGCCCGCTCGCCGGGCCCGCATCGGCGACGTGGATCGTCACACCGTCCCCGAGATCCACATACCTGTGTTCGACACCATCCAGCTCGGGCATAGCGACCATGGGTTGAGAAGGTACTCGATGGCACGACATCGACCGCAGGATGGGCTAGCCGAGGAACCGTTCGACGTACGGCGCGAAGCGCGACCGCAAAGCGTCCTCCTTCAACCCGAACATGTCGTACGACGTTTCGACGTTTCCCAGTCGGCCGCGCTGATGGCCCGCGAGGTAGCCGGCGATTGCCGTGCGCGCTTGGTCGCTGAACGGTTCGCCGGCCATCGCGTACACCCGCTCGCTCACGCCGAGTTCGGCGGCCATGAAATCGTCGAATCGGATGTCGACCGAACATTCCGGGCCGATGGTGTCGCGATCGCGAACGAGCGCGGTCAGCATCTCATCGAGACGGTCGATCCAGTACTCCGCGATGTCGCGCACCGGCACCGGTGAACGGTGCATGCGCGCGGAGTAGGTGATCATCGCGATCATCGACAGCGCCACCGGGACCGGGTCGCGGTGGGTGAACACGACGATGCTGCCCGGGAAAACCCGATCCAATACCGGCACCTGCTCGAGATGCTGGGGTGACTTCAGCAGCCAGCGGCGCCCGCCGCGCAGGAACTGCATGGCCTTGAGTTGCCTGGCGAGGTACTCGTAGTGGGGCGTCTGATCGTGGGCCTGGTAGTAATCGCGCCAGCGGGGTACGTCGGCCAGCGTCTCGAAGAGCATCGTCGAAAAGTCGTTGGCCAGCAATTGGATTTCTTCGTGGACGTGATCGGTGGTCATCTCGTGCATCAGAGGGAAATAGGGCATCACGGTGTTGATGACCCCGACCCCCATGTCCATCCGGGTCCGCCGCGGGTCCGGCTCGATCCCGGCCTCCTGCGGCAGCGGAAACGGTTCGACACTTTCCCAGTACGGCATGGTGCGGAAGGTGGGCGCCGCCGCCATCAGGTTGTGCAGATGGGTAGTGCCGGTGCGGGGCAGCCCGGCGATCACGATCGGCGGTTCCAGTGCAATGTCATCGATCTCGGGATGCCGGCGCAGCAGGTCGGTGAATAGGAGCCGGTTCTTGAGCAACTGCAGCAGCTGCCCGTAGAAGTTGACCACTCCTGCCGCGTGCAGCCCGTCGATGTCGCGCAGCGCGGCGAGGTAGACGTCGAGGCGTTCCCGGTAGTCGTCGGGACCAAAATCGTGCAGGCCGGTGTCGGCACTGGCCTTGGCGTGCAGCGCGTCGGCATCCAACGGGCAGTCCGGGGCTATCGCGGCCATCATGTCGAGGATCTGCTGGGCCTCGGCGCCGAACCGCGGCTGGGCGAGGTCTGCTAGGCGAACCACGCCGGTGTCGGTCATCCGACTTATGTTACTCTGAGTTTCGTAATGGTTGTTGATTTTGGCCGGCCCCGTGACCCGCGTATCGACGGCGCGGTGCTGCGCGCGACGGTCGAACTCCTCGCGGAAACCGGTTACCCCGGGCTCTTGGTGTCCGCCATCGCCGAGCGGGCCGGTACCAGCAAGCCCGCGATCTACCGCCGCTGGCCGAGCAAAGCGCATCTCGTGCACGAGGCGGTGTTCCCGATCGGCGCCGCAACCGCGATCCCCGACACCGGATCGCTGCCCGGGGATCTGCGCGAGATGGTGCGCCGCACGAGGGACGTCCTGACAACCCCGGCCGCCAGGGCGGCCCTGCCGGGACTGGTCGGCGAGATGGCGGCGGATCCGACACTCCATTCGGCGCTGTTGGAGCGGTTCGCCGGCATCATCACCGGCGGTCTCGCCGAGCGGCTCGAGCGCGCCGCCGCCGGGGGTGAGGTCCGGGCCGACGTGACCGCCACCGAACTGGCCTCCGAACTGGCGGAGGCCGTCGCCGGCCTCACCTTGGTCGCCCTGCTCACCCGGGGCACCGGACTCGGCGAAACCTGGGTCGACCGCACGACGATGTTGCTCCTGAAGGGAATCAGCGCATGACGCACGAATCGACGGCCGCCTGGCAGGAGTTGCTGACAACCCTCGGGACCCTCGACCGCTCTTTCCTCGAGGGTGACCGCGCGGTTACCGACGATCGGCACATCGCCGACGGGTACCGCACGCTCGCCACCACGCTGGGCGTGGCCTTCGACGCCTACCTGTTCCCCGAGCCCGGTCGGCCGCAGTTCGTCGCCGTGAACGCGCCGTTCCGTCGCGATCGTCGATGGGGCGGCGACAATACCGACGCCTACTACTTCCTGTGCCCGGTGGATCCGGAGCGGCGCTACCGCATCAGCGGCAATCGTGGTGACAGCGTGTACTTCTCGGTGACGGCTTACAACGAACCATCGCCCGGCGCGTGGTCGGACCGGGTGGTTGCCATCGTCCGCGACAGCGACCTCGACGTCCTCGATATCGATGCCGACGGCAACTTCTGCTTCGAATTCCCTCCCACGCCGGACGCGGCCGTGCTGATGACCCGTGACTACCAGGCCGACCCATTGACCGGCCGCCCAATCGTCTGGCACATCGAGGCGCTCGATGAGCCGGGCCCCATCCGACACGGCGACGCCGAGACCGCGGCGAGCCTCCGGGCGGCGGCGACGTGGTTGCGCACCATGTTCGCCATCGTGCCGCTGGCCGTCGGAACACGGGTGGACGACGAGCACACACTCGGGCACGAGACCGCCCACGCCGCAAACCAATTCGCCGATCCGTATCAGGTGCCGGACGCCAACTTCGGCTGGTCGGCGCGCGATGCGTGCTATTCGTACGGCAGTTTCGTGCTCGAGGACGACGAGGCGCTGGTCATCACGCACCGACCGCCGCCGTGCCGGTTCTGGAACATGGTGGTGTGGAACCAGTTCATGGCCACCTACGGCGCCGCGGAGGGCCCCGATGCCCGTTGCTCGGTCAATGGCCACAGCGCCGTGCTCAATGGTGACGGCTCGGTGACCATCGTCCTGTCCCGCGGGATGACGGCCCACCCGAACTCGCTGACCACGCTGGGCTATCCGCGCGGCAACCTCGCCTTCCGCTGGTTCCTCCCCGAAGGCCTGCCGGCGCGGCCCGAAGTGAAACTCGTGAAGGCATCCGAAGCGCCGACGGGCGTGGGCTAAGCCTCGCGGACCAGCTCGATGGCCCGGCCCAGGGTGCTCAGCTTGGCATCCGGCGTGTCGCCGGCGGGATACAGCCGCACGGTGTTCACGCCGGCGTCGCGCCAGACCGCAAGCCGTGCCCGAACCATCTCCTCGGTCCCGATGAGGGTGGTGGCCAGCACCATTTCATCGGTCACCAACCCGGCCGCGTTCTCGCGGTCGCCCCGCTGCCAGCGCTCCCGCACTTCGGCCGCAACGTCGGCCCAACCCTGCCGTCTGTAGGCCTGGTTGTAGAAATTCGTGCTCGACGACCCCATGCCACCCAGGCTGAAGGCGAGTTCCTTCTTGCGGCCCGCGACCATGCCGCGCAACTCGTCTTCGTCGGAGGCGAAGGCGACTTCGGCGCCCTGACAGATGTCGATATCGGCGCGAGTGCGACCGGCGGCCGCCAGCCCCTCGTCGAGGTGGGAGAAGTAGGCGTCGCCGGCGCCCTCCGGAACGAAGCTGGTACCCAGCCAGCCGTCGGCGATCCGTCCGGTCAACCGCAGCATCGCCGGTGACAGCGCGGCCAGGTAGATCGGAATGGTGTGCTCGGGCCGAGCCGACAGCCGCATCGGCACCGCGTCACCGCCCGGCCGAGGGATCTGAAATTCCTTGCCGGAGTGCGAGATTTTGCCTCCCGCGAACGCCTGGCGCACGATGTCGACGGTTTCGGCGATGCGCGCCAGCGGTCGGCTGAACGAGACGCCGTGCAGGCCCTCGATCACCTGCGGTCCCGACGCCCCGAGCCCGAGCAGGAATCGCCCGTTCGACAGATTGGACAGCGTGATCGCGGTCTGGGCGACCATGACGGGCGACCGGGTGCCGACCTGCAGGACGCCGGAACCGAGCAGCATTCGGTCGGTCCGTGCCGCGATGTAGCCCAGCGCCGACGGCGCGTCAGAACCCCATGCCTCGGCCACCCAACAAACATCGAGACCCAGCTTTTCCGCCTCGATTACAAAATTGACGACTTCGTGTGCGGCGCCGGAGAACTCGACCGTCGTCGCGGTCCGCATCAACGCACTCCGTGTTCGGCCAGCCGCTTGATGGCCGCCAGGGTTTTGCTGATCGCGGCCTCGAACTCTCGCATTCTGACGAACACGATCTTTTGTTCTTTGTCCGGCATCGAGTCGATGGCCACCGACAATCCCGACGGTCCCGGTCCCATCTGCATCCAGTAACTCAGGCTGGTGCCGCCGTCGCGGGGCGTCAACCGGAACCGCCAAGTCGCCGAAGGATTCTTTACTTCGCCTACAGCCCAGGCGAATTCGCGCGGTGGATCATAAGCGACGATCTGCGAGGTGGTGCTCCATTGCCCAAACGCGTCGTGCTCGTTGTGCCCGACGAAGCGGGCCCCGACGCGTGGCCCGTCGGCGCCGTCGGCCCACTCCACCGATTGCAGCTCATTGCTGAGGGTCGGCATCAGCTTGATGTCGGAGACCAGATTCCAGACCCGTGCCGGTTCGGCGTCGACCCACGTCGAGGCTTCCACCGTCGGGGTATCCGCATAGCGTGCGCCGTTCCATTCCACGGGGGCCATTGTCCCCCGCCGGGCCCGTGGCGTCAGCCCCCCGATGGATCCAGACTGCGTCCAGTGCTACCCCAAGTCGAGGAGGCGCGAGCTGTGCGCGGGCTCGGCGCCGTCAGCGCGGGCTCGGCGCCTTATACCGCGACCGGCACCCGATCGCCAGGCTTGTCGGCGCGAGGTCTCCGCACCCATGAATCGGGAAAGGTCAGCTTGACGATCTTGCGGACGACGGTGCCGAATTGCTGCGGCAGGGGGCCGCGGTTGTAGGGGATGCCGTAGCGCTCGCAGATCTCTTGCACCTCGGGCGCGATCTCGGCATACCGGCGGGCCGGCAAGTCGGGGAACAGATGGTGCTCGATCTGGTGCGACAGGTTTCCGGACAGCAGATGAAAGAGCTTGCCCCCGGTCAGGTTTGCCGAACCGAGGACCTGGCGGAAGTACCACATGCCGCGGGACTCGTCCTTGGTCTCTTCGACGGTGAATTCCTGGGTGCCGTCCGGGAAGTGGCCGCAGAAGATGATCATGTAGGACCACACGTTGCGCATCAGGTTGGCCGAGAGGTTGCCGGCGAGGACGAACGGGGCGAACGGCCCGGCCAGCAACGGGAAGGCGACGTAGTCCTTGAGCGTCTGCCGGCGCGTCTTTTCCCAGATCTCGCGAAGCACCTCGCGCTTGTCGGCGAGCCTGATCTCTCCGGAGCGGATGCGCTCGGTTTCCAGCTCGTGCAGCGCGACGCCGTATTGGAACAACACCATCAGCAGGAAGGCGTAGAGCGGGTTGCCGATGAAATACGGCTCCCAAGGCTGGTCCTCGCTCATCCGCAGGATGCCGTAACCGATGTCGCGGTCCATCCCCACGATGTTGGTGTGGGTGTGATGCATGTAGTTGTGCGAATACCGCCACTGATCGGCGGGGCAGGCCGTGTCCCACTCGAACTTGCGACCGGAGATCGCCGGGTCACGCATCCAGTCGTACTGGCCGTGCATGATGTTGTGGCCGATCTCCATGTTGTCCAGGATTTTGGACAGGCCCAGCATCGCGGTGCCAAGCAGCCAGGCCGGCGGCAGGAACCCGGCAAACAGTAGCGCGCGGCCGCCGACTTCAAACGCGCGCTGGGCCTTGATGACGCGGCGGATGTAGTCGGCGTCCGTTTCGCCGAGGTCCGCCATCACGCGTTCCTTGATGGCGTCGAGCTCACGGCCGAATGCCTCGGCCTGCTCGGGAGTCAGGGTGATCTTGTTCTGTGACATGGCATTTCCTCTCAAGATCTGTCAGAGAGACAGGTCGACATCACCGATCGGGACGGACACGCAGATCTGTACGTCGTCGTCGGGTTGGGTTGACACCGCGCCGGTGATCAGGTTTCGGACGGTGCCGGCGGTCTTGCGTCGGGTGCAGGTGTGGCAGATGCCCATCCGGCATCCGTTTTGCGGCGTCAGGCCGGCCGACTCGGCCTGTTCCAACAGCGAGCGACCGTCGTCTACGACGTCGATCCCGCTGTCGGCGAAGCTTATTCGTCCGCCCGACGGATCGGCCGATGCCCCGAGGGCCAGCGGCACGAAGCTCTCGGTGTACACGTTCTCGCAGTGTTGCCGTACGGCCTCGACCAAAGCCGCTGGCCCGCAGACGAACACCGCATCCGGTCCGGGCATGGCGGCGGCCAGGTGCTCCGGCCCGAAGCGGCCGACGAGGTCGCCGGCGTGCGAGCGCGTGTAGCCGTGGAGAACGCGAACGCCGGGCTGATCTTTATGGGCGGCAAGCTCCTCGCGATAGCACGCCTCCGCGGGCGTGCGGGCGTAGTGCACAAACGCAATCTCGCCGTGGTGATGCTCGGCCACCAGCGTGCGCAGCATCGCCATCACCGGCGTGATGCCACTTCCACCGGATACGAACAGGATCCGTTGCGGCCGCACCGCGGGCAATACGAAGTCACCGGCGGCGCCGGCCAGGCCGACCACCATGCCGCGCCGGGCCCGCTCGTACAGGTAGCTCGACACCAGGCCGCCGTCGTGGTGACCGATCGTCAGCTCGAGGTTGGTGCTGCCTTCGACGTTGGCAGGTGAATAGCAGCGAGTGTGCCGGCGACCATCGATCTCGACGGTGAGGTTGACGTACTGGCCGGCTTTGACGGTGTGGGCGGACGTGAAGGTCTCGTTGGGGGCGAGCGTGAGCGTGACGCTGCGCGGCGTGGTCCGGCGCACGTCGATGACCTTGGCGCGGGCCTCGCCCAGCGTCCAGGTCGGCGCCACCAGCTCGGTGTAGCGGTCCACGCCGTGCGGACCGGTGAGGAGGTCTAGCAGGTCTGAACCCAGGACTCGCTTCCGCACGGTTTGGGCGAGGTTGCGAGGCGCCATTTGAGTGAACATACGTACACTGTGCTTTGATACCCCGCAGGTCGTCAAGGGTTTAGGCCAGGTTTGTGGTAGGGTTCACATAGTGAACAGCCGTGCTCCCAGCTCACGGCCGCATCGGTCGGGCCGCGAGCGCTCACGCGAGAGCCCCTCGCGGGAGCAGCGCAAGGAGGCGACGCGCCGCGCCATCATCGCCGCGGCGCTGAAGCTGCTGCAGGACCGTAGCTTCAGCAGCCTGAGCCTGCGCGAGGTGACCCGCGAAGTCGGGATTGTGCCCGCGGCCTTCTACCGTCACTTCGAGTCGATGGAGGCCCTTGGGCTGGTGCTGATCGACGAGTCGTTTCGCAGCCTGCGCGACACCCTGCGCGAGGCCCGCGCCGGGAAGCTCGACCCGAACCGGGTGATCGAGTCATCCGTCGAGATCCTGATCGGCAGCGTCGCCGAGCGGCGCGAGCACTGGCGCCTCATCGGCAGGGAGCGCAATAGCGGGCTGAGCGTGCTGCGCTACGCCATCCGCACCGAGATCCGACTGATCACCTCGGAGCTGGCGACCGACCTGGCGCGCTTCCCGGGACTCAACGCCTGGAGCACCGAGGACCTCAACGTCCTGGCGACGCTGTTCGTCAACGCGATGATCCTCATCGCCGAGTCGATCGAGGACGCGCAGAGCGCCGAGGCGCTGGAGGACATTCGGCGGATCGCCATCAAGCAGTTGCGGATGATCGCCATCGGAATAGCCGGCTGGCGAAGCACACCATGAGGACGGCCACGTCGTGCCGGAGTGAACAACCGAGCACTGATTGCTCGCCCCGCTCGTCGATGACCTCGTAGAGCGAGTCGCCGTCTTGGGCGTGCCGTAAATCTGGCCACGGTGAGCGCGCCGCGGACCACCGTCATCGATCGCGTCGATCGCGTCGTCGGACACATCCGGCTCTTCCTCGGCCAGCCGATCGTCGAGGGATTCGCCCTCTCGCTCTTCACGCGCCGTCATCCCGAACCGGTCGGCTTCGCTGCAGCCCTCGGGCGGATCGACGACGATGTCGCCGTCGTCGTTGCGCAACTCATCGGAGTCGGTGCCTTCGCTCGCATTCAGGGTGTCGCCCGGGCCGCCCTCCTCGGGAAAGTCCGCGGGGTCCGCCAAGTCGCCGATGTTGCCAGCCATGCGCAACGGTTGCCCCACCCGCCAGCGAATAAACGCGATCGGATAAACACGACCGCCCAACGGAGCGGGCCGCCGAATTCAGGGCACTACGGCTTCCTCTCCAAAGGACCAAGAGCCCTATTTGTCGATCGCGCGCGAGCGAAACGTAGAGGGCGGTAGAACTGCTTGGCCGCCCCCCTGTGGTCACCTACGGGAGTACGACGATGACAGCAATCACCCGAACCGGCGGCCGCCCCACCCGCGAGGACGACCGCCGGCCCACCCCCAACCGCGCGGCATCGGGGGAAACGGAGGAAAACATCCCGGCGCTGCACCTCACTGCGGCGGTCCATCGGTTGCTTTGCCGACCCGTGGGGCGTTTGCCGCGCCAGTGATCGAGAGCGGCCGAGAGCTGTGCGGTGGTGGGTAGGCGGTGCCATTGGCGGCCGAGGTGCTGGTCTTGGTGTTGGAGCAGAGCCGGGTTGTCCGAACTGGGCATATGGACCCGTCCCGCCAGCCGGCAGACCAGGGTCTCGTTCGTGGACTATACCGTTCACTGCCACGGCTGACGGTTGCGTAAACTGCGGCCGGCGGGTCCGCCTGGGGGGCGTTTAGTTGACGGGCAAGGTAGGAGAACGCCGATGAAGTCGCACCGTTACGCCAACGGACTCAAGACCGTCTTGCTGCTCGGATGCATGTCGGCGCTGATCGTGTTCATCGGCTCGCTGTTCCACAACCGGTCGATCTTGGTGCTGTCGATCGTGCTTGCGGTCGGCATGAACGCATGGACGTATTTCAAGAGCGACACACTGGCGCTGCGGGCCATGCACGCGCAGCCGGTCAGCGAATCGCAGCAGCCCGCGATGTATCGCATCGTGGGCAAGCTGGCGACCACGGCGCATCAGCCGATGCCGCGGCTCTATGTCAGCGACACCGCATCCCCGAACGGTTTTGCCACTGGCCGCAGTCCCCGGCACGCCGCGGTGTGCTGCACCGCGGGAATCTTGCAGATCCTTGACGAGCGCGAGTTGCGCGCGGTGCTCGGCCATGAGCTTTCGCATGTATACAACCGCGACATCCTGGTTTCCTGCGTTGCCGGGGCGATGGCGGCGGTGATCTCCGGCATGGCGAACATGGCTTTCCTCGCCGGTCGGGTCGGCGGTAGCGGTGGTGGTGGACGCGCGAATCCCCTTGCGCTGCTGCTGGTCTCGCTGCTCGGTCCAATCGCGGCGACGGTGGTGCGGCTTGCGGTATCGCGGGCGAGGGAATACCAGGCCGACGAGTCCGGAGCTGAGCTGTCCGGCGACCCGCTGGCGTTGGCGTCGGCGCTGCGCAAGATCGCCGGTGGTGTCGAGGTGGCTCCGCTGCCGCCGGTTCCACAACTGGCCAGTCAGTCACATCTGATGATCGCCAACCCGTTTCGGGCGGGCAACATGATGGGGAAGTTGTTCTCGACGCACCCGCCGATGGCCGAGCGAATCGCCCGGCTGGAGGAGATGGCCCGCTCCTAGCAGCCATCCCGATTTGGTGAGGGGCGCATCGTGACCGACGAGCGCTGCACGCCGCATCTGGACACGCTGACGCAGGGGGGCTTGGGGTTGCTCGTCGGTGGTGACACGAGCTTTAGCGGGGCTGTTGCGGATCGTTTGCGAACTGGATCAAATCGTCATGGCGGGCTGCGGCGCGACGGCTCCTGAAGGGCGTCGACGCCGCGTTCGACGAATTGGCCAGCCCTGGCGAGCACGCAAGATCCTCGTCACGCCACGACCGGTAGGGTCCCAGAAATGCTGAACCGCCTGTTGCTCTTGGCCGGCGCTTGCCTGCCAGCGGGATTGTCGGCGTGCGATTCATGAAGGTCAGGCCGTCGCAGGAACCCGGCACGAACAGCCGCCAGGTCACGGTCGTCGGTTCCGGGCAGGTTCAGGGCACGCCGGACACGCTCACGGCCAACGTCTCAATCGAGTTCACCGCCCCCGACGTCACCGCCGCGATGAACCAGACCAGCGAGCTGCAGCAGGCGGTAATCAACGCACTGGTCACCGCCGGCGTCGACCGTAAGGACATCCGCACCACCCAGGTTCGCCTGCAACCGCAGTACGGGCCGGAGTCCTCGGCCATCGTCGGATACCGGGCCAGCAACTCGATCGACGTGAAGGTCCGCAACCTGGACTCGGCGTCGAACACGCTGGCCCTGATCGTCAGCACCGGCGGAAACGCCACCCGGATCAACTCGGTCAACTACTCGATCGACGACGACTCCCAACTCGTGAAGGACGCGCGTGCGCGGGCCTTCCAAGACGCGAAGGATCGCGCCCAGCAGTACGCGCAACTGTCGGGGCTCACGCTGGGCAAGGTCATCTCGATCTCGGAGTCCGCGGGGGCGACGCCTCCGACGCCGATCCCGCTTACCCGCGCTGCTGCTGCACCTGTGCCGTTGGAGCCGGGCCAGCAGACGGTCAGCTTCTCGGTGACCGTGGTCTGGGAGCTCACCTAGCTTCCCTCGGCATGCGCGACGTCGATCGGGTTCCCGTTGAGTACGGCGGTGCCCGAAAGTGAGTACGGCGGTGCCCGAAAGGCGGGTCGAGATTGCTGGGGTGCGGGTCCCGCGTCTCAAGTGGCGTGAATCTGAATGGCTGGGGTATCAAAAGGTTGCTTTCGGCTGACCGTTCACCGCGTCCACAGCCAACGAAGAACTCGGTGGCTATTCCGTGTTTCGCGAGGTTCGTTCGACGTAGAGTTTGCAGACCTGGGTGTGGACCCGCGCCTTCAATTCGATGCCAGGAACGTGTTGGCCGTGAGCCCGCGGCCGCGAAACGGAGCGTGAGGATCATGGTTGAGCTGCCACCAACAGACCCGCCGTTCGGCGGGGTGGTGGCTCCGCTGGCCACCGATTCGACACCATCTCGACGGTCGATCACCTACCCGCCGCCTGGCGCGCCCAATGTGGTGGTGGTCCTGCTCGACGATGTCGGCTTTGGTGCGTCATCCTCGTTTGGCGGTCCAATCCCAACTCCGGCCCTTGACCGGGTCGCGAACGCTGGCCTGCGCTACAACCAGTTCCACACCACGGCGTTGTGCTCACCGACTCGTGCGGCATTGCTCACCGGCAGAAATCACCACAGCGCACATATGGGCGCGATCTGCGAAATCGCCTACGGTTTCCCGGGATATGACGGCGTGATTCCGCAGAGCACCGCGACGATTGCCCAGATATTGCGGATGAACGGCTACAGCACGGCGATGTTCGGCAAGGCGCATTTCACGCCGATGTGGGAGGTCAGTCCGGCCGGCCCGTTCGACCGCTGGCCGACCGGCCTGGGCTTCGATCGCTTCTACGGATTCCTGGGCGGCGAAACGTCGCAGTATGAACCGGCCCTGTATGACCAGACCACCCCCATCGAGCCGTACATCGGCCGCGACGACTATCACCTCAGCGAGGATCTGGCAGACCGGGCGATCGAGTGGATTCGTCTGCAAAAGACGTCCGGTCCGGACAAGCCGTTCTTTGTGTACTTTGCGCTCGGTGCGACGCACAGTCCGCACCAGGTGTGGCCGGAGTGGTCCGAACGCTTCCGCGGACAGTTCGACGACGGGTGGGATGCGCTTCGGGAACGTATCCACGCCCGGCAGATCGAGCTGGGCATCATCCCGCGGGGAACGCTGCTCACGCCGAGACCGGAGGAAATCGGCAGCTGGGACGACTACGACGATAGGTACAAACCAGTCGCCCGGCGACTGATGGAGGTGTACGCGGGGTTCTTGGCCCACACGGACGCGCAGGTCGAACGGGTCATCGACGCGATCGACGAATTGGGCGCTTGGGACAACACGCTGTTCATTTATGTGTGCGGCGACAACGGCGCCTCCGCGGAGGGCACGATCCACGGCTGCTGGAGTGCGCCGTCGTTTCAGAACGGGTTCCCCGAGGACCCCGAATGGCTGTTGGCCCACATGGACGACTTCGGCACGGTGCGATGCGAGAACCACTACAACGTAGGGTGGGCGTGGGCGCTGGACGCCCCGTTTCAATGGATGAAGCAGGTTGCCTCACACTTCGGCGGGACGCGCAACGGCTTGGCTGCCTCGTGGCCGGCCGGTATTCACGCCGCGGGCGAGCAGCGGGGCCAGTTCCATCACGTCATCGATCTCGCCCCGACGATCCTCGACGCGGCCGGAATCACCGAGCCGACGAAGGTCAACGGGATCGAGCAGAAACCCATCCAAGGCGTCAGCATGCGGTACTCATTCCACGACGCCGACGCGGTCAGTGCCCGCACCACGCAGTACTTCGAGATCCTCGGGAATCGTGCCGTCTACCACAAGGGGTGGATCGCTTCCTGCTTCCATGGGCGTCTGCCCTGGATCCGAGCGCAGGCCCATGAGTTCGGCGCTAGCGAACGTTGGGAGCTGTATCGCCTCACCGACGACTTCAGCCAGGGAATCGACCTCGCCGCCGAGTATCCCCAGAAGCTCGAAGAGCTGAAGGCGGTCTTCGACACGGAGGCGCGCAGGTACGACGTCTACCCGTTGAGCGACGAAACCACGGCGCGCGCCCTTCCCAAGAACCGACCCAGCCTGCTGGAGGGTAAGACGTCGGCGACCTTCTACCGGGAGAACGTCCGCATCCCGGAATTGGCGACGATCAACTTCAAGAACACCTCGTTCGATCTGCAGGCGCACGTCCACATTCCCGACGGCGGGGCCGAAGGGGTGTTGATCTGCCAGGGCGGCTCACTGGCCGGCTGGTCCCTCTACGTTCAGAACGGCTTCTTGAACTACGTGTACAACTATCTGGGCCACGACATCACCACCGTCACGTCGGAACGTCCACTCCCGCAGGGTGATGCGGTGCTCGCGGTGTCCTTCGATTACGACGGCGGCGGGCTGGGTAAGGGCGGATCGGTAACCCTGACCATCAACGGCTCGACGGCCGCAACCGGCAGGGTGGACAAGACGGTTCCGTTCCTGTTCTCCATGAGTGGCGAAACCCTCGACGTTGGCGTCGACACCGGTTCCCCGGTGGGGCCCTACCCCAACAACTTCCGCTTCACCGGCGACATCCATCGGATCGATGTACAACTCAAGCCAGAACAACGCGACGACGATTCCGAGATCGCTGCCGGACAACTGCGAGGAGCCGTGGGAACTCAGTGAGCGTCGCAGGCCGCAACCGGTGACATCAGCGGATGATGCGGCGTTGGCGTACCCGGTCGAGTTTCTCGTTAAGCGCCGTCTGCTGATCTTCGATGGCGCGACCGGCGCTGTCGACGGCGTTGTAAACGGCATCGTCGAGTTTGCACAAATCCTCTACGGACACTTCGGGCGAGACGAAAACACAGAAGCGAATACAGTCGTCAACCATCGCAATGTCGACTTTCGGTGCCGGATCGAGTTGACGGTGGAAGTGCTTGGCTAATGCCTGTATCCAATATTTCGGCCAAGGCGGCAGCGGCCTGAGCTCGTAGACGATGATCGCTTGCTCGCCGTTGTAGACGCCGATGGGCTCCTCGGTGCGGCTGAAGAACGGTCGCGCCGACGCCGGCTTATCGTGCTGTTCGTCCGCCACGTCACCCACCGTTACCCTCCGGCCTCCGGTCTACCACGGTGGGGAGCGCTCTGTTGCGAAGCGTGGCGGCGAGCCGCAGCACAGCCCTAGCCACGCCCGCGTTGATCGCGGCACATGGCCGGGCCGCAACACCAACGCGGCGGCATTTGATCGACTCAGCGCCGTCAGCGGACCAAGATCTAACGCCGAACAACACCATAAAACGATCACCGCGAAAAAATCCTGCTCACCGACAACACCGCGCTCATCATCGGCAGCCAAAACCTCTCCACCACAAGTCTTCTCGAAAATCGCGAACTGTCCCTTACGCTGGACACCACGATCGCGCCGGCCCTTTTTGCCGCCGTGGGCTCCACCTTCGACGCTGACTTCGCCGCCACGCCCCGCAGTAATCTCGTCGGCGTTGAGCACCGTGGTCCCGGATGCCCTCTTGGCGTGGCTTCGCAGGGGCGTAGCCGCTGCGATCAGTCACGCGGCGGACTCAACCCCAAGGTTGCGGGCGTCCTTCACATTGCGTAGTCCCGAACAGTTCACGCAACCGATGCATCCTACACAGTCGACGCAGCGCTATGGGTCGGTCATCGCTTTGGCCGTGCGGGCCGTGCGCGGGTTTGGCGGCGGGGAGGGGTTGCCTGGCGGCTTCACTCGCGATGCGCCGCTTCAGGGTGCGGGCGACTTTCCCCCCATTGGGGCGGCCCTACTTTTTCGCCACGGCTACTTTTCTTAGAATGCTGTCGGGGAAAATCACCCTTGGAGGCGCAATATGTCATCCACATATAAACTCCTGCAACTCGCGCTCGTCGTCTTTGGCGCGGTTGCTCTCCTTCTTTATCCCCTGGCGCTGGTCTGGCCGTCGGGGTGGGCGTGGCATTCCGGCGCGCCTTATGAGTCTGATTACTTCATGATGATCGTGGGCATCTACGCGACACTGGGCGTCTTCTTGATCAATGCGGCGCGGAACCCGGCGGCCAATCTTAGTTTGATCTGGTTCGCCGTGTGGTCGAGTGTCGTACACGCCGCAATCATGGCGGGGCAGTCCTTCAGTGACGACCACATGGGGCACCTGTGGGGAGATGTCCTGGCGCTGCTTTTGGTGGCCATCGTCCTGTCGGTGCTCGTGGTGTCGTCCGGTCTTAAGTGGTCTGCTTCCGAGGCGGGCACTTCCGCGGGCGGTCGCCGCGCTGAGTCGGGGCCTGTCTGAGTCCGACCCACACTGCCGTTCCAGCCACGACGACGAGGGGTGATCACGGGTTCACCGGCACGCACCCTGTGGAACAGGAGCAGCGCTCGTCACCCGGGGTCGAGCAGGTGGGCGAGTACGCCGAGGACGTGTGAGGCTGTCTTGCCGTCGGGCACCTCGGCGAATGTGGCGGACACACCGTGAAGGGTCGTGGCCACGTCATGCCGTTCTCGGGCATCGAGGCTTGCGAGTTCGTCGAGCAGCAGTGGCTGAGACGTCTTCGTGTCCGCCATGGTCCCTATGATTCCTCACCGAATCTTCACCGGCTGCTTGAATGCTAATTGCTGCACCGCTGCTCCCGCACCAATCAGCCGCATCTGCGTTTCGTACAGGAGCACAACGCGGTGTCCAGATGTGTTAACAGCGGCGATGTAGTTCTGTCCCCGGAACCACTCGTTGACCTGCGGCGGCGATTAGTACGATTCAGCCATGCCGTTAGCTGACGGTGCGGTCTTTGCGGGCTATACGATCGTGCGCCTGCTCGGCTCAGGGGGAATGGGCGAGGTCTACCTCGCGCAGCATCCCAGACTGCCCCGGCTCGACGCCCTCAAAGTGCTGCGGGCCGACGTGTCCGCCAACTCCGAGTTTCTTGAAAGGTTCAATCGCGAAGCCGACCTGCCAGCCAAGCTGTGGCACCCCCACATCGTCGAAATCCACGACCGAGGCGGCTTGGTGCAGTTAGAGTCGCACCACAGGAACCCGGTCACCCCGTCGCTATAGGTCTTGATCGTCCCCGGTGACTTGCGTTCGGCGCGCATCGCCAGCTGCCACGATTCGAGCAGCGCCGCAAGATCCGGCAAAGTCGAAGGCATATTGGTATCTTGCCCATAGAGCACTATGCTTCGCTGGCATGTTCGAACAACGCCGAAAAGGTGCTTTGCTGGTGCGATATTCAGGCGGCGGTGCTCACCGGGCTGCCCGCCACATCGGCCACATCGTCGGCCCACCGCCGGGCAACACGATCTCGCCGGTTACCTCAAAGCCAAACCGCTGGTAGTAACCTATATTCTGATGTTTGGTCGACTCGAGATAGGCAGGAGCATTTTCAGCGTCCACACGGTGTAGGCGCGACTCCATCAACACCTGCCCGAAGCCTTTGCCACGAACAGTGGGATCGCTTCCGATCACGCCCAGATACCAGTGCGGTTCTTCGGGGTGCACGCGTTTCATCAGCTCCTGGACGGCGCGTCCCTGCATCGAACGAAGGCCGAACACTCGCAAGAACGTTGGCGTCATCGCCAGCTGCCCCCGGCGCGCTTCCTGCCATTGATTCGGCGGATCCCACAACGCCGCCGCACCGATGCCCGGTCCGTCGGAGGCCACCTCCACACCGCCGCGGGCCAGATGATGGTGACGGGTCATCGTCGCGAACAACCGGCAGAGATGCGCGGTCCGCGCCTGCGCATCAGGAAGTAGCCAGATCATCACCGGGTCGTCGTAAAACGCCCGGGCCAAAGTGCGTGACAGGTCGCGGATGTCGACCTTGCGCGCCGGGCGCGCCTGCGGGGTCACCTACGCCAGGCTAGTGGGTGTGACGCGCGGCGTGTCGGGTACTTTGACCCCGTGAGCGGCATCTCGCGGCGAGCGTTGGGGCGGATGGCCGCCGGCGCGGGCATGCTCGGCACCGTCGGATTATCCGAAGGGTGCGGGAAACCCGGAGCCGACCACGGCAGGCCCACCGGACCGCCGCCACTGGCGGCTAAGGGCGTGGGGGTCGTGCTCTCCCACGAGCAATTCCGCACCGACCAGCTGGTCGCGCAGGCGCAGGCGGCCGAGCAAGCGGGCTTTCAGTATGTGTGGGCCAGCGACCACATTCAGCCGTGGCAGGACAACGAGGGCCACTCGATGTTTCCGTGGCTGACGCTGGCCCTCGTCGGCAACAGCACCGGCCGCATCTCGTTCGGCACCGGGGTGACCTGCCCGACATACCGCTATCACCCCGCGACCGTGGCCCAGGCATTCGCCTCCCTGGCGATCCTCAGCCCGGGCAGGGTGTTTTTGGGATTGGGCACCGGCGAGCGACTCAACGAACAGGCCACCACCAACGCGTTCGGCAACTACACCGAGCGCCACGACCGGCTGATCGAGGCGATCCAACTGATCCGCCAGCTGTGGAGCGGCTCACGAATCTCCTTCGCGGGTCGCTATTTTCAGACGAACGCATTGAAGCTCTACGACACGCCGACCACGCTGCCGCCGATCTTCGTGGCCGCCAGCGGGCCCAAGAGCGCAAAGCTCGCCGGTCAATACGGCGACGGCTGGATCACCCAGGCCCGTGACGTCACGAACTCGAAATTGTTGGCCGCATTCAGCGCTGGCGCGCAAGCCGCCGGACACGATGCCGCCGCCTTGGGCAAGCGCGCGGAAATGTTCGCGGTCGTCGGCGACAACAACGAGGCCGTCCGCGCCGCCAACCTGTGGCGCTTTACCGCCGGGGCCGTCGATCAGCCCAATCCCGTCGAGATCCAACGTGCCGCGGAGGCGAACCCCATCGACAAGGTGCTCGCCAACTGGACGGTCGGCACCGAAGCCGCCCCGCACATCAATGCGGTGCAAAAGGTTGTCGATGCCGGAGCCATTCCCTTCCTGCACTTCCCCCAGGACGACCCCGTCGCCGCCATCAACTTCTACCGCGCCAACGTCTTACCCAAACTGCACTAGCCTGCCGCGCGCCGCCGATAGTCAGGCCGATTCCGAAGGCCAACGGTTCGCCGCCATACTTGAACCTATGCCGCAAGTTCCGCCGGCCCGTTATCTGTTGCGCGCCAAAGACTTGGCCGACGCCCGTTACGCCGAGCCGATCACTGTCGATGATTTGGCCGCTGCCGCCGGGCTCTCGCGCGCCCACTTTAGCCGCATGTTCACTCGGACATTCGGTGAATCACCGCGCTCCTACCTGCAGACGCGCCGGTTGGAACGGGCTGCCGCGCTGTTGCGCTACACCGACCGGTCCGTCGCAGATATCACCGTCATGGTCGGCCTGCAGAGTGTCGGTTCGTTCACTACCACCTTCGCCCGCGTGTATGGGTTGCCACCCGCGGCCTATAGGGCCAGCCTCCCGCCGGCGTCGGTGCACGCACGGGTGCCGGGCTGCATCCTGCGGCGAGATACCCGACCGCCCGCCGACAGACGCATCAAGACAGCACACGGGAAGAAGACGGGCGACACCTGAAGACCGTAGCGTCGTGCCCATGTTCAAAATAGCCAGCGCCCATTTGTGGGTGCATGACCAGGACGCAGCACTGAAATACTGGACCGAAATGGTGGGTATGGAAGTGCGACAAGATGTTTCGTTGCCGGAGCTCCACTTCCGCTGGCTCACGGTCGGCCCACCGGGCCAGGATGACGTGTCTATCGTCTTGATGGCGATTCCAGGTCCGCCGGTGATGGACGACGCGACGCGTGATCAGGTGAGCGAAGTGATGGCGAAGGGTTTCGCCGGCACGGTGTTCCTCACCACCGATGACTGCCAGGCCACCTACGACAAGATGAAGTCCCGAGGCGTGGAGTTCACCGAAGAGCCGCATGAAATGCCATACGGCATCGACTGCGGTTTCCGCGACCCGTCCGGTAACAGTGTTCGGTTGACCCAATTGGCAGATATCGGCGGCTGACCGCGACAACCCACGCCGGGCGCCTGCATCTAGGATGGTGTGGCTTCATCAACGAGTCCGGTGCGGCGCTGCGCCGGGGAACGGATGACCACGGTGTGGGATTTCGAAACAGACCCGGAATATCAGGCAAAGCTGGACTGGGTCGAAAAGTTCATGGTCGACGAGCTCGAACCGCTCGATCTGGTCGCTCTCGACCCGTATGACAAGAAGAACGCCGAGATGATGGGCATCCTGCGGCCGTTGCAGCAGCAGGTGAAGGACCAGGGACTGTGGGCCGCCCATCTGCGGCCCGAGCTCGGAGGCCAGGGCTTCGGCCAGGTCAAGCTCGCGCTGCTCAACGAGATCCTCGGGCGCTCCCGCTGGGCGCCCTCGGTCTTCGGCTGCCAGGCGCCGGACTCGGGCAACGCCGAGATTCTCGCGCTGTTCGGCACCGACGAGCAGAAGGCCCGCTACCTGCAGCCGCTGCTCGACGGCGAGATCACCTCGTGCTATTCGATGACCGAACCCCAGGGGGGCTCCGACCCCGGGCAGTTCGTCACCGCTGCGACGCGGGACGGCGATTACTGGGTGATCAACGGGGAGAAGTGGTTTTCGACGAACGCCAAGCACGCATCGTTTTTCATCGTCATGGCCGTCACCAACCCGGAGTCCCGCACCTACGACAAGATGTCGCTGTTCATCGTTCCGGCCGAGACGCCGGGCATCGAGATCGTGCGCAACGTCGGCGTGGGAACCGAATCCTCCAAGCGTGCCAGCCACGGCTACGTCCGCTACAACGATGTCCGCGTCCCGGCCGATCACGTGCTGGGTGGCGAGGGCCAGGCGTTCATGATCGCGCAGACCCGGCTGGGTGGAGGCCGCATCCACCATGCGATGCGCACAATTGCCTTGGCCCGCAGCGCGTTCGACATGATGTGTGAGCGCGCCGTGTCGCGGAAGACCAGGCAGGGGCGACTCTCCGATTTCCAGATGACCCAGGAGAAGATCGCCGACAGCTGGATTCAGATCGAACAATTCCGGCTGCTCGTGCTCCGCACGGCGTGGTTGATCGACAAACACCACGACTATCAGAAGGTGCGCCGCGACATCGCGGCAGTGAAGGTCGCCATGCCCCAGGTTCTGCATGACGTCGTGCAGCGGGCCATGCACCTGCACGGCGCTCTCGGCGTCTCAGACGAGATGCCGTTCGTCAAGATGATGATCGCGGCCGAGTCACTGGGCATCGCCGACGGCGCAACCGAGCTGCACAAAATGACGGTGGCCCGCCGCACTCTGCGTGAATATCAGCCCGTGACAACGCCTTTCCCGTCTGCGCACATACCGACCCGACGCGCCGAAGCCCAGGCCAGGCTGGCCGAGCGCCTGGAACACGCGATCGCAGAGTTCTGAACGGACAGCCGGCCTGCACGGCTTTGCGCCGCGACACTTAAACGTTGGCGGCGACACGCCGAAAAGCACAGCCGTGGTTTAAGTTTCGCGATCTGTCAGGAGATGTAGCGAACGACGCTTTCGGCCACACACGCCGGCTTGGGGGAACCCTCGATCTCGACGGTGGTCGACACCGTCGCCTGCGCGGCGCCGTTGCCGAGGTCGTCGACGCTGACCAGCGAACTCTGCGCGCGGATCCGGGAGCCGACCGGCACCGGTGCGGGGAAGCGAACCTTGTTGAGGCCGTAGTTGATCGCGAGCTTGATGCCGTTGACGGTGTACATCTGGTGCTGCAAGCGCGGCAGCAGCGCCAGGGTCATGAAACCGTGGGCGATGGTCGTGCCGAATGGACCGGCGGCCGCCCGTTCCGGGTCGACGTGGATCCACTGGTGATCGCCGGTCGCGTCGGCGAACAGGTTGACTTCTTCCTGGGTGATGGTCACCCAGTCGCTCTGCCCGATGGTCTCGCCCGCCGCGGCGGCGAGGTCGGCTACTGAATCGAAGGTGCGCATTCGGTGTTCTCCTTGGCTCCGGGTGATAACAATAGCGCCGGAGTCATCCGGCCCCCGCCGACGGCCTGTTTCACAGCGACCGTCCGGGGAACTCCTCTCCGCACGTTGCGAGCTGCACGGAAGGAACGGCATGCCTGAACGCAAGGGCCACAAGAGCGAATCGGACGTCGAACCCGAAGCGCACGAGTCACGATCGCGCGCCGCTGAAGGCGACGACGCCGGCACGTATGTCGGCGCGACCGGTCCCGATGACGCGATCGATGCCGGCGAAACGGGCGCCGAAGCGCGCAGCCATCGCGGCTAGCGCCCGGCACCTGTAGCGCAAGATGACCGTGTGAGGCTGCTGCTGATCGCCGATACGCACGTTCCCCGGCGCGCGCGCGACCTGCCCGCGCAGGTGTGGGACGAGGTCGCGAAGGCGGATGTCGTCGTGCACGCCGGCGACTGGGTATCGCCCGATTTGCTCGACGATCTGGAAACCAGGGCCGCGCGGCTGGTCGCGTGCTGGGGAAACAACGACGGGCCGGCGTTGCGGGCGCGACTGCCCGAACGCGCCGACGCCACGCTGGACGGACTGCGCCTGACCGTGGTCCACGAGACCGGCGCGGCGGCCGGCCGGGAAGCGCGGACCTCAAGGCTCTACCCGGACAGTGACGTGCTGGTGTTCGGCCACAGCCACATCCCGTGGGACATGACGACAGAAACCGGATTACGCCTGCTCAATCCGGGGTCGCCAACGGATCGTCGCCGGCAGCCGTTCTGCAGCTACATGACCGCCGACGCGCACAACGGGGCGCTGACGGACGTGGTCCTGCATTTCCTCAAGACGTAGCTGGGATGTAGCCCATACACAGCCTGCACATATATTTAGCTCGTAAACAGAGCTATATGGATGCGGTGAAGTCAAGCACCGATTTGGTCGCCGAGGTGTTCGGCGTCGTCGGCAGATTTCGCCGCCAACTACGCCGCTCGGCCGGTCGCGGGCTCGATTCGGCACGGCTCAGCGAAGCGCAGGCGGAGCTGTTGTGGCTCGTCGGCCGGCGACCGGGGATCTCGGTCAGCGTCGCCGCCGCGGAACTCGGCCTGGTGCCCAACACCGCCTCCACCCTGGTTTCCGAGCTGGTCGCCAACGGCTTGCTCATCCGCACCGTCGGCGAGACGGACCGACGCGTCGGGCAGCTGCGGCTCGCCGAGCCCACCCAGCAGCTCGTCGACGCCTCTCGGGCCGCCCGGCGAGCATTGCTGTCCGAGGTGCTAGGCGAACTCGATGACGATCAAATCGAGTCCCTGGCAAAGGGATTGGAGGTCCTTGACACGATGACCCGACTATTGCAGGAGCGGCGATCATGAGCGAACGACTGCCGACGGCGATCGACTGCCGGAACCTGACCTACCGGTACGGCCAGTTCACCGCGGTCGATGACGTGACATTGCAGGTGCGCCCAGGCGAGACCATGGGCCTGCTTGGGCTCAACGGCGCCGGAAAGACGACGCTGGTCCGCATGCTCACCACCTTGACACCGGTGCAGCAGGGCGAACTACGCATCTTCGGCATGGACGCCCGCGAACAGACCGTCGACATCCGAAGCAACATCGGCTATGTCCCGCAACAGCTTTCTGTTGAGCCGGCGTTGACGGGCCGCCAGAACGTGCAATGGTTCGCGCGACTGTACGGCGTGCCGCGCGAGTGCCGGGCCGAGCGGGTGGATGAGGCGCTGGACGCCATGCAGCTTCTCGACGTGGCCGACCGTCCGGCAGGCACCTACTCCGGCGGCATGGTTCGCCGCCTGGAGGTGGCGCAGGCGCTGGTCAACCGTCCGTCGCTGCTGGTGCTTGACGAACCGACCGTCGGGCTGGATCCGATCGCCCGTGACGGGGTGTGGCAACAGGTGCAGAGCATGCAGGCCCAGTTCGGCATGACCGTGCTGCTCACCACCCACTACATGGAAGAGGCCGACGCACTGTGTGATCGAGTCGCGCTGATGCACCGCGGCGTGCTGCAGGCCGTCGGCACGCCCACAAAGCTGAAGGCCCAGATATCCAAGGTGTCGCGCCACGCCACGCTCGAGGATGTGTTCCGTCACTACGCGGCATCGGACTTGTCCTCGGAATCGGGCGAAAAAGCATCGTCCGGATCCTTCCGTGAAATCCGTTCCAGCAGAAAGGTTGCCAGCAGTGCAAGTTGACAGCGCCGCCAAGGCCCCGATGGCCAACCTGGTTCGCGCGCCGCGCGGATGGCAACGGGTCCATGCAACGTTAGGCCGCATCGGGGCATTCGCGATCGTGGAACTGCAGAAACTGCGGCACGACCGGACCGAGCTCGTGACCCGGATGGTCCAGCCCGCGCTGTGGCTGCTGATCTTCGGTACGACCTTCAGCAAGCTGCACGTCATCCGCACCGGGTCGGTGTCCTATCTGGCCTTCCTGGCACCGGGAATCATCGCCCAGTCGGCGCTGTTCATCTCGATCTTCTATGGGATACAGATCATCTGGGATCGGGACGCCGGTGTGCTGGCCAAGCTCATGGTGACGCCGGCGCCCGCGTCGGCGCTGATCACCGGCAAGGCGTTCGCGGCCGGAGTGCGATCGGTCGCCCAGGTCGTCGGCGTGATGGCGCTGGCGTATCTGATGAATGTCGGGCTGACCATCAACCCGCTGCGGATCCTGGCCGCGATGTGCGTCGTCATGCTCGGCGCCGCTTTCTTCGCGTGCCTGTCGATGACGCTGGCCGGACTGGTTCTCAGTCGCGATCGCCTAATGGGAATCGGCCAAGCCATCACGATGCCACTGTTCTTCGCGTCCAATGCGCTCTACCCCGTCGACGTGATGCCGGCCTGGCTGCACGCGCTGAGCAAGGTCAACCCGCTCAGCTACGAGGTGGACGCGTTGCGGGCGCTGTTGATCGGCACACCTTTCAACCCGGCCGACATCGTCGTGTTGGTCGTGTCCGCAGTGGTCGGGATTGCCGCAGCCTCAACGCTTTTGCGCCGACTCGTCGCATAGGCTGTTGAATTCCAAGACACCCGCATAATTCCGAGAGCCATTCGTGACCCGAATGTGACGATTCCAGGCTGACTCTCGATCGTTAGCCAACCGCGATCTCCCATCGCGGCCACGACACACGAATTACGCCCTTCCCCTGTGTTTCACTGCGCTGGCGAACAGATTCGACCGCGTCATGCGGCAGATGAAAGTTGGGATGGGTAGAGAGCTATGTCGTTCTTCGAAGAGGTGCGGAAGTTGCGTGGCGCAGCAGCAAGCATGCCGCGCCGGCTGGCTATCGCGGCCGTAGGGGCTGCCCTGTTGTCCGGTCTGGTCGGTGCCGTCGGCGGCTCGGCCACCGCGGGGGCGTTCTCGAAGCCGGGTCTTCCAGTGGAATACCTGCAGGTGCCATCGCCGTCGATGGGCCGCAACATCAAAGTCCAGTTCCAGGGGGGCGGACCGCACGCGGTCTACATGCTCGACGGGTTGCGGGCACAGGACGATTACAACGGCTGGGACATCAACACCCCGGCCTTCGAGGAGTACTACCAGTCGGGCCTGTCGGTGATCATGCCCGTCGGCGGCCAGTCCAGCTTCTACAGCAACTGGTATCAGCCGTCGCAGGGGAACGGCCAGAACTACACCTACAAGTGGGAGACGTTCCTGACCCAGGAGATGCCCGCGTGGCTGCAGGCCAACAAGCAGGTGTCGCCGTTCGGCAACGCCGCGGTGGGGCTGTCGATGTCGGGCGGCTCCGCCCTGATCCTGGCCGCCTACTACCCGCAGCAATTCCCCTACGCCGCATCGCTTTCGGGCTTCATGAACCCGTCCGAGGGCTGGTGGCCGACCCTGATCGGTTTGGCGATGAACGACGCCGGCGGTTACAACGCCAACAGCATGTGGGGTCCGTCGAGCGACCCGGCGTGGAAGCGTAACGACCCGATGATTCAGATTCCGCGGCTGGTCGCCAACAACACCCGGGTCTGGGTCTACTGCGGTAACGGCACCCCCAGCGACATCGGCGGCGACAACGTGCCGGCGAAGTTCCTTGAAGGCCTCACACTGCGCACCAACCAGGCCTTCCAGAACAACTACGTGGCCGCGGGCGGCCGCAACGGGGTGTTCAATTTCCCGGCCAATGGGACACACTCGTGGCCCTACTGGAATCAGCAGCTGGTTGCCATGAAGCCCGACATCCAGCAGGTGCTCAACGCCGGCAACAACGCTGCCTAGGAGCCGCCTAAAGGAGCCAGAGCACCCGAATCCAGCATCGGCAGCAGCGCACCGGTCAGCGCTGCTGCCGATGCTTTTTGTCTGACTCGTTGTTCAACAGCGCGCGCCGGTCCCGGTGGAAGTACGTGTACCCGGTCGTCAACGCGGACACGCCCGTGGCGACCACCAGCATCCACGTGCCGTTGACGATCAGGCTGATGCAGCCGCCCACCACAGCGCCCAAGGTGAAGCTGGCGAACAGCAGAAAATAGCCGAGCCAATCCGCCGCCGTTCCGCCGGCGATGTGGCGTTCGATGCCCTGCCCCATCTTGACCAGCGTTCCGGTCACATAGCTCAACGGCACCGACACCTCGTCATCCTTGACGAACGACGTGTTCAAGGCGCCGATCGCGAAGGTCACCAACATGATTGGTGCGAAGTCGAGAAGATTTTCCTCCCATCCCTCATCGAGGACGTCCACCACGGTGGCGGCCAGCAGGCTAAAGGTCGTGAGCACGGTGGGGCCGTGCGGATGCGCGACCCAGAAATGTCGGCGACACACCGACGCGATCACCACGCCGGCGACGAAGCACAGCAGCAGCAGCGCCGCCGTCACCGAGAGCACGACGTCGCCGCGGAAATACCCCAGCGCGGCCCGCTGGGCGTTGCCGGTCATGAACGTTACGAAGTACCCGGCGGAGTGGGTGAACGCCGTCGCCCCCAGCACGCCGGCCAGCCCCGCCAGGAGCCACGACAACCTCGCCTCGCTATCGAAAATCTCACTCGCCACGTCCGACATGCTTTCAGACACCGGCGGTGGCGCGCACCGGGAACGAGCTACGCGGCGGTCAGCCGGGCGATGGAACGCAGCGGGATCGGCAGCCATCCCGGCCGGTGCCGCGCCTCATAGCCGGCCTCGTACACCGCCTTGTCGAGTTCGTAGGCGGCCAGCAGCTGCGCCGAATCCCGCGGGTCGATCCCGGACACGGCCGCGTAGCCGTCGCAGAACGCGGTGCGATTGCGCTCGACCCATTCCCGCGCGCGGGCGGCCAGCTGCTTGTCGGTGGCCTGGTCGACCAGTGGCACGTAGGCGGCGTACTCGAAGGAGCGCAACACACCGGCCACGTCGCGCAACGCTGAATCCGGCGCCCGCCGCTCGTCAAGCGGCTGGCCCGGCTCGCCCTCGAAGTCGATCAGCAGCCAGCTCTCGGGGGTACGCAGGACTTGCCCCAGGTGCAGATCGCCATGCACCCGCTGCACGGTGATCGTCTCGCCGGCGAGCTTCTGGAACCGCTCCTCGATCGTTGCCGCGTACTCCTCGAGTTCCGGAACCTTCGCGACGGTCGACGACAGCCGCGCCAGCACGGTGTCCACCGGGAACGTCGACTCCGCGGTTCCGAGGCTCTCGGCCAGGGTGGCGTGCACGGACGCCACGGCTTCGCCCAGCCTGTTGGACTCGGCGGCGAAGTCGCCGCCGACTTCGTGGGCGTACAAGTCGCCCTCCGCGAACAGATCACGGACGCTGGCGGTGGCCATGGCCCAGCCTTCGGCGGCGTTCGACGCGAACTCGGTCACCATGCCCAGGGGCCACGGATCACCGTCGGGCGGGGCCATCTCGTAGGTGCCGAGCAACCGGGCCACGTGCGGGTTATCCGCGCGGGCGAGCACCCGGTTCAGTTCGATGTCGGGGTTGATGCCACTGCTGACCCGACGAAACACCTTGAAGATGGCGCGTCGATCGAAGATCACGCTGGTGTTGCTCTGCTCGGCATCGGAAACGTGCGGCATCGCCTCCAGCGGCAACTCGACGTCCGGCTCCTTGGTAAACGCCACTTCGATGCCGGACGAACCGCGGGCGGCTGACGAGTCGATCAGCGAGAGCAGAAACCGCGGGGCATCGGCGTCGTAGAGGGCGTCGAAGCCGGTCCGATCATCCGCGGCGCCGATCGTGGCCACGGTGCTGTACTCCGAGAACGGCGCGGAATCCCATCCGACGATCACCTGGTAGCGCTCCGACGAACCGTCGGCGTAGTCGACATCGACAAGCACCAGGTCGAGGCCATCCCGGAGCGGGACGACGACGCCGGCCTCGGCACCCGTCAGCTCCCGGTTGCGGCCGGCGTACCAACGTTGCTGTGGCAGCCACCCAGACCAGGGCAGCCTGGCTGGCGAACTCATGCGTTCTCCTCAGATGCGGGGGACAGCTGGAACCAGTAGAACCCGTGTCCCGGCAGTGTCAGCAGGTAGGGCAGGTGACCGACGCGGGGAAATTCCACGTGCCCGGTCAGCTCCACCGGTGTGCAGCCGCTCCAGTGCTGCAGGTTCAGTTCGATCGGCTGGGGGAACCGCGACAGGTTGTTGACACACAGCACGGTGTCTCCGTCATCAGCCGCCTGGCGCACGAACGCCAGCACGGACGGGTTGGATCCCCCCAGTTCCTCGAATGTGCCGACCGCAAACGCGTGGTGCCGGCCTCGCACCGACAGCATCATCCGGGTGAAGTTGAGCAGGGACGTGGAGGTGTCGCGCTGGGCCTCCACGTTGACGGCCTGGTAGCCGTAGACCGGGTCCTGGCTGGGCGGCAGGTACAGCCGGCCCGGGTTGGCGGTGGAAAACCCGGCGTTGCGGTCCGGCGTCCACTGCATCGGGGTGCGCACGCCGTCGCGGTCCCCCAACCAGATCACGTCGCCCATGCCGATCTCGTCGCCGTAATAGAGGACCGGCGAGCCGGGAAGCGAGAGCAGCAACGCGGTGAACAGCGCGATCTGGTTGCGGTCGTTGTCGAGCAGTGGCGCCAGGCGGCGGCGGATCCCGACGTTCGCCTTCATCCGCGGATCCTTGGCGTACTCGGAATACATGTAGTCGCGCTCTTCGTCGCTGACCATTTCCAGCGTCAACTCGTCGTGGTTGCGCAGGAAAATCCCCCACTGCGCCATATCGGGGATCGGCGGCGTCTGCGCCATGATCTCCGAGATCGGAAACCGCGACTCCCGGCGAACCGCCATGAAGATGCGCGGCATCAGCGGGAAATGAAACGCCATGTGGCATTCATCGCCGCCGGTGCCGGCGTCCCCGAAGTACTCGACCACGTCGCCCGGCCACTGATTGGCCTCGGCCAGCAGCACCCGGCCGGGGAACTCGTCGTCGACGACTTTGCGGACGCGCTTGAGGAACGCGTGCGTCTCGGGCAGGTTCTCGCAGTTGGTTCCCTCGCGTTCGAACAGGTAGGGCACGGCGTCCAGGCGAAACCCGTCGATCCCGAGTCCGAGCCAGAAGCGAATGGCGTCGATCATCGCCTCCTGAACGGCGGGGTTGTCGTAGTTCAGGTCGGGCTGATGGGAGAAGAACCGGTGCCAGTAGAACTGGCGCCGGACCGGGTCGAAGGTCCAGTTCGACTCCTCGGTGTCGACGAAGATGATGCGGGCGTCCGTGTACTTCTCGCTGGTGTCGGTCCACACGTAGAAATCGCCGTAGGGCCCGTCGGGATCGTGGCGTGATTCCTGAAACCACGGGTGCGACTCCGAGGTGTGGTTCATCACCAGGTCGGTGATCACCCGGATCCCCCGCTCGTGAGCGGCGTCAAGCAGGGCGACAAAGTCATCGACGGTCCCGAACTCGGGCAGCACCTTGTAGAAGTCCCGGATGTCATAGCCGCCGTCCCGAAGCGGTGAGTCATAGAACGGAGGAAGCCAGATGCAGTCGATGCCGAGCCACTGCAGGTAGTCCAGGCGTTCCATCAGGCCCCGCAGGTCGCCCTGCCCGTCCGCGTTGGCGTCACTGAACGCCCGGACCAGGACCTCGTAGAAAACCGCGTGCTTGAACCACGTGGGGTCCGCGGGCAGCGCGGCGGCATTCTCGAAATCCTCGGCATCCGGATGTTCGACCACCCCGTCTTCGACGTGGCTTCCCGCGGCTGGATCGTGCTCGACAGCTTCTCGTGCGTCGTTCATCAATTCCACGATGCCACGGGTACCCGAGGCGGCATGCCAGGAATCACGCTGGCAAACAAGCGACGAGTCACGCCGCGCCGCAACGGAATTGGACGGGAGGCGGGCATTATCCGGGCGGATATCAGGCCGGAGGGCCGTCCGCCAACGTCACATTCGCGGTGCGGTTCTCACCGCCCAGGGTGCGGAAGTGCAGCGCGATCGTGTCTCCGGGGTGGTGCGGGACGAGCACATCGGTCATCGCGGTGGCGCCGTTGATCGGGACGTTGTCGACCCCGGTGATGACGTCACCGGGCGAGACGCCGGCCGCCGAGGCGGGACCGGTGCCGACCACACGCTGGACCCGCGCGCCGTTGCCGCCGTTGTCCGTGACCCCCAGGCCAAGGAACGCCGTCGGGCCGATGTGGACCGTGTTCGAGGCGCCACCGGACCGGATCTGTCCGGCGACGCCCATCGCGGTGCCGATCGGGATGGCGAAGCCCTGCCCGCCGGACATCTTGTAGCTGTCGGTGGCCGCGGTGTTCATGCCGATCACCTGCCCGCCTTGGTTCACCAGGGGCCCGCCCGAGTCACCCGGCCTGGTCGCGGCGTCGGCCTGGATCAACCCGCCCAGGTTCTCCTCGGCGCCGGTCAGTGTGTCGGTCGCCGAGACGGTCTGGTTGAGCGCGACGACTTTCCCGGCCACCGCACTGGGCGTTCCGCCCTGACCACCGGCGTTGCCCAGCGCCACGACCGGCTCGCCGATCCCAACACCGCCGCCGATGTTGGCGCTGGGCAGGCCGCCCCCGCCGCGAAGCTGCAGGACCGCGACGTCCGCGGTCCGGTCATAGCCGATCACGTCAACGGCGTAGGTCTGGCCGTTGCCGACGGCGAACGCGCTGATGTCGGTGGCACCCGAGATCACGTGGTTGTTGGTCAGCACGACACCGCCCGGATCGATGACGATGCCGGTTCCCGCTCCGACCGCGTTGTTGTAGCCGAACTTGGTGCTGATGTCGACCACCTGCGGCCCGACCTTGCCGACGATGCCCGAGGGATCGAGCGGCGCCAAGGGCCGGTCACCGAACCGGTCGAGCGGCAGCGTAAACGGCGATGCGGACGCCGACGCCGTGGCCAGGCCGAGGCCCAGTCCGACCACAGCCAGCACGCTGACCAGCCACGACCACCAGATTGAGCGGTGGTGCCATTTGCTCATCCCGTCACCTCCCTGCGTCGCGAAAAGAATCGGAATACGCCCAACCTCCGGGTCTGGGCGGCACGACTTAGTCGGTATAACCGTAATGCAGGTAGCCATGCACGACAGCGGTCAGGCCCTGATTGGCTCTATACCCTGCGGAATCTTGCTCATGCCCGTTCGGCCGGCGTAATGGGAGACGTCAGGTGGCGGCTGACGTCACCGACCATGTCGATGAGCGTGAGGTCGCGGTAGGAAAACCGCCATCGGCCGTCAACCCGTTCGAATCGGTCGTGGTAGCGCCCGGTGACGATGGTCTGCAGCTGAAGCTCGTCGGTCTGTTGCAGCACGGTGTAGTAACTGCGGCAGCTCGCGGTGCCGGCCTCCTCATCGATCTCGATGATCGGATTGGTCGTCACGTGCTTTGTCCGCGGCGTCCCGTCCGGATGAAGCACGATCAGCGACTTCCAGATGCCCAGCAGCCGGGACGCGTCGATCGTGTCTTGTGCGGCATCTGAGCCGCCGATCCGGACGCGAGCATGCTCGAACAGCGCGGCCGCTCCATCCAGGTCACCGGCGTCAATGCATTCGGCATAGCGATAGAGGAGGTTGGTGATCTGCGTGTCCGCCAGCATGCGGTTAACGTAGCGCGGGCGCAGGGCTTTACGCCCGTAAGCCGACCCCTAAGCTCACAAGGTGGGCGAATTCGATCCGAAGGTCAGGTTCACGCGGTCCCCGATCGCTCGACTGGCCACGATCACGCCCGACGGTACGCCGCACCTGGTGCCGGTGGTATTCGCGGTCAGCGGTGACTCGCACGGCGGGCATGACGTCGTGTACACCGCCGTCGACGCGAAACCCAAGACAACGCGACGGCTGCGGCGCTTGGCCAACATCGACAGCAATCCGCAGGTCAGCCTGCTCGTCGACCACTACACCGACGATTGGACGCAGTTGTGGTGGGTCCGGGCCGACGGTCTCGCCGCCATTCATTCAGGCGGCGAGGCGATGGCCACCGGATTCCGGCTGCTGCGCGCCAAATACCCTCAGTATCAATCCGTTCCGTTGAACGGGCCGGTAATCGCGGTCACGGTGCGTCGCTGGTCCAGCTGGCACGCCTGATCCGGCGGGCTTCAACACCCCCAAGACACCCGCAAACCAATTCCGCGCGGCGCGCCGTCCCGCCGGGACAGGCCGGCCTTAATTGTGGCTGCCCGGTGGCCTTGTGTTGGGCGGCCGTTCGGGGAAAAGTTGCTTACAGCGTCCTGTGGTCTAGAGCACAGCACGCCACACCGTGCCAGCGGGTGAGCACACGCCCCCGCGCGCGGGGTGAGCGAGGCGACCGGCGGAACTGGAGGAAAGTCATGGCGGACAAGGCGAACGCTTCCCAGGGCGCGGGAGCCGCCCCCACCGCGAACGGTCCGGGCGATGTTCGCAACGTGGTCCTGGTGGGGCCCTCGAGCGGCGGCAAGACAACCTTGGTCGAGGCCCTGCTCGTCGCCGCCGGCGTGCTGTCCCGACCGGGCTCGGTCACCGACGGCAGCACGATCTGCGACTACGACGAAGCCGAGATTCGGCAACAGCGCTCCGTGGGCGTCGCCGTGGCGTCCCTGTCGCACGACGGCATCAAGATCAACCTGGTCGACACTCCCGGGTACGCCGACTTCGTCGGCGAGTTGCGGGCCGGGTTGCGCGCCGCCGATTGCGCGCTGTTCGTGATCGCGGCAAACGAGGGCGTCGACGAGCCGACCAAGTCGCTCTGGCAGGAATGCAGCCAGGTCGGCATGCCCCGGGCCGTGGTGATCACGAAGCTCGACCACGCCCGGGCCAACTATCAGGAGGCGCTCGCAGCCGCGCAAAACGCCTTCGGCGACAAGGTCTTACCGCTTTACCTGCCGACCGGTGACGGCCTGATCGGGTTGCTGTCGCAGAAGCGCTACCAGTATTCCGACGGTAAGCGGACCATGCTCGAGCCGGACCCATCGGACGCCGACCGGATAGAGGAAGCCCGCGGCAGCCTGATCGAGGGAATCATCGAGGAATCCGAGGACGAGTCCCTGATGGAGCGCTATCTCGGCGGGGAGTCGATCGACGAATCGGTGCTCATTGAGGACCTGGAGAAAGCCGTCGCCCGGGGCTCGTTTTTCCCGGTGATCCCGGTATGCAGCGGCACCGGCGTCGGCACGCTGGAATTGCTGGAGGTTGCCACCCGTGGATTCCCGTCCCCGATGGAACACCCGCTACCGGACGTCTTCACGCCGAACGGTGCCGCGCACGCGACGCTGGCTTGTGACGCTGACGCGCCGCTGCTCGCAGAGGTGGTGAAGACGACGTCGGACCCCTACGTCGGAAGGGTCAGCCTGGTCCGGGTCTTCTCCGGGACCATCAGGCCCGACACGACGGTTCATGTGTCGGGCCATTTTGCGTCGTTCTTCGGCGAGGCCAACGGGAACGGGAATTCGCACCCCGACCACGACGAAGACGAACGCATCGGAGTCCTGTCCTTCCCGCTCGGCAAACAGCAGCGCCCCGCGCCCGCGGTGGTGGCGGGCGACATCTGTGCGATCGGCAAGCTGAGCCGCGCCGAGACCGGCGACACCCTCTCGGACAAGTCCGAGCCGCTGGTCCTCAAGCCCTGGACAATGCCGGAACCGCTGCTGCCGGTGGCAATTCAGGCGCACGCCAAGACCGACGAGGACAAACTGTCGGTCGGGCTGGGGCGACTGGCCGCCGAGGATCCGACGCTGCGGATCGAGCAGAACCAGGAAACGCACCAGATCGTGCTGTGGTGCATGGGCGAGGCCCATGCCGGCGTGGTGCTCGACGCGCTGGCTAACCGGTACGGCGTCACCGTGGACACGATCGAACTCCGCGTCCCGCTGCGAGAAACCTTCAGCGGCAAGGCGAAAGGACATGGCCGTCACATCAAGCAGTCCGGCGGGCACGGCCAGTACGCGGTGTGCGACATCGAGGTGGAGTCACTGCCGGAGGGCTCCGGGTTCGAGTTCGTCGACAAGGTGGTCGGCGGAGCGGTGCCGCGGAACTTCATCCCCAGTGTGGAGAAGGGCGTCCGCGCGCAGATGGAAAGGGGGGTGCACGCCGGTTACCCGGTCGTCGACATTCGGGTCACGTTGTTCGATGGAAAAGCCCATAGCGTCGACTCTTCGGACTTCGCGTTCCAAGCGGCGGGTGCGCTGGCGTTGCGGGAGGCAGCGGCGGCGACGAAGGTAATGCTGCTCGAGCCGATCGACGAGATCTCGGTGCTGGTGCCCGACGATTTCGTCGGTCCGGTGATGGGCGACCTGTCCGGGCGTCGCGGCCGCGTTCTCGGTACCGACACCGCCGGCCACGAACGCACGGTGGTCAAGGCCGAGGTGCCTCAGGTCGAGCTGACGCGCTACGCAATCGACCTGCGCTCGCTCTCCCATGGGGCCGCGTCATTCACCCGTTCGTTCGCCCGCTACGAACCCATGCCCGAGTCCGCGGCAGCGCGGGTGAAAACCACCGCGTGACAGCCGGTTGGCGCGTGTCCACATTCCATGGACTGCCCGCGCACATCCTGCTCAACCATTTCGTCGTTGTCTTGGCTCCGCTGACGGCGATCCTGGCGATCCTTTGCGCGCTGTGGCCCGCGGCGCGGCGGCGGCTGATCTGGCTGGTGCTGCTGCTGGCCGTGGGCACGCTGGTCTTGACCCCGTTAACCACCAACTCGGGCGCGTGGTTGAGTTCTCGCGTCGATGCGTCACCCGCCCTGACCAAGCACGAGCAACTCGGCGAAACCCTCATCTACATGGTGGCGGCGCTGGTCGCCTCCGTCACGCTGCTGATCGCCGTCCACATCCGCCAGGCGCGCGGGCGCACCGTGAAATTCGCTCTGCACTCGGTCGTCGGGGCGCTGGTCATCGCGGCCGCGGTGGCCACCCTGGTGCAGACCTACCGCATCGGTGAGTCGGGAGCGCGGGCCGCGTGGGGAAACGTCACGTCGTCCGCCCAGTGAGCCTCCGCGTCCAAAAACCTTACGACACAGTCTTTGTCAGCTCAGGCCCCGCGGCCGAATTGGTCGGTCACGGCGCGCCGGTCAAGCGAGCCTTTCGGGGTGTGCGGCAGCGCGCCGGCTTCCCGGAAGGTCGTGGGCACCTCGAAGGCCGCCAGGTGCTCCCGGCAGAAAACGGCAAGCTCGGCCGGTGTCGGCGCGGGCGATTCCCGGGGCACAATCACCGCGGCCACCGTCTCCCCATACATCTTGTCCGGCAGGCCGAACACGGCCACCTCGAGGACGTTGGGGTGGGTGGCCAGCACGCCCTCGACTCGCTCGGGTGAAATCTTCTCGCCGCCCCGGTTTATGAGTTCCTTGATTCGGCCGCGGATGCTCAGGTCGCCGGTCACCGAGAGTGATCCCAGATCGCCGGTGCGCAGCCATCCTTCGGTGAAGTTCGCGGCGGTTATCGCCGGGTCGCCGAGGTAGCCACGCACCACGGTGGGCCCACGCAGCCAGACCTCCCCGACGGCTTCCGCGGGCAGGGGCCGACCGTCGGGCCCGGCGATCCGGATTTCCGGCCCGGTCGACCGGCCAACCAGACCGCTTGCGTCAACTGCGCTTTCGCCTCGACCGGCGCTCGCAATAGGCGTCGTGGCCACCTGATGCGTCGCCTCCGTCATGCCCAAGGCGCACACCACCGGCGCCGAAAACGTCTCCTGCAGCGCCTGAGCCGTTTCCGGGGTGAGGGGCGCGCTGCAACTGCGGATGAAGCGCAGGGCGGCTC
The DNA here is from genome assembly GCA_963802525.1 of uncultured Actinomycetota bacterium. Taxonomy (GTDB): domain Bacteria; phylum Actinomycetota; class Actinomycetes; order Mycobacteriales; family Mycobacteriaceae; genus Mycobacterium. The sequence goes on along the minus strand of CAWDJC010000005.1, from coordinate 59,195 downwards.
GCTTGTTGGCCGGTCGCTCATCAGTCTTGGTGCGTTCCAACAGGATCTGATGAATCGTCGGGACCGCGGTGTACCAGGTGGCCCGGGCGGTGTCGATGTCGTCCCAGAACGTGTGGGCGGAGAATCGCCCACGCGCCGGCAGCAGCACCGTGCCCCCGGATGCCAGGGTCGACAGCAATGCGGCGATCAGCCCGTGACCGTGGTAGAGCGGCATCACCGCGACCGTCGCGTCCTGCGGGCCCAGCTCGTACCCGGCGATGATCGCCCGCACCGAGTTGGCGATGTTGTCGTGAGTCCACGGCACCATCTTGGGAACGCCCGTGGTCCCGCCGGTGAACATGATCATGGCGTCGTCGTCGCGAAGCCCAGCCGGCGTGGAAACGTCGCGCTCCGGCGGCGCGGCGGCGTCAAGGTGCGCTTCGATGGCGCTCCGGTGGGCACCCCGGTCGCGGCCGACGGTCACCTCGATCGGCCACCACCGCAACGTCGGCTCCCGCTTAGCCTCGCTGGGCCCGTCACCGTCGACGAGCACCGCCCGCGCTCCCACCACCTCGCTTCGGGTGCGCTGCTCGCCGATGGGTAAGGCCGGGTCCAACGGGACCGCGACCAGCGCGGCCCGCGACGCCGCCAACAATCCGACGACGAATTCGGCATTGCTACCGGCACGCAACGCCACCCGATCACCGGGCAGCAGGCCGGCCCGCTTCAGCTGTCCGGCCAGGTCATCGACCAGGCGAACCAAGTCACGGTAGCTGACCGGTATGCGGTCGGAGGTGACGATAAGGGCCGGTTCGTCCGGCCGCCGGCTTGCCGCCATCTCGACCAGATCGGCGATGCGCGGGCTTCGGCCTTCGTCGTTCGGTCCGGTCGCGGGCTGTTCGGCCACAACCTCGTTGCTGCTGATCATCGCCGGACTCCTTGCGCTCTCAAGTGTGAAAAGCTCCTGCTCGAACCATGCCGCGCCACCTTCCGGTCCGTCCAATACCGATCCGCTCACTATCGATAACCGGGAGCTATCGATAGGCCCGACCGGCGCCGGTTGGCGGTCGATAGACACCGTGAATCGCTGCATGGCGGCTTAGTCTTGGACACCTGGGCGCACCGAGACCACAGTGATGACTGAGGCAATTACGGCACATGCACACGAGGAGTCGCCACCATGACCACCATTTCGGCATCTCCCAGCGAAGCGACACGTCTGACCGACGGCTTCCACCTCGTCGTGGATGCCCTCAAGGCCAACGAGATCGACACCATCTACGGCATCGTTGGCATCCCCATCACCGACCTCGCACGCGCTGCGCAGGCGTCGGGAATCCGCTACATCGGCTTCCGGCAGGAAACCTCGGCCGGCAACGCGGCCGCAGCCGCCGGGTTTCTCACCCAACGGCCCGGCGTCTGCCTCACGACATCCGGGCCCGGCTTCCTCAACGGCCTGCCCGCGCTGGCGAACGCCACCGCGAACTGCTTCCCGATGATCCAGATCTCGGGCTCCAGCAATCGGGCGATGGTGGATTTGCAGCGCGGTGACTACCAGGACCTCGATCAGCTCAGTGCCGCAAAGCCTTTCGTGAAGGCGGCATATCGGATCGGCCGGATCGAGGATATCGGGCGCGGTGTGGCACGCGCCGTTCGCACCGCGATCTCCGGGCGGCCCGGCGGCGTCTACCTGGACATCCCCGGTGACGTTCTGGGCCAGGCCATGGAGGCGCCCGCCGCCGCGGCCACAATCTGGCGGGTGGTCGACCCCGCGCCCGGGCAGCTGCCGACGCAGGAGGCGGTCGATCGCGCACTGGAGGTGCTCGGGCAGGCCGAGCGGCCGCTGATCGTGCTCGGCAAGGGTGCCGCGTACGCGCGGGCCGACGGCTTGATTCGGAAGTTCGTGGACGCCACCGGAATTCCGTTTCTGCCGATGTCCATGGCAAAGGGCCTGCTGCCGGACTCGCACCCGCAGTCGGCCGGGGCCGCGCGCTCGCTCGCGGTTGCCCGCGCCGATGCGGTCCTGCTGGTCGGTGCCCGGCTGAATTGGCTACTCGGCCATGGGGAATCACCGCAATGGTCTGCCGACGCCAAGTTCGTGCAGGTCGATATCGCGGCGTCGGAATTCGACAGCAACCGACCGATAGCGGCGCCGCTGGTCGGAGACATCGGCTCGGTGATGTCGGCGCTGTGTGACGCGGTGGCTGCGCATCCGATCGTCACGCCCGTGGCATGGTCCAAAGAGCTGGCCGACCGCAGGGCCCGCAACGAGGCCAAGATGCGTCGGCGTCTGGCCGAAGATCCGAGCCCCATGCGGTTTTACAACGCACTGGGTGCCATTCGCTCTGTCCTGCAGGAAAACCCGGGGGTCTATGTGGTCAACGAGGGCGCCAATGCGCTGGACCTGGCCCGCAATGTCATCGACATGGAATTGCCCCGCCATCGGCTCGACACCGGTACGTGGGGCGTAATGGGCATCGGCATGGGATACGCCATCGCCGCCGCCGTGGAGACCGGCAATCCCGTGGTCGCGATCGAGGGCGACAGCGCATTCGGCTTCTCCGGCATGGAAGTCGAGACAATCTGCCGCTACCGGCTGCCGGTGACCGTCGTCATCCTCAATAATGGCGGCGTCTACCGCGGCGACGAAGCGCCGACCGGAGACGATCCGGCGCCGACCGTGCTGAACGCGCGGGCGCGTCACGAGCTGATGGCACAGGCGTTCGGCGGCAAGGGATATCACGTCGTCACACCATCCGAGCTGCGGTCGGCGCTGGCCGAAGCGATTGCCTCCAACGGGCCGTCGATCATCGACTGCGAACTCGACCCGGCGGCCGGGGTGGAAAGCGGACATCTGGCGAGCCTCAACCCGACCAGCGCGGCCACACCGCCGCCGGCGGTCAACGCCGACGCGTGATACCCATTAGCTGCGCGTCGAAGAACTCGTTGAGCGCCAGCTGCTGAGCACACGCGGTGAGCGCGCGGGCAACCGGTGACCCCGGTCCGGAAGAGTTTGTGGCCAAGGCAATCTCGGCATGAAGCGCCGGATCGACCATCTCGACCGCGCGGATCTCCGCGCCCAGCGGCGACGTCCACAGCCAGGTGTGCGGGACGATGCACGCCCAGTTGCCCGTGGCCACCTGTGCCAACAATGAGGCGACGGAGTCGGTTTCGACCTGTGGGGTGACGGTGATGGCGTGGCCGGCGAAGGCTTCGTCGATGATCTGGCGGTCCCGCATATCGGCGGTGAGCAGGGCCAGCGGCAGTTGCGCGGCCTCCGGCCACGTGAGCGTCGACGCACCGGCGGGCAACATGTTCGCCGTAGACAGCAGCACGTAGTGCTCCTCATAGAGCGGCACCAGGTTCACGTCGTGGGCTTCGTCAGTGGCGGTATGCACTATGACGGCGTCCAGGTCAAACTCGCGAAGGCGCCGGTACAGCTCGGTGGCGGCCAGCCGGGAAAGGATTTGCACCTTCACCAGCGGATGCTCCGAACAGAACGCCGACAGCACCAGGGAAGCTGTCGTCGAGGCGGTCGGAACCGTGCCGAGCCGAAGCGTTCCCGCGATGCCGGATCGCACGGCGTGCACCTCGGCCTTGAACGCGTCGTGTTCGGCGAGAATCCGTTTGGCCCACACGACCAACCGCTCCCCTTCGGGCGTCAGGCCCTCAAAGCTGTGCCCACGGTTGATCAGCGTGACGTTGAGCTCTCGTTCGAGCTTGGCGATAGCGGCGGATAGCGCGGGTTGCGACACGTAGCACCTCTCGGCCGCCCTGGCGAAGTGGCGCTCCTGGGCGACCGCAACGAAGTACTCCAGTTGACGGAAAAGCACCCGTACTCCTCCATGTTCGGGCTGGGCCTTCGGGCACCGACCTTGCTGAGGCTATCGCGTCGCTAGCGCGCCAGCCAATCGACTGTCTCCGACAACCCCAAGACGTCCACTCCGATAGCACGGCATTCTTCTGTGCCGCGGTCGTACAAACCGGAAATCGCGTCCGAGACCAGGACAATTCGGAAGTCGCGTTCGGACGCTTCGTAGATCGATGTGCGGGGGCAGTTCGGGAAGTTGCATCCCGCGAACACCAAAGTATCGCTACCACTTTCGCGCAGATGTCGCTCGAGATCGGTGTGGTAGAAGGCACCCCATCGGAGTTTGTACATCACATGCTCGGCGGTTCCGACCGGTTGAAACCCGCCCGCGAGGAGCAATTCGTGGTCCAATGCAACAACATTGGGCACTAGTTCCGCGGCAATCTGCGAACCGGCGCTGCCGGGTACGGCGATTCGCGTACCCTGCTCTATCGATTGGCGGCGCACCGGGTCCACGTTCGACCCATTCGGTTCGTACAGTCGGACGACATGCACGATCGGGAGCCCACGCTGCCGGAAGGCTGTTGCCAACTTGGCCATTGCCGGGATCGCCGCGCGGGTGCCCACGACCGGCATCGGAGCATCGACGCCCGGGATGTCCAGGAAATCGCGTTGTACGTCGATCAACACCAGTGCGGCCGAACCCGCCAACGGACGCGTGTGGCGATCGTTTGCAGTCATCTCCGCTCCCTCGCCGACTCTGCCGGGATCGACTCAACCGGTGATCTGATCGTCAACCCGGCGGCCTAGCGAAGCGCGCATTGTTTGCTGAAAACCGTAATGAGCCGACAGCCAGTAGAATATCGTTGTGTCGGTTGAACCATCGCAAAGGGTAAGCGTTATGCACCGAGCGTTTCGTTATCTGTTCGTTATGGTAGCGATTGCTGGCATGGGCGCATTGGGCAGCGGCGCCCGCAGCGTGGCCGCGGTCCCGCTACCCGAGCCGGTCCCCGGAGTTGCCTCCATTTCCCCCGCTAACGGGGCGGTGGTGGGCGTGGCGCACCCGGTCGTGGTCACGTTCACTGCGCCGGTCACCGACCGCGTTGCCGCCGAACGGTCCATCCACGTCACGTCGCCGAGCAACACGCCGGGCCACTTCGACTGGGTCGAGAACAACGTCGTTCAGTGGGTTCCGAACCACTACTGGCCCGCCCACACCCACGTCTCGGTGGGTGTGCAGGCCCTGACGACGGGCTATGACACCGGTGACGCGTTACTGGGTGTCGCCAGCCTGTCCGGGCACACCTTTACCGTCAGCCGAAACGGCGAGGTGCTGCGCACGATGCCGGCGTCGATGGGCAAGCCCAGCCGCCCGACACCGATCGGCAACTTCACCGCCCTGGATAAGGAGCGCACCGTGGTGATGGACTCGCGGACCATCGGTATCCCGCTGAGTTCGCCCGAGGGATACAAGATCACGGCGCAGTACGCGGTCCGGGTCACCTGGAGCGGTGTTTATGTCCACTCGGCCCCGTGGTCGGTCGACTCGCAGGGCCACGCCAACGTCAGTCATGGCTGCATCAACTTGAGCCCGGACAACGCCGCCTGGTATTTCAACCAGGTCAACGTCGGCGACCCCATCGAGGTCGTTGCCTGACCCGTCTCGGGCGCATAGCAAAACTGTGAAGCGGCGCCGATCAACCGCGTGCTTTAAGCCGGCACGCCCACCGCGGCCACGGTCACAGCGGCGGAAGGGATGTACTCCGCGGCGCGGTTCATGCGGCGAAAATCGGTGCGGAGAAAGACATTCCACACCTGTCGGCAGACCTGATCGACGAGTAACTGTCGGACCTGCAGCTGTTGGGGCTTATCCAGCTCCTAGCTGGGCAACCCGCTTTTGATCGCTGCGTCCTGTTTGCGGCCGATGTCGGTCGCTATGCCCGGATCGATCGGATCGTTGGGCGCGCCGTCGAACTCGAGGTTGACGAGCGCCTTGCCCTCGCTGAACAACAGCACCGTCACCGCTTGGGAATTGTCGGGCGAGTTACCGGAAATCATTGCCCCATTGGAACCGACGTCGACCGACTGCCATGTGCCGCTGACCTTTCCCGCGTAATTGGTCTTGGTGTTGTCGATCCCCGCCTTCGCCACCCCGGGATCGGCGACGATCAGGATCGTGTCCCCGATTCGGCGGCTGTTGTCGGCATTGGCGAAAAGCTGCGCGACGCCGGGTGCGTTGTTGGGGTTCAGCACCGGCGGCTGAGGAGTGGTGAAATCTCCGCCGATGTCGCTGGCCTTGATCAGCAGCGAGCTGTAATCGGTGGGCTGCCCCGGCGCCGGGCCGGTCACCGCGCTCGAACCCGTCGATGACGAGGCGGCACTGGAGGATGTCCCCGAAGGCGAGGGCGACGAGGTCTTGTGGTCGTTGCCGCAGCCGGTGGCCGCGGTGCCGACCACCATGGTGGCGACCGCCCAGCCGGCGACGGTGATCCGAGCGAACTCCATGGGCGTTCCTTCCTCGTCGATCCACGGTTCGGCCGCGGCGCCTGACGCTACTGCGAAATCCCGGGCTGAACAAGGCCGCGACTCGAACGCGCGCGGGGTCCCCGCCGGTTGGCGGCCTATGCTGGCGTGGGGCAAGGGGCTTCTCACGGATTAAGGAGGCCAAGATGACGGCTGGGGTGGCACGTGCCGTGCGGTTCGACCGGTATGGGGGCCGCGACGTGTTGTACGTCGCCGACGTGGACATGCCGTCGCCGGGCCCGGGCGAGGTGGTGGTCGAGGTGCGCGCCGCCGGGATCAACCCCGGCGAGGCAGGCATTCGAGTCGGGGCGATGCATGAGATGTTCCCCGCCACATTCCCGTCCGGCGAGGGCAGCGACCTCGCGGGCGTCGTGACCGCGGTGGGACCGGGAGTCACCGAGTTCTCCGTCGGTGACGAGGTTCTCGGGTTCAGCTTGCGCCGGTCCAGCCACGCCACGCACACCGCGGTCCTTGTGGGTCAACTGATCCGCAAGCCGCCCGAACTGAGCTGGGAGGTGGCGGGTTCGCTGTACGTGGCGGGTGTGACGGCGTATGCCGCCGTTCGCGCGGTCGCGCCCCAACCGGGTGAGACGGTGGCCGTTTCGGCGGCGGCGGGCGGAGTCGGCAGCCTCGTCGTGCAGCTGTTGGTCCTCCGCGACGCGCGGGTGCTGGGCATCGCGGGGGCGGGAAGCGCCGACTGGCTGCGCGACCACGGCGTCACCCCGATCGCCTACGGTGACGGGCTGGCTGACCGGCTGCGGGAAGCGGCGCCGAACGGAATCGACGCGTTCATCGACTTGTTCGGCCCCGACTACATCGATCTCGCGGTGGATCTCGGCGTGCCGCCAGAGCGAATCGACACCATCATCTCGTTTCAGAGGGCCGGCGAAGTAGGCGCCAAGACCGAGGGCAGCGCCGAGGCGTCGACACCGGAGGTGCTCGCCGAAATGGCCAGCCTGATTGCCACCGGCGCTATCGAGTCCGACATCGCGGCCACCTATCCGCTTGACCGGGTCGCCGACGCGTTCGAAGAACTGGAGCGCCGGCACACCCACGGCAAAATCGTTCTGCTGCCCGATGGTTCACCATGAGCTGGCCGGCCCGACTATGCCGGCCTGCACGATCTTGATGATGACGAATACGACGGCCACGACCAGATAGCCACGCAGGGTGAAGAGCCCCGCCCGGCGGATCGGCGACATGGTCGGCCGAGGAAGCATGGCGAGGTTGGGGGTCTGCCAGTTCCCCCGGTCCTGCTGGCGGACGGCGTGCCGTTCGGCGCGCGCGAGCGATGGGGTGTCGTCGAGTTCGTCGACCTCCTCCGGATCCAGACCACCGCCGAGCGTCCCCGCGACGGCTTCCGCGTCGTGCAGGTCGCGAGACCGCCGGCCGGCGATGATCACGGCGGCCCCGCCGACGATGCCGACCGCCGCGCCGCCCGCGAGCCCGGCCTCAATGGTGGGCGTGGACAGACCCGGGAAGAAGGTCGTCGCCGTCAGCGCCAGCGACAACAGCACCAGACACCACACGATGGTCCACGCGAAGATGTTCTGCCGCACCGTGTTTACCCATGGGCCAAGCACCGCACGGTCGTTGCAGAGTAAGACCAGGAACACGGTCGCGGACGGCAGCAGGACACCGGCGAGCGCCTGCACGCCCTGGGTCACCAGGCCCAAGACGTGATCGGGGCTGAAGGCTACCGCGGCTGAAACTGCGAGCAGTGCCGCGTACCCGCCGTAAAACAGTGGAGCCTCGCTGATTTTCCAATGCAGCGAGTGCCGCTTGCCCATCGCGTCACCGATGGCATAGGTGGTGGCTAGCCCGATGGCATTGGCCCCGATCAGCGATGCGTCCAGCAGGATGATCGCGAACAGCACCCCGACCGTGCTGCCGAGGTGCCGGGACAAGCCCGAGGCTACCGCACCGGCGTCGGTGAAGGCGCCCACGTCGGCGGTGCCGGCCAATCCGAAGGCGGTCACCGCCATCAGGGCCGTCGCCCCGACCATGACCACGACGATTCCGATGACCAAATCGGTTCGCGCATAAGAAATCCAGCGAGTCGTGATGCGCTTGTCCACAACGTTGGACTGCTGGAAGAACAACTGCCACGGCGCCACCGTGGTGCCCACGATCGCGACGACCAACAGCAACACGGTGGAGTTGACCCCGCCCGGGAACTGCGGCATCAGCCCGCCGACGGTCCCCTTCAGGGTGGGATGCGCCAGCAGCACCATCGGGATGATCAGCACGTTCACCGCGATCAGCAGGAACATCAGCGCCTCCCAGCGGCGGAACGAGCCCCCGGCTACCACGGCGAACAACAAGACGGCGGCGGCCGGGATCGCGATGATCTTGGGGCAGCCCAAGAACCCGAGCGCCAGTGATACACCGATGAATTCGGTGACGATCGTCAACGCGTTGAGGATCAGGAGGTCACCGACGCTGAAGGCACCCCAGAACTTGCCGAAGCGCTCGAAGATGAGTCGCGCGTGACCCACCCGGGTGACCGCGCCCAGGCGCAGCACCATTTCCTGGTTCACGTACAGCACCGGGATCAGCATCGCCAGGGTCCACAACAGACCCATCCCGTAGTTCTGCCCCGCCTGCGCGTAGGTCGCCACGCCGCCGGCATCGTTGTCGCCCACCATCACGATCAGTCCGGGACCGGTGATGACCAAGAGCGTTCGCAGGCACCGCCAGCGGCCACTGAACGCTCCGTACCCCCCGGTGCCGTCGCGCCGGATCCGGCCGAACGCACCGACGATGTCACCGGCGTGCGCAGAATCCAACACCGCCTGGCCCGGCGCATCGGCGATCGCATTCGGGGCCGCGGCAACGTTGAGCGGCGAGCTCCGGAGATCACCGCGAGTCGAGATCGAAGTCATTGGATTCTCGCTTATCTGAACGAGTTCGGGCTAGGGCAGGCGCGTCTGCTCCGACGGATGTCCGCCGAGCGAGGCCGTGACCACCGCGATCGGCATCCGTGAGACATAGAGGTTGGCGCGCTCCTGTGGAGTCAGGGTGCGGCGTGCGCACAACTTGGTCGCCAAAAGTCGACCAGCGCGCAGCATCGAGCGCCCGCGCACCTTCGAAACACCGGAAAAACGTTGTGTAAGAACAAAAGCCACGATCGTCTCCTGTCGCAAGGTCCGATCGGCTCGTGGCATGCGCCCAGACGCGCGCAAAGCCATTGGCGCGCAGAGTTTAACGGGCGCCCGAGAAAGTTCAGGCGGCAGGAAAGATGCCGGAACCGGATCGGGTCAAGATGGATTTCGGATGGGGACTGTCGCCGGGACTCATCTCGCCCTCACCTCCTCACGGCCGGGACACACGCGGGTGTCATCACATTCACCTGAACGGAAGAGGCACGATGACCGGCGGTGGACCGCCGATCGCACCCCTCTCGCCGGAGCTTCGGCACTACACGGCGTATCCGGAACATCGTCCGAAAGCCACTTGGGCTCAACCCTTGGGTCCGGGAAGAGCTGTCCTGACCCGGGGCGTCTCTCGACGTTCGGGGTCAGTGGCCTGTGTCCGTGCAGACGCCTCACCTACCGAGGTGCTTGCCCGTCCATTCTGCCCTGCCACCCAATGCACGTCAAACTGCATTGGCAACAATTCTGATCGGCGTGGCGTGGGTCACGCCCGCTACCCTCCGGGCGCTGTCGGCACCGCGGCCGTCGAGGCCTACCCTCGAAAGCATGGCTAATACTTTGCAGGAGCCCAAGGTCGCGACGGTGCTCGACCGGATGTACGCCGAAACGAGAGATCAGATGTCGCGGTTGCGCGAGCGGCACGGCGATTTCGACCGCCCGATGAGCGCGCAGGAGCGCGCCGACGCCATGAGCGAGTTTTATATCCCGGTGACGCCCGAAGCCGGCCGCCTGCTGTACGCACTGGTGCGGGCGACCCGGCCGACGACGGTGGTTGAATTCGGTATGTCCTTCGGAATTTCCGCGATCCATCTGGCTTCGGCGGTGCGCGACAACGGCATTGGCCGAGTGGTGACAACCGAGCTCAGCGCCACCAAAATCGCGGCAGCCAGGCAAACATTCGCCGAAACCGGTTTGGCTGACGTGATCACCATCCTCGAGGGAGACGCACTGACCACGCTGGCCGACCTGGACGGACCCGTTGATTTCATTCTGCTCGACGGTTGGAAGGATCTCTATCTATCGGTGATCAAGCTGCTCGAACCGCGCCTCGAGACAGGCGCGTTGGTTGTCGCCGACAACACCAACGCGGCGGACACCCAACCCTATCTCGATCGCGTGCGCAACCCGGACAACGGGTACGTGAGCTTCAACTTCCTCGTCCGAGAAAGCGATAGCATGGAAATCAGCTGCCGCACAGGCGATTAGAGGCTATCTCAGGGATTCCTCGAGCCACGGCGTTAGCCATTTCACCCCTTCAGGGGTGAGGTGGACGCCGTCGCTACGCACCTTGATGCCGTCGACCTTGGCGGTGTACACGCCGTCCGGGCATAGCTTTTTGTTCAGGTCGAGGATCTGCACATTCGGGTGCTGGACAACCGTCTTGCGCAGCATGGTGTTCCAGAGATTGACCCGGTCGGGCTGGTCCTCGGGATACAAGCGGCCGTCCGGCTTTTCGCCGCCCCGGCTGTAGGGCACGGTCGCCACCACCACTCGAACACCGGCGGAGCTCAGGATGTTGAGTGCGCGCTGCAATTCCCCGTTGAGGTAGGCGTCGAAGGTCGGGTCGCCGATGTGTGTCCATTGACCCTCGTTGACGCGATCGACCGTCTCCCAGCGGCCGATGACCAGCAGCGCGACGTCCGGCTGGTCCTGGCTGATCTGCGCCGACCATCTGGTGGGCCAGCCGTCGCATTCCGGTCTCTGGTCAAGGGTTTGGCCGATATACCGATACGGTGTGCCGCGCACCAGGCTGCATCCGATCACGGTGTGGTCGACGAATGCGAACCCGGGCGTCGGCGGGAGGTAGTGCATCCAGGTCCACCCGATCGAATCGCCGAACACCGAAACGGTGAAGGGCCGGTGCGGATCGCGAGGTGCCGGGCGGCTGCCACCGGGCGGCGACGGAGAGACCGCGGCGACCGCCGAGACGCCCGGCGGCAGGCCGGCCTCGCGTAAGCCGGGTCCGGTCCCCACCGGAATCACCAACAGTGTCACCGCGGCGGCGCTGGCCACGGTGGCCGCCGCCAGCGGCAATAACGGCACCCGCGCCGGCCGCCAACGCCGGATGGGTTGCTCGATCAGCCACCATGATGCGGCGGCCACCGACACCGTGGCGGCGCACCGAGCGGCGAACAGCGGCAGTCCGGACCATCCGGTGTGCTCGCCGTTGAGGGCCAGAAAGATGGGCCAGTGCCACAAATACACGCCGTAGGAGATGTTGCCCAGCCACACCAGGGGACGCAGGGCCAGGATGCGGGCGATCGCCCCGCGCTGCTCCATTGTCACGGGGGCGACCACGAGCACCGACGCGATTGCGACCCCGATCAGCAGCCCGTGGCGAAACTCGCCGGCACCGCCCGTCGCGTAGTGGGTCGCCGCCGCCAAACCCGCCAGGCCGAGCAGCGGCAGAAAGCGGGCGACCCGCCGTCCCCACCGGCTCCCGATCAGGCACCAGCCGCGGTTCATCGACGGCCAATCCCGGACCAGCAGAGCCGCTGCGGCGGCGCCGGTCAACAACGCCTGCGCGCGGGTGTCGGTCCCGAAATATATCCGGTCACGCGTGCTGTCGGAGGCGAGGACGATGGCGACCGCCGCGGATGCCAGTGCGCCGAAGGTGGCGATCACAAATGTGGCGAACCGTACCCCGCCCACGGTGGCCGGCCTGAAATAGCGCCTGGCCCGCGCGGCCAGTAGCAGGGTCACCGCGATCAGCAGGACCGGCCAGAAGAAGTAGTACTGCTCCTCCACCCCGAGCGACCAGGTGTGCTGGAGCGGTGACGGTGGGGCGCCTTGGGTGAAGTAGTCCGTCTTTTGGGCGACGAACCGCCAATTCGCCACCCACAGGAAGGCCGCGATCGCGTCGTTGCGTAACCCGGTGAGAGCCTGGCTGGGCAGCAGTTCGCGGGCCGCGCCCACGGTGAGCACCATCAACACCAGCGCCGGCAGTAGCCGTCGCGCCCGCCGAATCCAAAAGCCGGTCAGCTCAATGCGACCGGTGCGTCCGAGCTCATCCAGCAGCAGCGAGGTGATCAGGAATCCACTCAGGACGAAGAAGATGTCGACGCCGATGAAGCCGCCGCTCACGCCGGGGATGCCGCCATGCCCGACGAGCACCAGTGCAACCGCGATGGCGCGAAGTCCGTCGAGGGCCGGGATGCCGCTGCGTCGTTCCGGTTTATCCCAAATTGCGAGCCGGCCGACGCGGCGCACCGGAGCAACCCATCGCGGGCGCCGAGCAGAACGCGCCGGTGCGGGATACCTCCCGCCCGGCTCAGTGTCCGCTGTTAGCGCGCCCTGACCGCCCTGTCGCCCGGCGCCATAGTTGATGCCGATACGTCGCTGCCCCTCCTCTTGATCGCAGCAAGCCTAATTGCGCCGCAGCGGGATTCAGGAGAAGACACGCGCGGGGCCCGCTTCGCATTTTCCGGCGGGAAGCGCCGAGACCAAGCCGGCCGGTTTGCGTCGGCGCGCGCCGGCCGATGGCTCGTGCCGGTTCCCTTGGGGGTCCACGGCGACGGCATCGACCCGGTGATGTTCGAGGCCTTAGGAGCCCGCGTAGCGCCCGCGCCTCTACGCGACGAGCTGGAGCGCAATGGGTTGATGCAGGATGAGGAATACCGCGCCGGTGCGGCCGGCCGGCGCCGCAACTACGGTCGAGGTGGGACGCAAGCGATGACTCGAAGGAAGGTCAACCAATGCGTGGCGTGGTGATGCATGCTCCAGGCGACGTGCGCGTCGAAGACCGCAACGACCCCGACATCGTCCGCCCGACGGACGCGATCGTCCGGCTGTCGGCGACGTGCATCTGCGGTTCGGATCTCTGGTCTTACCGCGGCGTCGACGACGTCCACGACGCACCCATGGGTCACGAATACGTCGGTGTCGTCGAAGAAGTCGGCAGCGGCGTCCGCAATGTCAAGCCGGGCCAATTCGTTGTTGGATCGTTCATCGCGTTCGACAACACCTGCGAGATCTGTCAGGCGGGCTACCAAAGCCGCTGCGTGCAAAGCGAACTGATGGGCAACATCGGCACCCAAGCCCAGTACGCGCGCATCCCGCTCGCCGACGGCACGCTCGTGGCCACCCGCGCGATGCCGCCGGCCGAGATGATGCCCAGCCTGCTGGCCGCCTCCGACGTACTCGGGATGGGCTGGTTCGCCGCTGTCGCCGCCGACGCCGGCCCCGGCAAAACCGTCGCGGTCGTCGGCGATGGAGCGGTCGGACTGCTCGGGATCCTGGCCGCCAGGCAACTCGGCGCCGAGCGGATCATCGCGATGAGCCGCCACAGCGATCGCCAAACGTTGGCCCGCGAATTCGGCGCAACCGACATCGTCGAAGAACGCGGCGACGAAGGCGTCGCTATGATCAAAGAACTCACCAATGGCCTTGGCGCCCACAGTGTTATCGAGGCAGTCGGCACCCAGGAATCGATGATGTAGGCGATCTCCTCCACCCGACCCGGCGGTCACGTCGGTTACGTGGGCCTTGCTCACGGCGTCAAACTGCCCGGCGACAAGCTGTTCTTCTCCGCGGTGCACCTCCACGGCGGTCTCGCTCCGGTGCGTCGATTCCTGCCCGAGCTGATCAAACTGATCTGGAACGGTCAGATCGACCCCGGCAAGGTCTTCGACCTGCGCCTCCCACTTCAGGACGCCGCCGAAGGGTACAAAGCGATGGACGAACGCCGCGCAGTCAAGGTGCTGCTCACCGTTTGACACCTATGCCACCTCGCTTTGAGGGGGACGTTCACCGCTCGATCCACTGCGATCCCAAAGCGAACTCCGACAGGTACTTGGTGGAACTCCAGCCACCGTCGACGACGATCGTTTGCCCGTTGATGAAACTTCCACCCGGTGAGCACAAGAACGCAACGGTGTCGGCGACGTCATCGATAGTGCCCAACCGCTGATGTGGCGTCATTTCGACGTTGATCTTGCGGAATCGCTGGTCCTCCAGGCGTTTTTCGACCATCGGCGTCAGCGTCACACCGGGCGCGACGGCGTTGCAGCGGATGCCGGACGCCCCGTACTGGCAGGCGATGTGAGTGGTCAGCGCGGTCAGCCCGCCCTTGGCCGCCGAGTAGGCGCCACCGCGAAGCCCGCCGATGACGGCGAACGTCGACGTGATGTTGATGATCGCCGACCCGGGACCCATGTGTGGCAGCACGTCCCGCGCGAGCCTGAACGGTGCACGCAGCATCAAACCGAGGAAGTAGTCCAGTGTTTCGTCGTCGGTCTCGTGTAGCGGCTTGGGGCTGCCCACCCCGGCGTTGTTGATCAGAAAGTCGATGTGACCCCACCGGGTGACCGCGAGGTCCACGATGCGTCGCGGCGCGTCGTCGTGGGTCAGGTCGACCGCGATCGTCGCGACGCGATCCGGGTCATTGACTGCCTTTTCCAGCTCGGCCAGCCGACTCTGGTCGCGGCCCGTGCCGACGATCGCCATGCCCATCTCGGCGAGTCTTTTGGCACATCCCAAGCCGATGCCGCTGCTTGCTCCCGTGACGATTGCGACCTGCATCTCACCCATCCTGTGTCAGCGCCGCTCGAATCTGATGCTTGAGTATCTTCCCTGCATCATTCTTCGGTAGCGCGTCCCAGATGACCACCTGTTCTGGCGCCTTGAATTTCGCGACACCCTTGCTTTCCAGCAGTGCAAGCAGGCTCGCGACGTCCGGCCTCGCCGCACGCGCCGGCACGATCACCGCACAGGCCCGTTCTCCGGTGCGGTCATCGGGCAGCCCGACGACCGCGATCTCGGCGATGCCGGGATGCTCGGCGAGCAGGTCCTCGACTTCCTTTGCCGAGATGTTCTCGCCGTTGCGGATGATGACGTCCTTGGCCCGGCCGGTCACGACGAGGTATTCGTCGTCGACCCAGCGCCCAAGGTCTCCAGTGCGGAAAAACCCTGCGGCGTCAAATGAGTCGACGTCGTCCTCGGGATGCGGGTAACCCAGCAACATCTGCGGGCCGCGCACGCATATTTCGCCGTCACCGGCCGGCGCGGCTTCGTGCGCCACGAGCTTGATCTCGGCGATGCCGGGCCGTCCGTCGGTGTCCGCGGCGTAGTCGGTTTCGTGTTGCCCGGGAGCGCCGATAGTCGCGACGGGCACTTCGGTGCAGCCGTACACCCGGGTGACGACCGCCCGGTCGAAATAGTCGGCGGCGCGGCGGATCAGCGACGGCGACACCGAGGCACCGCCGCAGACAAACACCTTCAAGTCGGGCAGGCGGGTGCCGGCGCGCTCGGCAGCCGACAACAGCTGCTGCAGAAACGGTGTCGCCCCGGCCATGTGGGTGCACCGCTCGCCGTTCATCAGCGCCACGGCCGCCGACGGATCCCACCGATCCATCAGTACCGCGGTGGTGCCCAGCAGCAGCGGGCATTCGAATGCATAGATCGATCCGCCGATGTGGGCGATCGGCGACGGGACCAGGAACGTGTCGCCTGGGCCGACGGCCCAGTGGTCGCGGATTTGACAGATCAGCGCATGTATCGAATTGCTGCTGTGCAGAACCCCTTTGGGTCGGCCCGCTGTGCCGGACGTGTAGAGGACCATCCGCACGGCGTCGGGATCCAGGGCCGGCAGCTTCGCCGTATCCCGCTGATGCCCCAACAGCCCCGAGTACGGCGTGTGTGAACCGGCGTCGCCGCGCAGCACCACCACTTCGGGTGCCAGGTCCATCTCGGCCGTGACGCCTTCGAGCATCGCCGCGTAGTCGTGGCCGCCGAATCGGTGCGGCACGAAGATCATCCCGGCTTCGACGTCTTCGAGGATAAAGCGTAGGTCGTGCTCGCGCAGCGATGGCAGGATCGGGTTCACCATCATCCCGGCCAGCGACGCGGCCAGATAGATGACCGCGGCCTCGTGCCAGTTCGGCAGCATGAACGACACGACGCCGCCGGTCGGCATGCGCGCCAGCAGGGCGCTCGCCAGCCCGCTCGCCTGGGTGTACAGCGTGGCGCAGTCCAGTCGAGTGTCCGCATCCACCAACACCGTTCGCCGCGGCGAGATCTCTGCGGCCGCGCGCAGCGAATCGGCCAGTGTGGTACGCACCCACAGCCCGCGCCGGTATGCCTCTGCCGCGCGTGGCGTGTCCTGGTGGGCCCGGGCGATCACCTCGACCGGCCTAAGCGTTCACGCGGCGCATGGTCATCGCGTACCGAAAGCTCGGCGACAGGTGAGTGTTGATCGTCACCTGGGCGACCTCGCCATCAGAGGTCTTGTAGGTACGCTGCATTTGCAGCGCTGCGGTGCCGGCCTCAGCTCCGAGGCCGTCGGCGACCTCGGGGGAAAGCAGCACCGCGGCGATTTCTTGGTGCAATTCGGCGATACTCACACCGAACAGGTCCTCGATCAACGGAAAAATCGGGCCGGTGTGGCGTTGCAGCAGCCTGCCGACGGCGGCGAACGTGCGGTTTATGTAGTACTCCGTTCGGCACAGGGGCACCGACGCGCCGTCGGGCTGCCGGTAACCACGCACAGATAGCCACTGGGTGCCGGCCTCCAGTCCGGTCCGAGCCGCGAGGTCGTCGTCGATTGTCACCATCTCGTTGGACTCGATGTTCAGCTGCGCGCCAGCCGCGAACGCCAGTAGGTCGTTGATCGACATCGCGTCCTGCGCATAGGAACTGGAGGCCGGCCGGGGAACCACACGGGTGCCCGCTCGTGGTCGCGACGCGACGAGGTTGTCCTCGCGTAGCCGGCGTAGCGCTTCGCGGACGGTGTAGCGGCTGACCGCAAATCGCTCACACAACTGGTGTTCGGTCGGTAGCTGTGAGCCCACCGGATAAACACCGTCGACGATCTCTTTACGCAGCGTACGTGCGATCTGTAGGTAGCGGTGTTCGCTGGAGATGGCTTGGGACATCAGCGGTCGCCCTGTGAGCGGCGCAATGCGAGGACGCTGCCGTCGGCGTCGGCCGAGATGTATAGCGTCCCGTCGGCCGCGGCGGCGATGCCGGCGAAGGGGCCCTGGGGCCCGGAAAACGGCGGCATTCCTTTCAACGGCTTGGGCACCACCCCCGGCGGGGGCCCGACCGGTAACCCGGAAGCGATGGTGTGCCGAACGTTGGTGTTCAGGTCGAACGCGATCAACTCCTTGGCGCCGGCGTCGACGATGTAGAGCACGCCATCGTGTACTGAAATGCCTTGCGGACGTGTTAGATCGGCGATGACGGTGTCGATCCTCGATCCGTTCAACTTGACCACTCGCCCGGTGCCGGCCTCGGCTACCAGGCACGCCCCGTCCGCGCCGATCGCGACGCCGACGGGCTCACGCAGGTCGGTCGCCAGCACCTCGATGTTGCCCGACCACCGCAACGACAGCGCCCGTCCGGTGCCCAATTCGGTAAAGACCGCGCCGTTGGGACTGACGGCGACGCCGTAGAGCTGGTCGAAACCGTCTGCCAGTACCTCGGTTTCGCTCGCTGCCGGCCGGTAGCGGCTGACCTGGCCACCCGACGTCGTCACGACGAACTCGCCCGGTCCGCTCGACGCAACGCCGCGCAGGAATCCGGGATAGCCGGGGCTGAACAACATCCCCACGGTCTGCAAAGACCCGTCGGGCAGCGCGACATAGAAAAACGTGCCGTCGGCGATGTAGAGCCGCCTGTCGTGACCCACGGTCAGATCCAGCGGCCAGTTCAGCCCGCCGGGCAGTACCGTTCGCGTTGTGCCGTCCGGCGATATCTCGGTGATCTCGCCGGTGAAGTTGGATACCAGCACCCGGTCGCCGACGAAGGTGCAGTTGTCCAGCCCCGGACTTAGCTGGGCCAGCAGCCGCTGTTCGCCGCTGCGGGGATCGATGCGCAGCACCTGCCCGCTGGCCACCTGGGTCGAGACGATGTAGCCCTGCGAGTCGAACTTGACCGAGTCGGGTACACCGAGATCGCCTGCAACACAATGTGGTTCGCCGCCGTCGGGATCGACGCGCCAGATCTCGTTGGCCCCCATCACCGGGAAATACAGCAGGCCGTCCGGGCCGACCTCCATCGCGTTCGGTGAGGGCACGTTCTCCAGCAGCACCCGTGGTGGCCCGCCGCCCAGGTCGAACTCCAGCAGGCGCCCGCCCTCACGGCATTCAGCGATGAACAACCGGCCCCGGTGAAAGGTGATGCCGTTGGCTGACGGAACGTCGTCGCGCAGCACCCGGGTCCGGCCGGCCGTGTCGAGCATACTGACCCGGCCGTCCATGACCTCGGTCGCGTAGAGGGTGCCGTTCGCGTCGAACGCAACGTCGTCGGGCGCAACGATCTCGCCGCCCTTGGCGCTCACGACTCCCAGTTCCCCGGTGCGGTGATCCAGCACGCTGATCTGACTGCCGGTCACCTGAGCGATGTAAACGCGACCGTCCGGGCCGGTACGCAAACCGTTGGCGCCGAACAGGCGACTCGGGGCGGTGATCCGCTCGAGTCGCCAGCCTTCCGCGACTTCGGCCCCGGCCCCGGAATTCAAGGGGGCATACCGCGATGGTTGCGCCGCGATGGCCCTTGATATCGACATGTCTCGCCGAGATCCTTCCTTTGGGCCGGACGTTATCAAAGTCGCGCTAGTCCAGACAATAGCTGCCACAGCATCGCGTTCCATCTTGACAGTGGCGTCTGCCGATGGGAATAGTGTTCTCCAACGGATAGAACCCAATATATTGTCCGGACAAAGTTGCAGCGCAGCCCGCTGCGGGCGTTAGCGGTGGCTAGCGTTGTCCCGGGCAGACGGAAGCAGGCAATGGAGGACTTCCTCAAACTCGACGGCCGGATCGTGGTGGTTTCCGGTGCCGGCGGCGGTGGCATCGGCACGACCGTGACGGCCATGACCGCCCGCGCGGGGGCCACCGTGATCGCGGTGAGCCGCTCGAAGGAAAACCTCGACGAGCACGTCGTTCCGCTGGCACGCCAGGGTCTGGCGGTCGTGCCCGTCGCCGCCGACGCGTCGACCGACGAGGGCATCGCCGCGGTCATCGACCAAGCCCGCCGTGCCGACGGCAGGCTCTACGGCTTGGTCAATGTCGCCGGCGGCGCGGAGCCGTCGACGTGGATGCCGTCGACGCGGGTGACGCGCAACGACTGGCGCAAGATCTTCACCGACAATCTCGAGACGGCGTTTTTCATGAGCCGGGCCGTCGCGGCCGAGCTCGTCGCGCAGCAGCGGGCCGGGTCAATCGTGTCGATCTCCTCGATCAGCGGCATGAACAGCGCGCCGTTTCACGTCGCCTACGGGACCGCCAAGGCAGCGATCTCGGCGATGACCCGCACCATGGCGCTCGAGCTGGCGCTGTCCGGAATCCGGGTGAATGCCGTGGCGCCGGGCGTCACCGAGACCACGGCCTCGCGTACCTACGTCGAGGCGGACCCGGACCGGGATCGGCAGGCGATCGCGATGGGCCGGCGCGGCCGTCCCGAGGAACAGGCCGGTGCCATCCTTTTTCTGCTCTCGGAGTTGTCGAGCTACATCACCGGCCAGACGCTGCTCGTCGACGGTGGGCTCGACCTCAAATGGAGCCATCTCGGCGCCGACAACACCTCGTTGTTTCTCAAAGACGAATCCTTCCGCGCGGCCATTAGGAGGATGTGATGACCGATCTGGCCAAAGACGTGAATCCTGCAGCTGCCGAGGAACTGTCGAGACCGATGACGATCGGCGTCGAGGCGTACATCAGCGAGGACTATGCCCGCGCTGAGCGCGACAAACTATGGCGAAAGGTCTGGCAGCAGGTTGGCCGTGTCGAAGAGCTGCCCGAGGTGGGCAGTTACCTGACCTACGACATTCTGGACGACTCGATCATCGTGGTACGCACCGGCCAGAACGAATCCGACGGATTTCGGGCCCACCACAACGTCTGCATGCACCGTGGCCGCCGGCTCATCGACACACCCGAGGGTGCGAAGAACGCCTGTGGCCGCACCCGTAAGTCGTTCGTCTGCGGCTTCCACGGCTGGACCTACGGCTTGGACGGGGCGTGCATTCACATCCGTGAACAACAGGACTGGCGGGAAGCGCTGACTGTCGACAACACCCACCTTCGGCCGGTCAAAGTCGACACCTGGGGCGGCTGGTTGTGGATCAACATGGACCCTGACTGCGAGCCGCTGGCCGACTACCTGTTTCCCGCCGCGAAGATTCTCGACCCGTTCGGCCTGGAAAACATGCGCTACAAATGGCGCAAGTGGCTTGTCTTCGATTGCAACTGGAAAGTCGCGATGGAGGCCTTCAACGAGACCTACCACGTCTACACGACGCATCCGGAGTTCAACAAGTTCGGCGAATTCAAGGGATGGGCCAAGGCGCAGGGCAAACACAGCAACATCGGCTATGACGCTCCAGAGGATCTGGAAGCCACCAAGTCCAAGATCCGCCTCGGCACCGGCGCCGATCCGCGCGTGTCGACGGCGGAGATGCAGGTGTACACGATGGAGGAGACCAACGCCACGACCACCCAGACGCTGGTGAACGCCGCCAGGCGGCTGGTGGACGAATTGCCCGAGGGCACGCCGCCCGACAAAGTTCTCGAGCACTGGCTGGCGTCGGCGCGGCGCGACGACGAAGCCCGCGGCGTGATTTGGCCGACGATTCCATCCGACATCCTCGGGCAGGCCGGCACCGCATGGCAGATCTTCCCCAACTTCCAGATCGGGCAGGGCCTGACCAGCGCGCTGTGCTACAGCGCGCGGCCGCACCCCAGCTACAACCCTGACAGGTGCATTTTCGAGGTGGCGGTGTTCGAACTGTTCCCGAAGGGCCAAGAGGCCCAGACGCAGTGGGAGCACACCCCGGTCGGTGACCCCAGGTGGCGGTCGGTCTTGCCGCAGGATTTCTCCAACATGGCCGCCGTGCAGCGGGGCATGAAATCCCTTGGCTTCCAGGGCACCAAGCCCAACCCGTACCGCGAACGCAGCACCGTAAATCTGCACCACCAGTTGTCGAATTACATGGGTACCGGTGAGCCCCAAGAGCTTTCAGATGAGGAGCGTCCACTGGCATGACAACTTACGAAGATCCGTGCGGGCCGACGCGGACGCCCGACGACATCGACATTCCCTCGCTGCGGGAGAAGTACCTCCACGAGCGCGACAAGCGGCTGCGCCCGGAAGGCTCTAAGCAATACCTCGAGCTCGAGGGCGAGTTCGCGGAGTTCTACGAGGTAGATCCGTGTACGCCGGTGTCGTTCCGGGATCCGATCGCCGAAGACGTCGAGGTCGCGGTGCTCGGCGGCGGCATCGCCGGACTTCTGGCCGGTGCGTACCTCAAGAAGGCCGGCGTCGACGACGTGCGTGTCATCGAAATGGGCGGGGACTTCGGGGGAGTCTGGTACTGGAACCGCTTCCCGGGGATCCAGTGCGACAACGATGCGTACTGCTATATCCCGCTGCTCGAAGAGCTCGATTGGGTACCGACCAAGAAGTACGCCGACGGTGCCGAGATATATGCGCACTGTCGCAACATCGGCAAGCATTTCGGGCTGTACGACGGGGCGATCTTCTCCACCCAGGTGTCCGAGGTGCGCTGGGACGAATCGATCAAACGCTGGCGGTTGAGCACCAACCGCGGTGACGACATCCGCGCACGCTTCGTCGTCATGACGCAGGGCTCCTTCAACCGCCCGAAGCTGCCCGGCATCCCGGGAATCACGGGTTTTAAAGGACACCAGTTCCACTCGGCGCGCTGGGATTACGAGTACACCGGCGGGGACGCCAATGGCGGACTCCACCAGCTGCACGACAAGCGCGTCGCGCTCGTCGGCACCGGTGCGACCGGCGTGCAGCTGGTTCCACACCTAGGCCGAGACGCCCAGCACCTCTATGTGTTTCAGCGCACGCCTTCATCGGTGGACGTGCGAGGCAACGAGCCGACCGACCCGCAGTGGGCGGCTTCCCTGCGGCCCGGCTGGCAGGAGGAACGCAAGCGCAACTTTCACCGCTGGTCACCGTTGGGGGAAGGTGTGGTGTTCGACCAGCCGGATATGGTCTGCGATTTCTGGACCGAACTGGGGCGCAACATGACCGCACGGATCGCGGCGATGGAGGATCCCGCGTCCCTGTCGATCGAGCAGATCACCGCGATCCACGAAGAAGAGGATTACAAGGTCATGGAGCGGCTGCGACGCCACGTCGAGGCCGTCGTGGACGACCCGGACACCGCCGAGGCTCTCAAGCCGTACTACCGGTTCATGTGCAAGCGGCCGTGCAGCAACGACGAGTATTTGCCGACGTTCAATCGGACAAACGTGACGCTGGTCGACGTGTCGGAGTGCAAGGGCGTCGAACGGGTAACAGACAAGGGCCTGGTCGCCAACGGCGTTGAATACGAGGTCGACTGCATCATCTGGGCCAGCGGTTTCGAGATCACGACCGAAATCAGCCGACGCTATGCCATTGACGTCATCGAGGGCCGCGACGGCCTGTCACTGTTCGACCACTGGCGGGACGGCTATAAGTCGCTGCACGGCATGACGAGTGTCGGCTTCCCGAATCAGTTCTTCACCGGCTTCATTCAGGGCGGCGTGTCGGGGAACACCACCGCGATGTTCGAGCAGCAGGCCGAACACATCGCCTACATCATCTCCGAAGCAATAGCGCACGGCGCGACGACCGTTGAGCCGAGCGAGGATGCCCAGGACGGCTGGGTCAAGACGATCCGCGAAGTCTCGATAGACACATCGGAATTCGCGGTCTCCTGCACGCCCGGCTATTACAACAATGAGGGCGGCGGTGGCGGCGAGGGCATCCGCTCGGCCATCGGCGAGTACTACGCGCCCGGCTTCTATGCGTTCGGTGACCTGATCAAAGAGTGGCGCGACAAGGGCGAGCTGGAAGGTCTGGTGCTCGGCACATGACGGTGACGACATTGGCGACCCGCGATCTTGCACCGCGCATCGCCACCGAAATTCGCGCCGACAAGCAAGATCTGCTCAGCGGTGTGCACGCCGGCACCCTGCGAGAGCTCCTCGAACGACGAGGGGTGCTGGTCTTTCCGCAGATTGGCTTCACCGACGAGGAACACGTCGCATTCACCGAGACGCTGGGCACGCTGGCGACCGAACGGCGCGGAGAGCAGGTCTACAACGTCACGCTGGATACCGCCGTCAACAAACAGGCCGACTACCTGAAAGGGTCGTTGTACTGGCACATCGACGGGACGATGAACGAGGTACCGATCTTCGCGTCGTTGCTGTCCAGCAAGGCGCTTCCCCGAAACGGCGGCGGTGACACCGAGTTCTGCAATACCTATGCCGCCTACGAGGATCTGTCGGACGCGGACAAGCAGCAGCTCGGGTCGCTGCGGGTGATGCATTCGACGTGGAACACGCTGCTGTATTACAACCCCGAACCCGACATCACCACGTTGCGGCAGATGATGGCCATCGGGTCGCGGGAGCTGCCCTTGGTCTGGACACACCGGTCCGGCCGCAAGTCGCTGATCCTCGGTTGCACCGCGAGCCATATCGTCGATACGGACCTCAAGACGAGTACCGAAATGCTTGTGCGTCTGCGTGATTGGGCGACTGGCCCGGAATTCGTACATCGACACAAATGGTCGGTCGGTGACCTGGTGATGTGGGACAACACCGGCACGATGCATCGCGCGCGACCGTACGACCCCGACTCCGGGCGGATGCTGACCCGGACCAAACTCGCCGGTGAGGAACCCTTCGCTTGAGCGAAATCCCTTTGTCTCAGCTTAGATTCGACGACCGCGTCGCCGTCGTGACCGGCGCCGGTCGCGGGCTGGGCCGCGCGTACGCTCAGTTGCTGGCCTCGCGCGGAGCGAAGGTTGTCGTCAACGACCCCGGCGGCGGCCTCGCCGGCGAGGGGGCCGACGCGGGCCCGGCCGAACGAGTCGTCAATGAGATCACGGCGGCCGGTGGAGAGGCCGTCGCGTGTACCGCATCGGTCGCGACTCGCCAAGGCGGCGACGCAATCATCCAGGCCGCGCTCGGACACTACGGCCGCATTGACATCCTGATCCACAACGCCGGCAACGTCCGTCGCGCCTCGCTGAAGGAGATGAGCTTCGAGGACTTCGATGCTGTGCTCGACGTGCACTTGCGCGGCGCATTCAACGTGGTGCGGCCGGCGTTTCCAGTCATGTGCGCGGCCCGTTACGGCCGCATCGTACTCACGTCGTCGATCGGCGGCCTGTACGGAAACCACGGCGTGGCCAACTACGCGGCCGCCAAGGCCGGCGTGATCGGACTGTCCAACGTCGCGGCGCTCGAAGGGGCTGCCGACGGCGTTGCATGCAACGTGATCGTGCCGGCCGCGGTGACACGAATGGCCACCGGGATCGACACCTCGGCCTACCCGCCGATGGGCCCGGACCTCGTTGCGCCGGTGGTGGGCTGGCTCGCACACGAATCCTGTTCGGTGACCGGGGAGATGTTCATCGCGCTGGCGGGTCGGGTGGCGCGGGCGGTCATCGCCGAAAGCCCGGGCGTATGCCGGCCGTCGTGGACGGTCGAGGATGTCGGCGCATACCTGGATGCGATTCGAAACATGGAGGCGCCGCTGCTTTTTCCGGTCGTACCCGACGGCCATGCCCAGCACATCCGCTACAGCTTCGAGCTGGCGCACCGTTCGAGCGATCGGGGCGCGCTCCGTGGCTAGCCCGATGAGGATAGGACCGCTGGCCGGTGTGCGGGTGATCGACCTCACCGCAATGGTGATGGGACCGTACTGCACGCAGATCATGGCCGATATGGGCGCCGACGTGATCAAAGTCGAACCGCCACAGGGTGATAACACCCGCTACATTTCGGTTGGTCCGGCGCCGGGTATGAGCGGCGTGTTCGTCAACGTCAACCGCGGCAAGCGCAGCATCGTGCTGGACCTGCAAACCGACGCCGGTGCAAGCGCGCTGCGCGCGCTCATCGAGACCGCGGACGTGTTCATCCACTCGATGCGCGCCAAGGCGATCGCCAAGCTGGGCTTCGGCTACGACGACGTCGCCGCGATCAACCCGGCGATCGTCTACGCCAATTGCTACGGGTACGGCCGCCGCGGACCTGAGCGGGACCGGCCCGCCTACGACGACACGATCCAGGCCGAATGCGGCCTGCCGGCGGTTCAACAGCAATTGACCGGCGAGCCCGACTATGTCGGAACCATCATGGCCGACAAGGTCGCCGGGCTGACGGCGCTATACGCGACCACGATGGCGCTGTTTCACCGCGAGCGTACCGGCGAGGGGCAAGAAGTCGAGGTCGCCATGTTCGAAACCATGGCCTCGTTCATCCTCGTCGAGCACGCCAACGGCGCCATGTTCGACCCTCCGCTGGGACCAGCGGTGTATCCGCGCACCGTGGCACCCAACCGCCGCCCCTACCACACCAGCGACGGCTACATCTCCGCCTTGATCTACAACGACAAACACTGGAACGCGTTCGTCAGCGCCGTCCAGCCCCCGTGGGCCAGTGAGCTGCATTCCACCCTGGAAAAGCGCGCACGCCAGATCGATACCATCTACGGGCTGGTGGCCGAGACGATGAAACAACGCTCGACCCAGGAGTGGCTGGCGCTGTTCCGCGAACTCGAGATACCGGCCGCGCCGCTGAACACACCCGGCGACCTGTTCGACGACCCGCATCTCAACGCCGTGGGCATGTTCGAAACCGTGGACACCCCGCACGGACCGGTGCGATTCCCGGGCGTACCCACCTGGTTCTCTCGGACACCGGGTCGCGTCGCGGGGCCGGCGCCAGAGCTCGGCGCCCACACCGCCGAGGTCCTCGACGAGCTGGAACTGGCGGTCGACGTGGAACCCGTGTCGGGTTCGGGATAGAGGGCGCGTGGACTTCCGAACGAGCCGGCGGGCTGCGCGACCGCGCGCAGATGTGCACAAGCACGTGAAAGACATTGTGCCGCGGAATGTCCCGATGCGCATCCCAACGGCCCCGCGGACCCCCAGACTGTTTCGGTCGTCGGCGGGTCGCCGAGAACGACTCGCCCAACGGTATCTATCGCTAAGGAGTTCTTCACCATGGCTGTGCCCGTTTACAAGCGCATTCTCGACCTGTTCGAGGCCGAGGGCGTGAACACGTTGTTCGGTATCCCGGACCCGAACTTCGTGCACATGTTCCTCGAGGCGGAATCGCGCGGCTGGACGGTGGTCTCGCCCCATCACGAGGAAAGCGCCGGTTTCATGGCCGAGGCTGTCTCGCGGATGACCGGCAAGCCGGGGCTGTGCATCGGCACGCTGGGCCCGGGGGTTGCCAACATCGCCGGGGCGATGATGTGCGCCAAGGTGGAGAACTCGCCGGTCATCTTCCTCGGTGGCCAACGGGCGCGCATCACCGAACGGCGGGTCCGGCGTGGGCGCATCCAGTTCGTCCGCCAGGAAGGGCTTTTCGCGCCGGCAGTGAAGTACAGCGCGTCGATCGAATACGCCGACCAGACCGACGAGATCGTTCGGGAGGCGATTCGGCGTGCGATGTCGACGACACCCGGCCCCGCCTACATCGAGTACCCGTCGCATGTGATCCTGGAGGAGTTAGACGTCGCAGATCCCCTGCCTCCCAGCGGGTATCGCCTTGTCAATCACGGAGCGGGCGCGCGGGAGGTCGCCGAGGCGGCCAAGCTGATGCGCGAGGCCAAGAACCCGATCCTGCTGGTCGGCCACGGCGTGCACACGTCGCGCACCGGTGAGGCGGTCAGGGAACTGGCCGAGCTGATGGCCTGCCCGGTGATCCAGACATCGGGCGGCACCTCGTTCATCCCCGGTCTGGAGGATCGCACCTTTCCCTACGGTTTTTCGTCGGCGGCGGTCGAGGCCGTGGTCACGTCGGACCTGTGCATCGCGCTCGGCACCGAACTCGGCGAGCCGGTTCATTACGGCAAGACGCGGCACTGGGCACAGAACAACGCCACACGCAAGTGGATCTACGTCGAGCAGGATCCGTTGGCGATCGGCGTGAACCGGCCGGTCGACGTGGCGCTGGTGGGAGACCTGCGTGGCGTGGTGCCCCAGCTGGTGGACGCGCTGAAGGACACCCCGCGATCGCCGTCGGCCGATCTTGCGCGCTGGATCAAACAGGATGCCGACCAGCTCGCGGAATTGGCCGAGACCGCACCCAGCGGGCAGACCCCGATCCACCCCGCTCGCTTTGTGGTCGAGGCGACCAAAGCGTTTCCGGCCGAGGGCATCATGGTCCGCGACGGCGGCGCCACGGTCATCTTCCAATGGACCTATTCGCAGGCCAAGCCGCGCGACGTGATCTGGAACCAGAACTTCGGCCACCTCGGCACGGGCTTGCCCTACGCGGTCGGCGCCTCGGTCGCCGACGGCGGAAAGCGGCCGGTGATGCTACTGACCAGCGACTCCTCGTTCATGTTCCACATCGCCGAGCTGGAGACCGCCGCGCGTCAGAAGCTGCCGTTGGTGTGCGTCGTGGGCGTCGACAACCAGTGGGGCCTCGAAGTCGGCGTCTACAAGCGCACGTTCACCCAGCCGTCCGCGCAGCCCGGTGTGCACTGGAGCAAGGACGTGCGCTTCGACAAAATCGCTGAGGGCTTCGGCTGCCACGGCGAATACGTCGAAAAACACGAAGAGATCGGTCCGGCGATCAAGCGCGCCTATGCCAGCGGCCGAACAGCCGTCGTGCACGTATGCATCGACCCGAAGGCCAACTCCGAGGAGATGCCGAACTACGGCGAATTCCGCACGTGGTACGCCGAAGGCACCCAATAAGAAAAGAGATAGGAAAGAGGAGAAGCCATGCGCGAATACCTGAAGTTCTACATCGACGGCCGGTGGGTCGACCCGTTGCGGCCCAATCCTTTTGACGTCGAAAACCCGGCGACCGAGCAGGTTTCCGGGAAGATCTCGCTCGGCTCGGCCGCCGACGTCGACGTGGCGGTCAACGCCGCCCGACGCGCTTTCGCCAGCTGGTCGCAAAGCAGTCGCGAGCAACGCCTGGACCTCCTGGAGGCCATCCTCGCCGAATACCAGAAGCGGGCAGGCGATCTCGCCGACGCGGTCACCGAGGAAATGGGCGCGCCACCCTCGCTGGCCGCGGGCCCGCAGGTGCAACTCGGGCTCGGTCACCTGGCAACGGCGATCGACGTGCTGAAGAACTTCCAGTTCGACGAACAGCATGGATCGACCCTCATCGTCAAGGAGCCGATCGGCGTCTGCGGGCTGATCACGCCGTGGAACTGGCCGCTGAACCAGATCGCGGTCAAGGTGTACCCGGCGTTGGCGACGGGCTGCACCATGGTCCTGAAACCGTCTGAGGTTGCGCCATATTCGGCCTACATCTTCACCGAGATTCTGGATGCCGCGGGCGTGCCGGCCGGTGTGTACAACCTGGTCAACGGCGACGGCCCCGGCGTCGGCGTGGCCCTGGCGAGCCATCCCGACATCGACATGGTGTCGTTCACCGGGTCCACGCGCGCGGGCGTCGACGTGGCCACCAACGCGGCTCCGACGGTGAAGCGGGTGACCCAGGAGCTCGGCGGCAAGAGCCCCAACATCGTTCTCGACGACTCGGGCTTCGCCGACAGCGTCCGCGCCGGCGTGGTCAACATGATGCCGAATTCCGGGCAAAGCTGTAACGCGCCGTCGCGGATGCTCGTTCCGAATTCCCGTATGGCCGAAGCCATCACCATCGCGCGTGGGGTGGCCGAGCAAGTGAAGGTGGGCAGCCCCGACGATAAGACCGCGATCGGGCCGGT
The DNA here is from genome assembly GCA_963802525.1 of uncultured Actinomycetota bacterium. Taxonomy (GTDB): domain Bacteria; phylum Actinomycetota; class Actinomycetes; order Mycobacteriales; family Mycobacteriaceae; genus Mycobacterium. The sequence goes on along the minus strand of CAWDJC010000005.1, from coordinate 30,059 downwards.
GGCGTCGAAGGCGCAGTTCGATAAGGTCCAGCGACTGATCCAGAAGGGCATCGACGAGGGCGCGACCGTTGTCGCCGGCGGCCCGGGTCGGCCGGCGGGGCTGGACGCGGGTTACTACGTCAAGCCGACCGTCTTCGCGAACGTCACCAATGACATGACGATCGCGCGCGAGGAAATCTTCGGGCCGGTGCTGTGCATCCTCGGCTATGACGACATCGATCAGGCCGTCGAGGTCGCCAATGACACCGATTACGGCCTGGCCGGCTACGTCTCGGGGCTCGACCTCGATAAAGCCCGTGACGTGGCCCGCAAGATCCGTGCCGGCTGGGTGACGATCAATCATGCTTTCGACATGAACGCGCCGTTCGGTGGCTACAAGCACAGCGGCAACGGTCGAGAGTGGAGCGAGGCGGGGTTCCACGAGTACTTGGAGGTCAAGAGCACCTTGGGCTACGCGCCCGAGAAGGCCGCGAAATAGCCCCGGCCGATTGAGAAGGGATGAGGCACAGGTGTTTTCAGCGATTTTGATCGAGAAGGGCGAGGCAGGACAGACGGTTGGGGTCACCGATGTGGACGAGGCGCAGCTTCCCGATGGCTCGGATGGCGCGGTCAGCGTCGACGTCGAGTACTCCACGCTGAATTACAAGGACGGCCTGGCCATTACGGGCAGGTCGCCCGTCGTGCGGAAATTTCCGATGATCCCGGGCATCGATCTCGCCGGCGTGGTGACCGAGAGCAGCCACACCGACTGGAAAAAGGGCGACCGCGTGGTGCTCAACGGTTGGGGCGTCGGCGAGACGCATTGGGGCGGCCTCGCTCAGCGTGCCAGCCTCAACGGCGACTGGCTGGTGCCCCTGCCTCCGCAATTCACCAGTCGCCAGGCTATGGTGATCGGCACCGCCGGTTACACGGCGAGCCTCTGTGTGGATGCCCTACTGGCCCACGGTATATCGCCCGATCAGGGTGAGATCCTGGTAACGGGCGCGACGGGCGGCGTCGGAAGCGTCGTGATCGCGTTGTTGAGCGCCGCCGGGTTCAAAGTGGCTGCCGCGACCGGAAAGCCCTCCGAATCTGAATACCTGCAGCGACTCGGTGCCGTGACGGTGTTGGACCGCGCCGAGTTCGGTGAGGCCGGTAAGCCGTTGCAGAAGGAGCGCTGGGCGGGCGTTGTCGACACCGTCGGCAGTCACACGCTGGTCAACGCCTGCGCGCAGACACGGTATGGCGGCGCGGTTGCCGCATGCGGGCTGGCCCAGGGCATGGACTTTCCGGCGACGGTCGCGCCGTTTATTCTGCGCGGCGTTTCCCTGCTTGGCATCGACAGCGTGATGGCACCCAAGGAGCGACGCATCGCCGCCTGGAAACGCCTGTCCCGCGACCTGGACGCAGGCGCGCTGGATTCGATCGCCCAGGAGATCGGACTGGGGGAGGCGATCGCCTCGGCGGGGGAACTCATTGACGGCAGGGTGCGCGGCCGCATCGTTGTCGACGTCAATCGCTGACGGGAGCGCCAATGGCCAAGACGACCAAACCACAAGGCGTCCAACTCGATTTGTCCGACGTCGATCACCGCGTGGGCAAGCCGGTGGGCGGAGGGCAGCTGTGGGATCCGTGTAGTTCATCCGACATCCGGCGTTGGGTGATGGCGATGGATTATCCCAATCCGGTGCACTGGGATGAGCAGTTCGCCCGCGACTCGAAATTCGGCGGCATTGTTGCACCGCAGTCCATCGCGGTCGCGCTCGACTACGGGCACGGCGCGGCGCCCGCGTGCGTGGGCCATATTCCGAACAGCCATTTGATCTTCGGTGGTGAGGAATGGTGGTTCTACGGTTGTCCCGTACGGCCCGGGGACAAGTTGTTCCAGGAGCGTCGGTTCCACGACTACAAGGTGACCGAGACGAAATTCGCCGGCCCGACGATGTTCTCGCGCGGTGACACCATCCACACCAACCAGCACGGCACCCTGGTGGCGCGCGAACGTTCCACAGCGATCCGCTATCTCTACGACGAAGCGACAAAGCGCGGGATGTTTGAAAACCAGCTCGGCGACATCAAACGTTGGACACAAACCGAGCTCGAGGAAGTCGAGAGGCTACGGCGTGACTGGCTCGAGTCCAACCGCATGGGTGTCTCACCGCGCTTCGACGAAGTGAAGATCGGCGACACGCTGCCTCGCCGCGTGATCGGCCCGCACAGCATCGCCAGCTTCACCACCGAATACCGGGCGTTCCTGTTCAACATTTGGGGCACCTTCCACTGGGTCGCCCCGCCCGGTGTCGAGGATCCCTGGGTGTATCAGGATCCGGGCTGGGGCAAGGACTTCGCCTTCGACGAAGAAGACGCGAAGATCGATCCACGGAAGCGCGACGGGCTCTATGTCGGCCCATCGCGCGGGCATATCGACGCCGAGCGGGCCAGCGAGGTCGGCATGGCGCGCGCCTACGGCTACGGCGCAACGATGGGCGCATGGTGCACGGACTACCTCGCGTACTGGGCCGGCCACGACGGCATGGTGCGCCATTCCAAGGCCGACTTCCGTACGCCCGCCTTCGAGGGAGACGTGACCTACTTCGACGCCGAAATCGTCGACAAGCAAGCGGAGTCGACGTGGGGTGTGCCTCTCGTACAGGTGAAGCTGCGCCTGACCAACCAGAACGGAGAAATGCTGGTGGGCTGCACAGCTGAGGTCGAACTGCCGTTGTAGCCATGGTCGATGCAACGGAATCGGGAGCAGCGCAACACCTTTCGCTAGTGTTCGGACCGCCGATCTCGGATGAGCCCGGCCTGGGGGCGCTCACGCTGCCGGGCTTTCTACGCGAGGTGACGCAGACGTACGGCGAGCGCGAGGCGCTGGTGTGGCGCACCGCCGACGGCGTCACACGTTGGACGTATGCACAGCTCTGGGAACGCGCGATCGAGGTGGCGCGGGCGTTGCGCGGGTGCGGCCTCGGCAAGGACGCCCGCGTCGGCGTTCTGATGACGAACCGACCGGAATGGCTTGCCGCGGTATTCGGTACAGCTCTGGCCGGGGGAGTGGCCGTCGCCCTCAGCACGTTTTCCACGCCGTCCGAATTGGACCATCTGCTACGGGCTTCCGCGATTTCGGTGCTGTTGTTCGAGCGGACGGTGCTAACCAAGGACTTCGCCGTCGTTCTGGCCGCGTTGGAACCGGCGATCGGCACGTCGCAACCGGGCGGATTGCAATCGGCGAAGTACCCGTTCTTGCGCCGCCTCGCACTGCTGGGAGCGCCGGCCCCCGGCATCGAAGCGTGGAATGAATTCCTGGCACACGGCCACGAGGAGCCCCGCGAGCTGGTCGAGGCGACCGCCGCGGCGGTGCTTCCGAGCGATGCCGCCCTGCTGTTCTTTTCGTCTGGCTCCACGAGCAAGCCGAAAGGCGTCCTCAACGCGCACCGCGGGGTGTGCATTCAGCTGTGGCGCTTCCGGCGCATGTACGGGTTCAACCCAAACGACGCTGTTCGCGGCTGGACCGCGAACGGGTTTTTCTGGTCCGGCAACTTCACGATGGTGCTCGGCTCAACGCTCGCCAGCGGCGGGTCCCTCGTCCTGCAATCGACGTTCGACGCCGCCGAGGCGCTCGAGCTCATGCAGGCCGAGCGGGTGAATTTTCCGTTCGCCTGGCCCCACCAGTGGGCCCAGCTGGAAGGCGCGCCCAACTGGGACCGGGTGGACTTGAGCAGCGTGAGGTTCGCGGATTTCAAGACCCCGATCGCGCACCACCCCACGGTTTCGGGCGAGTGGTACGAGCCGGGCCACGCCTACGGCAACACCGAAACATTCACGATTACAACGGGTTATCCCGCCAACACCCCGCCCGAAGTCCACGCGGACAGCTCCGGAATGGCACTGCCCGGTGTGACGCTTAAGATCGCGGATCCGCTCACGGGCGGCATCGTTTCGCGCGGCGAGGCCGGCGAGATCCGCGTCAAGGGGCCCACACTCATGCTGGGCTACATCGGCACCCCACTCGATGAGACGCTCGACTCCGAGGGCTTCTTCCCCACCGGCGACGGTGGCTATCTCGACGAAGCCGGCCGACTCTACTGGCAAGGCAGGCTCACTGACATCATCAAGACCGGCGGCGCCAATGTTTCGCCACGCGAGGTTGATGACGCCCTCATCGGGCACTCCGGCGTCAAGGTGGCGCAGACCGTTGGCGTTCCACATCAAACGCTTGGCGAGGTCGTTGTCTCCTGCGTCGTGCCGCACGATGACGTGACACTCGACACCGAACAGCTTCTGGCGTTCCTGCGGGAACGATTGGCGAGTTACAAGGTGCCGCGCCACGTGCTGTTCTTCCGTGAGGATGAAGTGGCTGTGACGGGCAACGCCAAGATCAAGGCCGGCGAGCTTCGGGAATTGGCCGCCCAGCGGCTGGCCGGTAAGTGACCCGGGCAAGAGGTAGCGATGGCTGGATGGCGAAGAGCTAAACGGAAGGGGGGAAGATGAATCCGCGGTGGCAAACCGGCCTCGACCCGGCCGCCGACGCGTGCTGCCCCGGCGATCCAATCCAACTGTGGGAAGCAACCAAGCGGCACGGCTCCTCTCTGGCACCCAACGGGCTCGTGCTCGTGCAAGAGTTTCTCAACACCAAGGCCAACGCCAGATGCGGACCGGACCTGCTCGGCGACCTAGACCACGCACGGCCATGGGCGGAGCGGGCAGTACGGGGTTGGTCGGAAATGCGGGAAACGAAAGCCACGCTACCTAAGCTCACGGAACACGACGCCGCCCAGCTCAGGGAGCTACGGGACACCGTCGAGCGCTTACTTGGCCGATTGCCAACGGAATTGGACCGCCACTGTCTGGCCACCGTCCAACTAGCTGTTGACGAAGACGGCCACATCATCGCGATGGCCACCGGCCATGGCTGGCGCTGGTTTGCCAGCGCCATATGGAGCGAAATCCTGCTCAGCCAGCACACCGGCATTTGGGAACGACTCAAACAATGCCGAAACCCGGCGTGTCGATCAACGTTCTACGACCGGTCATGGGACAAAAGGGAAGTGTGGCACACCGCGACGGCGTGTGGCCCCTTGAACAACCCGTCATAGGCGACGAGGTAAACGCGACCAATCACTCGGATTCGAAGTGGCGCCGGATGCCCGCCAGCATCTCGATGTGCGCCTTGACCGCCTCGCGCGTCGTCATCGGGGCCAACGGCCGGGGTGCGGCGATCCGTATCCGCTCGGTGATACGCGTGCCACCGTCGATCGGCGCAAAGCTCACCGTTCCGCGGAGGTGCACCCCCGGTGACTGATCGGCCTCGGTCATCACCTCGCCATCCGCGTCGACATGCAGCCGCGCCCGGTAAGTGATCCGAATAGTAAACGGCCCCAACGGGATCCGATCCACCACCCGATAGCTCTGCAGGTAGCCATCCGGTGTTTCGGTGCGCGACGTGGCTTGCACGGACACAATCAGCGGATGCACGAGTTTGATGTTGTCCAAATCCACGTAGAAATCGCGGACGTCGCCCGGGGGCGCGGGCACCTTTTCCGACAGCGTCCGCTCGGCGTGCGCGACCCACCAGCTCATATCAAACGACCTCCGTCAGCCCAGGGTTTAATGCCCGCCGAACTCCGCGAGGAGATCGACTGTGCGCCACCAGATCAGCGCGGCAAACACGGCTAAGATGCCGATCGTCACCACGGCTTGGATCAGGTTCCGCCGTTCCCTCGGTGGGTAAACGTAGGCCGCGGCCACCGCTCCGCCGGTGACCAGGCCGCCCACGTGACCCTGCCAGCTGATCAATTGTGAGCTGACCGCCGGAACGACGAACGTGAAGACCAGATTGATCACGATGACCGCGACCACCCAACGGACATCGAGGGTGAGCCGCTTCGCGACCACGAATGTGGCGCCGAAAAGGCCGAAAATCGCCCCCGACGCGCCCGCCGTCGCCGTGTTGATCGGCGACAACAGGTAGACCAGTACCGAACCACCCAGCCCGCTCAATGCGTACAGCGCGCCGAATCGCAATCGGCCCAGCCATATCTCGAGCGGTGGGCCCACGACATACAGCGCCCACATGTTCAGCAGCAAATGCGTTGCGCCGTAGTGCAAAAACGCCGCGGTCGCCAGTCGATACAGCTGGCCGTCGGCGACGGCCGGTGGCCACAGGGTCAGTTGCTTCTCCAAGCCCCCCGACGCCATTTCCGCTACGAACGCCATCACGTTGATCGCGATCAGCGCATAGGTCACCACCGGCGTGCCCGACCGCTCCCGCCCGCCAAAGCGTGTACGCGGCTGTCGAATCGTCCGGGCACCCGCCTGGACGCACTCCACACACTGGTGGCCGACCGCCGCGGTGCGCATGCAGTCCGCGCAGATGTACCGCTCACAGCGGTTGCAGCGGAGGTAGGTCCGGCGACCGGGATGCCGGTAGCAGGTCGGCGCCTCGGCCGGCGACTCCGGTGCGCGGGGTGCAGTCATCGCACCATTCTCGCCTGTGCCGGCGGTCGCGGCGCAGCGCTTCGGCGAACGTATTTCGTCGGTGTTCGGTGGGCATTCCCTGGGCCCCCTGCCGTGGCTTACTGTGTTTTCCGTGGAGTCACCGACGTGACCGAGGTTGGCGCTGGCGTGGTGGAGCGCTACCTGGAGTGCCTGGCCGCACACGATTGGGACGGTCTGGCCACCACCATCGCCGACGAGGGCTTGATCCGGGAGGGCCCCTTCTGTGACGTCGTCGACGGCAAGCAGCACTACGTCGCCTACCTCCACAAGGTGCTCACCAACCTCAAGGGTCACCGGTTGGACGTCAAGCGCGTGTCGCGCGTGAACGATCGCGTCTCGTATGTCGAGTTGAGCGAGTCGTTTGAGATCGACGACGCGCCCGCCACGTGGCCCGAATGCATCCTCTTCGAGCAGGGTGACGACGGCCTGATCTCCCACGTCAGCGTGTTCTTCAAGCAGCCGGGGGCCGGCACCGCGTAGCGGTGGCCGGCTGGAGAACTATTCCCTCACTCGCTGAATTGACCTAACGTGTCATGGATGGAGGCAGACGGAACCCCGGAGTCGGTGCCGGTCGAGAAATTGCACTCGGGCGACCCGATCACCGATTGTGGTCAGCGGTACATCGTTCTCGAATCGAAAGCCCTTGGCGACAGCTGCGTAGTTCTCGAACTCGAGTCCAGAGTGGACCACCAGCTGCAGGTCATCGAGAAATCCTTCCCGGCCGGTTACCACGTCGGTAGGGCAAACCACCGAATGTTATAGCCCGAATTCCTGAACCCGATATTGCGCGAGTAGCCCGTCGACGGCTACCGCGCATTCGCGTTTTTTGGCCCGCGTCGCTTAAGTATCAGTCAAATGCCAATTCGGGGCAGCCGAGGTTGGCCGAGCTCATTGGGGCTCGAGTTACTGCCCCTGCCAATGTCGTTGCGCGAGCCCCTCCTACACCCCGGGCGGCCCCACCGGAATCGCCGCTATCGCCGTGTTTTTCGACCCGCGCGTGTTCGGCAGGTTTGGTCTGCCCGCAACCCGGTAACCTTTCTGCCAGGAAGCGATTGCACCCCTGGCAACTGAGCGATACGCGACGCGCCGCGGTCGTTGGTGTCATCGCCCGGCGGTCCATCCAGCCCATCTGTGGACAGGCCCCTGACACGCCAGGATCATTAGGCGCGGTAGACGTAATTGAAGGGTGACGGAATGAAGATTCCGGGCGTAACCAGCGTCGTCGCTGGCGTGACCGGCGGAGCCGCGCAAGTAGTGCGAGCCGGCGTCTCCACTGCGGCCGGCGCCGCGGGCGCGGTGCAGATGTTCGCCAGCCCGGTAGCGGAGTTGGCGAGCCCGGTGGTTCAGTCGATGGCCCACACGACGGGCCGTGCGATCGGCATGGGCACTCCGTCCAACGGCTCCCCTAACGGCACGGCGCCACCGGTGCGCTGGCAGAGCGGGCGGCGAGTGCATCTGGACCTGGATCCATTGCTGCCATTCCCCAGCTGGCACGAGCATGCGGCGGTGGTCGAGGAACCGGTTCGGAGAATTCCCGGAGTGGCCACCGCCCATGTCGAGGGCGCACTTGGCCGGCTTGTGGTCGAACTCGAGAGTGAGGCCAACGCCGACGCCGTTTTGGATGAGGTGCGAGACGCGGTTTGTGCCGTGGCCGCCGACCTGAGTTTGACGGGACCGATGTCGGCACCCCGGACCGCGCCATTCGCCGACCCGGGCAACCCATTGGCGATCCTGGTGCCGCTCTCGGCGGCGGCGATGGACGTCGCGGCGATCGGTGCCGCGGTCACCGGCTGGCTGGGCCGGTTGCCCGTCGCGCCGCGGAGCGCGCGCGCCGCGGCCGCTCTGCTCAATCATCAACCGCGGGTGGTTGCCGTCCTGGAGTCGCGGCTGGGTCGCGTCGGCACCGATCTAGCGCTCAGCGCTTCGACGGCGGTGGCCCACGGGCTCACCCATGCCGTCGGCACACCACTGCTGGACCTCGCACAACGCAGCCTGCAGATCTCCGAAGCGTCGGCGCACCGTCAGCGATGGCGAGAGCGCGAGCCGGAGCTGGCCTCGCCGAAGCGGCCGCAAGCCCCGGTGGTTCCCGTCATCTCGTCGGCCGGACCCAAGTCGCAAGCACCCCGGCACAATTGGGCCGCCGCGGCCGCGGGGGACGTCTCCCACGTCGTGGTCGGCGGGGCCATCGATGCCGCCATCGACACCGCGAAGGGATCGATGGCCGGGCCGGTGGAGGAGTACGTCGATCAGGCGGCCAACGCCTCGTTGATCGCCGCGGCGGGGGCGCTGGTGGCCGGGGGCGGCACCGAAGACGCGGCGGGGGCCCTGCTGGCCGGCGTGCCGCGAGCCGCCCACACAGGCCGGCAGGCGTTCGCCGCGATACTGGGCCGCGGTCTCGCCAACGCCGGGCAACTGATCCTCGACCCGGGCGCTCTGCGTCGGCTGGATCGGGTGAAGGTGGTCGTCATCGATGGGGCGGCGCTGCGGGGCGACAACCGCGCAGTGTTGCAGGCGCAGGGAGACATACCGGGCTGGGACGAGGACCGGGTGTATGAGGTGACCGACGCGCTGCTGCACGGTGAGGAGGCCCCCGAGCCCGACCCCGATGAGTTACCGGCCACTGGAGCGCGCTTGCGCTGGATTCGGGCGCAGGGGCCGTCGGCGACGCCCGCCCAGGGGCTCGAGCACGCCGACCTCGTGGTCGACGGCGAACGCGTCGGCAGCGTCGATGTCGGTTGGGAGGTCGACCCCTTCGCGATCCCCCTGCTGCAGACCGCCGCCCGGACCGGAGCCCGGGTGGTGTTGCGCCACGTTGCCGGGACCGAAGATTTGACCGCGAGCGTCGCCGTGAGTCATCCGCCGGGCACGCCGTTGCTGCAGCTGGTTCGTGACCTGCGGACGGATCGCGGGCCCGTATTGCTGATCACCGCGTTGCACCGGGACTTCGCATCGACCGACACGTTGGCGGCGCTTGCCATCGCCGACGTCGGAGTGGCCCTCGACGATCCGCAGGCGGCGACGCCGTGGACCGCGGACATCATCACCGGCACCGATCTTGCCGCGGCGGTGCGGATCTTGTCGGCGCTGCCGGTGGCCCGGGAGGCCACGGAATCGGCGGTGCGCCTCGCCAAGGGCGGCAGCACCCTGGCCGGCCTGCTGCTCGTCACCGGTGATTCTCGCTCGGCCAACCCGCTCGCCTTACAGCGCTGGCTCAATCCGGTCAACGCGGCCGCCGCGGCCGCCTTGATACAGGGAACCTTCTCGGCCAGCAGGGTGTTGCGGCTGGCGGATCCCACGCCGCAACCGCTCACCGCGTGGCATGCCCTGGACCCGGAGATCGTCTACTCCCGCTTGACCAGCCGCACGCGACCGCTGGCCGTCGAGGCCGGCGTCGCGCCCTGGCGGCAGGTTCTTGACGACCTGTCGTATAACCCGCTTGTCGCGCCGCTGCGCGGCCCGGCGGCCCGGGTGGGACGGCTGCTGGGCGCAACCCGGGCCGAGCTCGACGATCCGCTCACACCGATTCTGGCGGTGGGAGCGGCGGCCTCGGCGATTGTCGGGAGCAACATCGACGCGCTTCTGGTCGCGGGCGTGATGACCGCCAACGCGATCGCCGGCGGCGTGCAACGGTTGCGGGCGGAGGCGGCGGTCGCCGAGCTGTTCGCCGAGCAAGACCAACACGCGCGCCGCGTCGTCCTCCCCACGGTCGCGACAGCACACCGGCGCCTCGAGGCGGCTCGTACCACCGAACGAACGGTCACGGTCAGCGCGAAATCGCTGCGCCCCGGCGACATCATCGACCTGGCCGCCCCCGAGGTGGTACCGGCGGATGCACGCCTGCTGGTGGCCGAGGACCTGGAGGTCGACGAGTCCTTCCTCACCGGTGAATCGCTGCCGGTGGACAAGCAGGTCGAGCCCGTCGCCTTCGCCGATGCTGATCGGGCCAGCATGCTGTTCGAGGGCAGCACCATCGTCGCCGGGCGTGCCCGGGCGATTGTCGTCGCCACCGGTGCCGGAACCGCCGCGCAACGCGCCATTTCGGCGATCGCCGATGTCGAGTCGGCCGCTGGCGTGCAGGCCCGGCTGCGGGAGTTGACCAGCAAGGTGCTTCCGCTGACGCTTGCCGGCGGGGCGGCGGTGACCGGTTTGGCGTTGGCGCACCGCGGGTCGCTGCGTCAGGCGGTCGCCGACGGCGTCGCAATCGCGGTGGCGGCCGTCCCCGAGGGCCTGCCGTTGGTGGCCACCCTGGCCCAGCTCGCCGCCGCCCAGCGGCTGTCGCGGCGAGGGGCGCTGGTCCGCACCCCACGCGCCGTCGAAGCGCTGGGCCGGGTCCAGACGGTATGTTTCGACAAGACCGGCACGCTCACCGAGAACCGCTTGCGGGTCGTTTGTGGGGTGCCGCGCGGGACCAGTGCCGAGGGCCCATTCCCCGAAGCGGCCGACCCGCGAGCAGCCGAGGTGCTGCGCATCGCCGCGCGCGCCTGCACCCAACCACATAACGGGCAGGGGCACGCGCACGCCACCGACGAGGCTATCCTCACCGCTGCTAAATCCCTTGACGGTCAAGGCGATCCGGAGTTGACCGTGCTCGCCGAGGTGCCGTTCGAGTCCAGTCGCGGCTACTCCGCCTCGATCGTCACCGCGACCGCCGACACGGCGGGGCCGATGCTGATGGTGAAAGGCGCTCCCGAGGAGATCCTGCCGCGCTGCCGGTTCGCTGATCAGGACGCCGACCAAGACCACGCGGAGTCTTTGGTATTGCACCTCGCCGGGCAAGGCCTGCGCGTGCTGGCGGTGGCCCAGCGCCGCTGGGACCGCGGGACCACAGAGGAAGACACCGATGCCGACAACGTCGACGCCGCCGCGCACAACCTGGAATTGATCGGCTACGTCGGTTTGGCGGACACCGCGCGACCATCGGCGCGGCCGCTGATCGAGGCGCTGCTGGAAGCCAATCGCAGGGTAGTGCTGATCACCGGCGATCATCCCGTAACCGCACGGGCGATCGCCCATCAACTGGGTCTGCCGTCGGACGCGCGGGAGATGACCGGTGCCGAACTCGCCACCCTCGATGAGGACGACCGCGCCAAACTCGCCGCCGACGTACAGGTCTTCGCCCGCGTCAGCCCCGAACAAAAGGTGCAGATCGTCGCGGCGCTGCAGCGCGGCGGGCAGGTGACCGCGATGGTCGGCGACGGGGCCAACGATGCCGCCGCGATCCGCATGGCCGACGTGGGCATCGGGGTGAGCGGTCGTGGTTCGTCGGCCGCGCGCGGGGCCGCCGACATCGTCCTGACCGACAACGACCTTGGCGTGCTGCTCGACGCGTTGGTCGAAGGCCGCGGCATGTGGGGCGGTGTGCGAGATGCGGTGGGCATTCTGGTCGGCGGCAACGTGGGTGAGGTGCTCTTCACCATCATCGGGACCGCGTTGGGCACCGGCCGCGCGCCGGTGGGCACGCGTCAGCTGCTCTTGGTGAACCTGCTCACCGATATGTTTCCCGCGCTTGCGGTTGCCGTCACCCCGCAGTACCCGCAGCCCGAAGAGGACGACGATGAAGTCGACCGCGATGCCGAGGAGATCCAACGGGCCTTCCAGCGTGCGGCGCTGTCCGAACCCGCGCCTTCGCTCGACGCGCCGCTCATGCGCCAGATCGTCACCCGCGGCGCCGTCACGGCCGCCGGCGCGACCGCGGCCTGGGCCATCGGGCGTTGGACTCCGGGCACCGAACGCCGCACGTCGACAATGGGTCTCACCGCGCTGGTGACGACGCAGCTCGCGCAAACCCTGCTGACGCGCCGCCACAGCCCGCTCGTCCTGGTCACCGCGCTCGGCAGCGCGGGTGTCTTGGTCGCCATCGTCCAAACTCCCGGCGTCAGCCAGTTCTTCGGCTGTACACCGTTGGGGCCGGTCGCCTGGTCCGGCGTGGTCAGTGCGACGGCGGGAGCCACCGCCGTGTCGGTGCTGGCGCCCAATTGGCTGGCCACAAGGGTCGCCGCGCTGGAACCCAAACAGGACTGAGCATTCAGCCATTCACACGGTCCGCATAGCCACGGCAGCGTTCGACGCGCACGAATTGAGCGCCATTGCAGTGTGTTTCGACGGCGCGGCCGAGCCCTGCGTCGATCGTCATCGAGTTCGCCGCGCTGGCCACGCGGATATCCGCCTAGGAGCCTGAATCGTCCGACTCGTTGACCCGGCGCTGCCCTGGAACCCAAGCAGGAGCAATAGGCGACTTTTGAATGCGCTATCACATGCGCTATCAAATCCGGGGGTCTTGTAATGGTCGGCAGAGGGCGCCTCAGGTCGACAACTCATTGCGCACGACCTTGCCCGCGGGATTGCGCGGGAGGCTGCCGACGATGTTGATGTCTCGGGGCTGTTCGAAGCGGGAAACCTTGCCCTTCAAGTAATCCCGCAACCCCGCCGCGTCGATGCTGCTTCCCGGCTGCAGGACCACGAAGGCGGCCAGTCGATGACCGAACTGCTCGTCCGCAACACCGATGACCGCGTTGTCGGCGATGTCGGGATGCTCGGCGAGTGCGTTCTCCACCGCGCGCGGGTAGACGTTCTCACCCCCGGAAATGATCATGTCGTCCTCGCGACCCACGATGAAGAGCCGTCCCGCATTGTCGAGATAGCCCATGTCTCCCGTGCTGGTCATGTTGTCGACGACGGCTTTGGCGCCACCGTCCGTGTAACCCTCACTCGCCAGCTCGCCGCCGACGAAGACGCGTCCGGTGACGCGCGGACCGACGGGCCTGTCGTTCTTGTCGAAAATGCGCACCGGGCAGCCGGCGACGGGTTTTCCGACGGTCTCGGGAGCCTCCCGCAGATCGGCCGGTGTGGCCAGCGCGCCGATGCCGACTTCGGTTGAGCCGTAGCCGTTGTAGAGGAGGTCGCCGTAGGCATCCATGAACCGCTGCCCGAGGGTGGGATCGAGCCGGTCCCCGCTGGACAACACCACCCGCAGGTAGGGCAGCGGGTTTCGGGCCAGCACCCGCTGCGGCAGGTCGAGGATGCGCGCGAGCACGACCGGCACCGCGGTAAATGCGTCGGCACGATGCAGCGACGCCTGCGCGAGCGCGGCTTCGGCGTCGAAGTTGCGATGCGTCAGCACCGTGCCTCCGAGGGCGACCGTCAGCATCAGCATGCCGAGACCCAGGCCGTGAAACATGGGCATTGCCACCGAGATCCGCGACCCGGTGCGCAATCGGGTGCGGTCGAGGATCGTCACCCAGACGCCCACCGCCGAACTCAGCTGCGGTGTGCGCGGCACGCCCTTGGGCTTGCCGGTCGTGCCCGACGTGAGCAGAACGATCCGGCCGGGTTTGTTCACCCCAGGTCTCAAGGGGCGCGGGCCCTCCTCTCGCAAAACGACCGTCGCCGCGTCGATCAGGACGACCGATGCTTCGGCTCCCTGAGCGGCGCGCACCCGCTCCGCGAACTCCTCGTCGGCGACCATCGTTGTGATCCGGTGCGCGCTCATGGCGGCGGCCAGCGCATCGATGCGGAAATCCGTGTTGACGAGTACAACGTCGGCGCCCACCAGGGCAGCGGCGAAGAAGGCCTTGACGAAGCCTTGTCCATTACGGCACATGACCCCCACCGCTTGACCGGGTCCAACGCCACTGCCGGACAACTCACGGGCCAGGGATTCGGTCTGCGACCGCAGCTCGCGGTAGGTGAGGGCGCCGTCGTCATCGATGATTGCGCCGCGGTCCGGCCAGCGAGCCGCCGTGACCGCCAAAAGGGCGTAGGGATTGGTGCCACCCCGGCGCGCCTCGCGAACGATCCGGAATCCCGCGACCGGGGACGGCGGGCTGAGCAGTCGTGAGCGCAGCAGCGCCCGTGCCGCGGTGGCGACCACGCTGTCCGTCATCGTCGGGCCTCATGGGTATCGGAGTTGGCGAAGAAGCGCCGGTGCCACAGCCTGGCCGCGCGATCGGCGGGTCCGGCCAGCAGCACCGATGCCAGCTCGGCCGGCCATACCCACGGCGGTTCGTTGGTGCGGGGCCGCTCGATGACGGCTTTGGCGATCGCGTCGGCGGCTTCGTCCGGAGACAAGCCGGGCAGCCGGCCCAAAATCGGCGTGGGTGCGATCATCCGGGTACGGACCAGCGCGAAGTAGACCGACGTGACGTCCACGCCGTCGGCGTGCAACTCCGGGGCCACGCTGCGCAGCCAGCGATCGAAAGCGCCTTTGGAGGCCTGGTAGGCGCCCCATTGCGGACCGGGTACGACACGAACGCCGACGCTCGAAACATTCACGATGTGCCCGCCGCCGTGCTCGCGCATGGCCGGCAGGAGTCCCAGCAGCAGCCAGATCGGTCCCAGGTAGTTGACGTCGATGGTGCGCTGGAAGTCATGTGGGCGGTCGTACTGGTCATGCAGCGAGCGGCGCAATGACTTGCCGGCGTTGCTCACCACGATGTCGAGCGGGCCGTGGTTCTCGGTCACCTGCTTCGTCAGCTCGCTGACGGCGGCCTCGTCGGCGAGGTCGGTCGGGTAGGCAACGGCTCGACCGCCGCCGGCGTTGATCGCCGCCGCCACGTCGTCGAGTTTTTCCGCCGACCGGGCGACGACCAGCACCGTCGCTCCCGCGGCGGCCAGCTTGCGGGCCGTCGCCTCGCCGATTCCATATGATGCGCCCGTCACCAGTACGGTCTTGCCGGAGACGGTGCTGCGCAGCTTGTCGGGATCCGAGATCCGCGCCGGGTTGGCCAGTCGGTCGGTGGCCGCTGTGATGACGCCTGCCAAGGTCCCTACCGAGGCCCTTTCTAAGGCTTGTGCTATCACGTTCACATTGACTGCCGCATTCACTCCGAGATGCGCGTCGAGGGGTGCGGCTCTGGCTTGACCGTGTTACTCGACTCGGACTACAGCTAGCAGACCACATCGGGGTCGGGGTCCGCGCCTCGGCCCGGCGTTCAATCGTCGGGCCTGTTGGCAGGCGATTTGATCCCGATCGCGGCCCCACGCAACTTTTTTTACCTGCCTGAAATAATTGCCAGAAAAATCCCTGTTTAGGGAACGGTTTACCGGGGCACAATTGCGGCATGATCGCACGTCACCTCGCTCGTCTCCTTGGTCCTGCAGCAGTCGCGGCGGTGGGCCTTAGCGCCTCGGTCCTCGCGTCTGCTATCCCCTCCGCCACCGCCCAATGTCCGGACGTGCAAGTGGTATTCGCGCGCGGCACCGATGAGCCTCCGGGTCTTGGCGCGACCGGACAGGCATTCGCCGACAACCTGCGCTCGCGCGTCGGCGCAAAGTCGTTCGACGTCTATCCGGTGAACTACCCCGCCACCCGTGAGTGGGAGACGGGCCTCGACGGCATCAGGGACGCCGGCGCCCACGTCGTTTCCATGGCGCACGACTGCCCCAACACCAAGATGGTGCTCGGCGGCTTCTCCCAAGGCGCGGCGGTGATGGGCTTCGTCACCTCGTCCGCCGTGCCGGATGGGGTCGATCCCGCGACCGTGCCGAAGCCGATGGGCCCCGACGTGGCAAACCACGTCTCCTCGGTCGTGCTCTTCGGAACGCCGAACGTCCGGGCGATGAACTTCCTCAACCAGCCGCCGGTCGCAATCGGCCCCCTCTATCAGGCCAAGACCATCAAGGTGTGCGCTCCCGACGACCCGGTGTGCTCCGACGGGATGGACTTCGCGGCGCATGACACGTACGCATCCGACGGGGCCATGATCGACAAGGGGGCGGCCTTTGCGGCCGGTCGTTTTGGCGACGGTTCCGGCGCTACGACGGTCGGGACTCCCGGCGGAGGCTTCGGTAGCTGAGGCTTCCGCCGCACGCCAGTCCCCGCTAGTCCCGGATGAAGCCCTTGTTGCGCATCAGGTGATCCGCCAGAAACCCGTCGTGCGGGATCTCGGGTGCCGCGTAGAAGGTCGGGTGGTGGCCGCGGTACACGTTGCTGACCGTCGGTTCGGCGAGCAGGTCGTCGATCAGCCGCTCGTCGCCGGTGATGGCGGTGACGACCAACGAATGCCGCAGCGGCTCGATGCCGGCGGTGCGCGACCACGACGACACCCACACGCAGGGAAACGGCAGTTCGACATTGAGCTTGTCGGCATCGGGTTCGGCCATCAGGTGCACAGCCGGCCGCAGCGCGGCGCAGCCCTCGAGGCCCTCGCCGAGCGCGGCGACAACCTGATCGGCGCCGAGGAGCGCCGTCGTTCCCGCGGCCTTGACCGCCAGATAGTTCGCCAGCGCCTGCGCCTTTTCGACGGGCTGCGTGGGCAGGATCGCGCGCTCGTCCCCGGTGGGCAACGGCTGGATCGTCGCCAACCGCTCCGCGATCGTGTGAGCTAACGGGACCGGGTCCCCCTCGTAGAGCACCGCGGTGGTGTTCACGCACGCCATTCCGCCCAGGTTGGCGATCGAGTCGACGACGATATCGACGTGGTCGCGCCAATCCTGGTCGGCCGTGATCAGAATCTTGGTGCGTCCGGGTCCGTTCACCACCACCGCCGGATCGTTGGCGTACCTGTCCGCCACGTCCTGGCCGCCGTACACCATGGCAAGGTCGGCCGATCGGATGATCTCGTCGGCGCCGCCATGGTCAGTGGGCAAATACACCGCGTCTTCGGCGCGCAATCCGGCCTGCCGCAGGGCGTTCACCAGCCGGTGCGCGGTCAGCGGCTCGCGGCGCGACGGGCGCACCGCCACCCGGTATCCCAGCGCCAGCGCCTGGGGCCACAGAGCGTGCACGCCCGGGCCGTTCCCGGCCGCGTGGACGGCGAACACCTCCCCACGCCGCGCCCACACCGCACCGCCGTTGCGGGTGCGCTCCTCGCGCCAGTCGAGCGCGGCGCCCGTGGGCCGAGCCGGCCGCACGGCATCGAATGCCGAGGCGACGCCCTCGGCCACGCTGCGTGCCCCGGCGCGGGTAACCGCGATCGGCAGCCCGGAAATGTCGCTGGCCAGGCGAACGTAGTCCTCGAAGTCCAGGCCGCCTATGACCGCGGTGGCGAAGACATCGGCCGCATTGGCCAGCGCCGCCTCGCGCTGTGTGACCGGCAACGGCCCGATTTTGCGTTGGGCGCCGATGGTGCGCGAAACATACAGCGGCGGAACGATGCTCAGCTCGGCAACCGCGACGCCGGCGGTGCTCATAACGACTTCGCGGTTGCGGGTGCGGTACTCGCCACCCGCGCCGAGCGCGTCGATACACAACAAATCGGTTGTGACAAGCTCCTGTTCGCGCCCCATTTTCAGTACACGCCTTCGATGACGGCCTCGCCCTCGAAGGTGGTCACCGGCCGCACCTCACTGACGGAATCGCTGAGTTGTCCCGCCGGCCCGGGCATCCGGATCGCCAAGTCGCGCTCCAGGTTGTTCGGTATGAGCATTCCCTTGCTGATGTGGTTCATCACCACCTGGCCCTGCTGCCCGTATGGCACTTGTTCCCCGGTATCCGGATCGACCACCCAGAACACGACGTACGGTGTCCGCGGGTCGAAGACGAACGACGCGTCGCCGGCGGTTCGGGTGACCGCTTGCGAAAGCACCATCGTGCTACCGAAGGCCATGGTGATCGTCGTGTTCGGGAAGATTTCGCGCAGTACGTCGAGCGTGTCGGCCTCCACATGCGCACCGCTGAGCAATAGGTAGCCGATCTTTTCGTTCACCAAGTCCACCACGCGGTCGTTTCGGGCTATGGCCTCGAGCAGCGGCGGAGTGGTGTGCAGATTGGCCACATTCTGCGTCTGAAGAATGAACACGGCCTGCTCGACGACATGGTCGATGTAGGCGGCCACTTCGGCGGCCGCCTTGCGGGCCGCAAGTTTCTTCACCCACCGTGGGTCGATGTCGATCGGGTGGAAGACCGCCCCCAACCGCTCGGAGACCAGGCGGGAGAAGTAGCCGACACCGTGCGGGCCGCTCGGCATCAGGCACAGGAAGCCTTGGCCGCGTACGAAACCACCCGTGGCGAAGTCCTCGGTTTGCCACCGGACAACCTGCGCTACCCAATCCGGCATCTGCACAGTCCGTTTCGGAGCGCCGGTGGTACCGCCGGATTCGAAGATCTGGGGTAACGGCGGGGACGATCCGTAGCCGCGTGGAACCAGATCCTCCACCGGCGCGCTGCGCAATTCGTTGACGAGGTTGGGGAACAAGCGCAGATCCGCGAAGCTCCTGACATCGGTCAACGGGTTGAAGTCCAGCGCCCGGGCAGTCCGCAGCCAGAACCGGGAACCGGTGTCCTCGCCGAAGTGCCAGGCCATCGCGGCGGCCAGATACGCCTGGGGGTCGTCAATGGGATCCGATCGCGGAACGTCCAACAGCGAAAAATCGCCCACACCATCGATCCTGTCACAGGACCGGCCCGACAACCCTGCGCGCGGGAAGCCGGGCATACAGGCATTGAACGTTGTCCCATGCCGCGGCGAACTCTTTGTTACCAACCGGCTTTCGGTGACTTTTCGGTGATGTCAGAGAGCCGCGAACACTCGCATCGGTGCTCTCCTGTCTGCGGATCAGCTTTTGCGTGCCCGGCCGAGGCCCGTGGTGATCGCCTCGTTGAAAGCGGGGTAGATCTCGTCGAAAGCGCCGTCCCGTTCGGCGAACCGGAACGGCTTGACTCGCTGCACGACGATCTCTTCGGCCTGCGGCTGCGTCTCCAATAAGGTCATCGTCTCGGTGATGTACACATCCAGCGGCATCGCGTTCGGGTCGAATCCGCGCTCCCCCTGCAACGCCGTCTGCACCTGCGGCGGAATTATCTCGATCACCTGAACCGAGCTCTCGCGGAGCTGGAAACGCAGCGACTGCGTATAGGAATGCAGCGCCGCTTTGGTGGCGCAATACGTCGGGGTGAGCGCGCTGGGCATGAAGGCCAGGCCCGACGTGACGTTGACGATCACCGCGCTCGGCTTCTTCAACAGTGACGGCAGCAATGCCGCGGTGAGCCGGATCGGGCCGAGCAGATTGATCGCGACCGTCTGCTCCGCGGCACCGGGGCCACTCGCGGTGAGGTCCTCGACGCGCTGGATGCCGGCGTTGTTGATGAGGACATTGAGGTCCGGAAAGCGGTCGGTCAGCTCCGTGGCGAATCGGCGGATGTCGGCCGAATCACCTTGATCCAGCGACAGAATCTGGATGCCCGGGTTGGCCGCGGCGACGGCCTGCAGCGGCTCGCGGCGCCGCCCCGCGATAACCACCTGGTTGCCGAGCCGGTGCAACGCCTCCGCCAAGCCCCGGCCGATTCCGGTGCCGCCTCCGGTGACCAGCACCGTATTGCCCGTCATCTGCATGGCCTCTCCCTTCCTACACATCTCAGTACGGGATAACCACCAATTCTCGTCTGAACCCAAATGCGGCTGGGCTGGCCGGGGGGATGTTCTCCATCGACTACCCGTACGAGTCCTCCCACGAGGCGGTAAAGGGATTCGAGCGGACGACGCTGAGCGCCGCAGATCGGGAGAAGATCGCGCACGGCAAGCCGAACTGCTGTTGCGCATCGGTTAAGCCGGGCGCGTCAACGGTGTCGCTGAAAATCACCGAGTGATCGCTCACAGTTGCAGTCTCACAGGTAAACCGGAGTCGGGGCCACGACAGAATGGGTCCAAGCAGTCAGTCTGACGGTGCGATCCATAACACGAGGTGTGGAGGGATCCCAGTCGCAGTTGACCGTCTACACGGTGCAGTGTCTACCGGACCGTCAGCCGCGTCCAAATCGATGTCCGACTAGGCGAGGCCGAGCGCTTCGCCGCGCCGCAGCCCCATCGCCAGCGCCACCGCCCACAGCGAGTACCGTCGGTGCTCCTCGGCGGCTCTGAGGAAGCGAAGTGCTGCAGTGCGGATGAAGCCACGGACCCTGCGATCATCGGTCGCCCCGCAGCTGCACTAGGCGAGACGTTCCGGCTGAGTAGCTCCTCGTCGACGGCGTCGTGCAGTGCGGCATGCAACACCCGCAGGATGTGACGGATCGAACTGGCCGACAACACCGCGTGGCAGCATTGCGGATTGGTCAGCGCTCAGCGCCGAGGCTGTTGCCTTGCTGCATCCCGTCCCCGCGCACAGCACTGACGCTTCGTGGCGAGCTCGTTTAGCCATGCCCGGATATGGGACACGTGAGGCGATTTCAGCTTCAGCGTGCCGATGCCGGGCACAATATGTAGACGGACATCTTGTCACCGCCGGGCTACAGGCTGTACGCACACGTCGATGTGAGTGGGAACGTCTAAAACCATCGCAACGGATCCAAGGAACTGCCACGGCACAGCGTTTGATAGAGCTTAGGTCGCGACATCCTGCATCGATCGTCGTCCATCCGGTCTACGGACGCGCTGGAGTACGGATATCTCCACCAGCTGTCAGGTCACGCCTTACGGCTGTTGACCCGGCCGGCCACTTCGGCTTGCCGAGGTTGCCCAGCGTCTCGTCTGCGGCGCAGGTTTACGACCGCCACTCGGTAAATAAACGCGGGGTGGAGCAGGCGAATAGGGTGGTCGATGAGGCCGTTGACCCTGAAGAAGCGTGTGGCGACAACGGGGTCGGACTCACAGGCGGTCAGCGCCCAGTCCACCAGCCGGGTGGTGATGCGCATCGACTTCGACCGTCGCCCCGTCACCTCCGGGTTGGTCAGGTCGGAGCCCGCTACCATCTGCCAGGCCACGCCAATCGGTTTCGCTGAGGCGCGGAAGTATCGCCGGGGCAGGTCGGTGCCGCCGTGACGCAGACAGTCCCGCAGTGCGGCAGCGTCCAGAGCGGCTACCGTCATTCCCTGCCCGTAGATGGGGTTGAAGCTGCAGATCGCATCCCCGCAGACCAGCAGACCGTCGGGGAGTCGGGGCATCTTGTCGTAGCGTCGCCACTGGCTGGACGGCATGCGGTGATGTACCACCTCGCCGATCGGTTCGGCGGCCCGCACCGCCGCAATCAGGTGGGCGGGGCAGTAGTCCTGGACGAAGGACAGCATGCCGGCCAGGTCGCGCGGCGGCTCGTGCCCCACCATGCCGAACACCGTGAAAATCCACGTGTCGTTCTCATAGCCGGCCAGAAACATCCCGGTTGACCGGCCCGGCGCGGGGCCGATGTCGACCAGCATCTCCGTCAGCGTGCCCCGGGGGATCCGCAGCAGTTGGCTTACGTAGGTCGTATGCATGACGATGTGGTCCTCGACCGGTCGGCCGTACCCGAGGCCCTCGAGAAAAGCCGGCGTGTGGGCACCGCGGCCCGTCGCGTCGATGACGACGTCGGCCGTCAACTCCTGTTGAGCACCGCTGTCGCGGTTGACCACCCGCACTCCGGTGACGCGATTGCGATCCGCCGTCGACATCAACTCGGCGACGTCATGACCGCCCAAAATCGTGACGTTGCTAATCGCCTGCAGGCGCGACCGGACATGGTATTCCAGCAGCGGCCTGCTCGGCAGGTACACCGCCAGTGCCTGGGGCTCAAACGCTAACTTGCCCGACCGGAGCATCTCGTGGCCGCCGAAAGACAAGTGAAGCTCCGACAGCTCACCGTCGTCCCAAACGGGAGCACCAGCGGCTACTAACTCATTGAGAAACCCGGGGAAAAGATCCTGCAAGATCTGCGCCCCGCGGGCAAGCAGAACATGGACATGCCGACCCTGCGGTACCCCTCGCCGGACAGCGGGACCGTCGGGCAATACGTCCCTCTCGACCACCGTGACGGTTCTGAAGAAATCAGCCAGGACCCTCGCGGCAAGCAGCCCGCCCATGCTCGCCCCCAGAACGATCGCGCGCTCACCTAGTTCTGGCATGGCGGAACTCCTGAGTCGACGTCAGACATTCGTCATCGGTGGCCGAACCACTCCCAGAAGGTAGCAACCGACCTAAAACAATTCCACAGAATCGAATTGGCTCATCAGGGCTCTTTTCACCTGCCGCGGTGGTGATGGTGTTGGACTTCTTCAACGTGTTACCGGGCCCCGCCTCGACGACTTGAAACCCAGATCAACAATCGCGGCGTTACCGATGCGTGCATCGTGACGGGCCGGACCCCGACAATGATCAATTGTTGGTGAGAGTCGTTGCGGATGAGTAATTTTCAGACCTTATTGGGCCGCAGGGTCATAGCCGGGGTGTGCAGTGATAGTCGCGTCGGCGGTGGCCATGAGTGCTTCGAAGCCGGCGGCGGCGGCGGTGGCGCGGTGGCGTTGCATGAAGTTGTGGCAGCTGTCTTCGTCGCCGCGCGCCAGCGCGAGCAGCGCCCGCGAACGCAGCAGGGGGAGTTCGTGGAGCACGAAGCCGGGATCGGTGGGGACGGCGGCGAGTCGGTCGATCGCCGCCTGCGCTTCGCGCTGGTCGACATCGGACCCGCGTCGGACCAGCAGTTCCACCAGAACGTTGGTGGCCCTTCCGCGCCAGATCATGTCGCCGCTTTCGTAGGCGCCGTCCACGACTGCCCGCACCATTTCGATGGCGCCATCGAGATCACCGGTGCGGGCTTTTTCCATGGCGAACTCGGGATCGACGATCGTCAGCGCGCTCAGGGAGAACCGCTCGGTCAGCGCGGCGTCGCGGGCTTGGGTGAACAGGTCGAGGCCCGCCTCGCGTTGCGGGCCGTGGCGGCTAACCAGGGCGAGGCCTCGGCTGAGTCGACCCATTCCCAGAATGAAGTCGTCGCTGGAACTTTCGGCGATTTGCAGTGCGGCTGCGGTCTCGCGCATGGCGGTCGCATCGGGCGGCAGCGCCCCGAATGGAATGGAGGCAACGTACTTCCACAGGAGGGCGAAAACGTAACTCGTCGAGTCGAGCGGAGCGGCCATTGCGATGGAGGTGGCGGCGTCGTGGTGCCATCCTTTCATTCCCAGGCACATCTTGACGTGGCCCCGCATCGCGATCGCCGTGCTCAGCGGTGAGCCCAAGATCAGGTTGCCTTTGGCGGGGTCGCCGTCGGCGAGCTCGATGAGGCGATCAGCCAAGCGCAGCGCCTCGATCATCTCGCCCGCTTCGCATTTGGCGTAGATCGCCGCGAACAGCAGAGCGACGGTCAGCGTCGGATCTCCGATCGATTCGAGCAGATCGCTGAGCTGTGCGGCCACCTGGGCGGCGTCGCGGAAGCGGTTGTGGAAAGTCAACGCCATGATGAACCCGGTCGTGCCGATGGCCAGCGACACCTTGTCGTCTGCCGCTGTGCACAGATCGCGCAGTTCGTCGAAGCCGGTGTCAGCGACACTGCCACCGGCCCGCCAGACGGTGCCGCAGAGCAGGGTGCGGGGCGCGATCTGCATAGACGTGCGGTCGGGGTCGTCGGCGGGCAGCCGGTCGGCGACTTGGCGGGCCCGCTGCCAGCTCGTGCGGGCCGCGCGAACGTCGCGGATGACCGACCAGCCACCGGCGCGCATATGCCAGCCGAAGGCCGCACGCAGATCCCCGGCAGCTTCCAGGTTTTCGGCGATCAGGGCGGCGTTCTCGTCGACCGAGTCCGGCTCCTGTTGTTCGATCGCGACGGCCAAGCGCCGGTGCAGCTCGGCGCGCCCAGCCTTCAACTGCGACTCGTATGCCACCGCGCGGATCAACGGGTGCCGAAACGCGTACTCGGCGCGCGGGGTGAACATCACCTGCTCGATCAGCTCCACGTGCAACAACTCTGCGATAGCCTCCGATCCGTTGATGTCACCTAGTAACGCTGCCAGCAGCTCGGGCCGGAATCGCGCACCGATGACCGAGGCGGCGTACAGGACCTGTTTGGCCGGCCTGCCGAGGCGGTCGACGCGGGCGGCGATGGTGGCTTGCAGAGTGCCCGGCACACTGATGTCGGCGGCGTCATCACGGCAGAGGTAGGCGCCGCGATCGCCGTCGAGCACACCGCGTTCAGCCAGATCACGCACCATCTCCTCGGCGAAGAACGGGTTCCCGGCGGCCCGGTCGGCGATCCGGGCGGACAGAGCGCCCACCGACGGGTCAGTACCGAGCAGCTCGGCGGTCAACGCGGTGGTCTGCGCCGAGTTCAGCGGCGCCAGGGAGATCGTCTGAGCGCCCGGTGTCCGCGACAGCGCGCCCCCGTATTCGGGGCGGTAGGTGATCAGCACCAGTGAGCGGCTTTGCGGCACGACCATGACGAACTCAGCGAACATGGCCTCGCTGACCTCGTCGATCCAGTGCACGTCCTCGATCACATACAGCGACGGTGTGGTCCGGGCCAGGGCGGCGGCGTTCAACAAGGCCGCCAACCGGCGCCGGCGGGCGTCGGGGGTGATGGCGGGCAATGCGACGTCGGGATCGCCGATCCCCAGCAGGTCATCCAGCAGCAGCAAATCCTCGGGGTTGGCGTCGGGGATGTCGGCCCGCACCCGAGCGCGTCCCGATTGCTCGTCGAGGTCGCTGACCCCGAACACCGTCCGCAACAGTCGCGCCACGACATGGAACGGGACCTCGCGGGTATGAGATTCGCAGGAGACGGTGACCACCCCGACCCCGCGGCCGCTGGCCAGCGTGACGGCCTCGCGCGCGATACGGCTCTTGCCGATACCGGGCGGCCCGACCACCCCAGCCACACATCCGGCACCGCTGATCGCTTGATCGAGGATGCCGGCCAGGGTGTTCAACTCCCAGGTGCGCCCGACCAGGGTCGGCTCGCGCCGGCCGATCCGCCCGGGCTCAGCAGCCGCCCGCAGCAGCCGACGCGCGGGCAACGGCGCCTCGGCGCCCTTAACGTGCACCCACTCGGGTTCCCCAAGCACGGTGGCGTGTTCGACTAGCCGCGCGGTGGACTCGCCGAGCATCACCCCGCCGGGCGGGGCGACCGATTCCATCCGTTGTGCTAACACGACCTGCTCGCCGACCGCGGTGTAACCCGTTGGGCCAGAGCCGATTTCCCCGGCAATCACCCGGCCCGAGTTCAGCCCGATCCGCAGCTGCAGCACGACGCCATCGCGGCGGAGCACCTCCTCGGCTAGCTGTGCGATCTGTTCTTGGATGTCCAGGGCCGCCAAACAGGCCCGAAAAGCGTGATCCTCCAACGCGACTGGTGCCCCGAACAGCGCCATGATGCCATCGCCGGTGAACTTATCGACCGTGCCACCGTAGCGCCGAGTAATCGTTGCCGCGCGACCGAAGACGTCGGCCATCATCTCGCGCAATCGCTCCTCGCCCACCGCCGAGGCGATCCGCAGGGAGCCCACCACGTCGGCGAACAACACAGTTACCTGCTTGAACTCCGCCTGCGCTGCCGGTTCTGGGGCAGGCGCCCCACAGCCGTCGCAGAACCGGGCGCCGTGGCGGAGTTCAGTGCCGCACGTTCGGCATACCGTGGCTGTCGGCCCCATACGATCCTCCCGCCGCTGATCAATGGTGCGGACCATAATGATGCACCAACCCTAAATCTGCCCAGCCGCAAAAGAGCGGTTATCGACCACCAGGCGACACGAGGAAGCCCCTGAGCCCCGATCCGAATAAGGCTATGGCCAGGTTGATGACGTAGTTACCTCGGTTCTGCCCGGCCGCCCAGCGGGCGGTCACTTGAGAGTGAACACTTGCGAATTGATGATGATCAGGTTTCCCGCTGGCGAATTGCGATATTCGCGCCTTGTTTTCGACGGCGGGCGAGTAGGTTTTCAACGTCGAGTTGCTAGGCATGCAAGGAGTTCCGGGTGTCGTCCGACAAAGCACTGGAAGCCTTAGAAGGGCGTGAATACGAACGCGCTCTAACGTTGCTGAAACGCGAACTCGCCGTGCGGTCCGAAGGCGACCTGCACGCGCTGGCGGGGCTGGCCTGCTTCCAGCTTCAGGATTACGCCGCGGCCGTGCAGCACTACACTGCGGCGCTGCAAGCTGACGGCCAGCGCGACGACTGGCGCAAAATGCTCGCGGTCGCGCAGGCCAACGACACTGCCGGTGTGAACGTGCACATACCCGCACTGCACTACTTCGACCGCGCCGCGCTGCTCGCGCCCCCCTCGATACGCGAAGGCGCCCTGCCCGCGCCGCTGCCGACCGGGCCGGGGCACGGCCACTTCAAGCGATTCCGCCTTTTCTTGGGCGAGTTGCTGGGAGTCGTAGCGACGGTGTTAATGGACAGCATCACCCAGCTGTTGGGCCGGGTCGCCGGATACCGTGACCGGGTCTGGACCAACTGGTACCACCGCCCGCTGGCGCTGGAAGTCCTGACGCTGGCCTACATGCGCGAGCGGCTCAACGCGGACAACTTGGACAGCAGCTACCCGCCCGGGACGCTGGTCGGCTTCCAGCAGCCCGGCCTGGAGCCGCCCCCGGGCGTCACGCATTTCCGCACCGCCGACGGAAGCTGGAACAACCTCGCCGATCCCAAGGAAGGCGCCGCCGGCACGCGCTTTTTGCGCAACGTCGAGCTCTCAGCCATTCGCCCCGAGACCGCGCAATTGCTCGCGCCCAATCCGCGCGAGATCAGCCGCCGGCTGCTGACACGCCCGAGCGATTCCGATGGCCGGCCACAGATGACCGAAGTGCCCTTCCTCAACCTGCTGGCCGCATCGTGGATCCAGTTCATGAACGGCGACTGGATCAACCACGGCGAGATCCTGTTCCACGACGTGATCGAGGTGCCGCTGCCCCCCGACGACCCGGCCCGCCGTCGTTACCGGCAGAGCAGTATGTTGATCGGCCGGACCCAGCCTGACCCGACGCGCATCGATGATCGAGAGCCGGCCGCCGACGAGTTCGATCAACGAGGTCACTCACTGGTGGGACGGCTCGCAGATCTACGGCAGCGACCAGGACACACAGGACCGACTGCGCAGCTTCGGGCTCGGCAAGATGCGGTTAACCAACGACGGCACGCTGCCGGTGGACGGCACTGGCGTGGAGGACACCGGCTTCAGGCGCAACTGGTGGGTGGGTCTTTCGATGCTGCACACCCTTTTCGTGCGCGAGCACAACGCCATCTGCGACATGTTGCACGAGGCCTACCCCGACTGGGACGACAACCGCCTCTTCAATGTCGCGCGGCTGATCAACGCCGCGGTAATGGCCAAGATCCATTCCATCGAATGGACCCCGGCCATTCTGCCCAACCCGGCGCTGGACATGGGGCTGAACGTCAACTGGTACGGCTTGTTGACCTTCACACTGCGCAAGGGCAAAGCGCGCAAGACACTTTCTGAGATCAACGTGCGCAACGCCGAGATCGGCGGCATCGTCGGCAACCCGATCAACAAGCACGGCTGCGCGTTTGGGCTGTCCGAGGAATTCGTTGAGGTCTACCGTCTGCATTCGCTGCTGCCCGAGACGCTGCAGCTGCGCCGCCGCGGCCAGGATGGCATCGCCGAAGAGGTGCCCTTCCCCGCGACGCGCCAGCGCGGCTCGGCCTGCATCACGCAGCGTCACGCGATGTCCGATCTGTTCTATTCGTTCGGCAACCAGCACCCGGGTGCCTTGGTACTCAACAACTTTCCGCGCTTCATGCAGGAGCTCAGTATCCCGGGCAATCCGTTCTTCGACATGGGCACGGTGGACATCGTGCGGGCGCGCGAGCGCGGCGTGCCGCGTTACAACGAGTTCCGCCGCCAGCTAGGGCTGAATCCGATCAGGAGCTTCGACGATCTGACCGACGACGCGAATGTCGGCAAGGAGCTGAAGTCGGTCTACGGCGACGATCCGGACGGCGTCGAGAAGCTCGACCTGCTGATCGGCACGCTGGCCGAAGGTCACCGACCAACCGGCTTCGGTTTCGGCGAGACGATGTTTCAGATCTTCATCCTGAACGCCAGCCGCCGGCTGCAGGCCGATCGTTTCTACACCGACTGCTTCAACGAGGACGTCTACACCCCGGAGGGCCTGCGCTGGATCGACCGGACCGACTTCAAGACCGTGATCCTGCGCCACTACCCGGAGCTGGCGGACACGGGCCTCGCCAACATCAAGAACGCCTTCGAGCCGTGGGACGAAGGGCCGAAGCTGAGTCCCGAGCGCCATCCGCTGCGCGCCAGCGACGCCGACTTGAAGCATGACCCGTGGCGCGGCGACGCCTACCGCCATGGGTAAATATCTTCGGGGGCGCGCCATGCTGGTGTGGTTTCTGCGGCGCGGGCTTTGGGACCTCGTAGCCTGGTTGAAGTTCAGCGTCAATAAGCCACTGGACATCCCGCTGCCACCGACCCGGCGGCACGTCATCGAACCGACGCCGATGATCGAGGCGATTCCCGAAGTGCCGCTGCGCAACGTGATGGTTTGTGCGCGCACCAACATCCCCAAGGATGAACGTTCGTTACGAAACACCCTGTTCTATCGACTGCAGGTGTGGCTCTACTCGACCGCGTTGTCCCCCATGCAGCAGGGCCTGCCGCCCATCGACGCCGACCCGCAGGTGGCGTTGAAGCGAGCTTTCAGCGGGCTGCGTCGTACCCGCTTCCGCGCACCCGAACTGCCGGCCGAGTATCTGGGCAGTCCAGACCTCGGCTCGCTGGCAGTGCGCGGTCCCTACGCCTGCTACACCACGCGCGTCGACGACTCCACCTGGGCTTGGGACCTGCGCATGCTCAACGACTACGAGCACCACCCGGGGCTTATGAAGATCGGTTCGCGCGTGTTGTTCCGCATGGATCCGCTGAGGCGTTCCCTGCAGGCCGATCGCATCGAATGCGCGCTGGGCACCGTCACAGCCGCCGACCCACGGTGGGAGCAGGCCTGCAAGATCGCGTTGTGCGCCGCCACGACGCACCTCTCGCTGGTGCGTCACTTCAACTGGGTGCACTTGGCAGGCGGCGCGCAGTTGGCCATCGCGACGCGCAATCGCCTGTCGGCCAGCCACCCGCTGTGCCGGCTGCTGTGGCCATACATCTACGCCACGCAGCAGAGCAACGACATCGTCACCCGCGGGCAGATGGCGCGCGGCGGCGACTTCGAGACCATCTTCAGCTTCACCTTCGACGGCATGTGTCGGCTTATTTGACGACAGCTACCCCGCCTACCCACACCTCGTCAATGACCCCGAGGCCGACGGCAATGCGCGCGGTGTGCGCGGCGCCGGGTTCGACACGCCGACGCAGGAGAACCTCGAGGCGCTGTTCGACGTCATGCACCGGTTCGTGTGCAACTACCTGCACATCTACTACCCGCGCAATACCGACACCGGCGCGGGCGCCGTGCACGGCGACGCCGAGGCGCTGGCGTGGCTCGACGAGCTCAACGCGCGCGTTCCCAATGGCGTGGGCGTAAGCCCCGATAATGTCACCTGGGACAAATTGGCGCGGCTGGTGGCGAGCCAGCTGTACGTGGTGACCGTGCAGCACGAGATCCTCGGCAGTCGCATGTGGGACTATCAGCTGTGGACCCACCGCCAGCCGGCGCGGGTGTACGAGGATTTCCGGCGCGAGCCGTTGGATGTTTACCAGCGGCTGGTCAACGCCAACTACAACCTAAACGTCCACCGTCGGGCGCTGATGGACGACTTCACTCACCTCGCGCTTGACTACCGGGCGAAGGCGGCGATGTTGCAGTTCCAGAGCGAGCTTGCCGCTCTGCAGGCCGCGATGGACAGCCACCCGGGCGCGGTATGGCGACTATACCCACGCGAATTAAAGGTCAACATCAACGCCTAATAGGGCGATGCCGTTGCGCGAGGAAGCATCTACGCGTCGCAGTCGCCTTCGCGTGCATCGTCACTCGGGCCTG
>CAWDJC010000004.1:0-42410 GCA_963802525.1 uncultured Actinomycetota bacterium | reverse complement strand
CCAGGTCAGGGCTATTGACAACGATTCAATCTGACACAAGTTCTACTTGCCGATTTCCCCCAAAAAATTTGTCTACACGGTCATCGCTCGATCAGGCCGACGGCGGAGAAATTCCGCTCCGGATCACGTCCAGCAAAGTATTCCCGCAGGGCGCTGCCGAGTTGGCCGGGCTCCCACGCCGGCCCGTCGGCCTCGAATCTGTGCTCCGCGGTCGGTGCGGAAACCAGTGTCACCTGGGGGCCGTAAACAATGAACACCTGGCCGTTGACTTCCGCGGCAGCCGGCGATGACAAGAACTTGACCAGACTCACCACGTGCTCCGGCGAGAGCGGGTCGATGCCGCCCGCCCCCATTTCAGAGATCTCTGGGCCGGGTCCGAAGACGTCGGCCGTCATCGCGGTGCGCGCCCGCGGGCAGATCGCGTTGGCGCACACCCCGTAGCGGCCCAGCGCCCGCGCGGCCGTGAGGGTGAGCGAGATGATGCCCGCCTTGGCGGCGCCGTAGTTGGCCTGCCCCACGGGCCCCACCAGGCCGGCCTCGGAGGCGGTGTTGACGATGCGGCCGAAAATCTTCCCGTCCTCGGCGTCTTTGGCTTTCGAGCGCCAGTAGGTAGCCGCGTTGCGGGTCAGCAGGAAATGGCCGCGCAGGTGCACGGCGATGACGAGGTCCCACTCCTCGTCGGACATGTTGAACAGCATCCGGTCGCGGGTGATCCCGGCGTTGTTCACGACGATGTCCAGGCCGCCCAGCCCGTCGGCAGTGGCAACCAGCTCGTCGGCGGTGGCGCGTTGGCTGACGTCGCCGGCCACCGCGACGGCCTTGGCGCCGGCGTTGGAACAGGTCTGGGTGATCTCGTCGATGATGTCGGAGGCGTCCAGCGCGGCGGCGATGTCGTTGACGACGACGGTGGCGCCGAGCCGGGCCAGGCCGAGCGCCTCGGCGCGTCCCAGTCCCGCGGCCGCGCCAGTCACCACCGCGACCTTTCCGGACAGATCAGCCGCGTTTGTGCTGCTAGTCAATTTATGAATACCTCTAGTCTTGGCGCAGCAGCGCGGCGCGCGGGCACTCGGCGATCGCCTGTTCGGCCAGCTGCTCCCGGTCGGACGGAATCGGATCGGTCTTCACGACGGCGTAGTCTTCATCGTCCAGGTCGAAGATGTCGGGTGCGATCCCCAAGCACACCGCGTTCCCCTCACACCGGTCTCGATCCACGATCACCCGCACGGCACCCTCCTTGAACCTGGCCCTCAACCCGAGCACCCGCCCTGTCGGTATGTAGCTACACCATAGGGCCCCGATGCGTCGGGCGAAACGGTCGCTGGATTCCCAGACTAGAACGTGTTACAACCGGGGAGGCGAACGGGTAGCCGTTGGTCGAGCTACGGCGTGCGACGTGGCCTTGGATCGATACGGACGCTTAACGACAAGGACGGCTTGGAATGCGTATCAGTTACACCCCTGAACAGGAGGAGCTGCGTCGCGAACTGCGGTCGTACTTCACCACGCTCATTACGCCGGAGCGCCGCGAGGCACTGAGCTCGGTCCAGGGCGAATACGGCGTCGGCAACGTGTACCGCGAGACCGTCGCGCAGATGGGCAAGGACGGGTGGCTCACCCTGAACTGGCCCAAGGAGTACGGCGGCCAGGACCGCTCCCCGATGGACTCGCTGATCTTCACCGACGAAGCGGCCATCGCCGGCGCTCCGGTGCCGTTCCTGACGATCAACAGCGTGGCGCCGACGATCATGGCCTACGGCACCGACGAACAGAAGAAGTTCTTCCTGCCGAAGATCGCGGCGGGCGACCTGCATTTCTCGATCGGCTACTCCGAGCCGGGCGCCGGCACCGACCTGGCCAACCTGCGCACCACCGCCGTCCGCGACGGCGACGACTACGTGATCAACGGCCAGAAGATGTGGACCAGCCTGATCGTGTACGCCGACTACGTCTGGCTGGCGGTGCGCACCAACACCGAGGCCAAGAAGCACCGCGGCATCTCGGTGCTGATCGTGCCGACGACCGCCGAGGGTTTCTCCTGGACGCCGGTGCACACCATGGCCGGCCCCGACACCAGTGCCACCTACTACTCCGATGTGCGGGTGCCGGTGAGCAATCGGGTCGGCGAAGAGAACGGCGGGTGGAAGCTGGTGACCAACCAGCTCAACCACGAGCGCGTCGCCCTGGTGTCGCCGGTGCCGATCTTCATGTGCCTGCGCGAGGTCCGGGAGTGGGCGCAGAACACCAAGGACGCCGGCGGCGCCCGCCTCATCGACTCGGAGTGGGTGCAGCTCAACCTGGCGCGGGTGCACGCCAAGGCCGAGGTGCTCAAGCTGATCAACTGGGAGCTGGCGTCCTCGGAAGGTGACTCCCTGGGGCCGGCCGACGCGTCGGCGGCCAAGGTGTTCGGCACCGAGCTCGCCACCGAGGCCTACCGGCTGCTGATGGAGGTGCTCGGCACCGCGGCGACGGTGCGCCAGGATTCGCCGGGCGCGTTGCTGCGCGGCCGGGTCGAGCGGATGCACCGGGCCTGCCTGATCCTGACCTTCGGCGGCGGCACCAACGAGGTGCAGCGCGACATCATCGGGATGGTCGCACTGGGACTGCCCCGGGCCAACCGCTGAGCTTCCTCTTTCATAAGGACGAGAATTCATGGACTTCACGACAACAGAAGCCGCACAAGACCTCGGCGGTTTGGTCGATACCATCGTGGACGCGGTGTGCACGCCGGAGCGCCAACGTGAGCTGGACGCGCTCGAGCAACGATTCGACCGCGAGCTGTGGCGCAAGCTGGTCGGCGCCGACATCTTGACCAGCGCGGCGCCGGCGGCGCTGGGCGGCGACGGCTTCGGCGTCCTCGAGCAGGTGGCCGTGCTGGTCGCGCTCGGCCACCAGCTGGCCGCGGTGCCCTACCTGGAGTCGGTGGTGCTGGCCGCCGGGGCGCTGGCCCGGTTCGGCCCCGAGGAACTGCAGCGGAGCTGGGGCGTGCCGGCGGTCGGGGGCGAGAAGATCCTCACCGTCGCGCTCGACGGCGAAATGGGTGAGGGGCCGGTGCAGGCTGTCAGTGCCGGCGAGGGGTATCGCCTGACCGGGACCCGCACCCAGGTCGGCTTCGGCCCAGTGGCCGACGCCTTCCTGGTTCCGGCCGAAACCGATTCCGGCGCGGCCGTTTTCCTGGTCGCCGCCGACGACCCGGGGGTCACGGTGACGGCGATCGAGACCACCGGCTTGGGCAGCGTCGGGCACCTGAGGCTGGACGGGACCGAGGTGGATGCCGGGCGCAAGGTTGGCGACGGCATCGTGGCGGCCTGGCTCGACACGCTAACCACATTGGGGCGCAGCGCATTCCAGCTCGGAGTGCTCGAGCGGGGATTGCAGATGACGGCCGAATACGCCCGCACCCGCGAGCAGTTCGACCGCCCGATCGGCAGCTTCCAGGCGGTGGGACAGCGGCTGGCCGACGGCTACATCGACGTCAAGGGCTTGCGGCTGACGCTGACCCAGGCGGCCTGGCGCGTGTCGGAGGACATCCCCGCCGAGATCGACGTGGCAAGCGCGGCGTTCTGGGCCGCCGATGCGGGGCACCGGGTCGCGCACACCATCGTGCACGTGCACGGCGGCGTCGGCGTCGACACCGATCACCCGGTGCACCGTTACTTCCTGGCCGCCAAGGAAATCGAGTTCGCGCTGCACGGCGCCACCGGGCAGCTGCGCCGGATCGGCCGCGAACTGGCGGAGACCCCGGCCTGAGCGCCCGGGGGCGACGAGCGTGAAGCCGGCGTCACGTTCGAGCGGGAACGCGCAGGCAGCGTCACGCTCGAGCTCCGACCAGGAGCGCTTCGTGATTCCCGCTGACCCGACGGTCACCAAACTGCTGGTGCCGCTGGCCGAGATCGACGAGCAAGGCGTCTATTTCGAAGGCTCGTTCACCAGCTGGCGCGATCACGTCCGGCAAGGTGCCGCGATCGCGGCGACGCTGCGTGAACGCCTCGACCCGGCCAAGCCGCCGCACGTCGGCGTGCTGCTGGAAAACACCCCGTTCTTCTCGGCGATGCTGGTGGCGGCGGCGATGTCCGGCATCGTGCCGGTGGGGCTCAACCCGGTGCGCCGCGGCGAGGCGCTGACCCGCGACATCGCCCACGCCGACTGCCAACTGGTACTGGCCGACGCGAAATCTGCTGAGACACTCGGCGATATCGATCACGTGAACGTCGACGCCGCCGAGTGGGCTTCCGAGGTGGCGGCACATGCCGACGCCGAGCCGCGCTTCCAGTCCGCATCAGCCGCGGACCTGTTCATGCTGATCTTCACGTCGGGCACCAGTGGGGAGCCAAAGGCGGTGAAGTGCAGCCACGGCAAGGTCGCGATCGCCGGCGTGACGATGACACAGCGCTTCGATCTCGGCCGCGACGACGTCTGCTACGTGTCGATGCCGTTGTTTCATTCCAACGCGGTGCTGGTCGGCTGGGCGGTGGCCGCCGCGTGCCAGGGCTCGATGGCGTTGCGGCGCAAGTTCTCCGCGTCTCAATTCCTGATCGACGTGCGCCGTTACGGCGCCACCTACGCCAACTATGTGGGCAAGCCGTTGTCGTATGTGCTTGCCACGCCCGAGCGGCCCGACGATGCGGACAACCCGCTGCGGGCGGTGTACGGCAACGAGGGCGTACCCGCCGACATCGAGCGCTTCGCCCGCCGGTTCGGGTGCGTCGTCCAGGACGGCTTCGGTTCGACCGAGGGCGGGGTGGCGATCGCCCGTACCCCCGACACCCCGCCGGGCTCGTTGGGCCCGCTGCCGGACGGGATCGAGATCGTCGATCCGGACACAAACGAGCCGTGCCCGGTTGGGGTGGTCGGCGAGCTGGTGAACACCGCCGGGCCGGGCCGTTTCGAGGGTTACTACAACGACGAGGCCGCCGAGGCCGAGCGGATGGCCGGCGGCGTTTACCACAGCGGCGACCTCGCCTATCGCGATGCGGGCGGCTACGCCTATTTCGCTGGGCGGCTTGGCGATTGGATGCGCGTTGACGGCGAAAACCTGGGCGCGGCCCCGATCGAGCGGGTGCTGCTGCGCTACCCCGACGCCACCGAGGTGGCGGTGTACGGGGTGCCCGACCCCGTCGTCGGCGACCAAGTGATGGCCGCGTTGGTCATCGCGCCCGGAGTGCAGTTCGATCCCGAAAAGTTCCGGGCCTTTCTGGCCGGGCAGCCCGACCTGGGACCCAAGCAGTGGCCGTCGTACGTGCGGGTCAGCGCGGAGCTGCCGCGGACGGTGACCTTCAAGGTGCTCAAGCGGCAGTTGTCGGCGCAGGGTGTCGACTGCGGTGATCCGGTGTGGCCGATTCGCCGGTAGCGCGGGCCGGGGCGATCCGGGGCGTTCGAGCGGTTCGGGGTGGCGGCACGGATATCACATGTATTAGCTGGAAACATCGAATGAGCTGCGCGGACCGGCAGCGGCGGCATGGCCTGAGGTTGACGCCTTCCGGTTCGTATTAGCCTCAGGGGGTACGCCCACCGCAGCCAGGCAGGACATGACTCCCCCACAGCTGGAAGCGAGCTTCGAAGAGCTTGCCGCCACCGTGCCGGCGACCACCGGAATCGCGATCGCCCGTCCGGGCATAACCGAGGTCTATTCGCTGGGCCGATGGTCCGGCGGTGTCGCATGGTCGACCATCAAGGTGCCGTTGGCCATTGCGGCCCTGCGTAACGATCGCGCCCGCGCCCACGACTTGGTCGTCAAGGCCATCACCGAATCCGACAATCACGCGTCGGAGCAATTGTGGTCCCAACTGGGCGGGCCGGCCGACGCCGCCCGGCTGGTGCAAGCCGTCGTCACCGAATGCGGCGACACGGCCACCGTGGTCGAATCGCGACGACTTCGCCCTGGCTACACCGCATTTGGTCAAACGCAATGGCCGCTCGATCGGCAGGCTCGTTTTGCCGCGCGGCTGCCATCCATCGGTGACGCCGCCACCGTGATCGAGCTGATGGCCCGTCTCACGAGCGGCCAGCGCTGGGGCTTGACCGCCAAAGGTGTTGCCGCCAAGGGCGGTTGGGGCCCAGGGGTGAGCGGCGACTACCTGACACGGCAATTCGGCATCGTGCCAACGGAATCCGGGCACGTGGGTGTGGCGTTAGCGGCCGAGGCACGCACGTTCGAGGCCGGAATCGACGTCCTCAACGCGATGACGGACTGGCTCTTCGGCAACCTTGCGGCGCTAACCCAGCAGTGACGGCACCACCGCGTCGATCAGGTGCGGCCCGGGTTCGGCAAAGGCCGCGCGCAGGGCGTCGGCGAGTTCCTCGGCGGTCGTCACGCGACGCGCCGGAACGCCCATGCCCTCGGAAATCTTGACGAAATCCATTGTTGGCCTGGATAAATCGAGTAAATCAAGCGCCTTGGGACCGGGAGCGGACCCGGCGCCAACGCGTTGCAGCTCAATGCGCAAGATGTCGTAGGCGCTGTTGTCATAGAGCACGGTGGTCACGTTGAGGTTCTCGCGCGCCTGGGTCCACAACCCCGAAATCGTGTACATCGCCGATCCGTCGGACTCCAGGCACAGCACCGGACGATCGGGAGCGGCCACCGCGGCACCCACCGCGGCCGGAATGCCGTAGCCGATCGCGCCGCCGGTCAGCGTCAGCCAATCGTGGGCCGGTGCACCGGCGGTGGCCTGCGCCAGCAGCACGCCGGACGTGTTCGATTCGTCGACGACGATCGCCCGTTCGGGCATCAGCGCCCCGATCACGTCGGCCGCCGACGCGGACGTCAGGGCGCCCGTCGGCAGCTGCGGGCGCGACTCGGCCGCCAGCGGCGCGACCGTGCCGGGCGCCACCTCGTCGGCCAACACTGCCAAAGCGTTTGCGGCACCGCTGTATTCGGCCAGCACGTGCACCTCACAGCCGGCCGGGACCAGGTCGCTGGGCATGTCGGGGTAGGCGAAGAAGGACACCGGCGACTTGGCGCCCGCCAGCACCAGGTGCTTGGCGCCGTCCAGCTGGGCAGTGGCCGCCTCGGCGAAGTAGGCCAGCCGCTCGACGGCGGGGACGCCCGCGCCGCGTTCCAGCCGCGTCGGGAACGTCTCGCACAACAACCGTGCCCCGGTTGCCTGGGCGATCCGCGCGGCGGCGGCCAGCCCCGGCGCGCGGGTGGCGTCGCCGCCGATCATGAGCACCGTGGGTTCCCCGGAGCGCAGCACTTCGAGCACCTCGGGCGCCAGCAGCGGGTCCGCCCCCGTCGGCTGCGCGGGCGCTGCCGGGACGGGTTGCGCCCCGTCGGACCACGACACGTCGGCGGGCAAAATCAGGGTCGAGATGTGCGGGCCGGACCGGCTGGCGGCGATCGCCTCGGCGGCGTCGGACGCTACGTCGGCGCTCTTTTCGGTGCGGCGCATCCATCCCGAGACGGTGCCGGCCAGCGCGTCGATGTCGGATTCCAGTGGCGCATCGTACTTCTTGTGATAGGTGGCGTGGTCGCCGACGACAACCACCATCGGCACCCGGGCGCGGCGCGCATTGTGCAGGTTGGCAAGGCCGTTACCCAATCCGGGTCCCAGGTGCAGCAGCACAGCGGCCGGCCGGTCGGCCATGCGGGCATACCCGTCGGCCGCGCCGGTGGCCACACCCTCGAAAAGGGCCAGCACCCCGCGCATTCGGGGAACGGCATCCAACGCGGCCACAAAATGCATCTCCGACGTGCCCGGATTGGAGAAGCACACGTCGACGCCTGCGTCGACCAGGGTATTGATCAGGGCCTGTGCGCCGTTCACCTCTTTGCCTCCAGTCCGAAAACACGCTCGGCGTTGCCGCGCAGGAAATCTCGGCGGGCATCATCGCTGAGCCCGAGTTCGTCCAACCCTGCCAATGCGTGCGTGTGGGTCATCATCGGATAGTTGGTGCCGAACAAGACTTTGCGTTGTCCGGTGCCGGTTTTCATGAAGTTTATGAGTTCGGGCGGCAGCCGTTTGATGGTGTAGGCCGAGGTGTCGATGTAGACGTTCTCATGCTTGCGGGCGACCGCGACCATCTCCTCGGTCCACGGATAGCCGACGTGGCCGCAGACGATGACGAGCTCGGGAAAGTCGAGGGCCACCTGGTCGATGTAAGGAATCGGGCGTCCGGTCTCCGACGGCCGCAGCGGGCCGGTGTGACCGACCTGGGTGCAGAACGGCACTCCGGACTCCACACATTCGGCGAACAGCGGATAGTAGCGGCGGTCGGTGGGCGGCGCGTTCCATAGCCAGGGCACCACCCGCAGGCCCACGAATCCTTCGGCGACCCGGCGCCGCAGCTCGCGGACCGCCTCCATCGGACGGTCGAGGTCGACCGTGGCCAGACCGGCAAACCGGTTCGGGTGCGACCCGACCCATTCCGCGACCTCGTCGTTGGAGACCAAGTCCTGGCCGCCCGGCCCGCGCCACGCGCTGAGCAGGCCGAAGTCAACGCCCGCGGCATCCATCGACGCGACGGTCGCCTCGATCGGAACCTCGGTGTCGGGGATCGACCCACCGGTCCAGCGGCGCAGCGAGGCCAACATATCGCTGCGCAGAAACCGTAGCGTCGGATGCTGCATCCAGACATCGATCGTCATCGCGCTTCGACTGTAGACGCCAACCCGCCGGCTTCCCAAGCGAAGAATCCGTCGGGCGCCCCTGGGTGCTGCTTGGCGACGCCGGTCACCCGGTGACCGTCTACCGCTCGGAACGCGTCAGGCAGTCACGTGGCTCGCATGCACGTCATCGGCCGGGCGCGCCTCGGTCTGCTCCTTGGCCCACCGGTAGTCGGGTTTGCCCGCGGGCGACCGCTTCACCTCGTCGACAAGCCAAAGGCTGCGAGGCACTTTGTATCCGGCGATCTCGGAGCGCACAAAAGTGTCCAGCTCCGACAGCGACGGCCGGCACCCGGCCCGGGCCTGCACGACGGCGGCCACGTGCTGGCCGTAACGCGGATCGGGAACACCCACCACCAGAGCGTCGAAGACGTCGCGGTGACCCTTCAGGGCGGCCTCGACCTCCTCGGGGTAGATCTTTTCGCCGCCGCTGTTGATCGACACCGAACCGCGGCCCAGCATGGTGACCGAGCCGTCCTCCTCGACCAGAGCCCAGTCCCCGGGGATGGCGTAGCGAACCCCGTTGATGGTCCTAAACGTTTCGGCCGTCTTCTTCTCATCCTTGTAGTAGCCGACCGGGATGTTGCCCTTCTTGGCGATGAAGCCGCGCACGCCGGACCCGGGCTTCACCTCGTTGCCGTCCTCGTCGAGCACGACGGTGCGGTGGTCGATGGTCACTCGTGGCCCGCCGCTGTGCGGCGCACCCGCTGCGACGATGCTGGTGCCGCCAAACCCGGTCTCCGAGGAGCCAATTGAGTCCGTGATGACCCGGTTGGGCAGCAGCTCCAGCAGTTTCTCCTTGATGCTCGGTGAGAACAGCGCCGCGGTGCTGGCGAGCAAGAACAGTGACGACAGGTCGTAATCGTTGTCCTTGTTGAGCGCGTCGAGCAACGGCCGCGCCATGGCGTCACCGGTGAAGAACAGCAGGTTCACCTTGTGCTCGTGAATGGTGCGCCACACCTCTTCGGCGTCGAACTCCGGTGCCAGCACGGTGGTTTGGCCCGAGAAGATCGACATCCAGGTCGCGGATTGGGTGGCCCCGTGGATCATTGGCGGAATCGGGTAACGGATCATCGGCGGATTGGCGGCGGCGGCCTTGGCCAGGTCGTACTCGTCCTTGACGAATTCGCCTGTGGCAAAGTCGGTTCCACCGAACAGCACCCGGTAGATGTCCTCGTGGCGCCACATCACGCCCTTGGGGAAGCCGGTGGTACCACCGGTGTAGAGCAGGTAGATGTCGTCGCCGCTGCGTTCGCTGAAGTCGCGTTCCGGCGAGCCCTGCGCGATCGCCGAGTAGAACTCGACGCCGCCGTAGCGCTGGTAGGCGCTGTCTTCAACGTCGGAGCCGTCCTCGACGACGAGGACCGTCTTGACGTTGGGGGTGTCCGGCAGCACGTTGGCGACCCGGTCGGAGTACTGGCGCTCGTGAACCAGGGCAACCATGTCGGAGTTGTCGAACAGGTAGCGAAGCTCGCCTTCGACGTATCGGTAGTTGACGTTGACGAGGATGGCGCCGGCCTTGACGATGCCGAGCATCGCGATGACGATCTCGATGCGGTTGCGGCAGTACAGTCCGACCTTGTCGTCCTTCTTCACGCCCTGATCGACCAGGTAGTGCGCGAGGCGGTTGGCCTTCTCCTCCAATTGGGCGTAGGTCAACTGCTCGTCGCCGCAGATAAGGGCTACACGGTCGGGCACAGCGTCGATGGTGTGCTCAGCAAGATCGGCAATATTCAGGGCCACGGCCACCAAACTAGAACGTGTTACATTTCTTGACAAGCTCATGCCCAATGTCGAGGGAAAGGCGGTAGCCGTGGCTCAGGCGCCAGCAAACGAGGAATCCGGACCCGACGCCCTGGTGGAGCAGCGCGGTCACACCCTGATCGTCACGTTGAACCGGCCGCACGCCCGCAACGCGCTGAGCACCGAGATGATGGAAATCATGGTGCAGGCCTGGGACCGCGTCGACAACGATGACGACATCCGATGCTGCATCCTGACCGGGGCCGGTGGCTACTTCTGCTCCGGCATGGACCTCAAGACAGCAACCAAGAAACCGCCGGGTGACTCGTTCAAGGACGGCAGCTACGACCCGTCGCGCATCGACGCCTTGCTGAAAGGTCGTCGGCTGAAAAAGCCGCTGCTCGCGGCCGTCGAAGGACCCGCGATCGCCGGCGGCACCGAGATCCTGCAGGGCACCGACATCCGGGTCGCCGGCGAGAGCGCCAAATTCGGCATCTCGGAAGCCAAGTGGAGCCTGTACCCGATGGGAGGTTCGGCCGTGCGGCTGGTGCGGCAGATCCCCTACACCGTCGCGTGCGACCTGCTGCTGACCGGGCGGCACATCACCGCCGCCGAGGCCAAGGACATGGGCCTGATCGGACACATCGTCCCGGACGGCCAGGCGCTGACCAAAGCGCTGGAGATCGCGGAAGTGATCGAGAACAACGGCCCGCTCGCCGTGCAGGCGATCCTGCGGGCGATCCGGGAAACCGAGGGCCTCAACGAGAACGACGCCTTCAAGATCGACACCCAGATCGGTATCAAGGTGTTCCTGTCCGACGACGCCAAGGAAGGCCCGAAGGCGTTCGCCGAGAAGCGCAAGCCCAACTTCCAGAACCGCTAGCCGCTTTCCACCAGCAGCGAACGTGCACTCAATGCGAAATTTGCCGCTCGGCTTTTCGCAGTGAATGCACGCTCGGCGCAATTCAGCCCAGCGGCGCGCTGGGCGTGAACACCACCGGCATTTTCTCGAGGCCTGACACGAAGTTCGCCGGCCTGAGCGGCAGCTCGTCATCCGACACCAGTCGCATGTCGGGAAGGCGCTGCAGCAGGCGTGTCTGCATGATCGACAGCTCCAGCCGGGCGAGCTGGTTGCCCAGGCAGAAGTGCGTCCCGAAGCCGAACGCGAGGTGGTTGTTCGGGTAGCGCTCGATGTTGAAGCTCTCCGGATCTTCGAAGACCTTCTCGTCGAAGTTCGCCGACTCGAACAGCAGGATCATCTTTTCGCCCTGGTGCAGACGGGTGCCGTGGAAATCGTTGTCGGCGGTGATTGTGCGCGCCATGTTCTTCACCGGCGCCGTCCAGCGAAGCATCTCTTCGATCGCGTTGGGCAGCAATCCAAGGTCGCTGACCAGACGCCGGTGCTGATCGGGGTGCAGCAGCAGCTGCCTCGTTCCGCCCGACAGCGTGTGGCGTGTGGTCTCGTCGCCGCCGATCAGCAGTAGCAAAACCTCGGTGACGATCTGGTGGTCCTCCAGGCGGGACCCTTCGACCTCGGCATGCACGAGGACGCTGACCAGATCGTCGGTCGGTTCCTCCTTGCGCGCCGTGATCATCCCCATCATGTATTCGCTGTAGGCGGCGAAGGCGTCCATGGTGATCTGGAAATCCTCTTGCGCCGCAGTGCTGCTCAAGAAGCTGACCAGGTCGTCGGACCACTTGAGGAACATCTTGCGCTCCTCCGGGCGCACGCCGAGCATGTCGCCGATGACCGCCATCGGCAGCGGTGCGGCGAGGTCCCAGACGAAGTCACACTCCCCCCGCTCGCACACCGCGTCGATCAGCGTGTCACACAGTGAAACGATCTTGGACTCCTGGTCTTTCACGTGCTTGCGGGTGAAGCCAGCGTTGACGAGCTTGCGGCGCAACAGATGTTGCGGATCGTCCATCTCGATCATCATCTCGACGCCGTCTTGGTCGGGTCGGATGCCGCCGGCGTTGGAGAACAATTCGGGGTTGCGCTCGGCCTCGATGACGGCCTGATACGTCGACGCGGCGGCCAACCCGTTGCGGTCCCGGAAAACCGGCTCGTTCTCCCGCATCCAGCGGTAGACGGCCCGGGAGTCTCCGGCGTAAAAGGCGCCGTCGGTCAGGTCGACGTCTGGTCTGGTCCCTAATTTGGTCGAGGTCATGAGATCTCCTGGGCGTCGCCGAATGTCATTTGTACGTTGTCAGCAGAACTGGACAACATCGCTCGCTTAGGAAGGCCCAGCGACGCAAGCTCTTTCGCGTAGGGGTGATCACCCAGCCGGATGCGCACCCCACCGAATCGGGTGCGCACACCGTCGAGCGTGTAGTCAAAGGCGGTCTCGCAGGCGACACCGTCGCGGTGCGAGTAGCTGCGCTGCGCTTGGTGGCGCGGGGTCAGCCGGAACGGCAGGCCGCGGCGAAATTCCATGCCCAGCACCAGTTGCCCGTCGACGCTGCAGTCGAAGCCGAACTGACGGCCCTCGCGAATGGTGAAGTCCGCCATGACTTTCGGGTATCCCCAAATCTTGGTTCCCGCTTCCAACGTGAACTGTTGGTCGACGGGCATGTGGTGAGTGAAGGCGCCGGCCGACTGCAGGGCTCTGAGGCCACCCCGCTTGGACTCAGACGGAGCCCCGGGCGGGTTGACCATCACGCTGGTGTTGAATTCGTGGTACTCGCCGAGGTCACCGTCGATGTAATGCATGAACGTCAGGACCACGATCGCGCGCCGGGGCAAGTAATGGCAGACCTGCAGGCCGCTGTAGTCGATCAGGCGTTGCGCCGCGTCGGCGTCGACCGAGAACATCGCCATGTGCTGGTTTGCCTTACGGATCTGCACCGGCATGGTCAGTACCGTGCCCGCGATGGTGTGCTGCGAGGCTGTCATCGGGCCAATCTAGAACGCGTTCTATTCGTCGGGCAATACCTGGCTAAATCAAGGTGGCGAGCTCGCTGATCTGCTCGGTACTGCGACCGGAGACCACCATCATCGTGACGCCGGCGGCCTCCCAGACCTTAACCTGCTCACGGACGTAGTTGACATCGCCCACGATCGCGGCGTCGTCGACGAGCTCGTCGGGAATGACCTTCGCCGCCTCGTCCTTCCGGTTCGACCGGAACAGCGTGGTGACCTCGTCGACCACCTCGGCGTACCCCATCCGGCGGTAGACGTCGGCGTGGAAGTTGGTGTCCTCTGCACCCATGCCGCCCATGTACAGAGCCAGGTAGGGCTTCATGGCCGCGAAGGCGGCGCTGCGGTCGTCGGTGATGACGATGTTGGCCGTCGCGCAGATCTCGAAGTCCTCGCGGCTGCGGCGCGCGCCGGGCCGGGCGAACCCCTCGTCGAGCCATTCGTTGCAGGTATCGGCCATCCGCGGGGTGTAGAAGATCGGCAGCCAGCCGTCGCAGATCTCGGCGGCCAGCGCCACGTTCTTCGGGCCCTCGGCGCCCAGCATGATCGGGATGTCGGCTCGCAGCGGATGGGTGATCGGCTTGAGCGCCTTGCCCAGTCCCGTTGTCCCAGAGCCCGTCAACGGCAGCGGATAGTGCGGCCCAGAA
Source organism: uncultured Actinomycetota bacterium (assembly GCA_963802525.1). Taxonomy (GTDB): domain Bacteria; phylum Actinomycetota; class Actinomycetes; order Mycobacteriales; family Mycobacteriaceae; genus Mycobacterium. The sequence continues at coordinate 28,498 of CAWDJC010000004.1, read as the reverse complement.
CTGGTCACCGGATTTTCCCGGGCCCACACCTGCCGCAGGATGTCGATGTATTCACGCGTGCGGGCCAGGGGTTTGGGGAACCGCTGGCCGTACCAGCCCTCGACCACCTGCGGGCCGGACACGCCGAGCCCCAGGATGTGCCGGCCCCCGGACAGGTGGTCGAGCGTCAGGGCGGCCATCGCGCATGCCGTCGGGGTCCGCGCGGACAGCTGGATCACCGACGTGCCCAACCGCAGCCGGTGCGTCGACGAGCCCCACCAGGCGAGCGGCGTGTAGGCGTCGGATCCCCACGCCTCGGCGGTGAATACGGCGTCGAATCCGGCTTCCTCGGCCGCGGCGACGAGTTCCCCGGCGTTGTGGGGCGGTTGAGCGCCCCAATACCCCAGCTGCAACCCCAGCTTCATAGTCACTGACCTTTCCCGTTCGGCGCCCGACGCACCCAGTGTTGAAACGATTCTTAGAACCTGTTCTACTCGAAGGCGTGACAGCCAGCTCGAGCAGCCCGACCTTGATGGATCATCCTGAGCCACCGCTCTCCGCGCCACTGACGTTGTCCTTCGACTACACCCGTTCGGTGGGCCCCACGCTGGGCAAGTTCTTCACCGCGCTGCGTGAGCGCCGCATCCTGGGGGTGCGCGGATCGGATGGCCGGGTGCATGTCCCGCCGGCGGAATATGACCCGGTTACCTATGAGCCGCTGGGCGAGATGGTACCGGTGTCCAGTGTCGGTACCGTCGCGTCCTGGACCTGGCAGCCTGAGCCGCTGGAGGGGCAGCCGCTGGACCGGCCCTTCGCCTGGGCGCTGATCAAGCTGGACGGCGCCGACACACTGCTGATGCACGCGGTTGATGCCGGCGAACCCGGCAAGGTCCGCACTGGAGCCCGGGTACACGCGCACTGGGCCGACGAGACGGTGGGCGCCATCACCGACATCGCCTACTTCGCGCTCGGTGACGAAGCCGAAACAGCCGAGCCCGTCCCCGAGGGGGACCAAGACCCGGTCACCATGATCGTCACGCCGATCTCGCTGACGATCCAGCACACCGCTTCGCACGAGGAGAGCGCCTATCTGCGGGCGATCGCGGAGGGCAAACTGCTCGGAGCGCGGACGGGCGAAAACGGCAAAGTGTATTTCCCGCCGCACGGCGCCGACCCGGCCACCGGCCTGCCGACGACCGAGTTCGTCGAGCTGCCCGACAAGGGCACGGTGACGACGTTCGCGATCATCAACATCCCGTTCCAGGGCCAGCGCATCAAACCGCCCTACGTGGCGGCCTACGTGCTGCTCGACGGCGCAGACATCCCGTTCCTGCACCTGGTCGCGGACATCGACGCGCACGAGGTGCGGATGGGGATGCGGGTCGAGGCGGTGTGGAAACCCCGCGAGGAGTGGGGCTTTGGCATCGACAACATCGAGTACTTCCGGCCTACCGGGCAACCCGACGCCGACTACGACACCTACAAGCACCACCTGTAAAGGGCTTACCTGCAAATGAGCGCTCGCAACGTTGCGGTGGTCGGCTTTGCCCACGCCCCGCATGTCCGCCGCACCGACGGCACCACCAACGGCGTCGAGATGTTGATGCCGTGCTTCGCCCAGCTCTACGGGGAGCTCGGCATCACCCAGACCGACATCGGTTTCTGGTGTTCGGGCTCGTCGGATTACCTTGCTGGACGCGCATTTTCGTTCATCTCGGCGATCGACTCGATTGGCGCCGTTCCGCCGATCAACGAGTCGCACGTCGAGATGGACGCGGCATGGGCGCTGTTCGAGGCCTACATCAAGATCCTTACCGGTGAGATCGACACGGCCTTGGTGTATGGCTTCGGAAAGTCCTCCGCCGGAATTCTGCGCCAGATCCTGTCCCGGCAAACCGATCCCTACACCGTCGCCCCGCTGTGGCCGGATTCGGTGTCGATGGCCGGACTGCAGGCCCGGATCGGCCTCGACTCCGGCAAGTGGACGCCCGAACAGATGGCGCAGGTTGCCCTCGACTCGTTCGGCCACGCCGAACGGGTGGACTCCGAAAAGCCGGCGAAGAGCATCGACGAACTGCTCAACCGCCCGTTCTTCAACGACCCGCTGCGGCGCCACGACATCGCCCCGATCACCGACGGCGCAGCCGCGATCGTGCTCGCCGCCGACGACCGGGCGCGCGAGTTGCGCGAAAACCCCGCCTGGATCACCGGCATCGACCACCGCATCGAATCCCCGTCGCTGGGCGTTCGCGACCTCACCGAATCGGCGTCGACCAGTGCGGCGGCGCAGGCGGCCACCGGCGGAAACACCCGCGACCTCGACGTGGCCGAGATTTGTGCGCCGTTCACCCACCAGCACCTGATCCTGGGGGCGGCGATCAACATTCCGGGGGCGACGAAAGTGAACCCGTCCGGCGGGGCGCTGGCGGCGAACCCGATGTTCGTCGCCGGTCTGGAGCGGATCGGCTTCGCGGCACAACACATTTGGAACGGTTCGGCCGAGCGGGTGCTGGCGCACGCCACCAGCGGCCCTGCCCTGCAACAGAACCTGGTCGCGGTCATGGAAGGGAAGAACTGATGGCCGGTGCAGGGGCACAGCTCGCCGCGGTACTGGGTACCGGGCAGACGAAGTATGTCGCCAAGCGCCAAGACGTTTCGATGAACGGCCTGGTGCGCGAGGCGATCGACCGGGCGCTGGCCGACTCCGGCTCAACGTTCGACGACATCGACGCCGTCGTGGTTGGCAAGGCACCCGACTTCTTCGAGGGCGTCATGATGCCCGAGTTGTTCATGGCCGACGCCATGGGAGCCACCGGCAAGCCGCTGATCCGGGTGCACACCGCGGGTTCGGTCGGCGGATCCACCGGGGTGGTGGCCGCCAGCCTGGTGCAGTCCGGAAAATATCGGCGCGTGCTGGCGATGGCCTGGGAGAAGCAGTCGGAGTCAAACGCCATGTGGGCCTTGTCGATTCCGATTCCCTTCATCAAGCCCGTCGGTGCCGGCGCGGGTGGCTATTTCGCCCCGCACGTGCGGGCCTACATCCGCCGCTCGGGCGCGCCGACGAACATCGGCGCCATGGTCGCGGTCAAGGACCGGCTGAACGGCAGCCGCAACCCACTGGCGCACCTGCACCAGCCCGACATCACCCTCGAGAAGGTGATGCAGTCCCCCATGCTGTGGGATCCGATCCGCTACGACGAAACCTGCCCGTCGTCGGATGGCGCCTGCGCCGTGGTGATCGGCAACGAGGAGATCGCCGACGCCCGGTTCGCGCAAGGACATCCGGTGGCGTGGATCCATGCCACGGCGTTGCGCACCGAGCCGCTGGCCTTCTCCGGACGCGACCAGGTCAGCCCGCAGGCCGGTCGCGATGCGGCCGCCGCGCTGTGGAAGGCGGCCGGCATCACCAGCCCGATCGACGAGATCGACACCGCCGAGATCTACGTGCCGTTCTCGTGGTTCGAGCCGATGTGGTTGGAAAACCTCGGGTTTGCCCCCGAGGGCGAAGGCTGGAAGCTCACCGAGGCCGGGGAGACCAAGATCGGCGGGCGGCTGCCGGTGAACCCGTCGGGTGGCGTGCTCTCGTCGAACCCGATCGGGGCGTCGGGCCTGATTCGCTTCGCCGAGGCGGCAATCCAGGTGATGGGCAAGGGCGGCGATCACCAAGTGCCCAATGCGCGAAAAGCACTGGGCCACGCCTACGGTGGTGGTTCGCAGTACTACTCGATGTGGGTGGTCGCCGCCGACAAACCCGGGAAGGTGCCAGCATGACCGACATTCAGGAAAAGACCAAGCACCCCGCGCACGAGGCCGGGCGCCGTTCCCGCGAGGCGGTGACGGCGAGGGACAAAGAGGCGTGGCTGGCGGTGTTCGCCGACGACGCCATCGTCGAGGATCCCATCGGGCCGTCGGCGTTCGACCCCGAAGGCAAGGGGCACCGAGGGCGCGACGCGATATCGGCCTTCTGGGACCTGGCCATCGCCAACACCACCAAGATCGAGTTCGTCTTCCGCGACACCTACCAGTGCGGCAACGAGGAAGCCAACGTCGGGCACATCCTCATCACGACGGGCGATTACCAGATCACCGCGGAAGGCGTGTTCACCTACAAGGCCAACGACGAGGGCAAGCTGGTCGCCCTGCGCGCGTACTGGGAGATGGACCGCGCGGCCGCGAGCACCAAGAAGATCTCATAACCCCCCGCGAGCGTGCAGCTGGCTTCACGCTCGGCAAACGCCTAGATCGGCTCCAGCCCGGCCATATGCCGCTGCGCCAGGTCACGGTACGCCTGCGGGTTGATGTTGATCCACATCTCCGCGCCGGTTCCGGCGATGGGGCCCTTCACCTGCGCCGGCGATCCGACTGCCAACACCCCGGCCGGGATCTGGGTCCCGGCCAGCACCAGCGACCCGGCCGCGATCAGGCTGCGCGCCCCGATCACCGCGCCGTCCAAAACCGTGGCGTGGTTGGCGATCAGCGCCTCCGGCCCGACGTGGACCCCGTGGATGACGCACATATGCGCCACCGTCGCGCCGGGACCGATGTCCACGGGGATGCCGGGAGGCGCGTGCAATACCGATCCGTCCTGGACGTTGGCGCCTTCCCGCACCACGATCGGCCCGTAATCGCCGCGCAGCACGGTGTTGAACCAGACAGACGCCCCGGCCTCGACGGTGACGTCGCCGATCAGGGTCGCGGTCGGGGCCACGAACGCGGTGGGATCGATCCGCGGCGACCGACCTTCGAAAGCAAACAGCGGCATCGTCTAGATATACCCCAGCGTCAATACGCCCCGCCGATATCGCAGCCTGACCCGCGGTCATTGCACCACCGAGGCCCAAAACTGTAACGTGTTCTAGTTAGAGACAACTTGGAGGTGACAGGTGAGTACCGACACTAATGCGGTCGGCATCCGGGAGATCGATCCCGGCACCTTGCCGACGAGGTATGCCCGGGGCTGGCACTGCCTGGGCGTCGCAAAAGACTTCCAGGACGGCAAGCCGCACTCGGTCCAGGCGTTCGGCACCAAGCTGGTGATTTTCGCCGACTCGCACGGCGACCTGAAGGTGCTCGACGGCTACTGCCGGCACATGGGCGGTGACCTGTCCGAGGGCACCATCAAGGGCGACGAGGTCGCCTGCCCCTTCCACGACTGGCGCTGGGGCGGCGACGGGCGCTGCAAGCTGGTGCCGTACGCCAAGCGCACTCCCAAAACAGCACGCACCCGGTCGTGGACGACCGATGTCCGCGGCGGCTTGCTGTTCGTCTGGCACGACCACGAGGGCAATCCGCCGGACCCCGCGGTCAGGATCCCCGAGATTCCCGAAGCCGCCAGTGACGAATGGACCGAGTGGCGGTGGAACCGCATCCTCATCGAGGGGTCCAACTGCCGCGACATCATCGACAACGTCACCGATATGGCTCACTTCTTCTACATCCATTTCGGGCTGCCGACATACTTCAAGAATGTCTTCGAGGGCCACATCGCCTCGCAATACCTGCACAACGTGGGCCGGCCGGACGTCGACGACCTGGGCACCTCCTACGGCGAAGCGCACCTCGATTCCGAAGCGTCCTACTTCGGGCCGTCGTTCATGATCAACTGGCTGCACAACAGCTACGGCGGCTACAAGGCCGAGTCGATCCTGATCAACTGCCACTACCCGGTCACGCAGAACTCGTTCGTGCTGCAGTGGGGCGTCGTCGTCGAAAAGCCAAAGGGCATGGACGAAGAGATGACCGACAAGCTGTCGCGGGTCTTCACCGAAGGCGTCAGCAAGGGCTTCCTGCAGGACGTCGAGATCTGGAAGCACAAGACCCGGATCGACAACCCGCTGCTGGTCGAAGAGGACGGCGCCGTCTACCAGCTGCGCCGCTGGTACCAGCAGTTTTACGTAGATGTAGACGACGTCACTTCTGAGATGGTGGAGCGCTTCGAGATCGAGGTGGACACCACGCGCGCCAACGAGTACTGGAACGCCGAGGTCGAGGAGAACCTGAAGGCGAGGGAAGTGTCCGACGACGTTCCCGCCGCGCAACTTTAGGACCATGTCCGACGATCAGGTACCGGTGCCCGACGTCGATCGGCTGGCCCGGTCGATGTTATTGCTGCACGGCGACCATCACGATGACGACGAGCGACCCGCCGGGGCCGACGGCGGCGGCGACTCTTGGTCGAAGTCAAGGGATTTCACCAACGACCCGCAACGCGCCGCCGCGGTGGCCGAGGCGAGCCGCGCGGACCGCGAGCGCTACCTGACTTCGGGCCTGCTCCCGGTGGATTGCCGGTTCTGCCACATCACGGTCACCGTCAGGCGGCTGGGCCCGGGTCACACCGCGGTGCAATGGAACACCGAGGCGACGCAACGTTGTGCGTACTTCACCGAAATACGCGAGTCCGGCGGAGACGCCGCGCGTGCGCGCGCATGCCCGAAGCTGAGCGACAGCATCGAGCACGCGGCCGCCGAGGGCTATCTGGACCACCCCGACGATACCGATTGAATCAATCACCCTGGGGCAGTTTGGTTATCGCTTCGAACGCCTCGAGGAAAACCCCCGCGGCGCGCGAGCGCGCGGGGGCGGTCGGGTCTCCCGACCGCGTATGGTTCGGACCGCAGCACGTCGACGGCTGACGTCAACGTTTGGTCACATCCGCCACACGGGCCGCTCTGCGGGCCAGTACCCGTTGTGCCTACCTCCGAGCGACAACTCCTGAGAACCTGGCGATTGTCGCTCGGAGGCGGGCAAAATGCCTGCCCGCCAACGCAGATACTCGTGTGGCTAATGTCACCGATGGAGCGCCGCGGGGCATTCGAGCTACAGCCCGGCGAACCGCTCCTTGACCGCTTCGACGGTCAGCCCGTAATCGGCCAGTGAATACTTGTGTTTGGGCGCACGCTCGCCGGACTGGCTTTCGGCATGACTCTTTTCCATGGCGGACCGCGCGTCGTCGGTCAGCGTCAGACCGAAGTGCCGGTAGACGTCGGCCACCGTCCCCATCGGGTCGGCGATCAGCTCGCGGTAGTCCACATCGTAGAACTGAGCCGGATCGTATTTGGCGCGTGCGGTGTCGAATCGTTCGAGCCCGCGGGACCAGGTTTCCATTGCGTCAGATCCGATTTGGGCGCCGACGAACGAAGTCGACCATCCCTCCGCCGTGTGCTGTGCCAGCGAGCACATCGACGCCATGATCGTCTCGACGGGCCGATGGGTCTGGATCACCAGCGCGTCGGGATAGGTCGCCATCAGGGCGTCCAGCGCGAAGAGGTGGCTGGGGTTCTTCAGCACCCACCGCTTGTCGGCGTCGTTGAGTCCGATCAGCTGAAGGTTCTTGCGGTGCCGGCGATATGACGGCGTCCAGTCCTGCTGCGACAACCACTTTGAGTAGCTGGGTAGGTGCGACAGCGTTTCGTAGGACACCGAGTGCAGCGACTGCCGCAGCAGCTGCCAGCACTCCTCCAGCTCGTATGCGGCCATGAAATGCAGACCGGTGTAGCCGGGATTTTCCTGGTGGTGCTGCGTGAATTGTGCGTCGAGCTGCCGGTAGAGCGGGTTTGATTCCCAGGTTTCGCGCGGCGGACGCGGCTGCGGGAACTCCGCCAGCCACATGTGCAGACCCTGATGCGCCGGGTCGGCGCCGAGCAGCCGGTGCAGCGCCGTCGTGCCGGTGCGCACCAGCCCGGTGACGAAGATCGGCCGTTCGATTGCTACGTCGGCATGCCCCGGGTATTGCTTCCACGAGGATTCCGACAGCAGCCGGGCCACCAGCGCGCCGCGCAAAAAGAACCGGTTCATCTTGCTGCCCAACACGGTTAGGCCCGCTTCGCGCCGGTACGAGTCGAGCAGCACCTCCAGCGCCTCGCGGTAGTTGTCGTCGTCGGCGCCGAAGTCGTCGAGCCCGGTCAGCTTGGTGGCCGATGCGTGCAGTTCGTCGACGGTGGCGACGTCGGTGCGATCGGGCATCAGACGTGGTACTCCCCGCAGTTGACGTCCAGGGTCTGCCCAGTGATGCCGCTGGACAGGTCACTGGCCAGGAAGAGAATCGCCGAAGCCACCTCGTCCTCGGTGGGCAGCCGCTTGAGGTCGGAGTTCGCGGCGGTGGCCTGGTAGATCTCGTCCACAGTGGTGCCGTACTTGCCGGCCTGGTGTTCGAAGTAGGCCTTCAAGGTGTCACCCCAGATATAACCGGGCGCAACGGAATTGACGCGAATTCCCTTCTCACCGAGTTCGGTGGCCAGCGACTGTGACATGGCCAGCAACGCGGATTTGGCCATCTTGTAGGCGCCGTATTTCGCTTGCGAGTGCCGCAGCACCATGGAGTTGACGTTGACGATCGATCCCGACGACTCCTCCAGCGCGGGCGTGAAAGCCTGGATGAGGCGCAACGCCCCCAGCGCGCTGAGCTCGATCGCATCGCGGATGTGCTGAAACGACGTGCCGGCCAACGGTTTCATCGACGGCACCCGGAACGCGTTGTTGATCAGCACGTCGACCTTGCCGTAGGTCGCCATGGCGGTCTCGGCGAGGTAACCCACCTCCTCGTCGTCGGTGATGTCGGCGCGCACCGCCAGGGCCTTATGCCCGGTGTCGTTGATCTGCTTGGCGACGGCCTCCAGCCGGTCGAGGGAGCGGGCCGCCAGCACCAGGTCGGCGCCGTCGCGCGCGCATCGGTGCGCCAGCGTGGTCCCGAGCCCCGGCCCGACGCCACTGATGACGACAACCTTTCGCTTGAGCATTCCTGACATCTTCACCCCAGCATCCTGGCCGCAATTTGCTGTTGGCGCAAAGCGATTCGCGCGCGCCACCGGTCATCGGAAATCTTGTTGTGCTCGAAATACGGCAGTGCACCCGGTATCGCGTCGAAGTCGACGAGCTCGACGGTGGGTCCGTCGGCCTCGGTGAGCCCACGGGACACCCGCTGCCAGCGGAACTGCAGGAAGCCGCGCCGATGGCCGAGCGTCTCCACCCAATTCGTCACACCCGGGTTCTGGTCGGCAACGACGATGCGGACCTTGCCGTCCGGATCCGCTTGCGCCTGGGTGTTGTTCAGCGAGGTCTGGTGGTTGATGTAGTCCAGCGAGATGTACCACATGCTGCCCAGCTGGAAGCCGAGATAGGGGGCGTCCGAGACCGGGATCGTGACCACCAACGCCTGATCGGGTCGCAGATCGAAATGCCCGGCCGACGAGTACTGGGTCGCCAGCCCACCGGGAGTCAACCGGGGCGGAACCATGGTGTTGACCGGGATGTTGAGATAGAACCACTGCGGGAACTGCAGCCAGGTCTTCACCCGGTTGACCAGTTGCTTACCCGCTGTGGCATAACGCTTTTCGAGCGTCTGACGGGTCAGCGGCGGCGGTGCGGTCCCCGCGGTATCCAGCCGGGAAATCGTCAGCGTGCCGCGCTGCGCCGACCAGTCGCCGTACACCTCGCGGATCACCAATTGCCCGGGGCTGGTCGGTCGCACCCGCCACTCGAAGCTGCCGTCCGCGGCGATGTCGAGTTCGCGATCGTCGAAGGCGGCCTGGCTGGCGGGCACATTGTCGTCGGTGTACTCGCCGCCGAGCAGCTGGAAGCTCAGGTCGGTGGTGGTGCCTCGCCTGCCGGTGACCACGTAGTCGCGGTCGGCCTGAACCCGGGTGCCGAAGTAGAGGGTGTCGGGGTTGTCGAGGCCCATCTTGGTGAACGGCCCCGTGCCCGACTGAAGGAACGGATGGTCGCGCTCGTAATCAAAGGCAAGGTGCATGCAGCCCGCAATGCAACCCGCCAGGTACTGCAGTCCTTCGAGCACGTCGGCTTCGGTTTCGATGTGCGGCGCCGCGGCAACCAACTGCTCGGCCTCGGCGATCGCGTCCGTGAGGGCGCCGGAGATGGGATGAGAGAGCACGCCTAGACGCTAGAACGTGTTCTACTTTTTCGTCAATGGCGAACGTTCCCGCGTGTCGATCGCGACGTTCAAGGACGAGGGCCGCTCGCTACGGTGTGCACTGTTGGGACAGGTCGATCAGATGCTGCCGCACGTCCGGATGCCGATTCAGGTAGTCAATGACGTTGCTGCCGCCACCTTCCGCCTCGGACCTGGCCTGCAGTTGTGCTTTCACATCGGGGTGCCGGGTTAGGTACGAGTCGATGGATTGGCCTACGGTCTGATTGCATTGCGGATCCGCGTTGGCCACTGGCATCGCAATCACCATCGCGGCGATGGCGCTCAGCAGACCACCGGCAACGAGGCCGGACAGTCCGCGCCGAAGAGGAGTCGAAGTCACGGTCATGGCATCGAGGCTACCCGCGTTGCCCTGACCCGAACAGCCGCTCCGCAGAGCGGCCGGTTCGCTACGAACTTTGCTTGATCTGAGTTTCCGGTTCCGACATTTCTGCCGACGAAGTTGCCGGGTCGGGAGACTCCGGCAGCGGTGTGGCCAAAGCCTGCCTCTCCCCCGGCTCGCGAGTTGCCGCTGCCACACGCTCGACTGGCGCAATCTTTGCCGATGGCCCTGCCGCAGCCACTGTCGTGGTGAGAGGTGTCGCCGCCGCCGGGACTGCTGCTTCCTCGGCTTCCGCTTCCGGTGTTTCGACTGCTGGTGGCGGAGGAGTTGCCGTCTTCGGCGCCGGCGGAGTCTCTGCCGACGATGTCGTGCCAGACGATGCGGCTGCGGAGGAGCTCATCGTCGAGGCGGCCATCATCGCTCCCATACCACCCGCGCCCATCAGGCCCGGGCTTGCGCCGCCGACGTTCAGTCCGGCGACGTTTGCGTTGCCAACGTTACCGCTGACGGCGGTGCCGACGCCGGCACTGGGGTCGCCGACATCGGCGCTACTGGCGTAATCGCTGCCCGGATTCGCGGCGCCCATACTCGCCGCAGCAGCGACGCCCGGGCCGCCGCTGGTCACGTTCCCGCCGCCACCGCCAGCGCCCGGGCTCGCGTTGCCCTCCGTGTTGCCGGCAGCAGTTGCACCGCCCGTGCCGCCACCGCCGGTACTTGCGCCTGCCGTGTTCGAGTTGCCGCCGATGCCCCCGAGGCCCGGCAGGCTGGGAATGGCCGGCAAACTAGCCTGCCCCGACAGCAGTTGGCCAGCCGCCGCCGACGCCCCGCCGTGGTAGCCCACCATGGCCGACACGTCCTGGGCCCACATCTCGGCGTAGTTGAACTCGGTCTCCGCGATCGCGGGCCAGTTCTGCCCAAACAGGTTGCTCATCACCAACTGAACCAAGCCGTTACGGTTGGCCTCCACCTGCAAGGGATGCACCGTCGCAGCCAGCGCAGACTCGAACGCGCTCGCCACCGCCGCGGCTTGGGCCGCCGCGCCGGACGCCTGAGACGCCGCCGCGCTCAACCACCCGGCATACGGTGCGGCGGCCGCCGCCATCGCCTGAGCCGCCGCGCCCTGCCACGCCTGGCCCGCCAACGTAGAAGTCACCGACGCAAACGACTGAGCCGCAGACCCCAATTCGGCGGCCAGCCCGTTCCAGGCCGCCGCGGCCTCCAGCATCGGGGCCGTACCGGCACCGGCGTACATCAGCAGCGAATTGATCTCGGGCGGCAACGTCAAAAAACTCATCGAATCCCCTCGCGGAGTATGCAGTCGTACAAACGCTAAGCCAAGCCCGACGGAGGTTCACTGCCTTCCGTCAGATTCAAATGATTCTAGGACTAAGCAGCGGCGCACGTGCCGGCTTGGCTGACAACAGCCGACTTCATCGGGACTTCGGCGCAACTTGGCCCGCGTGGGCGTCGACGGCGGCGTCAGTGAGTTACGGCCGCGCCGCTGTCCTGTTCGCGCTTGATTTCCAATGCGATGTCGATGAGTTGGTCTTCCTGGCCGCCGATGAGCTTGCGCTGGCCGGCCCGGTGCAGCAACGCCGCCGCGGGCACACCGTAGCGCTCGGCCTGACGGACGGCGTGCTTGAGGAAGCTCGAGTAGACGCCGGAGTACCCCATGATCAAGGCATTGCGGTCGAGCAGGCATTCGGCCGGCATGGCCGGGCGCACCACGTCTTCGGCGGCGTCGGCGATGTCGAAGAAGTCGATGCCGGTCTTCACGCCGATCTTGTCGAACACCCCGATCAGGGCCTCGACAGGCGCGTTACCCGCGCCGGCCCCGAAGCGGCGGCAGGAGCCGTCGATCTGCTTGGCGCCGGCACGGACGGCCTCCACCGAGTTCGCCACCCCCAAGCCGAGGTTTTCGTGGCCATGGAAGCCCACCTGGGCGTCGTAACCCAGTTCGGCGACGAGCGCCGCCACCCGGTCGCGGACCCCTTCGAGGACCAGCGCGCCGGCCGAGTCGACCACGTAGACGCACTGGCAACCGGCGTCGGCCATGATGCGCGCCTGGGCGGCCAGCTTCTCCGGCGGGATCGTGTGGGACATCATCAGGAACCCGACCGTCTCCAGGCCCAGCTCGCGGGCCAGCCCGAAGTGCTGGATCGATACGTCGGCCTCGGTGCAGTGGGTGGCGATCCGGCAGATCGAGCCGCCGTTGTCCTGCGCTTCCTTGATGTCCTCTTTGGTGCCCACCCCAGGCAGCATCAGGAAGGCGATCTTCGCCTCCTTGGCCGTCTCGGCCGCAAGCTTGATCAGCTCCTGCTCGGGCGTCTTGGAGAACCCGTAGTTGAACGACGACCCGCCAAGCCCGTCGCCGTGGGTCACCTCGATCACCGGGACCCCGGCCGCGTCGAGGGCCGCCACGATGGCGTGGACTTCGTCCTTGGTGAATTGGTGACGCTTGTGGTGGGACCCGTCACGCAACGACGTGTCGGTCATCCGGACGTCCCAGATCGGATTGAAGAAGATGTCGGTGGTCATGCCTGCACTCCTCCCGCCGTCGCGGATAAGGATTCCCTGGCGATCTCCTCGCCGACCTTGGTGGCCGCCGCGGTCATGATGTCTAGGTTGCCCGCGTACGGCGGCAGGTAATCGCCGGCGCCCTCGACCTCAATGAACGTGGTGACCAGGGCCTGGCCGCCGGAGTTGATCGACGGCTCGTCGAACTGCGGCTCGTTGAGCAGCCGGTATCCCGGCACATAGGTCTGCACTTCCGCCACAAGCTCGTGAATGGAGGCCGCGATCGCATCGCGGTCGGCGTCCTCGGGGATGGCGCAGAAGATGGTGTCGCGCATGATCATTGGCGGGTCGGCCGGGTTCAGGATGATGATCGCCTTGCCCCGCTTGGCCCCGCCGATAGTTTCCACACCGCGCGACGTGGTCTTCGTGAACTCGTCGATGTTGGCCCGGGTGCCCGGTCCCGCTGAAAGTGAAGCCACAGAGGCGACGATCTCGGCATACGGAATGTCGACGACGCGCGACACCGCGTACACGATCGGAATCGTCGCCTGCCCGCCGCAGGTGATCATGTTGACGTTGGGCGCGTCCAGATGTTCCCGCAGGTTGGCCGGCGGGATCACCGCCGGGCCCACCGCGGCCGGCGTCAGGTCGATGGCCCGGATGCCCGCGGCCGCATACTTCGGGGCCGCATCCTTGTGCACGTAGGCGCTGGTCGCCTCGAACACCAGGTCGGGTTTTTCCGGCTGGGCCAGGAGCCAGTCGACGCCCTCGTGAGTGGTCTCCAAACCGAGCGTGCGGGCCCGCGCCAGGCCTTCGCTTTCCGGGTCGATTCCCACCATCCACCGAGGTTCCAGCCAGTCCGAACGCAGCAGCTTGTAAAGCAGGTCGGTGCTGATGTTTCCCGAACCGACAATGGCCACACTCGCCTTAGACGGCATGATGCTCCTTGTATTTGGACTAATTCCAAACTAATCCGAGACTATTCGAACAACAACCGCACGGAGCCCAGCCCCGAAAAGTCGGCGACAAACTCGTCTCCGGCGCGTGCATCTATCGCTCGCGTGCACGAACCGGGTAACACAATGTCACCTTTTCGCAGCCGTACCCCGAAACTTTCCACCTTGCGGGACAACCACGCGACCGCGGTGACCGGATTGCCCAGCACGGCGTCGCTGCGGCCCTCGGCGATCACCTCACCGTTGCGGGTCAGCACCGCGTCGATCGCCTTTACGTCGATGTCGGCCGGCGACACCCTGGCCTCACCCAGCACGAAGCCCGCCGACGAGGCGTTGTCGGCGATGGTGTCGCACAACGCGATCTTCCAGTCCGTGATCCTGGTGTCGATCAATTCGATCGATGGGACCAAGGCCTCGGTGGCCGCCAGCACGTCGTCCTCGGTGCACCCGGCTCCAGGCAGGTCCTCGGACAGGATGAAACCCACCTCAACCTCGACCCGCGGATACAGATAGCGGCCCGCCTTGACCGGGGTGTCCTCGAACACCTGCATCTCGTCGAGCAGATGGCCGTAGTCGGGCTCGTCGACCCCCATCATCTGCTGCATCGCCTTTGACGACAGGCCCACCTTGTGCCCCAGCACCCGGGCCCCCTCGGCGACCCGCTGACGGATATTGATCAGCTGAATTTCATAGGCGTCGACGACATCGATATCCGGGTAGGAAGTGGTCAGCGGAGCGATGGGCTCACGGCTGCGCTCGGCTTGCGCCAGGTCGGCGGCAAGCTCGTCGCGGATCGCAACACTGAGCATTTGCCGAAGTCCCCTCGTTCGTGTGACCGGGTCAGTAGCGCCCAACCCGGGCAATTCTATAACGTGTTCTACATGACAGCGCAGGAGTACGACGTCGTCGTGGTCGGGAGCGGCGGAGCCGGCATGGTGGCTGCCCTTGCCGCCGCGCACCGGGGCCTTTCGACAGTAGTCATCGAGAAGGCCCCGCATTTCGGCGGCTCCACTGCGCGGTCCGGGGGCGGCGTCTGGATTCCGAACAACGAGGTGCTCAAGCGCGACCGCGTGCGGGACACGCCCGAGGCGGCCCGCACCTACCTGCACGGCATCATCGGCGACATCGTCGAGCCGGAGCGCATCGACGCCTACCTCGAGCGTGGGCCCGAGATGCTGTCTTTCGTGCTGAAGCACACGCCGCTGAAGATGTGCTGGGTGCCGCGCTACTCCGACTACTATCCGGAGGCGCCGGGCGGCCGCCCGGGCGGCCGGTCGATCGAGCCCAAGCCGTTCAACGCCCGCAAGCTCGGCGCCGACGAGGCGGGGCTGGAGCCCGCCTATGGCAAGGTTCCGCTCAATGTGGTTGTGATGCAACAGGATTACGTGCGACTCAACCAGCTGAAGCGACACCCGCGGGGCGTGGTGCGCAGCCTGAAGGTCGGCGCGCGCACGATGTGGGCCAAAGCGACCGGCAAGCACCTGGTCGGCATGGGCCGGGCACTGATCGGGCCGCTGCGGATCGGGTTGCAGCGCGCCGGCGTTCCGGTCGTGCTCAACACCGCGCTCACCGACCTCTACGTTGAGGACGGCGTCGTACGCGGGGTTTATGTTCGCGACATCAGTGCACCCGGACCAGATCAAGCATCGGCTGAGCCGCAACTGATCCGGGCCCGACGCGGCGTGATCCTCGGCTGCGGCGGGTTCGAGCACAACGAGCAGATGCGGGTGAAATACCAGCGCGCGCCGATCACCACCGAGTGGACCGTCGGCGCCAAGGCCAACACCGGCGACGGTATCGTCGCGGGCGAGAAGCTGGGCGCCGCACTGGATCTGATGGAGGACGCGTGGTGGGGCCCGACGGTGCCGTTGGTGGGCGCGCCGTGGTTCGCGCTGTCGGAGCGCAACTCGCCCGGGTCGATCATCGTCAACATGTCGGGCAAGCGGTTCATGAACGAGTCGATGCCCTACGTCGAAGCCTGCCACCACATGTACGGCGGAGAATACGGGCAGGGTCCGGGGCCGGGTGAGAACATCCCGGCGTGGCTGGTGTTCGACCAACAGTACCGCGATCGCTACATCTTCGCGGGACTGCAGCCCGGACAACGCATTCCACGCAAGTGGCTGGATTCCGGCGTGATCGTCCAGGCCGACACCCTTGAGCAGCTGGCCGAAAAGGCCGGTCTCCCGGTCGATGAGTTCGTGGCTACCGTTCAGCGTTTCAACGGCTTCGCGCGGTCGGGCGTCGACGCGGACTACCGCCGCGGTGAGAGCGCCTACGACCGCTACTACGGCGACCCGACCAACAAGCCGAATGCGAACCTCGGCGAGATCGCTCACTCGCCCTACTACGCCGCCAAGATGGTGCCCGGGGACCTGGGGACCAAGGGCGGCATCTGCACCGATGTGCACGGCCGCGCGCTACGCGACGACGGCAGCATCATCGAGGGCCTCTACGCCGCAGGCAATGTCAGCGCCCCGGTGATGGGACACACCTACCCCGGACCGGGCGGCACGATTGGTCCGGCCATGACGTTCGGGTATCTGGCGGCATTGCACGTAGCCGGCGGAGCGGAAAGGTAACAGCGATGCCGATCGATGTAGAAGTCGCGCTGAACGCCGAGCTGGACCCGATCGAATTCTCTTGGGTCAGCAGTGATATCCAGCTTTACCACCTTGGGTTGGGCGCCGGCGCGGATCCGATGGATCCGCGCGAGCTGCGCTACCTGGTGGACGACACCCCGCAGGTGCTGCCGACGTTCGGCAACGTCGCCGCCACCTTCAAGGCCACCAAGCCGCCGACCGTGCAGTTTCCCGGCATCGACATCGAGCTGAGCAAGGTGTTGCACGCCAGCGAGCGGGTCGAGGTGCCCGCGCCGCTGCCGCCGTCGGGCTCCGCCAAGGCCGTCACCCGGTTCACCGATATCTGGGACAAGGGCAAGGCCGCGGTGATCTGGAGCGAGACGACGGTCAGGGCCCCGGACGGCACCCTGCTGTGGACGCAGCGGCGGTCCATCTTCGCCCGCGGCGAAGGCGGTTTCGGCGGTGAGCGCGGGCCGTCATCGTCGGATGCCGCCCCGGACCGGGCTCCCGACCTTGAAGTCGAAGTGCCGATCCTGCCGCAGCAGGCGCTGCTGTACCGGCTCTGCGGCGACCGCAACCCGCTGCACTCGGATCCCGAATTCGCAGCCGCCGCAGGCTTTCCCAAGCCCATCCTGCACGGCCTGTGCACATACGGCATGACGTGCAAGGCGATCACCGACGCGCTGCTGGACGGCGATGCCGGGGCGGTAGCGGCCTACGGCGCGCGCTTCGCCGGTGTGGCCTTCCCCGGCGAAACACTCAAAGTCGGCATCTGGAAGGACAACGGCCGCTTCCTGGCCAGCGTTGTCGCGCCGTCGCGCGACAACGCTGTCGTGCTGTCGGGCGTCGAACTGGTCCCCGCCTAGGTCGCTCCCTCTCGCGCTGAGCGTCACGCCAGCGTGGCGGCAAGAGGCGAGCGTCACGCTAGCGCGACGCTCGCCGTGCTAACGCCGCCCGTACACGTCGAACGATGCCGCCTGGCCGGTCGCCCGCGACCACCCGCACGACGATCCAGCCGCGGCTCTCGAGCATTTCCAGACGCCGAATGTCCCAGGTGTACTGCCAGCGATCACTGCGATGTTGCTCGCCGTCGTACTCCACCGCGACTTTGACGTCGTCCCAGCCCATGTCGAGGTAAGCGACGACATCGCCGATTTCGTCGCAGACAGGGATCTGTGTTCGCGGTCTAGGCAAGCCTGCCCGTATCAGCAATAGTCGAAGCCACGTCTCTTTTGGCGACTGCGCACCGGCGTCCACAAGATCGATTGCGGTCCGCGCCAAGTGGATCCCGCGCCGACCCGGATACCGCTGCGAAAGCAGCTCGACCTCAGTCATCTTCAGGTTCGTGGCCCCCGACAGATCGTCGATCACTGCCACAGCTTCGCCCGTTGGGTACCAGCATCCCAAGTCAAGCGCCGTTCGTGCCGGCGTTGCCACCGGTATGCCATCAATCAGCACGACCTCATCGTCTTCGATGCGGTCTCCACGGACTCGCAGGCCTCGCACTGGATTCCTGTTGCTGTGGAGGATCTCAAGCGGCGCAGCAATGTCGACCCAGTTGGCGCCATGCAGTGCGGCTGCCGACAGCCCTGCGATAATGCCGCGACGTCGCGACCATAGCCATCCCGCGCGGGCGCGAATCAGCGGAGTCAGCTCAGCACCAGGACTGAGATACACGTCGCGGAACAACTTGGTATAGCGAGTCCGCAGCGCGCTCTTGACGACATCGCCGTTCGCGACCGCCTCGCTGCCGATGAATGGCTCTGCCATCACGGCAGCGTTGCACGAGGCGCGACGGACGTCACGTCAGCGCAAGTTCACCATCCACAGGCGTCACCCTAGCGTGACGCTCGACACTGACCGTCACGCTAGCGTGACGGTCGGCGCCAAAGCTAGCAACCTAGCCCAGAATCAAGCCCGACGTCGGCACACCCGTCCCCGCGGTGACGAGCACATGCTCGACGTTGGGCACCGGGTTGACCGAGGTGCCGCGCAATTGCCGCACGCCCTCGGCGATTCCGTTCATGCCGTGGATGTAGGCCTCGCCGAGTTGACCCCCGTGCGTGTTGATGGGAAGCCTGCCGCCGACCTCGATGGCGCCATCGGCGATGAAGTCCTTCGCCTCACCGCGACCGCAGAATCCCAACTCCTCCAACTGAATCAGGGTGAACGGCGTGAAATGGTCGTACAAAACAGCGGTCTGAATGTCAGCCGGCGAAAGCCCGGACTGCTCCCAGAGCTGCTGACCCACGACGCCCATCTCGGGCAGGCCGAGTTCGGGCCGGTAATAGCTGACCATCGTGTACTGGTCCGGGCTGGAGCCCTGCGACGCCGCCTCGATGATCGCCGGCCGCTGCTTGAGGTCCCGCGCCCGCTCCACCGACGTCACCACGATCGCCACCGCGCCGTCGGTTTCCTGGCAGCAGTCCAGCAGCCGCAACGGCTCGGCGATCCACCGCGAATTCTGGTGGTCCTCAATCGTTATCGGCTTCTCGTAGAAGTACGCCTTCGGGTTCTTGGCGGCGTGCTTGCGGTCGGCCACCGAGATCACACCGAAGTCCCGGCTGGTCGCGCCGGACAGGTGCATGTAGCGCTGGGCGATCATGGCGACCTGCGCCGCCGGCGTGGAAAGCCCGTGCGGATACGAGAAGGCATTGTCCGCCGTGGTCGAATCGGCTTGAACGCCACCGTCTCCCACGAGCCGCGTTTGCACCTGACCGAATCGCATGCCCGAACGTTCGTTGAACGCCCGGTATGCCACCACGACATCGGCCACCCCGGTCGCGACGGCCATCGCCGCCTGCTGGACGGTCGCGCACGCGGCCCCGCCGCCGTAGTGGATCTTGGAGAAGAACTTCAGTTCCCCGATGCCTGCCGCGCGGGCGACCGCGACCTCGGTGTTGCTGTCCATCGTGAACGTGGTCAGCCCGTCGACGTCGGACGGACTCAGGCCCGCGTCGCCCAACGCATCCAACACCGCCTCGGCCGCCAGCCGCAGCTCGCTTCGACCGGAGTCCTTCGAAAAGTCGGTGGCCCCGATGCCGACGATGGCAGCTCGACCTGACAACATCACGCATTCCCCATCGTCAGCGTGGCCGTCGCGATGACGTGATCGCCAAGGCTGTTGCGGCCCAACACCTTTACCGTGATCAGGCCGTCGTCCACGGCGGTCACCTCACCGGAGAACGTCACCGTGTCGTAGGCGTACCACGGTACGCCGAGCCGAAGACCGATCGACTTGACCAGCGCCGACGGCCCGGCCCAGTCGGTGACGTAGCGCTGCACCAACCCGGTGTCGGTGAGGATGTTGACGAAGATGTCCTTCGACCCCTTCGATTGCGCCAAATCGCGGTCGTGGTGCACATCCTGAAAGTCACGGGTGGCCAAGGCGGTCGAGATGATGAACGTCGGATCCCCGTAGAGCTTGAGCTCGGGCAACACAGTGCCCACTTCAATAACCGCTGCGCTCATGCTTCAGGCTCCCAGGCATAGAGGGTCCACTCCGGCCCGCTGTCACCGGCCGGGAAGTCGATATATGTTGCGCGCAAAGGCATTCCGATTTTCACCTCGGCCGGATCCACCCCACGCAGCTCGCCCAGCATGCGCACGCCCTCATCAAGCTCCACCAAGGCGATCACGAACGGCAGCGTGCGACCAGGCACCTTCGGCGCATGGTGCACGACGAAGCTGAACACCGTGCCGCGACCACTGGCCACCACGTAGTCGATCGGCTCGGACTTGTCCTGCCACACCGCCGGCACCGGCGGGTGCTGCAGGCTCCCGTCCGGGCGCCGCTGAATCCGCAATTCGTGCGCGTTGACGCCCTCCCAGAAAAACGCGGTGTCCCGCGACGACGACGGCCGCATCATCGCATCGGGGTCAAGGTCGTCCGGGACGGGCGATCCGGACGCAGCAGGCTTGAATTTGAGGATGCGCCAATTCATCTCGGCGACGTCCTCGTCACCGACCCGCCAGATGATGTGCTGGTTGATGAAGAAGCCTTCGCCGAGCCCGGTCTGCTTGGGCCCGATCACGTCACCCATCTCGGAGGCGATGCTGACGTGCTCGTCGGGCTGCAGGTAGCGGTGGTACGTCTGCTCGCAGTTGGTGGCGACCACACCGACGTAGCCGGCGTCGTCGAACAGCTTCATGATGGGACCCATCGGATCGTCCTTCGGACGCTCCCCGCCCAGCCCGAACATCGTCCACACCTGAATCATGGCCGGTGGCGCGACAATTCCGGGATGCCCGACGGCACGGGCCGCGGTCTCATCCACATAGATCGGGTTGCGGTCGCCGATGGCCTCCACCCAGTTGTTGATCATCGGCTGATTCACCGGATCCCGGCCGGCGCGCGGCTTGGGATCGCCGGCCGCCTTGATCTCCGCGATGGCTTCCTGAATGTCCGCGGACCCGGTCACCGGGGCACCCTCGGTACTTTGAGGCCAGAGGCCGCGATCATTTCACGCATGACTTCGTTAACGCCTCCACCGAAGGTGATTACCAGGTTGCGCTTGGTTTGCGAGTCCAGCCAGTTGAGCAGCTCCGCGGTGTCCGACTCGGCCGGGTTGCCGTACTTGCCGACGATCTCCTCGGCGAGCCGACCGATGTACTGAATGCGCTCCGTGCCAAAGACTTTCGTCGACGCTGCGTCGGCCACGTTGATGTCCTCACCAGCCGCGGCAACCTGCCAATTCAGCAACTCGTTGATCCGCCACATCGCGTAGATCTCCCCGAGCGCCCGCTTGACGTCCTGGTGATCGATCGGCGTGACGCCGTCGCCGCCCGGCTTGGACGCCCAGGCGTGCAACCGGTCGTAGATGCCGGCGACCTTGCCCGCCGGGCCCAGCATGACCCGCTCGTTGTTGAGCTGGGTGGTGATCAGCCGCCATCCCCCGTTCTCCTCGCCGACCAGCATGTCGGCGGGCACCCGCACGTCGTTGTAGTACGTGGCGTTCGTGTGGTGGGCGCCGTCGGACAGGATGATCGGCGTCCAGGAGTAGCCGGGATCCTTCGTGTCGACGATGAGGATCGAAATTCCCTTGTGCTTAACGGCTTCCGGGTCGGTGCGGCAGGCCAGCCAGATGTAGTCCGCGTCATGCGCGCCGGTGGTGAAGATCTTCTGGCCGTTGACGATGTACTCGTCGCCCTGGCGCACGGCCGTGGTCCGTAGCGACGCCAGGTCGGTGCCCGCCTCGGGCTCGGTGTAGCCGATCGCGAAGTGCACCTCGCCGGCCAGGATCGCCGGCAAGAACTTCTTCTTCTGCATCTCGTTGCCGAAGACCTGCAGCGTGGGCCCCACCGTCTGCAGCGTGACGGCCGGCAATGGCACGTCGGCCCGGTGCGCCTCGTTGACGAAGATTTGCTGCTCGATCGGGCCGAAACCGTGGCCGCCGAACTCTTTTGGCCATCCGACGCCGAGCATGCGGTCCTGGCCCATCCGCCGGATCACCGCACGGTATGCGGCGCCGTGCCGGTCCTTCTCCATCTGCTTCATCTCGTCGGACGAGATCAGATTCGAGAAGTATTGTCGTATCTCGGCTTGCAGCTGTCGCTGCTCCGGGGTCAGTTCGATGAACATTGCGCTCCCACCAGGTCGTGGCCTCCGAGGAGGTCGAGACGATGAGATGGCCCGCCCAGCAGCCGGGTCAGGTCTTTGATCGTGGAGTAGTACCGGTGCATGGGATAGGTGATGTCCATGCCCATGCCGCCGTGCAGATGATGGCACGTCTGCATCACCGGCGGCGCCTGCGACGTGATCCAGTATCCGAGGACGTCGAGGTCGTTGTCGGCGTCCCGGCCTTCGGACAGGCGCCATACCACCGACTTCGCGGCCAGATCGATAGTGCGCGAAGCGATGTAGACCTCGGAGAGCTGCGCCGCCACGGTCTGGAAGGTGGACAGCGGTTTGCCGAACTGCTTCCGGTTGGCCACGTAGTCGGCGGTCAACCGCAGCGCCCCGCCCACCAGCCCGTCGGCGTAGGCGCCCACCGCCGCCAGCACCAGCTGGTTGACCCGGTGCGCCGTGGCGCCCGCCAACACATCGGAGACACCAACCGCCACGCCATCAAACGTGACCGTGTACTCGTCCGAACCGTTCGACGTCGGGGTGCGCACCAGCTGCACACCGTCGGCTTTGGGCGACACCACCACGACCGCGCTGTCGGCGGTCACGATCATCCAATCCGCTTGTTCGGCATAGCAAACACCGACTTTGGTGCCCGTCAGCCGCCCGCCCGCGAACGTCGTAGCGGGCCGGTCGGGCAGCGCCGCGCCGGGCTCGTTGAGCGCCGCGGTCAACACACCGCCCTTGGCGACCCCGGCCAGGAAGCTGTCCTGTTGTTCATCGGAGGCCAGCTCGAGCAGCGGCACCACGCCGAAGCCCAGCGTGGCCAGCGCCGGCGTAATGGCGCCGTGGCGGCCCACTTCGGTCAGCACCGTGGCGACCTCCGGCAGACCCACGCCGTCGCCGCCGAGGCGTTCCGGCACGGGTAGCGCGGTCACCCCGCCTTCGACCAGCGCCTTCCATGAGTTGTCCCGGTCCAGTACCGACGTGACCACGTCGGCGACAGCCTGCTGTGTTGCGGTGAGATCGAAGTCCATCGTGAGTTTGGAATCCCTCACCGCGTAACCGCGCTCTTTCCGGAGTAGTCGACCTGCCAGTGCTTGATGCCGTTGAGCCACCCTGACCGTAGCCTCTCGGGCTCGCCGACCGGCTTGAGATCCGGCATGTAATCGGCGACCGCGTTGAAGATGAGGTTGATGGTCATGCGGGCCAGGTTCGCGCCGATGCAGTAGTGGGCGCCGGTGCCGCCGAAGCCGACGTGGGGATTCGGGTCGCGCAGGATGTTGAAGGTGTGTGGGTCTTCGAAGACCTCTTCGTCGAAGTTAGCCGACCGATAGGACATCACCACCCGCTGCCCCTTCCTGATCAGCACACCGCCCAACTCGACGTCCTCGTTGGCGGTGCGCTGGAACGCCGAAACGGGTGTGGCCCACCGGATGATCTCGTCGGCCGTGGTCGACGGGCGCTCCTTCTGGAACAGCTCCCATTGATCGGGGTTGTTCGCGAAAGCGATCATGCCGTGCGTGATCGAGTTGCGCGTGGTCTCATTGCCTGCCACCGCGAGCATCACCACGAAGAAGCCGAACTCGTCGTCGGAGAGCTTCTCGCCGTCGATGTCGGCCTGGATGAGCGTGGTGACGATGTCGTCGGTGGGGTTCTTACCCCGCTCCTCGGCCATCGCCATGGCGTATGTGATCAGTTCTATCGACGATTGCGCGGGATCGACGTGGGCGAACTCGGGGTCGGTGCCGCCCGTCATCTCATTGGACCAGCGGAAGAGCTTATCGCGGTCATCCTGGGGAACACCGAGCAGGCCTGCGATGGCTTGCAGCGGCAGCTCGCACGACACCTGCTCGACGAAATCACCGCTACCCTCGGCCGCCGCGGTCTTGGCGATGTTCTGGGCGCGCTGGGCGAGTTCCGCCTCCAGGCGCCCGCTGGCCCGTGGCGTGAACCCACGGGAAATGATCTTGCGCAGCCGGGTGTGGTGCGGTGCGTCCATGTTCAACATGACGCTGCGCTGCAGCTCAACCTGCTCCCGCTTCATCTCCGGCGGCCAGGTCGGGATGGCGCCGTTCTGCCAGCTGGAGAAGACATCGCAGCGGCGCGACACCTCCTTGACGTCCGCGTGTTTGGAGACGATCCAATAACCGTTGTCCTCGAAACCGCCCGTGCCGCCTGGGACGTCGACCCAATGAATGGGCTCCGCCTTACGCAGCTCGGCGAGCTCCGCGACGGGCAGTCCGGCGAGGTTGACGTCGGGGTCAAGGAAGTCGAAGTCGGCCGGAATGTTGGGGGGTGCCATAGGTATGCGCTCCTCAATTGCAACGTGTTCTAGTGCCAGTAAAACATGCCTCCTGCGCAGATAAAAGGCAGGTCACCATCCTCGCTTGTCAGAGTAATGAAACGTGTTCTAGCCTGACGGAATGGGTAACCCTGTCATCGTTGAAGCCACTCGTAGCCCCATCGGCAAGCGGAACGGATGGCTGTCTGGTCTGCATGCCACCGAGTTGCTGGGGGCCACGCAGAAGGCTCTCGTGGAGAAGGCCGGCATCTCGTCCAGTCTGCAAGCCGGCGACGTCGAACAGGTTGTCGGCGGCTGCGTAACCCAGTACGGCGAGCAGTCCAACAACATCACCCGGGTGAGCTGGCTCGTCGCCGGGCTGCCCGAGCACGTTGGTGCCATGACGGTGGACTGCCAGTGCGGTAGCGGCCAGCAGGCCAACGGCCTCGTCGCCGGCCTGATCGCGGCGGGTGCTATCGACATCGGCATCGCGTGCGGAATCGAGGCCATGAGCCGCGTCGGACTCGGCGCTAACGCAGGCCCCGACCGCAGCATCCTGCGGCCCGAGTCGTGGGACATCGATCTGCCCGACCAGTTCACCGCTGCCGAGCGGATCGCCAAGCGCCGCGGCATCACCCGCGAAGACATCGACGCGTTCGGATTCGAGTCCCAGCTGCGCGCCAAGCGGGCGTGGGACGAGGGCCGTTTCGACCGGGAAATCTCGCCGATCGAGGCGCCGGTGCTCGACGAGCAGAAGCGGCCCACCAGCGACCGCCACATGGTGAGCCGCGATCAGGGTCTGCGGGACACCACTTTGGAGGGCCTGAGCCAGCTCAAGCCGGTCCTCGAGGGCGGGATCCACACGGCGGGCACCTCGTCGCAGATTTCCGACGGCGCCGCGGCGGTGTTGTGGATGGACGAAGACAAGGCCAAGGCGCTCGGGCTGCGGCCGCGGGCCAGGATCGTCAGCCAGGCGCTCGTCGGCGCCGAGCCGTACTACCATCTGGACGGCCCGGTGCAGTCGACGGCCAAGGTGCTCGAGAAGGCCGGGATGAAGATCGGCGACATCGACATCGTCGAGATCAACGAGGCCTTCGCCTCGGTGGTGCTGTCGTGGGCGCGGGTCCACGAACCCGACATGGCCAGGGTGAACGTGAACGGCGGTGCGATCGCGCTCGGCCACCCGGTGGGCAGCACCGGCAGCCGGCTGATCACCACCGCTTTGCACGAACTCGAGCGCACCGATCAGAGCACCGCGCTGATCACCATGTGCGCGGGCGGCGCCCTGTCCACCGGCACCATCATCGAGCGCATCTAGCCCGTCAGTGATCGTCACGAAGCCGGTTTCGGAGGAGAGCCGGATCGCCGCGGCGCAGGCATACATCGACGCGCTTGTCAGCCATGACGGTGACTCCGTTCCCTTCGCGGACGGGTGCACCCGCATCGAGCAGGGGATCAAGAACGGCTTTTCCGGAAAACACCTGCGGCGCAGCCTGAACCGCGGGCCGCAGTACTGGGTCATCGCGGACGCGACGCCACCGGACTACCGCATCGTCGGCGACGAGGTGCACGCGGTGTACGACGTGCTGACCAAGGCCGGGTTCGGGGGCCGGCGGCTGGCCGCTCGGGTCAACGAGACCTTCCTCATTCCGGGCGAAAGCCCAAGCGGGAAGGCCGCAATCCATCACATTCAGGTCCGCTTCCAACCATTCATTCAGCGCTAACCGGTCTCTAGGATGTCGTCATGCCGAAATCACCCCCGCGGTTTCTGAACACGCCATACACCGACTTCCTGTTCAAGTGGATGTCGCGCCTCAACACGTTCATGTACCGCCGCAACGGCGGCGAAGGACTCGGTGGCACCTTCCAGAAGATCCCCGTCGTCCTGCTGACCACGACCGGCCGCAAGACCGGCGAGCCCCGCGTCAGCCCGCTGTACTTTCTGCGCGACGGCGACCGGGTGATCGTCGCGGCTTCGAAGGGGGGTGCGGCCAAGAACCCGATGTGGTACCTCAACCTCAAGGCCAACCCCAAGGTGCGGGTCCAGGTCAAGAAAGAGGTGCTCGACCTGACCGCCCGCGACGCGACCGATGAGGAACGCGCCCGCTATTGGCCGCAATTGGTGGACATGTACCCGTCCTACGACGACTACCAGTCCTGGACCGACCGGACCATCCCGATCGTCGTCTGCGACCCCTAACGGCGACGCCTCTTTGTCCTACGGGACGAGGCTTCCCAGGTCACCGGCCACTGTTTCGGCCTGACCTATGACGGCGAATGCTTCGAAGGCGCCGGCCAACGGGATCAGGTAGGTGTCGGTTGCGATGGGTTGGCCGATGGCCTCGAAGAGGTTGCCTGTTTGGAGCCCGGCGGCGAAGAGGGTCAGATCGTAGGCGGGCAGACTGGTAAGGACGGCATTGGCGACATCGGCCGTGGGCAGCAGAGTCGAGTAGGCATCCGAAGCCGCCCCAGACAGCGTGTTGACCGCGTTGTAGATATTGTCGGCGACGCTGACGGGTGAAACCGCGGAGAGCAGGTCGGCCGGGCTGGGCAACATGGCGACCGATGGCCCTGAAGAGGGCATGGTCAGCGAAACCAGAGACTGTGTGAGCGACCCGGTTGAGGAGAATGACGGTATGACCGACCCTGCCGAGGAGAATTCAGCGGCGACGTCATGCATGAAGTCGCTGATGCCCTGCTGGGTCCCCACGCCGAGCAGGCCGGGCACTTTTTCCATGTCGCTCAGGCTTGGGAATAGGCCGAACTCCGTGGGCACGTTGGCCGGACCCTGTGACCAGCCGTAGTTGGGGTCGCCATAACCCAGGTTGACCAGCACTTTCAAGTCCGGTTGGAGCAGGTCGGCCAATGGGTTGCCCACGACCGGGATCGAGCGCAGCGGTTCCAGCAGCGGCAGATTTTGGGTGGGGATCATGTAATAGGTGGTCATATTGGGGCCCGCCGTCGGCAATTGAATCGCCGTCCCGAGCTGAGTGGCGGTCAGATCTGAGTAGGTGGGATGCACGTAATAGATCCCGGCAAGGGAGTTGAGGTCCGACAGCAAATTGATCGGGTATTGCGGGACGTCCGCGAAGCCATCGTATTCCTGCGTCCAAATGGTGGTCGGGTACAGATCGGAGGGAGTGGGGCCGTTGAACGTGATTCCCAGAGCCGGGATGCTCAGGCCGTCCAGCCGTTCGAAGAGGCCGCCGTTGGGAGCATTGGGATCGCCGGTCAACACGAATGAGACAGCCGAAGTCGGCACATGCTGGGCCGCGAGGAGGGGCATCACCATGGACGAAATCGTCGAACTCTGCGACTCTCCTTTGACGACGACGACGTTGCCCGAGGCGATTTGCTGCATGATCGCGCTGTCGAGAATCTGGACACCTTGAGCTTCCGACATGTCCAGCGTCAAACTCTTGACCCCGGTGTAGAGCCCGTAATTCCCTTCGGGTGTGAATAGGGCTTGCGGCGTGAAATTCTGGAAAAAAGGCGCGATGTAAAGGTTGAAATTGGCCTCGATGAAGTCCGGGGTAGGTATCGGCTCCCCGCTGCCACCCATTATCAATGCCACGTTCTCGGCGCTGGTGGCGCCAGGTCTAGCGAGCA
The DNA here is from genome assembly GCA_963802525.1 of uncultured Actinomycetota bacterium. GTDB lineage: Bacteria > Actinomycetota > Actinomycetes > Mycobacteriales > Mycobacteriaceae > Mycobacterium. The sequence continues at coordinate 740 of CAWDJC010000004.1, read as the reverse complement.
GGCCGTTGACTCCGGTCCCCGCTCCAATCGCGGCAAGCAGCTGCCCCAAATGCGAAGCGCTGGCCGCCTCCGCATCCGCGTAGGCCCCCGCACCCGCCGTCAGCGCCTGCGTGAACTGCTGGTGAAACGCCGCCGCCTTCGCACTTACCGCCTGAAAGGCCTGGGCGTGGTCGGAAAACAACGCCGCGATCGTCGCCGACACCTCATCCTTAGCCGCGGCCAGGATCCCCGTGGTCTGAGCAGCCGCGGACGCGTTCGCGGCTCTGACTGTTCCAGCGATACTGGCCAAATCCGTTGCCGCCGAATCCAGGATCTCCGGCGCTGCGATGAGATACGACATCTGAAACCTCCAGTGGGTCATGACCGCCCGCTGGCGTCCGATCACCCGGGACGTGCCGGCCCCCCAGGGCTCCGGCGTTGTTGACTAGCAGGCTTGTGACCCGCTGATTTGGTTCGTGAGCAGGTTGAGGCCGCGGTCGGGGCTGAAGGCTGTCAGTCGGCAGGCTTCGGCGATGTTGTCGGCGCCGCGCAGGCGATGCAGGTTGATCGCGGTGTTGCGCAGGCTGGCGAGGACCTGCGGCGCGGTGCCGGTGCGCACGGTGCAGCGGTCCTCGTCGAAGGTGACGTCGCGTACCCAGTGCACCGAGTTCTCGATGCCCCAATGCTGGCGCAGCCAGCCCGCGATCACCGACGGCCGGGCGTGTTCGAAGGGCAGGCTGCAGATAGCGTAGACGATCTCG
>CAWDJC010000003.1:0-307339 GCA_963802525.1 uncultured Actinomycetota bacterium | reverse complement strand
AAGGACTCGGTGGCACCTTCCAGAAGATCCCCGTCGCCCTGCTGACCACGACCGGCCGCAAGACCGCAAGCTGCGCGTCAGCCCGCTGTACTTTCTGCGCGACGGCGACCGGGTGATCGTCGCGGCTCGAAGGGGGGTGCGGCCAAGAACCCGATGTGGTACCTCAACCTCAAGGCCAACCCCAAGGTGCGGGTCCAGGTCAAGAAAGAGGTGCTCGACCTGACCGCCCGCGACGCGACCGATGAGGAACGCGCCCGCTATTGGCCGCAATTGGTGGACATGTACCCGTCCTACGACGACTTCCAGTCCTGGACCGACCGGACCATCCCGATCGTCGTCTGCGACCCCTAACGGCGACGTCTCTTTGTCCTACGGGACGAGGCTTCCCAGGTCACCGGCCACTGTTTCGGCCTGACCTATGACGGCGAATGCTTCGAAGGCGCCGGCCAACGGGATCAGGTAGGTGTCGGTTGCGATGGGTTGGCCGATGGCCTCGAAGAGGTTGCCTGTTTGGAGCCCGGCGGCGAAGAGGGTCAGATCGTAGGCGGGCAGACTGGTAAGGACGGCATTGGCGACATCGGCCGTGGGCAGCAGAGTCGAGTAGGCATCCGAAGCGGCCCCAGACAGCGTGTTGACCGCGTTGTAGATATTGTCGGCGACGCTGACGGGTGAAACCGCGGAGAGCAGGTCGGCCGGGCTGGGCAACATGGCGACCGATGGCCCTGAAGAGGGCATGGTCAGCGAAACCAGAGACTGTGTGAGCGACCCGGTTGAGGAGAATGACGGTATGACCGACCCTGCCGAGGAGAATTCAGCGGCGACGTCATGCATGAAGTCGCTGATGCCCTGCTGGGTCCCCACGCCGAGCAGGCCGGGCACTTTTTCCATGTCGCTCAGGCTTGGGAATAGGCCGAACTCCGTGGGCACGTTGGCCGGACCCTGTGACCAGCCGTAGTTGGGGTCGCCATAACCCAGGTTGACCAGCACTTTCAAGTCCGGTTGGAGCAGGTCGGCCAATGGGTTGCCCACGACCGGGATCGAGCGCAGCGGTTCCAGCAGCGGCAGATTTTGGGTGGGGATCATGTAGTAGGTGGTCATATTGGGGCCCGCGGTCGGCAATTGAATCGCCGTCCCGAGCTGAGTGGCGGTCAGATCTGAGTAGGTGGGATGCACGTAATAGATCCCGGCAAGGGAGTTGAGGTCCGACAGCAAATTGATCGGGTATTGCGGGACGTCCGCGAAGCCATCGTATTCCTGCGTCCAAATGGTGGTCGGGTACAGATCGGAGGGAGTGGGGCCGTTGAACGTGATTCCCAGAGCCGGGATGCTCAGGCCGTCCAGCCGTTCGAAGAGGCCGCCGTTGGGAGCATTGGGATCGCCGGTCAACACGAATGAGACAGCCGAAGTCGGCACATGCTGGGCCGCGAGGAGGGGCATCACCATGGACGAAATCGTCGAACTCTGCGACTCTCCTTTGACGACGACGACGTTGCCCGAGGCGATTTGCTGCATGATCGCGCTGTCGAGAATCTGGACACCTTGAGCTTCCGACATGTCCAGCGTCAAACTCTTGACCCCGGTGTAGAGCCCGTAATTCCCTTCGGGTGTGAATAGGGCTTGCGGCGTGAAATTCTGGAAAAAAGGCGCGATGTAAAGGTTGAAATTGGCCTCGATGAAGTCCGGGGTAGGTATCGGCTCCCCGCTGCCACCCACTATCAATGCCACGTTCTCGGCGCTGGTGGCGCCAGGTCTAGCGAGCAGGCCGTTGACTCCGGTCCCCGCTCCAATCGCGGCAAGCAGCTGCCCCAAATGCGAAGCGCTGGCCGCCTCCGCATCCGCGTAGGCCCCCGCACCCGCCGTCAGCGCCTGCGTGAACTGCTGGTGAAACGCCGCCGCCTTCGCACTTACCGCCTGAAAGGCCTGGGCGTGGTCGGAAAACAACGCCGCGATCGTCGCCGACACCTCATCCTTAGCCGCGGCCAGGATCCCCGTGGTCTGAGCAGCCGCGGACGCGTTCGCGGCTCTGACTGTTCCAGCGATACTGGCCAAATCCGTTGCCGCCGAATCCAGGATCTCCGGCACTGCGATGAGATACGACATCTGAAACCTCCAGTGGGTCATGACCGCCCGCTGGCGTCCGACACCCGGGACGTGCCGGCCCCCCAGGGCTCCGGCGTTGTTGACTAGCAGGCTTGTGACCCGCTGATTTGGTTCGTGAGCAGGTTGAGGCCGCGGTCGGGGCTGAAGGCTGTCAGTCGGCAGGCTTCGGCGATGTTGTCGGCGCCGCGCAGGCGATGCAGGTTGATCGCGGTGTTGCGCAGGCTGGCGAGGACCTGCGGCGCGGTGCCGGTGCGCACGGTGCAGCGGTCCTCGTCGAAGGTGACGTCGCGTACCCAGTGCACCGAGTTCTCGATGCCCCAATGCTGGCGCAGCCAGCCCGCGATCACCGACGGCCGGGCGTGTTCGAAGGGCAGGCTGCAGATAGCGTAGACGATCTCGCGGCTGCGTTCGCCGGTGCCGCCCACTCGGTCGCGGGTAATCTGAACGATCTGCCGCGCGTGGGGAAATCCGATACCGCGCACGGCGGTAACTACTTTGAGGGTGCGGGTCTCGGTGCGGCCGTGCCGGCGTTGCGGCCGCTCGGAGTGCGTCACCGGCACCTGCGCTCATGGCAGCGTTCCGACGCGGGCGAGCAGCTTCGGTTGGTTGGACTTGACGATCATCAGGTAGTGCGATCGCAGCGTGGCGCAGATCAGCCGCGCGGTCGCGGCCTGGGTGTGCATGGCATCGATGGTGACCAGCAGGCGCACTCGCCGGAACGCGCGGAGAAGCTTTCGCACACAGGGGATCTCGTTGCTCTTCTCGGCGACGGCGAGTTGTCCGAGCACCAGTCGCGCGTGATGGGCGAACACCGACACCAGATGCGTGGCGGTCGCGCCCATCCGCCGCGCGCCGCGCAGCGTCTTGCCGTCCACCGCGACCGCCAGCAGCCCGGTCTGCTCGGTGGCCATTGCGGTGAAGTAGGCGCCGAGGCGGCGGTCCAGATCGGCCGGATCCAGCCGCGACAACACCCGGAACGTCTTCTCGCTCGGGCGGCGGAACCGAATCCCCAGCTGGGCGAGCACTTCCGACGGTGCCGTGGCAGCCCAGGTCGCGAACCCGGCATAGCCGCGCATCCCCGCCGCGGTGGCCAGGATCGCGACCGCCAGCAACCCGGCCAACCGATACCGGCACCCGCGCGGATCCCGCGGATCCGGCACCGACGCCAGCACATCCAAAAACTCCGAGCCGACCACCTCGACACGCTCGCCGGCGCGCCAATGGTCCAACGCCTCGGCTACTGACTCGACAGGCGATACTGCATGCGCAGGCACGGGCAACTCCAAAGAAACGATCAAGCATGAAGAACTTCATCGTCCTCGAGCAGCCCGTGCCTGCCCTACAGCGAAACGCCACATCACAGAAACCGATCACCCCAGGTCACAGCGGCGGAAGTCAACAACGCCGGAGCCCTGGCGCCCCTGGGACTGGGCGCGACACCTGTTCGGAAAACGATGGACTATCGGCCGCCGGTTTAAGGTCCAGTCAATTAAGAATAGTGATAGAGGTTGTTGGACAGACGTTTTGGAATTGATCTGGCGACTTCTCAGGCATTGCAGCAGACCGTGATTGGGCTTTAGGTTCCTACGGCGAATTCGCAATGAGGGGAACCGGAAATGAGCTATACGGCCCAAATCATCTGCACTACAAAGCGATTCGACGAGAGTCCCTGGTGAATACCTGCGGGCACCTCTACGACTCGGAAGCCCCGCACACTACAACTAGTGCGGCGCGTCTAAAGTCACTAAAGTCATTTGACGGTATAGTTTGCAATAATGGCGTATGCGAATTGCTAACCGGTTGGGACCGGCTCGGGCATCTTCGACGAGTGGTGGTTGACGATCAACCAGTTGCCGTTCTGCTTCTGGTAGGCGAAGGTGTAGCGCGCCTGGACGTTCTGCGGCTGACCGTCCTGGGTCAACGTGAACGTATAGATGCCGGTGTTGATCGCGGTCTGCGGATCGATCACGGTGATGATCGCGCGGTCGATCCTGCCCTGCGGTTTGCTTTGCAGAAAATGCGTGAAGTAGTCGACGATTTCGGCACGGTTGGTACGGATCTGGTAGGACAGCGTGGGCAGCAACACCGCGTTCGGTGCATATAGGTCGGCCACCTTCTCTGGATCGCCGATAGCCAGCGCGGCGTTCCATTGATCGAATAGCCGGGCGATCTCGTTTTGGCTGGCCAGCGCGGGTGGCGGTGCAAGGGCCGGGCCCGGGTGGCTGCTGTTGTTGACGGCCGTCACCGCGACCACCATACCCACGATGAATGCGCCGATCGTCAGCAGGATCACTAGGCCCTGCCGCTGATGTCGGCGCGTCGTGTCGGGTGGCTTGCCTGGCGGCGGGCCGCGGTCATCGAGCCAAGGCGCGACGCGGGGCTGCGGGAAAACACGGGGCTGCGGGAAAACAGGGGCGGCCATGGCGCCCTCCTTGGTCGAACATCCGAACCGTTACGTAAGATGTAACGCCGCCCGGACGGCGGGGGACAGAGCCACACGGCCTATTATCGCTCGGCGAAGGACCCTAAACGGGCATGCCAAAGGTCCTGGCTCCTGCGGCGTGGCTAGGATGGCGCATCATGGCCGGCGCCGACAAGACGGCCGCGGCGCTGCTCGACAAGCTGGCCGCCCTGGACCCGGCGCAACGGCGCGAGGTCGCCGAAGGGCTGCGCAAGTTTGCGAGACCGCCGCCGACGTGCCCGACGCTCGGCGCACCGCCCACACGCTGGGGCTGTTGGCCCGCTTTCTTGATCCGAGCTGACCAGGGTTGCCCCGTTCCACAAGGAGCAGCCGGGTTGGCCCCGCCGGCCTCGTCGGTCCAGCGCATTATCGTGAGGGCGTGTCGGGGGTGGCTCAGTGAGACTGGAACCCGACGACCCGCGCGCCAGGGGGCTGTGGCGGTTCGCGCTGCGCACCGAACGGCTGCCCGACGGCAGGTGGCGGGCCTCCTACCCTCACGGCGGCTGGACGGTGACCGCAGCCACCGAGGACGAGGCCAAGGGTAAGGCGATGCGCGAGTCCATCGCCCGGCGCGGGGAAAGAGCAACGAGATCCCCTGTGTGCGAAAGCTTCTCCGCGCGTTCCGGCGAGTGCGCCTGCTGGTCACCATCGATGCCATGCACACCCAGGCCGCGACCGCGCGGCTGATCTGCGCCACGCTGCGATCGCACTACCTGATGATCGTCAAGTCCAACCAACCGAAGCTGCTCGCCCGCGTCGGAACGCTGCCATGAGCGCAGGTGCCGGTGACGCACTCCGAGCGGCCGCAACGCCGGCACGGCCGCACCGAGACCCGCACCCTCAAAGTAGTTACCGCCGTGCGCGGTATCGGATTTCCCCACGCGCGGCAGATCGTTCAGATTACCCGCGACCGAGTGGGCGGCACCGGCGAACGCAGCCGCGAGATCGTCTACGCTATCTGCAGCCTGCCCTTCGAACACGCCCGGCCGTCGGTGATCGCGGGCTGGCTGCGCCAGCATTGGGGCATCGAGAACTCGGTGCACTGGGTACGCGACGTCACCTTCGACGAGGACCGCTGCACCGTGCGCACCGGCACCGCGCCGCAGGTCCTCGCCAGCCTGCGCAACACCGCGATCAACCTGCATCGCCTGCGCGGCGCCGACAACATCGCCGAAGCCTGCCGACTGACAGCCTTCAGCCCCGACCGCGGCCTCAACCTGCTCACGAACCAAATCAGCGGGTCACAAGCCTGCTAGTCAACAACGCCGGAGCCCTGGCCGGCCCCCCAGAACGCAGGCTATCGCGTTTAAGAGCAAGACGCCCCAGAACTGGCGAGATATTCTGCGGCGGAGCCGTATTGACTGCGGTCAGCGGTCCCACCCGAGCAAAACAAACCCGTCGAGACATGGTGCGAATCAAGAGCCAGACCCGTAGACCGGGACGGGCGGACGCGCCTTGGCCAATAGGTCCGCAACCACCGGGCCCAACTCGGCCGGATCCCACCTCGCGCCCTTGTCGATCTGCGGTCCGTGCGCCCAGCCCTCGGCGACGCGGATCTTGCCGCCCTCGACCTCGAACACCTTGCCGGTGACGTCGCGGGATTCGGCGCAGCCCAGCCAGACGACCAGCGGCGAGACGTTCTCCGGCGCCATGGCATCGAAATCCTGGTCCTGCGTTGCCATCATCTCGGCGAAGACGGTTTCGGTCATCCGGGTGCGGGCCGACGGTGCGATCGCGTTGACGGTCACGCCGTAGCGGCCCATTTCGGCGGCGCCGACCAGCGTCAGCGCCGCGATGCCCGCCTTGGCGGCGCTGTAGTTGGCCTGCCCGACGCTGCCCTGCAGGCCCGCACCGGAACTGGTGTTGATGATCCGCGCGTCAACGGCCTTGCCCTCCTTGGACAGCCCCCGCCAATACGATCCGGCGTGCCGCATCGTGGCGAAGTGGCCCTTGAGGTGCACGGCGACGACGGCGTCGAACTCCTCTTCGCTGGTGTTGGCCAACATCCTGTCGCGCACGATGCCGGCGTTGTTCACCAAAACGTCTAAGCCACCGAAGGTTTCGACGGCGGTCTGGATCAGGCTCGCGGCTTGGTTCCAGTCGGCGATGTTGGATCCGTTGGCGACGGCTTCGCCACCGGCCGCGGTGATCTCGTCGACCACACCCTGCGCGGCGCTGCCGCCGCCCGCGGGCGAACCGTCCAGACCCACCCCGATGTCGTTGACCACCACGCGCGCGCCCTCGGCCGCGAAGGCGAGCGCATGCGCGCGGCCGATGCCGCCGCCCGCTCCGGTGACGATGACGACACGGCCGTCAACCACTCCCATATCCCTTGTCTCCTCTACTTGATCGCGCTCGCGTTCGTCGTCGCCAGATAGTGCGGCGGCTCGCCGCCGCCGTGTACCTCCAACGAGGCACCGCTGATGTAGGACGCAGCGTCAGAGGCCAAAAACGCGGCGGCCCAACCGATGTCCTCCGGCTTGGCCAGCCGGCCCAGTGGCACGTTCTTCGAGATCGCGGCGATCGACTCGGCGTCACCGTAGAACAGTTCCGACTGTTCGGTCTCCACCATGCCGACCACGCAGGTGTTCACCCGGACCTTCGGCCCCCACTCCACCGCCAGCGTCTGCGTGAGACTTTCCAGGCCGGCCTTGGCCGCCCCGTAAGCAGCGGTGCCGGGCGACGGCCGTCGACCGCTCAGACTGCAGATGTTGACGATCGACCCACCGCCCGGCTGCTCCTGCATCTTTTCGTTGGCGTACTGCGAAACCCACAGCGCACCAATCAGATTGAGCTCGATAATTTTTCGGTTGAACTTCGCGCTGGAATCCGCCGTCAGCACGTAGGGCGAACCTCCAGCGTTGTTGACGACGACGTCGAGCTTGCCGTGTTTGTCGACGATGGAATCGATTAGCGCCTTGACGGCTTCGTCATCGCGGACGTCGCAGGAGTGAAACTCATACGGCAAACCCTCGACGGCCCGTCGCGCGCAGGTGATCACGCTCGCGCCCTGCTGGGCGAAAACCGAGCTGATGCCGGCGCCTACGCCACGCACGCCACCGGTGATCAGAACCACCCGCCCGGCCAGCCCCAGGTTGATACCGTCGGCTGCTTCGGCGGGAGTCACTGTGCTAGCGTACCAAGCAAGTGCTTGCTTAGGTAGCCGACCGTATTTTCCCAAGGACGTGCACGTTGACCATCACATCCACCACCACCGAACCGGGCATCGTCGCGGTCACCGTCGACTACCCGCCCGTCAACGCCATCCCATCGCGCGGCTGGTTCGAACTGGCCGACGCGATCACGGCCGCCGGCGCCAATCCCGACACCCACGCCGTGATCCTGCGGGCCGAAGGCCGAGGCTTCAACGCCGGTGTGGACATCAAGGAGATGCAGCGAACCGAGGGATTCACCGCCCTCATTGATGCCAATCGCGGCTGCTTCGCCGCGTTCCGCGCGGTCTACGAATGCGCCGTGCCGGTGATCGCGGCGGTGAACGGGTTCTGCGTCGGCGGCGGCATCGGCCTGGTCGGCAACTCCGACGTCATCGTGGCCTCCGACGACGCCACGTTCGGCCTGCCGGAGGTCGAACGTGGCGCGCTCGGCGCGGCGACCCACCTGTCGCGGCTGGTACCGCAGCACATGATGCGGCGGCTGTTCTTCACCGCCGCCACCGTCGACGCGGCCACCCTGCATCACTTCGGCTCGGTGCACGAGGTGGTCCCCCGGGATCAGTTGGACGAGGCCGCTTTACGGGTGGCCCGCGACATCGCCGCCAAGGACACGCGCGTCATCCGTGCGGCCAAGGAGGCGCTCAACTTCATCGACGTGCAACGGGTCAATTCGAGTTACCGCATGGAACAAGGCTTTACGTTCGAGCTCAACCTCGCCGGGGTGTCCGACGAGCATCGCGACGCCTTTGTGAAGAAGCTATGAGCGATAAAAGAACCACCCTCGATGACGCCGTCGCGGGGTTGCGCAGCGGCATGACGATCGGCATCGGCGGCTGGGGCTCCCGGCGCAAGCCCATGGCGTTCGTGCGCGCCCTGCTGCGTACCGACGTGACCGACTTGACGGTGGTGACCTACGGCGGACCCGACCTGGGACTGCTGTGCTCGGCGGGCAAGGTGCGCCGCGCCTACTACGGATTCGTGTCGCTGGACTCCCCGCCCTTCTATGACCCATGGTTCGCCAAGGCCCGCACCGACGGGGCCATCGAAGCCCGGGAGATGGACGAGGGCATGCTGCGCTGCGGTTTGCAAGCGGCGGCGCAGCGGCTGCCGTTCCTGCCGATCCGTGCCGGGCTGGGCAGTTCGGTCCCCGACTTCTGGGAGGGCGAACTGCAGACGGTGACCAGCCCCTACCCGGCGCCCAGTGGTGGGCACGAGACGCTGCTCGCCATGCCGGCCTTGGGTCTGGACGCCGCCTTCGTGCACCTCAATCTCGGTGACAGCCAAGGCAATGCCGCCTACACCGGAATCGACCCCTACTTCGACGACCTCTTTCTGATGGCCGCCGACAACCGCTACCTGTCGGTGGAACGCGTCGTGTCGACGCAGGAGTTGGTCAAGGCGGTGCCGACGCAGGCGCTGCTGGTGAACCGGATGATGGTCGACGCGGTTGTCGAAGCGCCCAACGGCGCCCACTTCACCACCGCCGCACCGGATTACGGCCGCGACGAGAAGTTCCAGCGGCACTACGCCGAGGCGGCCGCCACGGACGAGGGCTGGGAGAAGTTCGTCCGGACCTATCTGTCGGGCAGCGAGGACGATTATCAATCGGCCGTGCGCGCTTTCGCAGAGGAGGCAGCGAAATGAGCACCCGAGCCGAGGTCTGCGCGGTCGCCTGCGCCGAGTTGTTCAGGGACGCCGGCGAAATCATGATCAGCCCGATGACGAACATGGCCTCCGTCGGGGCGCGGCTGGCCCGGCTGACGTTCTCGCCCGACATTCTGTTGACCGACGGCGAGGCGCAGCTGTTGGCGGACACCCCTGCGCTGGGCGCGACCGGAGCCGTCGAAGGCTGGATGCCCTTTGGCCGCGTGTTCGAGACGCTGGCCTGGGGGCGGCGGCACGTGGTGATGGGCGCCAATCAGGTTGACCGCTTTGGCAATCAGAACATCTCAGCGTTCGGTCCGCTGCAGCGCCCGACCCGGCAGATGTTCGGCCTCCGCGGCGCGCCCGGCAACGCGATCAACCACGCGACCAGCTACTGGGTCGGCAATCATTCCAAGCGGGTGTTCTGTGCGGCGGTCGATGTGATCTGCGGTATCGGCTGGGACAAGGTCGACCCCGGCAACCCGGCGTTCCGGTTCGCCAACCCGTATCGGGTGGTGTCCAACCTCGGAGTGTTCGACTTCGGCGCCCCGGATAGGACCATGCGGGCCGTGTCCCTGCACCCCGGCGTATCGCCCGACGACGTCCGCGAGAACACCTCGTTCGAGGTGCACGGCGTTGATGAGGCCGAGGAGACCAGGCCGCCGACCGACGACGAGCTGCGCCTGATCCGTGAGGTCATCGACCCGAAGGCTTTGCGCGACAGAGAGATACGTTCATGAGGTTGCGCACGCCGCTGACCGAGCTGGTCGGTGTCGAGCATCCGGTGGTGCAAACCGGGATGGGCTGGGTTGCCGGCGCCCGGCTGGTGTCCGCCACGGCCAACGCGGGCGGACTCGGCATCCTGGCTTCGGCGACCATGACGCTGGACGAGTTGGCGACGGCCATCGGCAAGGTCAAGGCCGCGACCGACAAGCCGTTCGGCGTGAACATCCGCGCCGACGCCGCCGACGCCGGCGACCGCGTCGAGTTGATGATCCGTGAGGGCGTGAAGGTGGCGTCCTTCGCGTTGGCGCCCAAGCAGGAGCTGATAGCCCGGCTGAAAGATGCTGGGGCCGTGGTCATCCCGTCGATCGGGGCGGCCAAACACGCGCGCAAGGTCGCGGGCTGGGGCGCCGACGCGATGATCGTGCAGGGCGGCGAAGGCGGCGGGCACACCGGCCCCGTCGCGACGACGCTGCTGCTGCCGTCCGTGCTGGACGCCGTGCAGGGCACCGGGATCCCGGTGATCGCGGCGGGCGGTTTCTTCGACGGCCGCGGGCTCGCGGCGGCGTTGTCCTACGGCGCCGCCGGCGTGGCGATGGGCACCCGATTCCTGCTCACCTCGGATTCCACCGTGCCCGACGCGGTCAAACGGCGCTACCTCGAGGCGGCGCTGGACGGCACGGTCGTCACCACGCGTGTCGACGGCATGCCGCACCGGGTGCTGCGCACCGGCCTGGTCGAGAAGCTGGAAAGCGGCTCGCCGGTAAGGGGTTTCACGGCGGCGGTGCGCAATGCCGCGAAGTTCAAGAAGATGTCTCAGATGACTTGGCGGTCGATGATCCGCGACGGGCTGGCCATGCGCCACGGCAAGGAGCTGACCTGGTCACAGGTGGTGATGGCGGCGAACACCCCGATGCTGCTCAAGGCGGGGCTGGTCGAGGGCAACACCGAGGCCGGCGTGCTCGCGTCCGGGCAGGTGGCCGGCATCCTCGACGACCTGCCCTCGTGCGCCGAGCTGATCGAATCGATCGTTCACGACGCGATCGCTCACTTGAAGGCCGCAACGGCGCTGGTCGAAGAACGGTCAGCCGTGGACTAAGGACCCTGGCCGTGGCTCGTGGCGCGGCGCCATCCTTGATGCATGATGACGCTGGCACCGGGGTCCTGGCCCACTCCGCTCTTGAACGCGGTGCGCACTTCCAACAGATACCTGCTGAACCCGCTGATGTTGCGGCTGGCCGGCCGCAAGAACTGGTACGCGGCGGCGATCAAGCACACCGGACGGCGGTCGGGCAAGCAGTACACCACGCCGGTCGTGGCCGAGCGCATCACTGACGGGTTCGTCATACCGCTGCCCTACGGCACCAGCGTGGACTGGTTGCAGAACATCCGTGCAGCGGGGCGGGCGACCATCTCGTCCCAGGGTGAAAACTACGACGTGGTGCAGCCCGAGATTATCGACGCGGCAGCGGCCCTGCCCCTGCTTTCCGCCCGTCGGAGACGCAACTTTGAACGGGTCGGCATCGAGGGGTACCTCCGGGTCAATGACCAACCGGGGAACTGAACAGCGCCTCAAGCGCTACCGCCAAATTAAGCTTTCTTCTAAATTGTAGATAAATGAAGCTATCATCTTAATATGACGAAGGTGAAGGCCCCCCCTTCACTCCGCGCGACGGTGATCGGCGACGTGGTGGGGTCGCGCCGTGCCAACGACCGGCCCGCCCTGCATCGACGCGTCGCCGCCGCTCTGCGCCAGGTCGCCGACGGTGCGATCGACCCACCGGCCTTCACCGTCGGCGATGAGTTTCAGGGCAGCTACCCGAGCCTCGGTGCTGCCATCGACGCAGCGCTAACGGTGCGCCTGTTACTTGCCCTCGACATCGACGTCCGCTTCGGGATCGGCTGGGGCACGGTCACCATCCTCGATGCGCAAGCCGGAATCCAGGACGGGCCGGGCTGGTGGACCGCCCGAGAGGCCATCCAAGAGACCGCGGAGGCCCAGCGGCAGCCCGGCTTCACGCTGGTGCGCACGACATTCCGCGCAGAGGGCGACACGCGCGCCGACGTCGCCGCGGTCAACGCGGCCCTGATCTGTCGGGACCATCTGCTTGGATCGCTCGATGAAAGATCACTACGGATTGTGAGGGGTTTGATGACCGGCCGAACCAAAAAGGAACTCGCCGCGGCGGAGGGCGTCAGCCCGTCCGCGGTGTCCCAGCGGGCGGCCCGCGACGGTTTGGATCTGATTGTCCGTGCCTCCCAGTATCTTCGGGGCGTGCCATGAGCGCCGTCGCGGTCCTGCTGATCGCGGTCGGAATCGCCGACCTGTGTCGGCGGGCGGTCCGCGCGGCATGGCTTCCGCTGGCGATCGGGCCGGTCGTGGTGGTGGCGTGCGCGGCGCTGGGTGCGCTGTGGCATCGCGGCGACATCCCGCTGCTCGTGCTGGCGGCCGTCGCGGCAGTCGTCTGGGAGTGGCTATGCCTGCGCAGCGAGCGCAGCGGCAAGCAGCAAGCGGCGCCCTTAGCCGTGTTCGCCGCCGCGTTGGTGCTGTTGACCGTATTGTCCGGATGGTCCTCGGCGGTCAACGGCGCCGCAGCGCGGTGGTCGGGCTGGGTACAGCTGCCGCTCCACCACGTGACACCCACCCGGCTGCTGATGATCGTCGGTGTGGTGCTGGTGCAGTTCGCCACCGGAAATCAGCTGGTGCGCCTCGTGCTCGGCTCGGTGGGTGCGGTACGGCCGGCCGGTGAGCCGCAGCCGTCGGACCGGCTCAAGGGCGGCCGACTGCTCGGCCCGATGGAACGCCTGCTGATCCTGAGCCTCGGCGTCGGCGGACAGGTGGCCGCGGCCAGCGCCGTCGTCGCGGCCAAGGGCATCATCCGCTTTCCCGAATTGAGCGCCCAAAAGAACCGCAACGGTGACATCGGCATCGACGAGGTGACCGAGTACTTTCTGGTGGGCAGCTTCACGAGTTGGCTGCTGGCCCTGGGCGGTATCGCGCTGGTTCTGGCCGCGCCGTAACCACCACGCCGAGTGTGAAATCCACGACGCGACACGCCGTGAATGCGTCGCGCAGTTCACTTTCGGCGGTTACGGGCGCTATCCCGCCGCGCGCATCGCGGCGACGACTCGGGCAATGAAGGTGCCCTCCCGATAGCGGAGCAGGTCGCTGCTCACCCTGACGATCGTCCAGCCCAAGTCGAGCAATGCGGTGTGCCGGTCGATGTCCCGGTCCCGCTGCTGGGAGTCCGTCCAATGTTGCGGTCCGTCGTATTCGATGCCGACACGCAGGTCCCGATACCCCATATCGATGCGCGCAACGAAGTCACCGTATTCGTCGCAAACCCTGATCTGAGTTTGTGGCGCAGGCAGTCCTGCGTCGATCAACACCAGCCGGGTTCGCGTCTCCTGGGGAGATTCCGCACCGCCGTCGACGAGCGGCAATATCGTTCGGAGGCGCGCCAGACCGCGCATGCCGCGATGTTCGGCCATCACGGCATCGACGTCGTTGATCTTGACATCGGTCGCATTCGTCAACGCGTCGAGCCGCTGGATTGCCAGCAGCCGCGAGGAGGTCCACCGCCCAAGGTCAAAAGCCGTGCGTGCCGGGCTGGTTACGGGCATGCCGTCGACTTCGACGACCTCACCCGGAAGCAAGATTTCGGAGTGCACCGCGATGCCGGCCGGCGGGTGGCGATTGGCGTGAATCAGCTCGGCATCGAGTGCTGGGCTTACCCATTTGGCTCCGAGCAGCGCCGCCGCCGAGTTGCCGGCGATGACCGCCTTGCGTCGCGACCAGAGCCATGCTGCCTGGGCTCGGTGTCTCGCCGCCATCTCGATGTCGCCGGGGCAGTAGACGCCCGGGTAGACCACATTGAAGAGCGAGCGCATTGCCCGCTCCGGCATAGCCTTGGCAGCCAAGGCCTCGCTGCCGAGAAATGGGTCCGTCATGCCGGCGATGCTGCCAACCCGCACTGACAAAACCCCGAGTGTGAAATCCACGACGCGACACGCCGTTGTGGCGTCGTGGATTTCACACTGGGCGCTGCGGCGGGCGAAGCCCCGCCGCTAGAGCCGCTCGATGATCGTGACGTTGGCCGTGCCGCCGCCCTCGCACATCGTCTGCAACCCGTAGCGGCCGCCGATGCGCTCGAGCTCGTTGAGCATGGTGGTGAATAGCTTGGCCCCGGTGGCGCCCAGGGGATGACCGAGGGCGATCGCGCCGCCGCTGGGGTTGACCTTCTCCGGGTCTGCCTTGATCTCCTTGAGCCAGGCCAACACGACCGGCGCGAACGCCTCGTTTATTTCGACGGTGTCGATGTCGTCGATCGAGAGCCCGGACTTGTCGAGCGCGTACCGGGTGGCCGGGATGGGCCCGGTCAACATGAACACCGGGTCGGCGGCGCGGGCACTGATGTGGTGGATGCGGGCCCGCGGGGTCAGCTTGTGGTCCTTGACGGCCTGCTCGGAAGCCAGCAGCACCGCACTGGCGCCGTCGGAGATCTGACTGGCCATCGCCGCCGTCAGCCGGCCGCCCTCGACCAGCGGCTTCAGGCCGGCCATCTTCTCCAGCGACGACTCGCGCGGGCCTTCGTCGACCCGGAACGGTCCGGATTCGGTTTCGACAGTGATGATTTCGTTGTCGAAGTGACCGCCGCGGATCGCCGCGAACGCGCGCTCGTGGCTGGTCAGCGAGTACTGCTCCATCTCCTCGCGCGACAGGTTCCACTTCTCGGCGATCAGCTCCGAGCCGCGGAACTGCGAGATTTCCTGGTCGCCGTACCGGTGCAGCCACTGCTTGGACTCGTTGGTCGGTGAGGTGAACCCGAACTGCTCACCGACCGTCATCGCCGACGAGATCGGGACCTGGCTCATGTTCTGCACGCCGCCGGCCACGATCAGGTCGGCCGTACCGGACATGATGGCTTGTGCGCCAAAGGAAATCGCCTGCTGGCTCGAACCGCACTGCCGGTCCACCGTGACGCCGGGAACCTCTTCGGGATAGCCGGCGGCCAGCCACGAGAGTCGGGCGATGTTGCCCGCCTGCCCCCCGATGGCGTCGACGCAACCGGCGATCACGTCGTCAACAGCGGCGGGGTCGACGTCGACCCGGTCGAGCAGTCCGCGCCATCCCAGGGCACCCAGGTCGACGGGATGTATCCCGGCCAGTGCGCCGTTGCGCTTGCCGACCGCGGTACGTACAGCGTCGATAACGTACGCCTCGGGCATCTTTCAGACTCCTTCTTTCAATCTTTTTGAAAATCCGCCGTAATTCCGCCAAGCACGATGGCGAGATATTGCTGACCCACCTGCTGTGCGTTCAGCGGCCCGCCGGGTTGATACCAGCGCACCGATACCCAGGTGGTGTCCCGGATGAAACGGTAGACAAGGTCGACGTCGAGGTCGGGCCGGAAGTAACCCTCGTCGATGCCCTGGTTGAGCACCTCCACCCACATCTTGCGCTGCTGACGGTTCATGTCCTCGATATAGGAGAACCTGGGTTGCGACAACAGCCGTTTGGCCTCGTCCTGGTAGATGACGACCTGCGCGTGCCGATCCTCAATCGCCTCGAACGACGCCATGAACAGCCCCCTGAGCCGCTCCAGCGGATTGGATTCGCTGTCCATGATTTCCCGGTAGCGGGCGAACAACCAGTCCAGGAAACCGCGAAGCAACTCGTCGACCATCTCCTCCTTGGAGGAGAAATGGTGGTAGAGACTGCCGGACAGGATGCCTGCCCCGTCGGCGATGTCGCGCACCGTGGTGGCGCGCAGGCCGCGCTCGGCGAACATGGTCGCGGCGAGCTCCAGCAACTCGTCGCGGCGGCTGTTAGCCTGACCGGCCACTCGGTCCACCCGATCAGGGTATCAACCAAGCGCTTGCTCGGCCAATTGCACCGATTCTTTTCCTGCGAAAACCCAGTTTCAGACGCCGGCGCCGTCATAACATCTGCCGAAATAACTGTTTTCACTTCGAGTATCGGTCGCCCCGCGGGCGGCTGGGAAGTGGCTAGGAAGGTCGGCTCATGAGCTTCTTGGTGTTGCCTCCGGAGATTAATTCTCTGCTGATGTTTTCTGGTGCGGGGTCGGGCCCATTGCTGGAGGCGGCGGCGGCTTGGGATGGGTTGGCCTCTGAATTGAGTTCGGCTGCAGCCTCATTTACGTCGGTGACGTCGGGCTTGGCCGGACAAGCGTGGCAGGGCCCGGCGTCTCAGGCGATGACGGCAGCGGCCGCACCGTATACCGGGTGGCTCAGTCAGGCGGCAGCCCAGGCGGCCGGGGCGGCCGGGCAGGCCGGGCGGTGGTGAGCGCGTTCGAGGCGGCGCAGGCCGCGACGGTGCAGCCGATCATGGTGGACCTCAACCGCAATTCCTTGGTGCAGATGGTGATGTCGAACTGGTTCGGCCTCAACGCGCCCGCGATCGCCCAAATCGAGGGCGACTACGAGGCGATGTGGGCCCAGGACGTGGCGGCGATGGTCGGCTATCACGGTGGGGCGTCAGCCGCGGCCGCGCAGCTGGTGCCCGCGCAAACGCTGCAGGACCTGCTGGCCAGCCTGCCCAACCTGGGCATCGGCGACAAGGGCAACGCCAACCTGGGCAACGGCAACACAGGCATTGGCAACATCGGCAGCGGAAACACCGGCAACTCCAACATCGGCGGCGGTAACGGCTTCAATGGTCTTGCGGCCAATGGAAACGTCGGCAGCGGAAACCAAGGCAATGGCAACTTCGGCTTCGGCAACGGCTTTAACCCCAGCTCGATCTCCGACCTCGGCCACAACGTGGGCTTCGGCAACGCCGGCAGTAACAACTGGGGCTTCGGCAACGCCGGGGACGGGAACCGAGGCGGCGGAAACACCGGCAACAACAACATTGGTGGCGGAAACACCGGCAACAACAACATTGGTGGCGGAAACACCGGCAACAACAACATCGGCTTCGGGCTTACCGGTAGCAATGAGATCGGGATCGGCAACACCTATTTCAACACCGCAACTAACCAGTTCAGTTTCGGCGGGCTGAACTCGGGCAGCGGCAACATCGGCTTGGGGAACTCGGGTACTGGCAACGTCGGCTTCTTCAACTCCGGCAGCGGCAACATCGGCATCTTCTCCACGGGCAGCAACACCCATTTTCCGGGTCAGCTCAACAGCTTTGGCTTCGGGAACTCGGGCGCCGGCAACATCGGCTTCGGGAACGCGGGCGACTGGAATTTCGGCTTCGGGAACTCCGGCAACGTCAACACGGGCTTCGGGAACTCGGGCGGGCTTGACACCGGCTTCGGGAACGGCGGCGCTTTCGACACCGGCTTCTGGAATTCGGGCGCCACGAACACGGGCTGGGAAATTCGGGCAACGTCAATACGGGCGCGTGGAATTCGGGCCTGGTCAATACGGGCTTCGGCTTCACCACCGACACCGGCGCCACCAACTCGGGCTTCAACAACACCGGTGCAGATGTCTCGGGCTTTAACAACACGGGCACCAGCGGGCTTGTCTCAGGCTTCTTCAACACCGTCATCGGTGGGGGTGCAATCTCGGGCATCGGCAATACCGGTGTCCCCACCTTCAACCCTGCCTTTAGGGGTTCGGACTCCGGCTTCTTCAACACAGGCACCGACTTAGCGGGTTTCTTCAGCCTCAGTCGACTGTTTGCGGGTTAGGCCGCCATGTGGTCGGACTTCGCCCGGGATGCCGAGGCGGTGTCCGTGTCGAGGTTGACACATCGCGTGCTGGCTTAATACCGAATCACCGCTCCGACGAGATAGGTAGAGCAGTTGCTGGCCAACCAGCCAATGATGACCGCCACCGCGAAGTTGGTCGCGGCCCTGCGTCCCCGCCACGCTAGTTACCCACCTCCTGGCGGCCCGCTGCGCTCACGGGTGCTGGCTGGAAACCGAGATCACCTCTCCGGTCAGGTAACTCGAGTACTCGCTGGCCAAAAACGCGATCGTGGCCGCTATTTCCCAGGGCTCGGCGGCCCGGCCGAATGCCTCGTGGGCGGACAACCGGTCCAGCAGTTCGGCCGACGTCGTCTTGTCGAGAAACTTGTGCCGCGCGATGCTGGGCGAGACAGCATTGATCCGGACGCCGTATTCGACGGCTTCCATTGCGCTGCAACGGGTTAATGCCATCACACCGGCCTTGGCCGCGGCATAGTGTGACTGCGAGTGCTGGGCACGCCAGCCCAGCACGCTGGCGTTGTTGACGATCACCCCGCCGTGCTGCGCCTCGCGGAAGTACCGCAGCGCCGCGCGGGTGGCCCGGAACACCGACGTCAGCGTCACGTCCAGGACCCGGTCCCATTCGTCGTCGGTCATGTCGACCACCGGCGTCTGCCCGCCCAGGCCGGCGTTGTTGACCAGCACGTCGATGCGGCCCATGCGCGCGGTGGTCGAGTCGATGAGGGCGTCGACCTGGGCGGTGGACGTCACGTCGCACACCACCTTCTCGACCCGGCCCAGTCCGAGCGCGGACAGCTCCTCGGCGGTCTCGCCCAGCCGTCGTTCGTGGTGGTCGGACACCACCACATCGGCTCCCTCGGCCAGGGCCCGCCGGGCGGTCGCCGAACCGATGCCGGTGCCCGCGGCCGCGGTCACGATGACCACCTTGCCTTCCAGAAGCCCGTGTCCGGCAATCTCTTTCGGCGCTTCGGACAGAGTCATCCCTTAACCTCTCGCGGCAAGCCGAGCACCCGCTCGGCAATGATGTTGCGCTGGATCTCGTTGGACCCGCCGTAGATGGTGTCGGCGCGGGTGAACAGGAACAGCCGCTGCCACTCGTCGAATTCCCCGTCGGACAACGTCATCCCGGGCTTGCCGATCACGTCCATCGCCAGCTCGCCCAGAGCGCGATGCCAGTTGGCCCACAACAACTTCGACACGTTGTCCTGGCCGGGCTGCTCGACGTCCATGGTGGCCAGGGCGTAGCTGCGCATCGCCCGCAGGCCGGTCCACGCCCGCGTCAGCCGCTCCCGGATGAACGGGTCGTCGGCGGCGCCGTTGCGCTGCGCGAGCTCGGCCAGGTTGGAAAGCTCACGGGCATAAACGATCTGCTGCCCCAGCGTGGAGACGCCACGCTCGAAGGTCAGCGTCCCCATCGCGACCCGCCAACCGTCGCCCGGCTGACCGACCACCAGGCCGGCGTCGGTGCGGGCGTCGTCGAAGAACACCTCGTTGAACTCCGCGGTGCCGGTGATCTGGACGATCGGCCGGACCTGCACGCCCGGTTGGTCCAGCGGCACCAGCAGGTACGACAGCCCGGCGTGGCGCTTGGAGCCCTTCTCGGTGCGCGCGACCACGAAGCACCACTGCGACAGGTGCGCCAGCGACGTCCACACCTTCTGGCCGTTGATCACCCATTGGTCGCCGTCGAGTTCGGCGGTGGTCGACACGTTGGCCAGGTCGCTGCCGGCGCCGGGTTCGGAATATCCCTGGCACCACAGCTCGGTGACGTCGAGGATGCGCGGCAGGAAGCGCTGCTGCTGCTCGGGGGTTCCGAACGCGATCAGCGTCGGCCCCAGCAGCTCCTCGCCGAAGTGGTTGACCTTGTCCGGCGCGTCGGCGCGGGCGTACTCCTCGTAGAACGCCACCCGGTGCGCGGTCGACAGGCCCCGCCCGCCGTGTTCGACCGGCCAGCCCAGGCAGGTCAGTCCGGCCGCCGCGAGGTGCTGGTTCCACGCCCGGCGTTCCTCGAATGCCTCGTGCTCGCGCCCCGGGCCGCCCAGACCCTTGAGAGCTGCGAATTCGCCGACCAGATTGTCGGCGAGCCAATGGCGGACCTCCGCCCGGAACTCCTCGACGTCCTGCATGCCCTGTAGGCTAACCTACCAAGCACTTGCTTTGTAGCTCGGTGACGATGCGCGCCGCGCAGCCGCGCGCGGCAGGAGGCAAGCGGGCAATCGGAAGAGGAGCATCGATGGCTGGCGATCCCCGCACCGTGCCCGCGGCGCTGGATCGTTTGGCGCACCAGCTTCCCGATCACGACGCGCTGATCACCGACGAGCGGTCCTTCACGGCCGCCGCCCTGCGCGACGAGGTACACCGGGCTGCGGCCGCGCTCATCGCGCTTGGCGTGAAACCCAAAGACCGGGTGGCCATCTGGTCGCCGAACACCTGGCATTGGGTGGTGGCCTGCCTTGCGATTCACCACGCCGGGGCCGCGATGGTGCCGCTGAACACCCGCTACACCGCCGAAGAGGCCGCCGACATCCTGGCCCGCACGGCTGCGCCGGTGTTGTTCGCGATGGGCCGGTTCCTCGGCGCCGACCGCGCGGCCGGCCTGGACCGCGACGCCCTGCCGGCACTGCGGCACATCGTGCGGATCCCGATCGAAGCCGCAGAGACGGTGTCGGCACCTGGGACGAGTTCATCGCCCGCGGTGCTGAATCCGGAGCCGCCGATGCGGTACAAGCCCGCGCCGCCGCCGTCGCGCCCGACGACGTCAGCGACATCCTGTTCACCTCCGGCACCACCGGCCGCAGCAAAGGCGTGTTGTGCGCGCACCGGCAATCGCTGTCGGCCTCGGCGTCGTGGGCCGCCAACGGCAAAATCACCAGCGACGACCGCTACCTGTGCATCAACCCGTTCTTCCATAACTTCGGCTACAAGGCCGGCATCCTGGCCTGCCTGCAGACCGGCGCGACGCTGATCCCGCACCTGACGTTCGACCCGCTGCGGGCGCTGCAGGCGATCGAGCAACACCGCATCACCGTGTTGCCCGGGCCGCCCACCATCTATCAGACCCTGCTGGACCACCCGGCACGCCGCGACTACGACCTGAGCTCGCTGCGGTTCGCGGTGACCGGCGCGGCCACCGTGCCGGTCGTGCTGGTCGAGCGGATGCAATCCGAACTCGACATCGACATCGTGCTGACCGCCTACGGGCTGACCGAGGCCAACGGCATGGGCACCATGTGCCGCGCCGACGACGACGCGGTCACCGTCGCCACCACCTGCGGGCGCCCGTTCGCCGACTTCGAATTGCGGATCGACTCAACAACTCCCGGCGAAACAGGGGAGGTGCTGCTGCGCGGGCCCAACGTGATGCTGGGCTACCTCGACGACCCGGAGGCGACGGCGGCCACCATCGACGCCGACGGCTGGCTGCACACCGGCGACATCGGTGCCGTCGACGAGGCCGGCAACCTGCGCATCACCGACCGGCTCAAGGACATGTACATCTGCGGCGGATTCAACGTCTACCCCGCCGAGGTCGAGCAGGTGCTGGCCCGGATGGACGGGGTGGCCGACGCCGCCGTGATCGGGGTTCCCGACGAGCGGCTGGGCGAGGTCGGCCGCGCCTTCGTGGTGCCCCGGCCCGGTTCGAACCTCGACGAGCAATCGGTGATCGCTTACACCCGAGAGCATTTGGCGAACTTCAAGGCCCCGCGGACGGTGCGGTTCGTCGACGCGTTGCCGCGCAATGCGGGCGGCAAGGTGGTCAAACCACAACTGCGAGAGCTGGCCTGAATGGATCTGGAATTAGACGAAGACACACTGGCCTTCCAAGCCGAGGTACGGGATTTCCTCGCGGCCAACGCTCGAGTCGATCCCGACGAAGTCCTACGACAACGCCGAAGGCTTTGCCCAGCACCGGCATTGGGATCGCGTGCTGTTCGACGCGGGCCTGTCGGTGATCACCTGGCCGAAGAAGTACGGCGGCCGCGACGCGCCGCTGCTGCATTGGGTGGTGTTCGAGGAGGAGTACTTTCGCGCCGGGGCGCCGGGCCGGGCCAGCGCCAACGGAACCTCCATGCTGGCTCCGACGCTGTTCGCGCACGGCACCGAGGAGCAGCTCGACCGGATCCTGCCCAAAATGGCCAGCGGCGAACAGATTTGGGCGCAGGCCTGGTCGGAGCCCGAATCCGGCAGCGACCTGGCATCCCTGCGGTCCACCGCCACCAAGAGCGACGGCGGCTGGCTGCTCAACGGTCAGAAGATCTGGAGCTCGCGGGCGCCGTTCGCCGAAATGGGGTTCGGGCTGTTCCGCTCCGACCCCGAAGCCGAGCGACACCACGGCCTGACCTACTTCATGTTCGACCTGAAGGCCAAGGGCGTCACCGTGCGGCCCATCGTCCAGCTCGGCGGCGACACCGGCTTCGGTGAGATCTTCCTCGACGACGTCTTCGTTCCCGACGAGGACGTGATCGGCACCCCGAACGACGGCTGGCGAGCGGCCATGAGCACGTCGAGCAATGAGCGCGGCATGTCGCTGCGCAGCCCGGCCCGCTTCCTGGCGGCGGCGAAGCGATTGGTGCAGCTGTGGAAAGACCGCGGCTCCCCCGCCGCATTCGCCGACCGGGTTGCCGACGCGTGGATCAAGGCGCAGGCCTACCGCCTGCAGACCTTCGGCACGGTGACGAGGTTGGCCGCCGGCGGTGAGCTCGGTGCCGAATCGTCGGTGACGAAGGTGTTCTGGTCGGATCTCGACGTACAGCTGCATCAGACGGCGATCGACCTCCGGGGCGCCGACGGGGAACTGGCCGGTCCGTGGACCGAGGGACTGCTGTTCGCACTGGGTGGCCCAATCTACGCCGGTACCAACGAAATTCAGCGCAACATAATCTCCGAACGGCTGTTGGGCCTGCCCCGAGAGAAGAAGTGACCGTGGAATTCGCATTAGACGAACAGCAGCGCGACTTCGCGGCCAGCATCGACGCGGCGCTGGGCGCGGCGGACCTGCCGGGCGCGGTCCGCGCCTGGTCCGCGGGCGACACCGCGCCCGGCCGAAAGGTGTGGGAGCAGCTGGCCAACCTGGGCGTCACCGCACTGGCCGTGCCGGAGAAATTCGACGGCATCGATGCCCATCCCGTTGACCTGGTGGTCGCCATCGAACGCCTCGGGCGCTGGTGCGTGCCCGGGCCGGTGGCCGAATCCATTGCTGTGGCACCGATTTTGCTGGCCACCGACGATCAGGCCGAACGCTGCGCGGGCCTGGCTTCCGGTGAGCTCATCGCCACCGTCGCGCACGCCGCCGCACACACCGCGCGCCGTCGACGCCGACACGGCCGGGCTGGTGCTGCTGGCCACAGACGATGGCGTCACCGAAGCTGAGGTAGGCGAACAGCACGAGTCCGTCGATCCCAGCCGCCGCCTGTACGACGTCACGCCGACCGGCGAGACCTGGCAAGCGGATGTCAAGCGCGCCTACGAGTTCGGGGCGCTGGCCACCGCCGCGCAGTTGGTCGGCGCCGCCGAGGCGCTGCTGAACGCCGCCGTCGACTACGCCAAGCAACGGAGCCAGTTCGGTCGGGTGATCGGTTCGTATCAGGCGATCAAGCACAAGCTGGCCGACGTGCACATCGCGATCGAGCTGGCCCGCCCCCTGGTGTACGGCGCGGCGCTGTCGCTGCGAGCCACGCGACGTCAGTGCCGCGAAAGCGGCAGCGTCCGAGGCGGCCCTGCTGGCGGCGCGTGCTTCGTTGCAAACGCACGGCGCGATCGGGTTCACTCAGGAACACGACCTGTCCCTGTGGCTGCTGCGGGTGCAGGCATTACGCTCGGCCTGGGGTACTCCCGAGGCGCATCGACGGCGCAGAGTGCTGGAGGCGTTGATGACCGAAGAACGGCAGATGCTGCGGGAAACCGTCGCTGCTTTGGTGGCCAAGCACGCGGAGCCCGGCGGCGGTGCGTGCCGCGATGGAGTCCGACCGCGGCTACGACGAGTCGCTGTGGCAGCTGCTGTGTGAGCAGGTCGGCGCCGCCGCGCTGGTGATCCCCGAGGAGCTGGGCGGCGCAGGCGGCGAATTGGCGGACGCGGCAACCGTTTTGCAGGAGCTTGGCCGAGCCCTGGTGCCCTCCCCGCTGCTGGGTACCACGCTGGCCGAGCTGGCGTTGCTCGCGGCGCCCGAACCGGACGCCGAGACACTGGAAGGACTTGCCGAAGGTAGTTCGATCGGCGCGCTGGTGCTCGATGCCGACTATGTGGTCAACGGGGATATCGCCGATGTCGTCGTCGCCGCCGCCGACGGCCAGCTGAGCAGGTGGACCCGCTTCAGCGCGCAGCCCGTCGCCACCATGGACCCCACCCGCCGCCTGGCACGGGTGCGGCCCGAAGAGAGCCGAACCGATCGGCGCCGACCCGGGCATCGCGGACACCGCGGCCATCCTGCTGGCGGCCGAGCAGATCGGCGCCGCCGAACGCTGCCTGGAACTGACCGTCGAATACGCCAAGAACCGGGTGCAATTCGGCCGCCCGATCGGCAGCTTCCAGGCACTCAAGCATCGGATGGCCGACCTGTATGTCACGGTCGCCGCGGCGAAGGCCGTCGTGTCGGAGGCCTGCGATGACCCCACTCCCACCGGCGCGGCCACCGCGCGCCTTGCCGCCACCGAGGCGCTGAAAACCGTTGCCGCCGAAGGCATCCAGCTGCACGGCGGAATCGCGATCACCTGGGAACACGACATGCACCTGTATTTCAAACGCGCGCACGGCAGCGCGCAACTGCTCGCCTCGCCGCCAGAACTGTTGCGCCAACTTGAATCAGAGATTGCTCGGACCGTCGCCGTGACCGACCATGTCGCACTGCGCGCCGGCA
Source organism: uncultured Actinomycetota bacterium (assembly GCA_963802525.1). GTDB lineage: Bacteria > Actinomycetota > Actinomycetes > Mycobacteriales > Mycobacteriaceae > Mycobacterium. The sequence goes on along the minus strand of CAWDJC010000003.1, from coordinate 282,699 downwards.
TCCCGCCGTTCTATGTGATGGATGTCTGGCTGGCGGCCGCGGAGCGCCAGCGCAGCCACGGCGACCTGGTGAACCTGTCGGCGGGCCAGCCCAGCGTGGGCGCTCCCGAGCCGGTGCGCGCCGCGGCGGCCGCCGCGCTGCACCTCAACCAGCTGGGTTACACCGTCGCACTGGGCATTCCCGAGCTGCGCGCCGCGATAGCGGCGGACTACCAACGTAAACACGGGATCCACGTCGAGTCCGACGCGGTCATCGTGACCACCGGCTCCTCGGGTGGGTTCCTGCTCGCCTTTCTCGCCTGCTTTGACGTGGGCGATCGCGTGGCGCTGGCCAGTCCCGGCTACCCGTGCTACCGGAATATCCTGTCGGCGCTGGGATGCGAGGTGGTGGACATTCCGTGCGGACCGCAGACCCGGTTCCAGCCCACCGTGCAGATGCTCGCCGAGCTCGACCCGCCGGTGCAGGGCGTGATCGTCGCCAGCCCCGCGAATCCCACCGGGACGGTCATACCGCCGGCCGAATTGGCCGCCATCGCGTCGTGGTGTGAGGCGTCCGGAGTGCGGCTGATCAGCGACGAGGTCTATCACGGACTGGTCTACGAAGGCGCGCCGCAGACCAGCTGCGCCTGGCAGACGTCACGAGACGCGGTGGTGGTCAACAGCTTTTCGAAGTACTACGCGATGACGGGCTGGCGGCTTGGGTGGCTGCTGGTGCCGCCCGAGCTGCGCCGCGCGGTGGATTGCCTGACCGGCAACTTCACCATCTGCCCGCCGGTGCTGTCACAGCTCGCCGCCGTGGCGGCGTTCACCCCGGAGGCGACCGCCGAAGCCGACGGCAACCTGCAGCACTACGCGATCAACCGCTCGCTGCTGCTCGACGGCCTGCGCCGAATCGGCATCGACCGGCTGGCGCCGACCGACGGTGCGTTCTACGTGTACGCCGACGTCTCGGACTTCACCGGCGACTCGCTTGGATTCTGCTCAAAGCTGCTGGCCGACACCGGCGTTGCCATCGCTCCGGGCATCGACTTCGACACCGCGCGCGGCAACTCGTTCGTCCGGCTGTCGTTCGCCGGACCCACGGGCGACATCGAGGAGGCCCTGCGCCGGCTCGGGCCCTGGCTGTCGGATCAACGACCGTCGATCAGCGGTTGAACCGCCCCGCGAGGTATTCGGCGCGGCAGGCGCTGCGGGCAAGCTTGCCACTCGTGGTCCGCGGAATGCTGCCAGCGGCCACCAGCCGCACGTCCGCGATCCGAATGTGGTGCCGACGCGACACCGCTGCCCGCGCGCTGTCAGCGATCTGGGCGGGCTCCACACCTCGCGCGCCCGCGGCGCGCTCGGCAACGACCACCACCTGTTCCCCGGTGTCGCTGCCCGACGAGTGGAGTGCATCGGCGGGAACCGAAAACGCGGCAACATAGCCGGTACGGATGGCGGGCGACGCCTCGCTGACGGTTGTTTCGATGTCGGTCGGGTAATGGTTGCTGCCGTCGATGATGATGAGGTCTTTGATCCGTCCGGTCAGGTACAGCTCGCCGGCGAGGTAGACGCCGAGATCACCGGTGGCCAGCCAGCAGCCGTTGTCCGGAACGCCCTCGGCGTGGCTGCCCGGGTCGAGCCTGGACTGCAGTTTGTTGCCAAATACCCGCCGCGTTTCCTCCTCGCGACCGAAGTATCCCCGAGCGATGTTGTTGCCGTACAACCAGATTTCGCCCACGGTGCCGTCGGGCACCTCGGCGCCATCCGGGGAGGCGATCACCGCCCACTGATCGGGGATCGGCTGGCCACAAGATACATGCGCGACCGCGCCCGGCGCGGTCGGCGCGACGGTCACCGCACGGCCGGCGCCGAGCTGTTCCCGGTCGAGATAGATAGCGCTGGCCGCGGCGTCCTGGGCGATGCTGGCAACCGATAAGGTCGCTTCGGCCATCCCGTAGGACGGCTTGACCGCAGTCGCGCGCAGACCGTACGGAGCGAAGGCGTTGGTGAATTTCTCGATGGCCGACATCGTTACGGGCTCGGACCCGTTGAGCAGGCAGACGACGTTGCTGAGGTCGAGGGCCTCGGCCTCCGGGCCCTTGGGAGGCAGTCCCCGCTCGGATGTCAACTCGAAGGCAAAGTTCGGCGCAGCCGCAAAGGTCCGGCCATACGTCGCCTCAACACCTAATTGTTTGATCCATCGGTAGGGCCGCCGAAGGAACGCCATCGGGTCCATGAGCGTGACGTGCGCCCCAAAAAACGCGGTGAACATGATCATCATCAAGCCCATGTCGTGATACAGCGGCAGCCAGCTCACGGTGCGGACGTCCACGTCCAGCCCGCCGGCCAAGATCATCTGCATCGCGTTCGTGTAGACGGCCCGATGGGTGATCTCCACCCCGGCCGGCGTGCGCGTCGAGCCCGAGGTGTACTGCAGATAGGCGACGTCGTCGGTGCCGAGGGCCGCGCCGACGAACATCGACCCCAGTGTTGCGGGTAGCGCGTCCACCGCGATCAACCGCGGCCGCTCGTTCGGCATCAGCGTCCGAATGAATGTCCGAACCGACTCGGCCGCCGCGGTCGTGGTCAACACCGCCGCGGGCCGGGCATCGGCCAGCACCGCCGCCAATCGCTCGGCGTGGCCCGACAAAGTCGGTGCAAAGAGGGGGACCGGGATATTGCCTGCATAGGCCCCGCCGAAGAAAGCCGCCACATAGTCGAGACCCTGTGGCGCCAGGATCGCAACCCGATCCCCGGGCTTGGTGACCTGCTGCAGGCGGGCGCCTATCGCGCAGACCCGGGACCACAGCTCGTTCCAGCTGAGCTCCACGGCCCGTCCATCCTGATCCTGCGAGTAGTCGAGGAAGCGGTACGCCGGACTATCGCCGTGCTGGGCTCGGTTGCGATCGAAATACGACGTCACCGTCACACCCTCGGGCACCACGATCCGGCGCCCCTCAACGTCGCTCGCGACCGCATCGCCCGAAGAGGGCGCGGCAAGGCTGTTCAACCAGTGATCCCGACTCACGATGGGACAGATTAATAGTCGCGCTTACCACTTGGCTCTCTGGCCCGATATGGCGGTCATCACTATTGGGCGAAGTGGCGCCGGCGCCGGATCGGACCGCGGCCGCCAGGCCGCTCACGAAACCGTAGAGTGCAGGATTTCTTTCGGCCACCCGTGATCGCCGTCACACGTTTGTCCCACATAGCTTTTGAGTTCGCCGACCACAGCCTCGGTACCCGCGGTGTACAGGAAGCGGTCGACGGTTTGCCCGTATTGGGCGGCTACATGTCGAGAATCTTGGTAATGCGGGCTTCGAGCGCACTGCGCTCGCCCAGATCGTCGATGCCAATCCCAAACCGGTCCCTCAGGGTGTCGACGACCGCGGCCGCGTCGTCGAGAAGGACTTTTTCGCTGCCGTCGGCGCGATGGATGGTCAGGTTGCGGCCGGCCAGGTTCAACCGGCCCTCATCGGTGACCCGTGCGACCATCAGGCCCTTGACGAAGCCCGACGAGGGATGGGTGGAGACGAACCAGCTGCCCACCTTCAGATCGATCTCCGGCCGGGTCCGCGTCGTGAATTCATAGAGCGGCACCCACTCGCCCCGGATCAGTGCCTGCAGGACCAGCCCGTCGCGACGGTCCTCGAGTCGGTACGGCTCGTGCGTGGTCTGCTGGACGCTGCCGATTTCGATGCGGATGGGAGACGTCGGTGTCTGGCCGCCGAAGCCGACATCGACGAGAAATGACCCCTGCGAGCCGGGGAACGTCACCGCCAACACGGTGTGCGTCTGTGCCGGGAACGGCGCGTCGGGCGGGAGCATCCGGATCACCCGACCGGCCAATCGCCGCACCCGAAAGCCGACTTCGGATAGCACGTAACCCATCAACCCGTTCTGCTCGTAGCAATAGCCACCCCGGCGCCGGCGAACCAGCTTGTCGCTGAGGGCCTCCGCACTGAGGTCATCGACCGGCACCCCCATCACCGGATCGAGGTTCTCGAACGGGATCGCTTGCGTGTGAGCGGTCACCAAGTTCTGCAGTACGTCGAGGTTCGGCTCGGCAACGCCGCGAAAGTTGATGCGGTCGAAGTACCCGTTCAGATCCAGCGTCATATGGCCATTCTGACCCGAGTGGCGTGTGCCCGGCTGCCGGGCGCAACCAGATCTTGGCGTGATAACGAAGGTCGCCGAAAGACACAGCCGCGCGGTCGCGGGCGTTACTCTTGAGCTCTCTGAGCTTTATGGACTGGAGGTTAAGCGCCGAGGAATGCCCGAAGAACCCAGGCCCGACGGCGTCGCGCCGGTATCCGGCGGGATCGCCGCGGAGCTGGCCGCCGCCGGATTCGAAGATGCGCGGCAGGTGGCCCGAGGTGGCGCCGGCGTGGTTTATTGCTGTTACGAAACGGCCTTGGGGCGCAACGTTGCGGTCAAGCTGCTCCCGTCGCACATGGACGAGGAGAGCAGGGAACGTTTCCTGCGCGAAGGCTACGCAATGGGCGGGCTGTCCGGGCACCCGAACATCGTCAACATCCTGCGGGTCGGGGTGACCACGAACAACCGGCCATTCATCGTGATGCCCTACCACGCCGCGGATTCCCTGGCCGTACGGTTGCGCCGGGAGGGGCCGGTGCCCTGGCCCGAAGCCCTGCGGATCGGCGTAAAGCTCTGCGGCGCACTGGAAACCGCACACAGGGCCGGAACGCTACACCGCGACATCAAGCCGGCCAACATTCTCGTCAACGATTACGGCGAACCGCAGTTGAGCGATTTCGGCATCGCCCACATCGAAGGCGGGTACGAGACGGCGACCGGATTCTTCTCGGGCACGATCGACTACACCGCGCCCGAGGTGATGACCGGTAACCCGGCGACCGTTGCCGCCGACATGTACTCACTCGGTGCCACCATTTATGCCCTCATCGTCGGCAACGCCGCCCACGAACGCAGGAAGGGCGAAGACCTGATCGCGCAGTACCTGCGGATCAGCAGCACCGGAGTCCCGGACATGCGCCCCGACGGAATCCCGGACGCGGTGTGCTCGGCGATCGAGAAGGCGATGTCGCTCGATCCGGCCGATCGGCCCGCCTCGGCCGAGGAGTTCGGCCGCGCGCTGCAGGCCGCGCAGCGCCGCAACGGCTTGAGACCCGATGCGATGGCCACCACCGGCGGCGGCTTGGCGCGCGGGACGACGGATGTCTCGCCCGTCACCAACGCGGGCGATACGCGGCCACCGGGTCCGAGCACCGCGAGCATGCCTCCACCCACGCGAGGGCCGGCACGACGCGACGGCCCAGCGTCTGCGATCAGCGCGCGAATCGCCCGCGATGACGCGATGCGTACCGCGCCCATCCCTGCGCCAGGACCCGCTGTTCGGGATGAGTTTTCCCAAGCGGCGAGCTTGTTGCGTGGCGGGCCCGCCGATGGCTCGAACGGCCCGCCGAGGGGTCCCGAACAAAGAATGCCACCGGGCCCGGTCCCACCTCCTTGGCGGAAACCGGTGGCACTGCGGACGCGGGAGTGGTTCGGGGAGCCGGGCAAGAGGCGGAATCGCATCGCCCTGGTCGCCGGTGCGGCCGCCGTGGTCGTGCTGTTGGTCGTCGGCGCCGCCTTCCTCTGGCTCAGGCCCGACAACAGCGGCCACAAGACCGCCGCGAACCCACCGACCACTCGCGCGCCGGCCGTGTGGAAACCCATTACCAACGCCCGCGTAGCGCGCGATGCGGTCGCGACCACGCAGGCCGACGGCACGATCTGGGTCTTCGGCGGCATCCGAAGCGACGGCGCCGCCAGCACGAACCACGAGGGTTACGACCCCGCCATCGACGAATGGAAGGGCGGCGACGATCTGCCGGTCGCGCTGCAACACGCGGCGGCGGTCACCTGGCAGGGAAACCCCGTTGTGCTCGGTGGCTGGAAGACTGCTAACGGCAAAAATGTTGCGAGCGACCAGGTTTGGCGGGTGGTCAACAGTCGCTGGGTGGAGCTGCCGCACCTGTTGCAGCCCAGGGCGGCGGCGGCAGCGGCGGTGGTGGGAGACCGCCTCATTGTCACGGGCGGCGTAGACACCCGCGGCGCGCTGCTGAATACGACCGAGGTCTTCGACGGCAACTCGTGGAGCCTGGGCGCGCCGATCCCGACTCCGCGGCAGATGCTGGCCGCGGCGTCGGACGGAAAGTTGGTGTACGCAGTCGGCGGCGCCAGCGGCAACTCGGCCCTGGCCGCGGTCGAGGCGTATGACCCCGCCGCGAAAACCTGGACCTCGTTGGCCGCGCTGCCACAACCACGCAGTGACCTGGGCGTGGCCATCGCCGATGGACGTCTCGTGGCGGTCGGGGGCGTCTCGTCGGGAAATGTCCTGAAGAGCGTCTCGGTATTCGACCTCATGATGAAAAGCTGGGACGGTCTGCCGGACATGGCGACGGCGCGGCACGGCATGGCCGTTGCCGCGGTGGAGAAGTCCGTGTACGCGATCGGTGGGTCGACGGCCGTCGGCGATAGCCAGGTGATCTCGACGGCCGAGGTGCTGAAGCTGCCGGCCCGCCAGATCCAGCCCGCATCGCAGTGGCGTTCCCTGCCGGACGCACCGACGCCCCGGCTGATGATGGCGTGGGCGGTGCTCAACGACAAGATCTGGATCGTGGGTGGCCTGCGCAACGGCGTTGCGCTGCAAACGGTCGAGAGCTATGACCCGCGCACCGGAGCCTGGGAAACCGGACCCCCGTTGCCCATCCCGCTGCACCACGCGGCGGCGGCAACCTACCGCGGCGAGGTGGTCGTGCTCGGGGGCGCCAGCGACAACATCGCGGACGGGTCGAACAGGGTTTTCGCGCTGCGCGGCGGCAACTGGGTGGATCTATCGAGCCTCACGCACGCCCGGGTGGCGCCGGCGGCGGCGGTGGCAGGTGACAAACTCGTCGTGGTCGGCGGGCAGAACGCCAAGCAACTCGTCCCGCAGACCGAGGTCTTCGACGGAAATTCGTGGCAGGACGCCGCCGACATGCCCACGCCGCGCGAACACCTGGCCGCGGTGTCGGATGGCACCTACGTGTATGCGATCGGGGGAAGGTTCCTTTCCTCCGACAAGAACTCCGCGGCGCTCGAACGGTTCGATCCGGCATCGGGGGCATGGACCAGGTTGGTGGGCATGCCGACCCCGCGCGGAAGCTATGGCGCCACGTACATCGATGGCCGAATCGTCGTCGCCGGTGGCGAGGAACCCACGATGGTGCTGAACGTGGTCGAGATGTACGACATCGCCGACGGGAAGTGGAGCACCTTGGCCCCCATGCCGACCCCGCGGCATGGGGAGGTGGTGGCGATGGTCGGCAACACGGTCTACTGCATCGGCGGCGCAAACCGGCCCACCCACGAAGGCCCCATCGCCACCGTCGAGGCGCTCGACTTCAAATAGCGGCCTGTTCTCGTCGCGTGACCTGCAAGAACCTGCGCTTGTTTTATATCTGTCAAATATGGGGACCCCCCGTACGAACGGGCTAGAGCACACACCCACGAACCGACGGAGCCCCTTATGAGCACGAGCACTATCTGGATTGTGATCGCCGCAGTCGTGGCGGTCCTGGTGATTGTCGCCGTGATATTCGCGGTGAACAGAGCGACGCGTCGACGCCGCCACCGGCAGGCCGAAGAAATTCGCGAGCAGGCCAAAGTGGCGACAACCAGGGTCGAACGGCGCCAAGCGCTCGCCGATGAAACGGCCGCCAAGGCGCGGGCCGCACAGGCCGAGGCCGAAGCCAAGGCCGCCGAAGCCGCCAGGCTGCAGGAACGAGCGGCCACCCATCAGAGCGAAGTGGCGACATCGCGTGAGCAACTCGACGAACAGTGGGAGCGTGCCGACAGCATCGACCCCTCGACTCGGAAGCGTGAAACGTCGGATCGGCCCGAACAAGGTCGCGATGCGGCATGGAGCGAGGAGTCGCCCGTCAGGCAAGACGACGCCGCGGCGACCGACAACTACCGCGAAGCCGGCACCTATCGGGGGCCATCCAGCTGAACCGGGCCGGCCGGCAAAGCCCGATGGCCCGCCCCCTCAGCGGGCCATCGGGCGCGCCTCTCACACAAGCGCTAGAACGTCCTGTCGACACTGCCAGGCGATCCGCTGCTCGCGCGCGTACAGCATGCCGTAGGTGAATCCGTTCTCTCCCACGGTCGTTCCCGCGGCTACCGCCATCTTCCGTAGTGCGTCACAGGCGACCACCGTGTCTTGGTGATCACCAAGCAGGCTTTGAATCTTCCTGTAGTGCTTGATCGTTCGCTTCGCGCGCTCTGGGTTATCCAATGGTTTGCATAGTTCGGCGGCGTAGCGCGCACGCTTGGCGGCCTTGCGCGCCCGATGCAGCGTCACATCATCCCCGGATTCAAGTGCCGCGGCCAGACGCCGATCCGCCTTGCGCTGTGCGCGCCGCCCCCTCTTTCTCAGCGCGCTGGTCGCGATGTCCGGTTGCACCGGCGGCGCTGCGCGCCACCGTCCCAACGCCGCCATGATGGCCAGATAGCGCGGTGATTCCATCGCCTCGCCCACCCCGCACCGCGCCGGCAACGCGATCCCTTCGAGGTCGTTACGTATCCGAGAGTCGACCGGCCCCAGGACCAACTCGGCGGAGACCTCTCCGAGCGCCTTGCCGAACCTGCGTTGCTGGACCTCGCAATCACGAACTTCGCCGAGCAACCCTGCGAACCATTTCAGTTCACCTTCCATATCGCCGATCGCCGACGCATCGAGTTCCTTGGCGAACACTCGCAATGTGCTGCGTAACCGCCGGATCGCCACCCGGGTGTCATGAATGGGATCCCGCGCACGGCGCAGGCCAATGTCACCCGCCACTATCTGGTCGATCTGCGCATCGATGTAGTCCACGAGCGCTCGCGCGGCTGGAGTCGACGGGATCTCGGCCTGACTGGCCGGCGCGACACGCGCGAGTTTCGACGGGTACCGCGACGGGCGGGCGCCCGCGGCGCGCAGCCGACTGGTCAGTCGCCTTGTCACCGACCGCGCATCGGCAGCGGATTCCACCTCGATCTCGCGCCAGGCCAGCAGGCGTTCACCGACCGACACGCTAACGCGGTCGTCGCCGACTTCGGCGCGCAGCCCTCGACTTCGGCGCATTGATCCGGTAACGGTCACGCACGGTGTGAATCTTCGCAACGCTGTCGATGCTCTTCCCTTGCGTGAGGCCGGTCAGCAGCGCGGTGGCCTCGGCGGGCGGCTCGTCCGACAGCACCCAGTGCAGTTCCGTGCGCCCGCCGTCGTCGGGAACCGCTAGTTGCCAACCGGTTTCGCCATCGCCGTCTCGACGCCGCAGTTGTACGCCGTGAGCCTGCAGGTCGTGGTCCACCGTGTCGTAGTAGAAGTTGGTGACGTCGACGGTGTCATGGTCCACGTCGCCGTGGGCCACGACGCCGTCCAGCGACGGCAACACAAACCGGTCATCAACGTCCCACGTGCCGAGACGTTCCAGTGTGTCATGCATTCCACAACGCATTTCCGTATCGCGCGGCTGCCAAACATCGGCGCGCCGTCGCGAGCGTGGGAAACGCTACAGCCGGCCCTGCCCGGAGGTGTGCAGGCTCGCGAGCTGGGGGCACTCCCCCGGCGCAAAATCAACCCGAAATAGCGCCGTGGCGTTTCCCCCGCAAGCGGGAGGTGCCCCCAGCTCGCGACCGAAGCCCTAAAGCCAGGTGTCCTCGGTGGTCGTGGTGAGGAACGCTTCCAGGTCGTCGCGCCACTGGGCCGGCGTCGTCTTGTCCGGTTCGATGCCGGTGTAGTCACCGCGATAGAACAGCAGCGGCCGCGGCTTGATCTTGGGAGCCTCCGACAGCGATTGGACCGCACCGAACACCACGAAGTGATCCCCGCCCTCGTGCACGGACGCCACCGTGCAGTCGATGTGGGCCAGCGACCGGTCGATGATCGGCGAACCCAATTCTGAGAGGCGCCAGTCGATACCGGCGAACTTGTCGGGTTCCTTCGACCCGAATCGGGCCGACACGTCCTTCTGCTTTTCCGTCAGCACGTTGACACAGAACCGCCCGCTGGCCTCGATAACTTTCCAAGACCGCGAGACCTTGGTGGGGCAGAACAGCACCAGCGGCGGATCCAGCGACAGCGCCGCAAAGGACTGGCAGGCAAAGCCGATCGGGACCTCGTCGTGCACGGTGGTGATGATGGTGATCCCGGTGCAGAACTGACCCAGCACCTGCCGGAAGGCCCGCGGATCGATCTGTGCCGACATGGCTAGCCTCGTACTAGGCTCGGAAGCCGACCGTGAAGTCGTGGCCCCACAGGCTCACCGCGGTGCTCTCCCGGGCGATCCAGTCGTCATCAGCGACTTGTCGCCCCTCACAACCGAATTCGACGTCAAACCCGCCGGGTGTCTTCATGTAGAACGACAACATCAGGTCGTTGACGTGGCGGCCCAGCGTGGCCGACATCGGCACCTTGCGGCGCAGTGCCCGGTCCAGGCACAGACCCACGTCGTCGGCGCTTTCGACCTCGACCATCAGGTGCACGATGCCGCTGGGCGTCGGCGCGGGCATGAACGCCAGGCTGTGGTGACGCGGGTTGCAGCCGAAGAAACGCAGCCAGGCCGGCGCGCCGTCGGCGGGCCGCCCCACCACCTGCGGCGGCAGGCGCATCGAGTCGCGCAGCTTGAAGCCCAGCACGTCGCGATAGAAGTGCAGCGCCTCGACGTCGTCCCGCGTGGACAACACCACGTGACCGAGGCCCTGCTCACCGGTGACGAACTTGTGCCCGTACGGGCTGACCACCCGGCGGTGCTCCAGGGCGGCGCCGTGGAAGACCTCGAGGCAGTTGCCCGACGGGTCGGAGAACCGGATCATCTCGTCGACCCGGCGATCCGCCAGTTCGGCCGCGGTGGCCTCCTTGTACGGTGTGCCCTCCACGTCGAGCCGGTTCCGAATCTCTTGCAGGCCTTCGGCATTCGCGCATTCCCAGCCGGCCTCCGAAAGCCGGTCGCGCTCGCCCGGCACAATCACCAGCCGGGCCGGGAAGTCGTCCATCCGCAAATACAGTGTGCCTTCCGAGGCACCGTCCGGCGCCCCTTTGCCTTCGACCATGCCCAGCACCTTCAGGCCGTACTCGCGCCAGGCCGCCACATCGGTCGCCTCGATGCGCAGATAGCCCAGAGACCGAATACTCATCGCGCGCCTCCCAGGAAATCAACGGTCAGCTTGTTGAACTCGTCGAACTTCTCCACCTGCGCCCAGTGCCCACATTGCCCGAAAACGTGCAACTGCGCACGCGGAATGGTCTTCAGCGCCACCAGCGCGCCGTCCAACGGGTTGACCCGGTCCTCACGCCCCCAGATCAGCAGCACCGGCTGGCGCAGCCGGTACACCTCGCGCCACATCATGCCGAGCTCGAAATCGGCCCCCGCGAACGACATTCCCATCGCCCGGGTCGCCGTCAGCGATTCTGGCGTGCCGGCCAACGCGAAACGCTGCTCCACCAACTCGGGGGTGATCAGCTTCTGGTCGTAAACCATCACCCGCAGGAACGCTTCGAGGTTCTCTCGGGTGGGCTCGATGGAGAACTTCCCGAGCCGCTTCACGCCCTCGGTCGGGTCGGGCGAGAACAGGTTGACGCTCAGCCCGCCGGGACCCATCAACACCAGGCGCCCGGCCAGGTCGGGGTAATCGAGGGCGAACCGGACCGCGGTGCCGCCGCCCAGCGAATTGCCCACCAGCGGAACGCGTCCCAGCTCCAGCTGGTCGAAGAGCCCCTTGAGCGCCCTGGCGGCGTAGCGGTTGAACTGCCCGTGCTCCGCGCGTGTGTCCGAGTGTCCGTAGCCGGGCTGATCGACGGCCAGCACGTGGAAGTGCTGCGCCAGCACTGCGATGTTGCGTGAGAAGTTCGTCCAGCTCGACGCGCCGGGACCGCCGCCGTGCAGCAGTACCACCGTCTGATCGTTGCCGGCGCCCGCTTCGTGGTAATGCAGCTTCAGCGGTCCGTCTGCGTCCACATCGGCGAAGCGCGAGGTGGACTCGAACGTGAGCTCCTCGGTGGCCGTCATCACACCATCGTGTCGCCGGGCGGCAACCCGAACTCGTTGTTCCCGAAGATCACGTAGGCGCGCTCGGGGTCATTGGCCGCGTGCACCCGGCCGGCGTGCGCATCGCGCCAGAACCGTTGCACCGGTTGGTCATTGGCCAGTGCGGTGGCTCCGGACGCCTCAAACAGCCGGTCGATCGAGGCGATCGCGCGCCCGGTGGCACGCACCTGGTCACGACGCGCACGGGCGCGCAGGTCGAACGGGATCTCCTTGCCCGCGGCCAACAACGCGTACTCGTCGCCGACGTTGCCGATCAGCTGCCGCCACGCGGCGTCGATATCGCTGGCCGCCTCGGCGATGCGGACCTTGGCGAACGGGTCGTCCTTGGCCTTCTCCCCGGCGAACGCCGCCCGCACCCGCTTTCCCTGGTGCTCGACGTGCGCGTCGTACGCGCCGTAGGCCATGCCGACGATCGGCGCGGAGATAGTGGTGGGATGCATTGTGCCCCAAGGCATTTTGTATACCGGAGCGGTATTGGTCTGATATCCGCCGGCGGTGCCGTCGTTCATCGCCTTGTAGGACAGGAACCGGTGCCGGGGCACAAAGACGTCCTTGACCACCAGCGTGTTGCTGCCGGTCCCGCGCAGGCCGACGACATGCCACACGTCGTCGATGCGGTATTCGCTGCGCGGGATGAGGAAGCTGCCGAAGTCCACCGGCCGGCCGTCCTTGATCACCGGGCCGCCCACGAACGTCCACGAGGCGTGGTCGCAGCCCGACGACCAGTTCCACGAGCCGTTGACCAGGTAGCCGCCGTCGGTCACGACGCCCGCGCCCATCGGGGCGTACGACGACGAGATCCGCGTCTTGGGGTCGTCGGCCCAGACGTCCTCCTGGGCCTGCTGGTCGAACAGCGCCAGGTGCCAGTTGTGCACGCCGATGATCGAACTCACCCAGCCGGTGGAACCGCATGCGCTGGCCAGCCGCCGCACCGCCTCGTAGAACAGGGTGGGATCGCACTGCAACCCACCCCACTGCTCGGGCTGCAACAGGGCGAAGAAGCCGATCTCATCGAGCTCCTGAACGGTCTCGTCGGGCAGCCGGCGCAGATCCTCCGTCGCCTGGGCGCGCTCCCGAATCCGCGGGAGCAGATCATCGATGGCGGCTAACACCGACTGCGCATCACGCTGTTGAATGGACGTCACTTAGGTTTGCCTCCCGGGAGTGCGGACTTACACAGAAGACTAGAACACGTTCCGATTTGTGTCGAGCAGGGTATTCCTGCGGCTGGTAGCCGTACAAATCGGGTTTTCTGTAACATGTTCTAGTTGTGATTGAAAAGGAAGGACGGGTCTTGACGGAAGCGATTTCCGACGAGCCGCTCGGCGACCACGTCCTTGAACTGCAGATCGCCGAGGTCGTCGCCGAAACCGACGAGGCGCGCTCGCTGGTGTTCGCGGCGCCGGACGCGCCCGGCGATCCGGCCATCCCGCCGAAGCGACTCCGGTACGCGCCCGGCCAGTTCCTGACGCTGCGCATTCCCAGCGAGCGCACCGGCTCGGTGGCGCGTTGCTACTCGTTGTGCAGCTCGCCGTTCACCGATGACGCGCTCACCGTCACCGTCAAGCGCACCGCGGACGGATACGCGTCCAACTGGCTGTGCGACCACGCCCACAAAGGCATGCGCATTCACGTGCTGGCCCCGTCGGGCACCTTCGTGCCCAAGACGCTCGACGACGACTTCCTGCTGATGGCCGCCGGCAGCGGGATCACCCCGATCATGTCGATCTGCAAGTCGGCGCTCGTCGAGGGCAGCGGGCAGGTGACGCTCCTCTACGCCAACCGCGACGAACGCTCGGTGATCTTCGGCGAAGCGCTGCGCGAGCTCTCCGCGAAGTATTCCGACCGGCTCACGGTGGTGCACTGGCTGGAATCGCTGCAGGGGTTGCCCAGCTCAACCGCGCTGACGAAGCTGGCCGCCCCCTACACCGACCGGCCCGTGTTCATTTGCGGGCCCGGCCCCTTCATGGACGCGGCACGCGTCGCACTGGAGGCGCTGAAAGTGCCTGCCGCGCAGGTGCATATCGAGGTGTTCAAGTCGCTGGAGTCTGATCCGTTCGCCGCGGTGAAGATCGAGGACACCGCCGAAGGAGACCAGCCGCCGGCCACCGCAGTGGTGGAGCTGGACGGCGAAACGCACACCGTGTCGTGGCCGCGCAACGCCAAGCTGCTCGACGTCCTACTCGCCAAGGGCCTCGACGCGCCCTTCTCGTGCCGGGAGGGCCACTGCGGCGCGTGCGCCTGCACCCTGCGCAGCGGCAAGGTGAACATGGAGGTCAACGACGTCCTGGAGCAGCAGGATCTCGACGATGGCCTGATTTTGGCCTGTCAATCTCGCCCCGAATCTGATTCGGTAGAAGTTACCTACGACGAGTAGTCGCGGAGCGAATCGGAAGGGAAGCACCGATGAAGCGCCTGTTACCGGGATTTGCGGTCGTCGGAGCCATGCTGACGTTCCTGCCAAGTCCAATCGCTTTGGCGGCGAGCAACACCGCCACCACACTGTTCCCGCTGGACGGCCCCAACCAGCTGGAGACGCACGCCTTCCTCAACTGCTTCCAAGGGGATGGCCACTGCGACTTCACCGTCGGGGCCGACACGCGCACGCCCGACGGTGTGACCGGGTTCCCGCCCGGCCTATGGGCGCGCCAAACCACCGAGGTTCGGTCGCCCAACCGGATGGCCTACCTGGACACGCACGCCAACGGCCAGTTCGAGAGGGTCCATAAGGCGATGGGATCCGACGAGATCACCACCGTTTACTTCGGTGAAGGACCGCCGGACAAGTACCAGACGACCGGCCGCATCGACTCGGCCGACTGGCAGACGGGCCAACCCAAGACCGACATCAACGTCATCGTCTGCACCCACATCCAGGTGGTCTACGGCGGGGTCAACATCACCTCGCCCAGCACCTGCGCGCAGACGACGTTTTCTTAGGTTCTCCTGACCCGTTCCCGCAGTCGGATCTAGGACAACCCGTCGGCGATGGGGCCCAGCGCCAATGCCGGCAGGTATTCGAGTCCGACGACGATCAAGACCGCGCCGATCATCAACCCGACAAACGACACGGTATGGGTGTCTAGACTTCCCGAGTTGATCGCGCGGGTGCGCTGGCCGGCGAATCTGGCGGCCAGCGCAAGCACCAAAATCATTGGTAGATAACGACCTACGAGCATCACCGCGGCGAGGGCAAGGTTGAATCCGGGCGTATTCCCGCTGAAACCCGCGAAGGCGCTACCGTTTCCGGCCACGCAACTGGTGAAAGCGTAGAGCAGCTCCGATAGCCCGTGCGCATCGGAGTTAGCCATCGACTTAGGCCCTGCCGGAATGGCGATGGCGACGGCGACTCCGGCGAGCACCACGCACGGGGCCGTGAGGACGGTCAAGCTCACCAGCTTCATCTCGCGGGGACCAAGCCGCTTGCCGAGGTACTCCGGCGTTCGGCCGATCATGAGGCCGCCGAGAAATACCGCGAGCAGGGCGATGATGACCAGGCCGTAGAGTCCACTGCCCGCGCCGCCCGGGCTGACCTCACCCAGCATCATGTTCGCCATCAGCACACCACCACCCAGGCTGGCGAAACTGTCGTATGACGAGTTGGCCGCACCGTCGGCGGTCGCGGTGGCAGCTTGGCCGAATAGAGCGCTCCCGGGCACGCCGAACCGCACCTCGGTTCCTTCGGTGGACGCACCGACGGCGATGGCGACCGTGTCATGCGGCATCGACTCGAACATCCCAACGGCAGCCGTTCCCAGGCAGAACAGTGTGATGACCACCGCGAGTAGTGCCCAGCCTTGCCGTCGGTCACCGACCAGGATCCCGTAGGTACGCAGCAGCGACATCGGAATGAGCAACATGACCACGATCTCGATGAGGTTGGACAACGCTGTCGGGTTCTCAAACGGGTGGGCGCTGTTGACGTTGAACGCTCCTCCACCGTCCCCTGACATGAGTTTGATCGGCTCCCAGGATGCGACAGGCCCAAGGGGCAGCGCCTGCGATCCACCGGCAAGGGTGGCGATTGAGCGTGCAGCGCCGAAACTTTCGACGACGCCGAGCGCGATAAAAACTATCGCAACGGCGATGGCGATTGGCAGCAGGATGCGCACGATTCCCCGGCTCAAATCGACCCAGAAGTTGCCCAGCTCGGCGGTCTCACGGCGGGCGACACCACGGCTGAGCGCAACGGCAACCGCCATTCCTACGGCCGCGCTGGCGAAGGCCTGGACACCCAACCCCGCCGCCAGGCCGACGTGGCCCAGCGTGGACTCTCCCGGGTAGTTCTGCCAGCTGGTGTTGGTGACGAAGCTGACCGCTGTGTTGAAAGCGAGCAACGGCGTCATTCCCTTGTGGCCCCACGGCTGCGGAAGGTGGGTTTGTGCGATCAGGAGCCCCAGGAGACCGAGCACGCTCACCGCAGAGAAGGCCAGCACCGAAAACAGGTACCAGATCCAATTCTGCTCACGATCGGGATTCACCCCGGCCATCCGGTAGATGAATCGTTCAACGCGCCAGTGGTTTTCGCTGGTGTACACGTGCGCCATGTAGTTGCCGAGCGGGATGTGTAGCGTGCCGAGGATCGCGACCATGACCAGTAGCTGCAGCCATGCGGTCGTTCCCCAGTGCATCGCGATCGCCTGCGTTCAGCTCGCCGACGGTGGATCGGTCACTTTGGTCGCCACATAGAGATCTAACCCCGCGCCATTGCCGAATGCGTTTGGTTGCGGCGTAAACAATTCGCAAATATCCACAGCTCCCCGCCCCTTTTGCAAGTTGTCGTGCTGACCATGGGGCATGCCATCGCCCAGCCGGAATCGTTCGGCCGATAGCATCGGCGCGCGTACTCCCGACCGAAGCGCAGACACCCGAGCGGGCAGGATTGGATCAACCATGGCGCACCTCGAAAAAGTCAGCCTCACGGGGACACAGCAGACCGCGCTGGTCACCCTGTACGGCAAAGCGCTGGACAGCCGGCGGCCGGATTCCGTTCTTGCTGACCGCGAGGCCGATAAGGCCGTGCGACGGATGGACTATGACTTCAGCGCGTTGCGCCTGCGCCGCCGCGACCAAAAATCGGCCGCGGTGCGGTCCAAGGCCTACGACGCGTGGGTGACGCGATTCCTCGATGTCCATCCGGAATGCGTTGTCCTGCATCTGGGCTGCGGACTGGACACCAGGGTCTACCGCGTCGACCCGCCGCCCACTGTCGGCTGGTATGACATCGACCTGCCTGACGTCATCGCGTTGCGGCGGCAGCTATTTCCGCGGCGCGCAGGCCTGCAGACCATCGGCGCGTCGGTCACCGATCCGGGCCTGCTCGACGCAATCCCAGCAGGCATGCCGGTCCTGGTGGTCGCCGAGGGGTTGACGCCATACCTGCGCCGCGCCGAGGGCGTGGCAATGCTGCGGCGCATCGTCGAGCACTTCCCCGGCGGTGAAATGATCTTTGATGGCTACAGCCGGGTAGGGGTGTGGCTCACCCAGCGCTATGCGCCGGTGAAAGCCTCTGGCGCCCAATTGAACTGGAGCATAGGCGACCCGCGCGGACTCGAAAAGCTCGTCCCCGGAATAGTATTCGACTGCGAATGGTGGTTCGAGGATGCAGAGGAACTTAAGCGGTACTACTCGTGGTGGTCTCTGCTATTCCTGCGCGCCCTCTTTCGCATCGCCCCGATAAGACGACTCGGGCGAGGGTTGCGCTACCACTTCGGGTAAGGGCGACAGCCTCGAACGAGGCGGGCCGAGATTGCGCCGATAGTTGTTAATTTTCGAAATCCACGACGTTGAAGGCAATCCCGCGGCAATCTCGCTGCTAACGAGGCAGCCCGAGCAGTCGCTCCGCGGCGACGGTGAGCAGGATCTGCTCGGTACCGCCGGCGATGGTGAGGCAGCGGGTGTTGAGGAAGTTGAACACCGCGCGATTGTCGACGAGGCCGCCGCCCTCGGAGACGTCCATCATGTATTCGGCCAACGCCTGCCGGTAACGGACCCCAATAAGTTTGCGCACGCTGGACTGCGCCCCGGGGTCCTGGCCTCCCACGGCGAGTTGGGCGATGCGCTGGTCCAGCAGGGCACCCGTCTGCGCGGTCGCGATCAGCCGCCCCAGCCGGTCTTGCTGGGAGACGTCGAGGTCGATGTCCGCGAGCACCTTGAGCAGCTCTTCCATCGGGTTGCCCAGCGCGGTGCCGGTGGCCATCGCGACCCGCTCGTTGGCCAGTGTGCTCCGCGCCAGCCGCCAGCCATCGTTCACGGTGCCGACCACCATCTCGTCGGGGACGAAGACGTTGTCCAGGAAGACCTCGTTGAACAGCGAGTCACCGGTGATCTCACGCAGCGGCCGGATCTCGATGCCCGGGGACTTCATGTCCACCAGGAAGTAGGTGATGCCCTTGTGTTTCGGGGCGTCCGGATCGGTACGCGCGAGGCACACGCCCCACCGCGCCTTGTGCGCGGCCGACGTCCACACCTTTTGCCCCGTGAGCAGCCAGCCGCCGTCACCCCGCACCGCCTTGGTGCGCAGCGACGCGAGGTCGGACCCGGCGCCCGGCTCGGAAAACAGTTGGCACCAGAGGAACTCGCCTCGCAGGGTGGCCGGTACGAAGCGCTCTATCTGTTCCGGTGTGCCGTGCTCGAGGATGGTCGGCGCAGCCCACCAGCCGATCACCAAGTCCGGACGCACCACCCCGGCCGCCGACATCTCCTGATCGATCAGCAGCTGCTCGGCCGGTGACGCGCCGCGCCCGTACGGCGCCTGCCAGTGCGGCGCCAGCAGCCCCGCCTCTGCCAAGGCCACCTGCCGCTTTGCTTCCGGCAGCGCGGCGACCTCACCGACGGCCGCGGCGATCTCCGGTCGGCCCTCCACCCCTGAGAGGTCGATACCCAGGCGGCGCCGCACCCCCGTCTGAGTCAGCGCCGTGATGCGGCGCAACCAGCGCTCGGCGCCGCCGAGGAACCGGCCGATGCTGTGGGCCCGGCGCAGGTAGAGGTGCGCGTCGTGTTCCCAGGTGCAGCCGATGCCGCCGAGCACCTGGATGCAGTCTTTGACGTTGGCCTTCGCGGCGGCGATACCGATGCTCGCGGCCAGTGCCGCCGCAAGGGAGAACTGGTCCGGATCGGAATCCGCTGCGGCCCGCGCGGCATCGGCGGCGGCGACCTCGGCCTGCTCGGCGCGGCACAGCATCTCCGCGCACAGGTGCTTGACGGCCTGGAAGCTGCCGATCGGCTTGCCGAATTGCTCACGCACTTTCGCGTAGGCGACCGCGGTGTCCAGCGACCATCGAGTCACGCCGGCGGCCTCAGCGGCCAACACGGTCGCGGCCAATTCCTCGACCCGCTGTTCCGAGTCCGCGACGACGGTGGCCGGCGCCGACGTCAGCACCACCCGGGCCAACGGCCGGGAGAAGTCGCTGGCCGCCAGCGGCTCGATCTGCACGCCCTCGCTGCGGGTATCGACCAGCAGCGACTTCCCGCCGGCGGGCAGGATCAGGACCGCGCCCTCCGCGGCGCCCAGCACCCACGGCAGGGTGCCCGACGCCCGCGACGCCCCGCCATCGAACTGCACTTCGCCTGCAAGGCCCTCGAGCGCGACCCCGGCGAAGCGTTCCCCGGCGGCCAGCGCGGCCAGCAACTCGGGAGAGGCGTCCACCTCGGAGAGGACGACAGTGGCCAAGGCTGTGGTCGCGATCGGCCCGGCGACCAGCGCCTTGGCCGCTTCCTCGACCATCGCGCACAGATCTTCGATGCTGCCGCCCGCCCCGCCGCGGTCCTCCGGAATCGCCACCCCGAACAGCCCCAGGTCGGCCAGGCCCGCAAAAACCGGCCGCCACGCGTCGGCGTTACCCTGCTCGACGTCGCGGATGGCCGCGGTCCCACCCGGCCCCGAGGTCGGATTGCGGGCCCAGTCGCGTACCAGCGCACGCGCGGCGAACTGTTCGTCGGTGACGGTCGCTACCACCTGGTCCTCCGCCTGCTTGGTTCGATATAGAAATTGGGGGCGCTAAAGCCCACTAGAACGTGTTCTAATAGTGCCAGCGATCGAGCGTCAAGTCGAACGCCATTACAGCAGTACACGTGGTTGTCCCTGCCGCGGGGAGGTGGGAAATTTACGCACAGCTTGCGTATCGTTTGCGAACGGACCACCTGATAAAGGAGCACCCCCCCAGATGTCGTCAGCGAACCCGAACGCGGCCCGCGTGTCTGACTCGCAGCCGCGCGAGGTCATGAACGTGGCGGTACTGGCTGAGTCCGAGCTCGGCTCGGAGGCGCAGCGGGAACGCCGCAAGCGCATCCTGGACGCCACCATGGCGATCGCATCCAAGGGCGGCTACGAGGCGGTCCAGATGCGTGCCGTGGCCGACCGGGCCGACGTGGCGGTGGGCACCCTGTACCGGTATTTCCCGTCCAAGGTGCACCTGCTGGTGTCGGCCCTGGGCCGGGAGTTCGGCCGCATCGACGCCAAAACGGACCGCTCCGCGGTCGCCGGGGGCACTCCGTTTCAGCGGCTCAACTTCATGGTCGGCAAGCTCAACCGCGCGATGCAACGCAACCCACTGCTCACCGAGGCGATGACGCGCGCGTACGTCTTCGCCGACGCCTCGGCGGCCAGCGAGGTCGACCAGGTCGAGAAGCTCATCGACAGCATGTTTGCCCGCGCGATGGCCGACGGCGAGCCGACCGAGGACCAGTACCACATCGCCCGGGTGATCTCGGACGTGTGGCTGTCGAACCTGCTCGCCTGGCTCACCCGCCGAGCCTCGGCCACCGACGTCAGCAAACGGCTGGACCTGGCGGTGCGGTTATTGCTCGGCGAACACGAATCCACCTAGGCCGGCGGCCCGGCGGTGCGGCCGCGAACCAGTTCGGTGTCCAAGAGTTCGACGACCGGCAGGCCCGACCGCGGCGGCCTCAGCAGCAGTTCACCGGCCCGGCGGCCCTTCTGCAGGCTCGGCTGCGCCACCGTCGTCAACCCGCGGCCGATGGCCTCGGGCACGCCGTCGAACCCGGTGACACTCATCTGACCCGGCACGTAAATGCCATGTGCGCGAAGGTAATCCATGGCTGACAGGGCCAGGATGTCCGCTGTGCACATCAGCGCGGTGATCCGCGGATTGGCCTCCAGCGCCGCCTTGGCGGCGGCGCCACCCGATTCGGGCTCGTGCTCGTAGCTTTCCACGACGGTCAGCGAATCCGGGTCGACGCCGACGGCAGTCATCGCCTCCCACACGCCGATGACACGTTCGCGTTGCACGTCGAAGGTCGGCGACTGCAGCCGGTCGGCGTCCACCAGACCCTGCCGGCGGTCCCGGCCCAGCCGCATGGTCAGCAACCCGATTTCGCGGTGCCCCAGCCCGAGCACGTAGTCGGCCAGCTCGCGCATCGCCGCCCGGTCATCGATGCCAACCCGGGACACTCCCGACAGGCCCTTGGGCTGATCAACCACGACAACCGGCAACCGCCGCTGCAGCACCACCGACAGATAGGGATCGTCGTCGCAGACCGAATACACCACGAACCCGTCGACACCCGCGCCGAGCACGGCGGCCGTCCCGTCCTCGAGGCTTCGGCTGGCTCCGACGGCGACCAGGAGCAGTCCCTGCCCCAACTCTTCGCATGATTGCGCCACTCCCGCAACGAAATCGCGCGCCGCCGGGTCGCTGAAGAAATAGGTCAGCGGTTCGGCCATCACCAAACCGACCGCACCGGCCTTGCGGGTGCGCAACGATCGCGCCACCGGGTCGGGTCCCAGGTAACCCAGCCGCTTCGCCGTCGCGAGCACCCGTTCGCGGAGATCGGCGGAGAGCTGATCCGGGCGATTGAACGCGTTCGAGATCGTGGTGTGCGAAACCTTCAGCTCGTCCGCCAACGACGCCAGAGTCGCACGCCGGCGCGGTGGGGGACTCACGTTCGGTGAGGCTACAGCGCGTCGCCGTCGGCGCACACGCGCCACTTTCTAATGGAAACGATTTTCATTAGTATTATTGCGCCGGCTGGCGGGCCGGCGGGAGGACATAAATGGCAGCGGTCAACGTGGGGCGTTGGCTATCGGCCGTTCTGGTCGTCGTGGCCGGCGCGACGGCGCTCACCGGCTGCGCTGGTTCCGCGCGCCCGCGCGCGGCGACCGTGGTGGCGTCCACCGACGTGTGGGGCAGTGTGGCCGGCGCCGTCACCGGCCGCCACATCGCCGTCAAGTCCATCCTGAGGGGCACCGATATCGATCCGCACTCGTATACCGCCAGCCCGTCGGACGCCGCCTCGATCACCGACGCCGCCCTGGTCGTCTACAACGGGGGCGGTTACGACCCCTGGGTGGATCAGGTGCTGGCCCGGCATCGGGGCGTCAAATCTGTCGATGCCTACTCGTTTGTCCCCAACGCCACACCGGGAGACCAGCCGCCCAACGAGCACGTCTTCTACGACCTGGGCGTCGCCAAGTCGGTGGCCTCCTCGATCGCCGACCGGATGGCGGCCATCGACCCGGCCAACGCCGCCGACTACCGGGCCAACGCGGCCGCGTTCTGCCGCGGCGCCGACGCGATCGCCATCTCCGAACACGCGATCGCCGGCGCGTATCCCGACGCCGGGGTCATCGCGACTGAGCCCGACGCGTACTACCTGCTGACCGCGGCGGGCCTGGTGAATCGCACCCCGGCCGCGTTCACCGCGGCCAACGAGAACGAAACCGACCCCTCGCCGGCCGACATGGCATCCGTGCTGGACATGATCGACCACCGGCGGGTGTCGGCGCTGCTGGTCAACCCGCAGACGTCCACCGCCGCGATAAGCGGCCTCGAGGATGCCGCACGGCGCGCGGGTGTGCCGGTCACCGAGGTGACCGAGACGCTGCCCGACGGCATCGATTACCTGACCTGGCAACGCAATACGGTCAACCAGCTGCTCGCCGCGCTGCGGTCGAGCCGATAAGCACGGCCGTGAGTGTCGAAGCGGTCCGGGCCGTCGACCGCCATGCCCATACCGTGTCGCTGCGCGGCGCCCGGCTGGCGTTCGGCGACCGGGTGCTGTGGGACCACCTCGACTTGTCGGTGTCGCCCGGCGAGTTCATTGCCGTGCTGGGCCCCAATGGCAGCGGGAAGACGTCGTTGCTCAAGGTCCTGCTCGGGCAGCTGCCGCTGAGCGCCGGCGTCGCGCTAATGGACGGAACGCTGATCACCTCCGGCAGCGGAAGCATCGGCTATGTGCCGCAACACCGTCCGATCGACCGGGACGTCATGCTGCGCGGGCGCGACCTGGTTCGGCTGGGCATCGACGGACGGCGCTGGGGCGCTGCGCCGCTGCGATCCGCCGATCGGGCCCGCCGGCGCGCGGCCGTGTCGGAGGCGCTGCGGCAGGTCAACGGCGAACATCTTGCCGACGTCCGGGTCGGCGTGATGTCGGGCGGCGAGCTGCAGCGGGTGCGCATCGCTCAGGCGCTGGTCAGCGACCCGATGCTGCTGCTGTGCGACGAACCCCTGCTGACCCTCGACCCGGCCAACGTCAAACTGGTGTCAGCGCTGATCGACCGGCGCCGCCGGGACGCGGGAACCACGGTGCTCGTCGTGACCCACGAGATCAACTCGATCCTGCCGTATGTGGACCGGGTGCTCTATCTCGTCGACGGCCGATTCGAGATCGGCACCGTCGCGCAGGTGATGACCAGCCAGACGCTGTCGGCGCTGCACCGGGCCGACATTCAGGTGGTCAAGATCAGGGATGGCTACGTGGTGGTGGGCGAGCCGGACGACGGGTGCGGGGGATGAACCGCCGGCTCGCCGACATGCTGGATCACCTGTTCTCCTTCGACATCACCGCCGACTTGCTTCGCCACGACTTCGTCCAGCAGGCGCTGTTGGCGGCCGCGCTGCTCGGACTGGTGGCCGGGCTGATCGGGCCGTTCATCGTCATGCGCCAGATGTCGTTCGCCGTGCACGGATCCAGCGAATTGTCGCTGACCGGAGCCGCTTTCGCGCTCCTGATCGGGTTCGAGGTGGGCGCGGGGGCGCTGATCGGCAGCGCCGTGGCGGCGGCGCTGTTCGGCGTTCTCGGTCAGCGGGCCCGCGAGCGCGATTCCGTGACCGGCGTGGTGTTGGCGTTCGGGCTGGGTCTGGCGGTGCTGTTCATCCACCTCTACCCGGGACGGACCGGTACCGCTTTCGCGCTGCTCACGGGGCAGATCGTCGGCGTCGGCTACACCGGGCTTGCCATGCTCGCGCTGGTTTGCTTGCTCGTCATCGCCGTGCTCGGAACGTGCTATCGCCCGCTGTTGTTCGCCACCGTCGACCCGGACGTCGCGGCCGCGCGCGGTGTCCCGGTCCGCGCGCTGGGCATCGTGTTCGCCGCTCTGGTCGGTGTGGTGGCCGCGCAGGCCGTGCAGATCGTCGGCGCGCTGTTGGTGATGTCGTTGCTGATCACTCCGGCCGCCGCGGCCGCCCGGGTGGTCGCTTCGCCGGCGGCGGCGATCGTGGCTTCGGTGGTCTTCGCCGAAGTCTCAGCGGTCGGGGGCATCCTGCTGTCGCTGGCGCCCGGCGTTCCGGTGTCGGTGTTCGTGGCCACCATTTCGTTTGTCGTCTACCTGTTTTGCTGGCTCGTCGGGCGCCGTCGCGAGGCCGCCACTTAAGCTTGTCGCACGATGTGGCCCTGGGTCCGGGCAGGCGTTGGGGAGGCAGCAGTGCGCCAGCGAGTCGCCGTGTTTGTGCTGGCCGCGGTGTCCGCACTCGCCGTCGGATGCGACGCCACCGTCAGCGGCAAGGCCGTCCCCGCCGACAAATCCGGCCCGCTGCCGCAGACTCCCGTTGCGGTGGCGGCGCTCGACGGGCTGCTGCTCGACGCGCGCCAGGTCAACGACGCGCTCAACGCGACATCGATGAAGGTGTGGTTCAGCGCCAAGGCGATGTGGGACTGGAGCTCCACCATCAGCGACAAGGGCTGCCTGCCGCTCGACGGGCCCGCACAGGACAGGGTCTATGCCGGCACTGGCTGGACCGTCATGCGCGGCCAGCGGCTCGACGACAGCGTCGACGACTCCAAGAACCGCAACCACTACGCCATCCAGGCGGTGGTCGGGTACCCCTCCGCGCACGACGCCAACGCGTTTTACGACTCCTCGGTGCAGAGCTGGTCCGCGTGCGCCAATCGCCGATTCTCGGACCTGCCCGAGGGCAAGCCCGCAGTCGTGTGGACGGTGGCCGGTGTCAACAAAGTCAGCGGCACGCTCAGTACCTCCGAAGCCCAGGAAGGCGGCGACGGATGGTCCTGCCAACGGGCCTTAACCGTGCGCAACAACGTCGCCATCGACGTTTTGACGTGCGCCTCCCCCCTGGCCGGCGGGTCGGCGGTCGACATCGCCGAGCAGATCGCGGCCAAGGTGGCCCGGCAGTAGGCGGTGCGGAACGGGGCGGACGGGGCGGACGGATTTGCCGTCGAGATCCCGCCATAAGCTAGGCGGGTGGCCGCTATCGACCTCAACGCCGACTTGGGTGAGAGCTTCGGCGTCTGGCGCCTGGGCGATGACGACGCCATGCTCGGCATCGTCACCAGTGCCAACGTGGCGTGCGGATTCCATGCCGGCGACCCCGCCGGCCTGTTGCGGGTATGCCGGTCGGCCGCCGAGCGCGGCGTGCGCATCGGAGCGCAGGTGAGCTACCGCGACCTGGCCGGGGTCGGCAGGCGCTTCATCGACGTCTCCGCCGAAGACCTCGTGGCCGATGTCGTGTATCAGATCGGCGCGCTGCAGGCGATTGCGCGGGCCGCCGGCTCGGCGGTTTCCTACGTCAAACCCCATGGCGCGCTGTACAACACGATCGTCACCCACCGCGAGCAGGGCGCGGCGGTAGCCGAGGCGGTACGACCGGTGGATCCCAGGCTGCCGGTGCTCGGCATGGCGGGCTCGGCGTTTTTCGATGAGGCGGGCCGCCTGGGCTTACGCACGGTGACCGAGGCGTTCGCCGATCGCGCATACCGGCCCGACGGCCAGCTGGTTTCCCGTCGCGAACCCGGTGCGGTGCTGGACGATCCGGCGGCGATCGCCGACCGCGTCGTGAGCATGGTGACCTCGGGGCGGATCACCGCGACCGACGGCACACAGATCGACGTAAGCGTGGAATCGGTTTGTGTGCATGGCGATTCGCCGGGCGCGGTGCAGATCGCGACCGCGGTGCGCGATCAGCTCGCGGCCGCCGGCGCCGACATCCGGGCGTTCTGCTGATGCGACTGAACCGACTAAGACTAAGTCGACCCGATCTCGCGCGGTACTCGGACCGGTTCGACGTTCCCGCCGCCGGACCCGACGCGCCGCTTTCGGCGACCTGGATGGGTGTCGCGACTCTGCTGCTCGACGACGGGTCGTCGGCACTGATGACCGACGGCTACTTCTCGCGCCCCAGCCTGGCGCGGGTGGCGGCCGGCAAGGTGTCGCCGTCACCGGCACGCGTGGACGGCTGCCTGGCCCGGGCCAAAGTGTCGCGGCTGGAGGCCGTGATCCCGGTGCACACCCACATCGACCACGTGATGGACTCCGCAGCTGGTCGCCGACCGCACCGGCGCGAAATTGGTGGGTGGCGAGTCGGCGGCAAACGTCGGGCGCGGATACGGGCTGCCCGAGGACCGCCTTGTTGTCGCGACATCGGGTGAGCCAATTACGTTGGGCGCCTACGACGTAACGCTGGTGGAATCGCACCACTGCCCGCCGGACCGGTTCCCCGGTGTGATCGGTGCACCGCTGATCCCGCCGGTGAAGGCGTCGGCGTACCGCTGCGGTGAGGCGTGGTCGACGCTGGCGCACCACCGGCCGTCGGGCCGGCGCCTGTTGATCCAGGGCAGCGCCGGTTTCGTCAGGGGAGCGCTGGCCGGCCATCGCGCCGATGCCGTGTATCTGAGCGTCGGCCAGCTGGGCCTGCAGCCACGGTCTTACCTGCTCGACTACTGGGCCGAAACCGTGCGCGCGGTGGGCGCGAGCCGGGTGATCGTCATCCACTGGGACGACTTCTTCCGCCCGCTGTCAAAGCCGTTGCGGGCCTTGCCATATGCGGGCGACGACCTGGACGTGTCCATTCGCATCCTGGACGAGCTGGCCGCACGCGACGGTGTCACACTGCACATGCCGACGGCGTGGCGACGTGAAAACCCCTGGGCGTGAGTAGCGGTTTAGGCCCCCGAGAAACATGTCATTGACCGTTGCGCTGGTGCTGCTTGCTGCGGTGCTCGTGTTCGCGATCGCCCGCCCTTGGGGCTTGCCGGAGGCGCTGGCGGCGGTTCCGGCGGCGCTGATCGTGATCGCGGTCGGTGCGATATCGGTGCATCAGGCGGTCGAGGAGGTCGCCGGGCTATCGGGAGTGGTCGCGTTCTTGGGCGCGGTGCTGGTGCTCGCCAAGATGTGCGACGACGAGGGCCTGTTCGAGGCGGCCGGTTCGGAGATAGCGCGGGGGCGCGTCGGATCCGGGCGCCTGCTGCGCCGGGTGTTCGTAATCGCCTCCCTGATCACCGCGGTGCTGAGCCTGGACGCCGCGGTGGTGTTACTGACGCCGGTGGTGCTGGCCGCCGTCCGCCGGCTGCGCACATCGGTGCGGCCATACGCCTATGCCACCGCTCATCTGGCCAACGGCGCCTCGCTGCTGCTGCCGGTGTCGAACCTGACCAACCTGCTGGCGTTTCACACCGCCAACATCTCGTTCACCAGGTTCACCCTGGTGATGGCGTTGCCGTGGCTCGGCGCGGTGGCCACGCTGTACGTGATCTTCCGGTGGTTTTTCGCCGGCGACCTGCGTGTACAGCCCAACCCGGAGGAATTGGGGCCGGCGCCGCGGCCCCCGGTGTTCGTGTTGGTGGTCGTTGGGCTGACGCTCGCCGGGTTCGCTGTCGGCCAGTCGGTCGGGGTCGCCCCGGCCTGGGTGGCGCTCGCCGGCGCCTCAGTGCTGGCGGTGCGCAGCCTGAGCCGTCGGCACACCTCGGTGGCCGAGATCGTGCGCTCGGCGCACGTGTCGTTCCTGGTGTTCGTACTGGCCCTGGGCGTCGTGGTGCGGGCGGTCATGGTCAACGGAATGGACAGGGCGATGTCCGCCGTGCTGCCGTCCGGTTCGGGACTGCCGGCGTTGCTGGCGATCGCCGCTATAGCCGCCGTCTTGGCCAACGTCGTCAACAACCTGCCCGCCACGCTGGTGCTGTTGCCGCTCGTCGCGCACGGCGGGCCGGTGGCCATTCTGGCGGTCCTGATCGGGGTCAACATCGGCCCGAACCTGACCTACGTGGGCTCGCTGTCGAACCTGTTGTGGCGGCGCGTGCTCCGCCGGCACGATGTCGACGCCGACGTCGGCGAGTACACCCGCCTCGGGCTGTGCACCGTGCCGACGGCCCTGGTGGTGGCGGTGCTCGCGCTGTGGGCGTCGGCGCGGGTACTGGGCGTTTAGGCGCACGAGCAGACGCAGACTCGCACTATTTCGCCCCCCTTTGTGCGAGCCTGCGTCTGCTCGGCCTAGTAACCGCGCCGGTCGGCCCGCACCCGGGCGCGGATGGGTCGCGCGGCGACCACCGTGAACGGCGTATCCAGCGGGAAGTCGGATTCCAGCGATTCGATCTCGGCCGCGCGGACGATCGTCGCCAGCGCGAGCGTGGCCTCCAGCATCGCGAAGTGATCGCCGATGCACGAGCGCGGTCCGCCGCCGAACGGCAGGTACTGCCAACGGCTTCGACCCTTCGACCGTTCCGGAAGGAACCGGTCCGGATCGAAACGCAGCGGGTCCTCCCACAGTGCGGGATCGCGGTGCAGCGCATAGAAGCTCACGAGGGCCATGGTTTCGGCTTCGACCCGATGGCCGTCCACCACGATGTCGCGGGTGGGCGCGCGCATCGTTCCGGCCGCGGGCGGGCACAACCGCAGCGCCTCGTGCAAAACCCGCACGGTCAGGCCGAGGCCGGGCACGTCCTCTGGTGTCAGCGCCCGCTCGCCCAGTGCGGCGACCTCCGCGCGCACCCGTTCTTGGATGTCGCGGTGGTGCCCCAACGACCACAACGCGTAAGTCAAGGTGGTCGAGGTGGTGTCGTGGCCCGCGAGCATGAATAGCACCAGCTCGTGGCAGATCTCGTCGTCGGTCAGCGGCCGGTCGGTCTCGGGATCGATCGCCTCCATGAGGGCACGCACCAACGGGGCGTCACGGTCGGGGTCAACGCGAACGGCGTCCAGGATTTCGGCCGCCAGCCGGTGCAGGGTGTCGTTGGCCCGGCGAGCGGCGCGCTGGCCCCTGGTGGGCAGCCACCGCGGCAGGTTTACCGGCCGCGCCGCGCGGTCGGCCACCCATGTCAACGAAGCGCGCAGTGCACGGCCCACCTCGTCGGCGCGCTCATCGAGGTCCAGTCCGAGCACCGAGCGTCCCAGTGCGCGCAGGGTCAGCTTGCGGCACTCCGCGTCGAGGTCCACGACGGCGCCGCCGCGCCAACCGTCGGCGACGGATTGCGCCGCCGCGCCCATGTGTCCCGCATAGCGGGACACATGGCGCTTGGTGAACATGGGCTGCAGCGCGCGTCGCCGCGGTAGCCAGCGCTCGTGCGGGAGGTCGAGCAGGTTGCCGCCCATCAGCGCGAGCATCTCGACCATGGTGCGGGTACGGCCCCGGTCGGTGACCTCGTCGGTGCAGCCCAACAGATCACGGGCACCTTGCGGGCTGGAGATCAGCACTACGTTCGGTAACAGCCACTTCGGTCCGAGCACGATCCGGGTGATGGGGCCGCCGGCGTCCACCAGCGTCTGAATACCGTCGACGTATGACCGCACCTCCTTGATCTGGCGCCAATACGGGAGCGGATTCTTCGGCGGCAGCGAGCGCGCCCTGACTTCGGATTTCTCCAGCATCTCGACCATGCCAACTCCTTTGTCGCTTGGCACGGTATGGCCGACTTCGATTCGTCCGCACGCGTAGTCGGCTACTCGATTTAGCGAGCAGGGGTGAGGCGCCAGCCGCCGCGCGTCAGCCCGTTCCGCCGTCGCCCGGTCCGGATCTCATGATCGACGCCAGTTCCTCGCGTGACTGGGCCCCGACCCGCTGGCAGGCCCGGTAAACGTGGCCCTCCACAGTGCGCACCGACATCACCAGCTTCTCGGCGATCTGGCGGTTGGACAGGCCGGCCACGACGAGTTCGACGACATCGCGTTGGCGACCCGACAGCTTGAGACCCGCCGGAGTCCGCAGCGCCGGCGTGCACAAACCGCCACATTTGTCGGCCAATTCCTTGGCCACCGCCGCGGCGTACAGCCCGCGCCGATGGTGCTGGCTCTCGTCGAACGCGACGGAGGCCTGCGCCGCCGCGTCAGCGGCCGCGGCCCGATCGCCGATCCGCCGGTACGCCGCCGACGCCGCCAGCAGGCCCTCGCCGTCCCCGGCGAGCAGGCTCTCCGCATGCGACTGCAACGGCGTCGGCCAGCGGCAGCGACAACGCCTCGGCCAGCTCTCGTGCCCGCGCGGCCTGCGAGGCATCGCCCCATTGAGCGGCGGTCTGGATGCAGGCCAGCTCGTGGGTGGGCTGGCCGCGGTCGCGGGCAAGTTGCGCTGCCTGCCGGGCGCTCGTCACAGCCTCGCTCAGACGGCCGCTTGCTGCCATCGCCCACCCGCCGGCCAGCGAGAGGGCGGTGTGCATGAACAAGAAGTCGGGCGGCACACACGACCGGGCCTCAGTGACAGCGTCGTTCGCCTCGGTGGGCTGTCCGAGCTTGGCGTGCGCCTCGGCCAGGGCGAAGTAGCTTGCCGCTCGCAAACCCGTTGTGACGGCGTGTCTTTCCACCCCGGCAAGCGCTTCGTGCAACAGCCGGGCCGCGTCGGCGACAGCGCCGCGAACCAGGTCGGCGTTCCCCAACAGGAGGGCCAGGTTCGCATACGCCAGACCCGGAATGTCGCGGGCCGAGTCGGCCAGTTGCTCGGCCGTGGTGACGAATTCGTCGATGCGCCCGTTCAACCGGCAGGCGCGACCGTACACCCCCCCGAACCAAAATCGCATGTGGGACGCCTGAAACGACGTCGTCGCGCGCCGCAGCGCCTGCTCGGCCACGCCCGCGAGCTCATCGACCTCCCCCAGCGCCCCCATCGCCATGATCAGCGCAAGCGACGCCAGCATCGCGTGAAAACCCGGCAGAGCATCGAAATGCAATGCGGCCCGGGCATTTTCGGCGGCGAGTTCGCAGCGCGCGGACACCGCGTCCAGGCAGGCCTGCACGGCCAACCGCTCCGCCGCCTGCGCCGGGGTCTCGGGGGCTGCCGCAAGACCGTCCAGGATCGCCGCCGCGGCTTGGGGCTTGCCGAGCATCCAAATCAGGTTGGCCGCCCGCACCGTCGCCCAATGGTGGCCGTCGGGCAGGGCGGCATCAGCCATGTCGCGCAGCGCCGTCTCGGCCTCCTCGCCGCGTCCGAGCAGCACCAGGTTCATTGCCCGCACCCCGGCCGCTCCAGGCGCCCCCGCTTGCGTGGCCGCCGTGGCGAACCG
Source organism: uncultured Actinomycetota bacterium (assembly GCA_963802525.1). GTDB lineage: Bacteria > Actinomycetota > Actinomycetes > Mycobacteriales > Mycobacteriaceae > Mycobacterium. The sequence continues at coordinate 251,165 of CAWDJC010000003.1, read as the reverse complement.
GTCGGCCAGATCCAGATCCAGCAGCGTCATGGCATGCCGCGCCGACTCCAGATACAGCTCGGGGTCGGGATCAAGGTCCGACTCGAGCCTCAGCAGCGCACGTCGCACGGTCGCCTGCATGTCGGTGTCACCGTCTTTTGCCAGCCGCGTCGCCAGCCTGCCCCGGATTCCCGACAAATACATCTCGCCGGCGCTCGCGCGGCGCAGCTCGCCGAACAGCGGGTGCGCCAGCCTGGCCATCAGGCCGCCACCGGTGCGTTCGACGTTCACCAGGCCCATGCTCTCGGCGACCGCCAGGTCGCGGCGACGCACCAAATCGCACAGCAGATCAACGGCCAACGGCTCACACTGCGACAGCGTGTCGACCACCAGTGCGACCCTGGGGCTGAGCCGACCCATCTGGCGCGCGACCGTGTCGGACAGGCTCGCCGAGACCGCGACGTCACCGTCCCACATCCACACCCCGGCCAATTGCCGCATCCGCCCCGCCGCTATCTGATCGCTCAGCAGCTCCCGCAGGAACAAGGTGTTTCCCCCGGTCAGCTTCCGGAACCGAGCCGCGCTTCGGGCATCGACCGGACCGCCGAGCGTGCTTTCGATCAGTTCCCGTGTTGCCGCGGCCGAAAGCGGTTCGAGATCGAGGCGAGCCAGCAGCCCGTCCTTCCACAACGCCGTCACCGCGTCGGGCTCCTCGCCGCCTGTCCGCATCGTGACCACCAGCCGGGTCCCACCCGACTGCGCCAGCTGGTGAACGACAAGGGCGGACAACCCGTCCAGCAGGTGGGCGTCATCAACCCCCAGCACCACACGAGCCTGACGCTGTTGCGCGACAAACGAATCGATCACCCGGCGCACGTTCGCCAGCGGATCCGACATCGCCTCGCCGAGCGAGCCGATGAACGCCCCCAGCGGCAGGGCACACGCCGATTCGGTGCCGACGATCCACTTTGTCCGCTCACCGGACGCCTCGGCGCGCCGCAGCACTTCGCGGGCCAGCCTGGTCTTGCCCACACCGGCGGCTCCGGCGATCACCACGCCGGAGTGCTTGCCAGCCCCGCTCAGGGCGCGGCGAATAAGGCCTAATTCGCTGTCACGCCCGGTCAGCGGGTCGCCGCTGGTCACGCGGCGACTATAGCGGTCCGGCGTCCGGCGGCATCTGGCGGGCCGATTTATCGGCGTTTCGGTGAGCTTTAGGGCGAACTCGTGTGTGGTCGGCGCGCGCAAGTCGCGTACTCGACTACGCTATCGCCGCCCATGGCGGGCTGTGAGCATGGCTTTCGTCAGCTAACGGGTCGGCGGAGGTGGTGGGCTATGGACAACATTAAGGCCAAGATCGGCAATCACGCGGTGGTGTTGGGAGCGAGCATGGCCGGTCTGCTGGCCGCGCGGGCGCTGACCGACTTCTTCGACACGGTGACGGTGGTGGAGCGCGACCCGTTGCCCGACACCGCCGCCGCTCGCCGCGGAGTGCCGCAGGGCCGGCATCTCCACGGCCTGCTGGCCCGCGGCGCCCAAGTGATCGAGGAGCTGTTCCCGGGCATCCTCGACGAGCTGGTCCTCGACGGCGCGCATTACTTCGACGGCCGGGATCTGTCGCAGCTGTACTACAACCTGGGCGGGCACCCAATGGTGCGCAGCGGTAGCGCGGCCTCGTTTACCGCCTACCTAGTGACCCGCCCCTTCCTGGAGGATCATGTCCGCGCGCGAGTGCGCAACATCCCCAGCGTCACGCTGCTCGATGAGCATGACGTCGTAGCGTTGACCGCGACGCGCGACCACCACCGCGTCACAGGCGCACGGGTAGTCAACCGTCGCACCTGCGAAGACGCCAGCGCTGGACGCCGATTTGGTGGTCGACGCCACCGGGCGCGCCGCCCGCACCCCCTTCTGGCTGGACAGCCTGGGGTACGGCCGCCCGCTTGAGGATCATGTCGTGGTGCACGTGACCTACGTAAGCCAGGTGCTGCGCATGGCACCGCATGCGCTGCACGAGCTCGGTTTCGTCGTCGGGTTCGTGCCGGGCACGGCCGCGCGGGCTGGGCATGTTGCACTGCGAGAACGACACCTGGCTGCTCACCGTGATGGGCATAGCGGGTCGCGAGCCGCCCCGCGACTTCGCGGGCATGTGCGAGTTCGTCGAGGACTGCGCACCGGCCCACATGCTCGCCGCAGTCAAAGCCGCCGAGCCCATCGGAGAGCCGGCGCGGCACCGGATGCCGTCGAGTCAATGGCGGCGCTATGACAAGATGCGCCGCCTCCCCGAGGGCCTGCTGGTCACCGGCGACGCGGTCTGCAGCTTCAACCCGATCTACGGTCAGGGTATGACGGTGGCCGCGCTCGAGGCGTCGGCACTGAGTGACTGCTTATCATGCGGCACAAAGGATTTGGCACGGCGTTTCTTCCACGCTGCAGCGGCGCCTATCCGTCAGGCCTGGCAACTGTCGACCAACCCCGACCTCAGCTTGCCCGAAATCGACGGCACACCAACGCTGGTCGCCCGGCTGCTCAACAGATATGTCGACCGCGTGCTCACCGCAGCCGAATACGACACCGTGGCTGTGAATCAGTTCGCCAGAGTGACCTCACTCGTCGACCCCGCGACCCGGCTGCTGCGCCCGGCCATTATGTGGCGGGCCGCCCGCGCCAACGACCGTAGACGCCCGGACGGCATCGATCAGCGGGACGGGGCCGCCGGCGTTCTGGCGGACAGCGTGCTCCCATAGCACGACGGATGCGGCCGATAACGCGGTCTCCTGCTGGTGAGCGCCCTATTCTTGGCCGATGACGGCCGCGTTGACCTGCGCGAGGTGCGCGCGGAATTGCGGCCGACCGCGAAATTCTGCGACGAGTGCGGGTCACCGACCGCAGTGCCGCGCACCCGGCGGAGTACAAGCAGGTCACGGTGCTGTTCGCCGACGTGGTGGGATCGATGGACATCGCGGCGGCGGTGGGTGCGGAGCGGCTCCGCGAGATCATGACCGAGCTGGTCACGCGCGCAGCGGCGGTGGTGCAGCGCTACAGCGGCACGGTGGACAAGTTCACCGGCGACGGCATCATGGCGGTCTTTGGCGCGCCGGCCGCGTTGGAGGACCACGCGCTGCGCGCGTGCCTGGCCGCACTGGGAATTCAGGAGGAGACCGCCCGCCTCGCGGCAGACGTGGCCAGCCGCGACGGTATCGACCTACAACTGCGGGTGGGCCTGAACTCCGGGCAGGTGATCGCCGGTGAGATCGGGTCTGCCGCTTTTGGTTACACCGCCATCGGTGAACAAGTCGGGATGGCTCAGCGGATGGAGTCGGTGGCGCCGCCGGGCGGGGTGATGGTCAGCGAATCGACGGCGCGCCTGGTCGAGGGCGGAGCGATGTTGGGTGAGCCCGAGATGGTGCGCATCAAGGGCGCCGAGGACGCGGTGCCGGCCCGGCGGCTGCTGGGCGTGGCTGCAGGGCGGACCGGTGTCTCGGCGTCGACGTTCGTTGGCCGCGAGTGGGAATTGGCCACGCTCGCCGCGATGCTGGAGCGCTCGATGGCTGGCCGTGGCTCCGTGGTTACCGTGGTCGGCCCTCCTGGCATCGGCAAGACCCGGCTGACCGCCGAAGCGGTTCGACTCGCGAAAAGCCTTGGCGTCGACGTGTTTTACACCTTTTGTGAATCGCACGCGACCGATGTCCCGTTCCATGCGGTGGCGCGCTTGCTCCGTTCGGTCGGCCAGCTGGGCGGTCTGGACGATGAGGCGGCGCGGGCACAGGTGCGGGCCCGGTTCCGGGATGCAGATCCGCAGGACCTAATGCTGCTTGATGACCTGCTCGGCATCGCCGATCCCGATCTAGAACTGCCCAAGATCGACCCCGATGCGCGGCGACGGCGGTTGACCGCGCTGATCAACACCGCACATTTGACCCGCGACGAACCGGCGGTCTTCGTCGTGGAGGATGCGCACTGGATCGACCAAGTCAGCGAATCCATGCTCGCCGACTTTCTTGCGATGATCCCCCAGACCCCCTCGTTGGTGCTAATCAGCTATCGCCCGGAATATCACGGCGCTCTGACGCATGTCGCCGGCGCGCAAACCCTCGGCCTGGCGCCGCTGAGCGATTCGGAAACCTCAACGCTGGTCACCGAACTGCTGGGCCCCGATCCGTCCGTTGGGCAGCTCGGCGGAATGATCGCCGGGCGCGCGGCCGGAAACCCGTTTTTCGCCGAGGAGATCACCCGTGACCTCGCCGAACGCGGCGTACTTGTCGGTGACCGCGGCGGGTACGCCTGCCATACCGATGTGGCCGACGTCAGCGTGCCGGCCACCCTGCACGCGACCATCGCCGCCCGCATCGACCGACTCGGCGCGGCCGCCAAACGTACGCTTGCCGCCGCGGCGGTCGTCGGGTCCCGCTTCAGCTGCGAGCTGCTCGCCGACCTGGAGGTCAATCCTGTTGTCGACGAGCTGATCAATGTCGAACTCATCAGCCAAGTCAGGTCCACCCCGAGCGCCGAATATGCGTTTCGGCATCCGTTGATCCGCGCGGTGGCCTACGAATCACAGCTGAAGTCTGATCGCGCGCGGTTGCACCGGCGGCTGGCAACCGCGATCGAAGCCCGCGAGCCGGACTCGGCCGACCAGAACGCCGCGCTGGTCGCCGGACATCTAGAGGCCGCCGGTGATCTGCGAGTCGCCTACGGCTGGCACATGCGCGCCGCAGCATGGGCGACCAGCCGCGACATTGCCGCGGCACGACAGAGTTGGGAGCGCGCCCGAACGATCGCCGACGCATTGCCCACCGAGGACCCGAACTGGGCAGCCATGCGCATCGCCCCTCGCACCATGTTGTGCGGGACCGTTTATCGGGTCCATGCGAACGACGACGCCGCCGTCCGCTTCGACGAATTGCGGCAGTTGTGCGCCGCCGCCGGGGACAAGGCGTCGCTGGCCATCGCCATGGCCGGGCTGGTGATGGATCACGCGTATCAGGGTCGGGTGCGTGAGGCATCGCGGCTGGCATCGGAAGCCACGGCCCTCATCGAGTCGCTCGGCGATCCGACCGTGACGGTGGGACTGTCCGTCCCGGTGATCTACGCCAATATCGAGTGTGGTCACTGGCCTGACGTACTGCAGTGGTCACAAAGGGTTATCGACCTGGCCGACGGTGATCCATTCAAGGGCAACTTCATCTTCGGGTCTCCGTTGGCGCTGGCCTTGACGTCGCGGGCTATGGCCCGTTTTTCCCTAGGACGTCCCGGATGGCGCGAGGACCTGCGCCACGGCCGGGACATGGCCCGCAGCGCCGACCCCCTGACCTACGCTGCGGTCGTCGCCTGGGGTTACGTCCCGGGAATGCCGAATGGCGCGCTGGCTGCCGACGATCGCGCTGTGCGTCAGATCGAGGATGCGCTCCGGATTGCGCAACGATCCGGCAATGATATGGCGTTGGCCTTCGCCCGGATGGCGCTGGGCGTTGCGCTGGTGCACCGCCAAACGGCTGCGGAGCGTGACCGCGGACAGGCGCTCCTGGCCGAGGTCAGCGACGAGTTCACAAGGCATGCACATAACCTCGGGGATCGACCGTTGGTCGACGTGTACGTGGCGCGGGAAAGAGCCCAGCGCGGAGATCGCGACGAGGCGATAGCGCTGATGTGCGACGCCGTAGACAACCTCGTCCGCGAGGGACAACTGCTGTCGTGGGGCACTCCGGCGACGGGTGTCTTGGTGGAGACACTGCTCGATCGTGCGGCCGAGGGTGACCTGGCCGAAGCCGAGGCCGCGGTCGAGCGGCTGGCGGCGGCACCGACTGACCAGGACTTGGCGATACGCGACATCTGGCTGCTGCGGCTGCGCGCGCTACTGGCGCGGGCGCAGGGCGATGCCGCGGCTTACGCGGACTTAAGGGACCGCTACCGCGAGATGGCGAATTCGCTTGGCTTCGAGGGCCATATCGCTTGGGCCGACGCGATGCCAACTCACTGACCCCGGTGGTAGGCCGGCGGCAGCGGCATGCCGAGCTCGGCCATCACGCGGCGCAGCCGCGTTGGGAAATCGGTGATGATGCCGTCGACGCCGTAACCGATCTGCTCGCGCATCGCGTCGGCGTCGTTGACGGTCCACGGAATGATCTTTAGCCCCAACGAATGCGCACTATCGACGTACGGTTTGCCGGTGACGAGCGTGTACCTGGGCGAGACGATGTCGGCGCCCACCATCTTTGCCCCGATCAGCGGGTCGCCGACCACGGCGGCGTTGATGCCGTCCAGCCATGGCGAATCCGGGGCCCAGGTCTCCTCGTTGTACAAGGCCACCAACGGGATTGACGGCTCGGCCTGGTGCACCATGGGCAGGGTGCGCCAGTCGAAGCTCTGGATCTCCACCCGGTCGACCTTGCCCGCCGCCGTGACCGCCGCGAGTATCACGTCGACGAATTCCTGCGGTTCCGCCGACGCGCCCGGGTGATTGGCTTGCACCTTGGTTTCGATGTTGTAGCGCACGCCGGCCCGGTACGCGTCGGCGAGCGCGAAGACCTGAGGCAGCGTCGCTATCTTGTTGCCCCGCACCACTTCAGCGTCGGGAAACTCGGCGAGCCACCGGCCGCAGTCCAAAGTGCGCGATCTGCACGAGCGTCAACTCGTGCACCAGCTTTCCGACGTACGGATATGCCGGGTCGCCGGCGAACGCCGGCCCGGTGTCGGCGCACTTCTCCGCATCGATCGTCGGGTCGTGCCACACCAGGGGTTGGCCATCCTTGGTGAGGACAATGTCGAGTTCTAGTGTGCTGACGCCGAGTTCGAGCGACTTGGCAAAGGCCCGCAGCGATTCCTCGGTCGTCTCGCCGCGGCCGCCGCGATGTGCCTGCAGATCGAACCCGGGCGCTTGCGGCGACGCCGTCGGCAGCGGCGCCAGAAGCGCAAGGCTCACCAGCACGGCACCGAGCCGCGCGAGCCGGCCGGGCAACGCCGTCAACTCCTGCGTTGACGGGCGATTTCGGCGAGCACCACTCCGGCGGCCACCGAGGCGTTCAGCGATTCGGTCTGACCCGCCATCGGGATCGATACCACCTCGTCGCAGGTCTGGCGCACCAGCCGCGACAGGCCCTTGCCCTCCGAGCCGACGACCACCACCAGCGGGTCGGCGCCGTCCAGGTCGTCGAGTGCGGTGTCACCGCCGGCGTCCAGCCCGATGACGCGCAGCCCGCTGTCGGCCCAATTCTTCAGTGCCCTGGTGAGATTGGTGGCCCGCGCCACCGGGGTGCGGGCCGCGGCACCGGCGCTGGTGCGCCAGGCCACCGCGGTCACCGAGGCCGAGCGTCGCTGCGGGATCAGCACGCCGTGGCCCCCGAATGCGGCGACCGAACGAACGATCGCGCCCAGGTTGCGGGGATCGGAGATGTTGTCCAACGCGACCAACAGCGCCGGCGGCGAGTCGGCAGCCGCCGCGAGCAGGTCGTCGGGGTGGGCGTAGTTGTACGGCGGCACCTGCAGCGCGATGCCCTGGTGTAAGTGGTTGGCGGTCATCCGGTCCAGATCGGTGCGGGGCACCTCCAGGATCGCGATGCCCAAATCGGCTGCGCGGGCAACGGATTCGGTGAGCCGCTCGTCGGCCTCGGTACCCAGGGCGACGTAGAGCGCGGTCGCCGGGACACCGGCGCGCAGGCACTCCAGCACCGGGTTGCGGCCCAGCACCGTTTCGGCCTCGTCGGTGCGCCTGGCCGGCCGGCGCGATTGGGATTGGGCGCGCTTGGCGGCGGGGTGGTTGGGGCGCATGTGCGCCGGCGGGGTGGGACCGCGCCCCTCCAGCCCGCGGCGGCGCTGGCCGCCCGAGCCGACGGTGGGACCCTTCTTGGTGCCGGATTTGCGTACCGCCCCGCGGCGCCGCGAATTACCGGCCATCTACTTGCCGTCACCGCCCAGCGTCCACTGCGGTCCGTCGGCGGTATCGGTGACCTCGATGCCGGCGTTTTTGAGCCGATCCCGGATCTCGTCGGCGAGCGCCCAGTTGCGTTGTTGGCGCGCCTTTTCCCGGTTCTCCAGCTCGGCGTGCACCAGTACATCGACGGCGGCCAGGGCGGCCGACGTCTCGTCGCGGGATTCCCAGCGTTCGTCGAGCGGGTCGCAGCCCAGGATGCCCATCATCGCGCGGATCGCGCCGGCGTGCTTCAAGGCGCCTTCGTGGTCGCCGGCGTCGAGTGCGCGGTTACCCTCGGCGCGGGCCTGGTGCACCTCGGCCAGCGCGATCGGCACCGCCAGGTCGTCGTCGAGCGCCTCGGCGAACTTCGGCGTCCACTCGCCGATTTCGACGGCACCGGCCCGGCTGCGGACGCGGTGCAGGAACTCCTCCACCCCGACATAGGCTTTGACCGCGTCCTGCAGGGCGGTTTCGGAGAATTCCAGCATCGACCGGTAGTGAGCGCTGCCCAGGTAGTAGCGCAGTTCGGCGGGGCGCACACGCTGCAACATCGCCGGTATGGCCAGCACGTTGCCCAGCGACTTGCTCATCTTCTCGCCGCCCATGGTCACCCAGCCGTTGTGCAGCCAGTAGCGGGCGAATCCATCCCCGGCGGCGCGGCTCTGCGCGATCTCGTTCTCGTGGTGCGGGAACACCAGATCCATTCCGCCGCAATGGATGTCGAATTCCGGTCCGAGGTAGGTGTGGGCCATAGCCGAGCATTCGAGGTGCCAACCCGGACGTCCGCGGCCCCACGGCGAGGGCCACGACGGCTCGCCGGGCTTTTCGCCCTTCCACAGCGTGAAGTCGCGCTGGTCGCGCTTGCCGGTCGCCGCGCCCTCGCCCTGATGGACGTCGTCGATCTTATGCCCGGACAGTTGGCCGTACTCCGGGTAGCTGAGCACGTCGAAGTAGACGTCGCCGGCCGCCGCGTAAGCGTGGCCGGTTTCGATCAGGCGTTCCATTAACTCGACCATCTGGGTGATATGCCCGGTGGCTCGCGGCTCCGCCGACGGCGGCATGACGTCCAGGGCGTCGTAGGCGGCGGAAAATGCGCGCTCGTACGTGGCCGCCCACTCCCACCACGGCCGGCCGGCCGCGGCGGCCTTGGCCAGGATCTTGTCCTCGATATCGGTCACGTTGCGGATGAACGCGACGTCGTAGCCGCGCGCGATCAGCCAGCGGCGCAGGATGTCGAAGGCCACCCCGCTGCGGACATGCCCGATGTGCGGCAGACCCTGAACCGTGGCGCCGCACAGGTAGATGGAGACGTGCCCGTCGCGCAGCGGAACGAAATCACGCACGGCACCGGCTGCCGTGTCGTGTAGCCGCAAGCGGGCGCGATCGGTCACGACGTGCCAGCTTACCTGCCCAATTACCGCAACCGGCGACCGCGAGCATCACGCCAGCGTGGCCGTCGGCGCCGAGCGCCACGACGGCGTGACGCTCGCCCTCCGCTCGTCCTAGCCGGCGGGGAATATGAGCGCCATCGCGATTGCGGCCAGTCCCTCGCCCCGCCCGGTCAGGCCCAGCCCGTCGGTGGTCGTCGCCGACACCGACACCGGTGCCCCCAGCAGACCGGACAACACCTGCTGCGCCTCCGCACGGCGCGGACCGACCTTCGGCCGGTTGCCGATCACCTGCACGGCCGCGTTGCCCACCCGGTAGCCGTGCCGCGATATCAGCTCGACGACGTGGCGCAGCATGTCGGCGCCGCTGAGGCCTTTCCAACGCGGATCGTCGACCCCGAACACCGCACCGACGTCGCCCAGCCCCGCGGCCGACAACAGCGCATCGCAAAGCGCGTGCGCCCCCACGTCCCCGTCGGAGTGACCGGCGCACCCGTCGGCGCCGGGAAACAGCAACCCGACGAGCCAGCACGGTCGCCCGGGCTCGATCGGGTGCACGTCGGTGCCCACACCGACCCTTGGCAGCCCGGTCACCGGCGCACGACCGTTTGGGCCAGCAACAGATCCAGCTGGGTGGTGATCTTGAATGCGAGCGGGTCGCCGTCGACCACCTGCACCTGTCCGCCGAGTTGCTCGACGAGCGACGCGTCGTCGGTGAAATCGGCGGTACCCGCGCGCTCGTATGCGCGCAGCAACAGATCGGTCGCGAAGCCTTGCGGGGTCTGCACCGCCCGCAGGCCGGCGCGTTCCGGTGTGCCCAGGACCACCCCGTTGGCATCCACGGCCTTGATGGTGTCAGACAGGGGCAGCGCGGGCACGACGGCGCGGTGGCCGGACCGCAACGCGTCGACCACCCGGACGATCAGCTGGGGCGGCGTCAGCGCCCGGGCCGCGTCGTGCACGAGCACAAACTCCGCAGGCGCGGGCAACAGGGACAGTCCAGCCAGCGCCAGGCTCACCGATTCGGTTCGCTCGGCCCCGCCGGCGACGACGGTGACTCGATCGCCCAGGGCCTGCGCGGCCTGGTCGATACGGTCGGCGGGGACCGCCACCACGACATGGTCGACAACCCCGGACTCCAGCAGGCCGGCGACGGCGCATTCGAGCAGCGTGCGCCCGTCGAGATCGCAAAACGCTTTGGGGATGCCGGCGGCGAGCCGTTCGCCCGAACCTGCGGCCGGGACAACTGCAACTACCGTGCCCGAGGCGCCGGCTTGTCCCCGACCGCCCTCGACCACCAGAGCCTCAGGGCCTTCAGGAAGCGGCGGCCAGAACCTCGTCGAGGATGGTTTCCGCCTTGGCGTCGTCGGTGCTCTCGGCTAGCGCCAACTCACCGACCAGAATCTGCCGGGCCTTGGCCAGCATGCGCTTCTCGCCGGCGGACAAGCCCCGCTCCTGGTCGCGGCGCCACAAATCGCGCACGACCTCGGCCACCTTGTTGACGTCGCCGGAGGCCAGCTTTTCCAGGTTGGCCTTGTAGCGGCGGGACCAGTTCGTGGGCTCTTCGGTATGGGGGGCGCGCAACACCTGGAAAACCTTGTCGAGGCCCTCCTGCCCGACGACGTCGCGGACACCGACGTACTCGGCGTTGTCGGCGGGTACTCGAACGGTCAGGTCGCCCTGCGCCACTTTCAAGACGAGATACTCTTTTTGTTCCCCTTTGATGGTCCGGGTTTCGATCGCCTCGACTAACGCAGCACCGTGATGTGGATACACAACGGTGTCGCCGACCTTGAAGATCATCTGATTCGAGCCCCTTTCGTTACTTCATCCTACCACGGCGACCCAAGGCTTGCGGAACAACCGTGCAGGTCAGGGGCACAACACGCCCAGATTAGGGGTTGACAGGCGGAGCAAGACGTGCAAGGGCACACACTACCAACGTCCCTGTTGGGCGCCCGCAAGCACCCCACCCGGGCCCTGCCGCGCTGGTCTGGCGCCCTGCGCTACCGCTGCAAAGACGTTCCTACTACTGTGCATAGTTGAAAAGTCGAACCGCTGGCATGACGGGTCGTGATGGGTCATGAGGGCGCGAGCCGAGCAGGAGGCATTGAGTGAACCGCTTCGCCGTTGTCGGTTTGGTCGCCTTGGTCGCCGCCCTGCTCAGCGGTTGCGGGGCCGGTCAGATCTCGCAGATGTCCACCCAAGAGCCCGCCGTCAACGGCAACAAGGTCACGTTCAACAACGTGGCGCTGCGCGACATCCGCATGCAGGCCGTGCAGACCGGCGACTTCCTCCAGCCGGGGCGGACGGTGAACCTGGTGGCGGTGGCCGTCAACCAGTCGCCGGATGTCACCGACCGGCTGGTCAGCATCACCAGTGACATCGGGACGGTGACAGTCGACGGCGACGCTCGACTTCCCGCCGGCGGGATGCTGTTCATCTCCAAGCCCGACGGCCAGAACGTGGCCCCGGGGCCACTCGCGTCCAACAACGCGGTCAAGGCGACCGTCGCCTTGGCCAAGCCCATCAGCAACGGCCTGACCTACAACTTCACCTTCAATTTCGAGAAGGCCGGGCAGGCCAGCGTGATGGTCCCGATTTCGGCCGGATTGGGGCCCCAGCTGGTCTAAGCCGGTCTAAGCCGGTCTGACCCCGGCCTGTCATACGCGGCTTGTCGCACCGGCCCGATACCGTCATGACGTGGCACATGCGCGCTCGCAATACCGCTGCTCGGAATGCCAACACGTCAGCGCCAAGTGGGTGGGCCGCTGCCTGGAGTGCGGCACGTGGGGCACCGTCGACGAGGCGCCGGTACTGAGCGCCGTGGGCGCCGCCCGCCGTCGCGCTGGTCGCGCTTCGGCCTCCGCTTCGCGAGCCGTGCCGATCAGCTCCATCGAGCCGAACGCCAGCCACCACCGCTCGACGGGCATAGCCGAACTCGACCGGGTGCTCGGGGGCGGCGTGGTGCCCGGTTCGGTCACGCTGCTGGCGGGCGATCCCGGCGTCGGTAAGTCGACCTTGCTGCTCAAGGTCGCGCATCGCTGGGCGCAGTCGGGCCGGCGGGCGCTGTACGTCTCCGGTGAGGAATCCGCCGGCCAGATCCGGCTGCGCGCCGACCGGATCGGCTGTGGCGACGACGAGCTGTACCTGGCCGCCGAGTCCGACCTGCACACGGTGCTGGAACACGTTGCGACGGTCCGGCCCGCGCTGGTCATCGTGGACTCGGTGCAGACCATGTCCACCACCGAGGCCGACGGCGTCGCCGGTGGCGTCACCCAGGTGCGGGCGGTCACCGGGGCGCTGACCGCCGCCGCGAAGGCCAACGGCGTCGCCCTGATCCTCGTCGGCCACGTCACCAAGGACGGGGCGATCGCCGGACCGCGGTCCCTGGAACACCTCGTCGACGTGGTGCTGCATTTCGAGGGCGACCGCAACGGCTCGCTGCGGATGGTGCGCGGGATCAAGAACCGGTTCGGCGCGGCCGACGAGGTCGGCTGCTTCATGCTGCACGACAACGGAATCGAGGACGTCGCCGACCCGTCGCACCTGTTCCTGGATCAGCGGCCGGCGCCGGTCGCCGGCACCGCGATCACGGTGACGCTGGACGGAAAGCGACCACTGATCGGCGAGGTCCAGGCGCTGCTGGCCTCGAACGCTTTCAAGCCGTCCGGCGGGTCCCCCCGCCGCGCCGTCAGCGGCATCGACCACGCCCGGGCCGCGATGATCACCGCCGTGCTGGAAAAGCACGCCAAGCTGAACATCGCCATCAACGACATCTACCTGTCGACCGTGGGCGGCATGCGGTTGACCGACCCGTCCTCGGATCTGGCAGTCGCGACCGCGCTGGCGTCGGCGTACGCGAACCTGCCGCTGCCGACCACGGCGGTGATCATCGGCGAAGTGGGGCTCGCCGGCGACCTGCGGCGGGTCAGCGGCATGGAACGGCGGCTGGCCGAAGCCGCGCGGCAGGGATTCAACCTCGCGCTCATCCCGCCGGGTTGCGACGGCGTGCCGGCGGGCATGCGCGCGCTGAGCGCACCCACCATCGTCGCCGCGCTGGAGCACATGATCGACATCGCCGACCACCGCTCCGGCACGCCTCCCGAGCCGCAGCAGCTGGACACGTCCCCATTGCGCGCCAACCGGCGCGTAGCAGAATGACACGCTGTGACCCGTCCGACACTGCGTGAGACCGTCGCCCGCCTGGCGCCGGGCACCGGGCTCCGGGACGGCCTGGAGCGCATCCTGCGCGGCCGCACCGGTGCGTTGATCGTGCTCGGCAACGACGAGGACGTCGAGGCGATCTGCGACGGCGGCTTCGCTCTCGATGTCCGGTACGCGCCGACACGGCTGCGCGAGCTGGCCAAAATGGACGGCGCCGTCGTGCTGTCCACCGATGGCAGCCGCATCGTCCGCGCCAACGTGCAGTTGGTTCCGGATCCCTCGATACCCACCGACGAATCGGGAACCCGCCACCGCTCCGCGGAGCGCGCCGCGGTCCAGACCGGCTACCCGGTGATCTCGGTCAGCCACTCGATGAACATCGTCACCGTCTACGTCGCCGGCGAGCGCCACGTGATGGCCGATTCCGCGACGATCCTGTCGCGGGCAAACCAGGCGATCGCCACCCTGGAGCGGTACAAAATGAGGCTCGACGAAGTCAGCAGGCAACTGTCCCGCGCTGAAATCGAGGACTTCGTCATCCTGCGCGACGTGATGACGGTGGTGCAGCGGCTCGAGCTGGTCCGGCGCATCGGCCTGGCGATCGACTATGACTGCGTCGAGCTCGGCACCGACGGGCGTCAGTTGCGGCTGCAGCTCGAGGAGCTGTTGGGCGGCAACGACATCGCCCGCGAACTGATCGTGCGCGACTATCACGCCAGCCCCGAGCCCCTGTCGGAAGCGCAGATGACGGCCACCCTGGACGAGCTGGACGCCCTATCGGATACCGAACTGCTCGATTTCACCTCGCTGGCAAAGGTTTTCGGATACCCGACGACCGCCGAAGCACAGGATTCGGCGCTCAGCCCGCGCGGCTACCGCGCGATGGCCGGCATCCCCCGGCTGCAGTTCGCCCACGTCGATCTGTTGGTCCGGGCGTTCGGGACCCTGCAGACCCTGCTGGCCGCCAGCGCCTCCGACCTGGAATCGGTTGAGGGCATCGGCGGGATGTGGGCCCGTCACGTGCGAGAAGGGCTGTCGCAGCTGGCGGAATCGACGATCGCCGACCCGCTCACCTGAGCCCGGTTACCCCGCGGGACCGGGGCCCGGGGCGACCCCCGGCGGTGCCTCCGGCGGCGGCACCAGCGCCGGCTGACCCGGCTGCCCCGGTACCGGTCCGGGCGCCGGTGGCGGCTGGTTCAGGATGAACGGAAGCGGAAGCGAGCGCAGATTGCCCAGCTGCACGACGAGGTTGTAGGTGCCCGGCCCGATCGCCGGCCGCGGCAGCGGACAGTGCGGCGCCGACCCCATCCCGGTCCAGGTCACCGCCGTCGTCACCTGCTCGCCCGGTGTGAAGGTCTTGACCAAGGTCTCGTTGGACGGCGCGCAGTCCAGGTTGGACCACAGCCGCTTGTTGTCCAGCGAGTAGACGTAGGCGGCGAGCACCGCGGCCCCGACGTCGCGTTTGCAGGACACCAGGCCGATGTTGGTGACCACCATGCTGAATTTCGGCTGGTCACCGATGAAGTACTGGGGGGCGTTGGTCAGGCCCTTGACGGCCAGCGTCGAATCGGGGCAGTCATCGCCCTCCTTCAGCACCGGCGGCGGCTGCACCGCGGCGGTCGGTGTGGGCGACTCCGGGTTTTGCCCCTGCGGTGGCGCCACCGGGGTGACGCCCTCCTGCCCCGCCGGGGGAGGCGCCTGAGGCGCGGGCGCGCCCGGCTTGCTTTGAGCCGAGTTGGGCTTGTCCGCGTTGGCGGGTTTGGCGCCCGCATTGTGGCTCATAAAGGCGATGACCGTGGCGACGACGACCCCGATCACGACGACCGCGATGCCCAGGGCCAGGCCCCTGCGCCGCCAATAGATCTCGGTAGGTAGCGGGCCACGCGGTTCCAGATCCAGCACGATCACACCGTAGGCCCAGGTCACGCGGATTTGTTCGATCCGCCTCGGCGTGTCGCCCTGTTTGCTGGGTGACCGCCGTGTTAGTGACGGCGGGGAAGCGGACCGCCGGTCGCCCGTTTAGTCGCCCCTTATTCGCCTATGTCGCCGACGTGGTCGACCAGCGCGGCCTTGCCGTCGGCGAGGTGATAGGTGACGCCCGCGAGGGCCAGCGTGCCCGCGGACACCCGCTCGGCAATGGCCGACGAACGCGCCACCAGTTGTGCGAGCGTCTCGCTCACGTGTCGTTCCTCGAACTCGTCGACGCGGCTCAGGCCGTCGCGACGGCCCATCAGGATCGACGGCGCGACCCGCTCCACCACGTCCCGCACGAAACCCGCCGGTATCGCACCGTCGTCGATCGCGCCGATGGCGGCCTTGACGGCGCCGCAGCTTTCGTGGCCCAGGACCACGACGAGCGGCACGCCCAGCACCGTCACCGCGTACTCGATGGAGCCCAGGACCGCGGAATCGATTGCCTGCCCGGCGGTACGAACCACGAACACGTCGCCGAGGCCCTGGTCGAAGAGAAGCTCCGCGGCAACCCGGCTGTCCGCGCAGCCGAATATGATCGCCGTCGGCTTCTGGCCGGCCGCGAGGCTGGCCCGATGGTCGAGGCTCTGGTTGGGATGCTCGGGCCTGCCGGCGACGAATCGCTCGTTACCCTCTTTGAGTGCTTTCCACGCGGTTACCGGGGTGGTGTCTGGCATGGCACACATCATGCCGCACCCGCACATGATGGTCGCCCCAAACAAACTCATCGACTGGTACGAACGGTCGCGCCGCGACTTGCCCTGGCGAGGACCGGATGTCAGCCCGTGGCAGATCCTCGTTAGCGAGTTCATGCTGCAGCAGACGCCGGTGGCGCGGGCGCTGTCGATCTGGCCGGACTGGGTGCGACGGTGGCCGACCCCGTCGGCGACCGCCGCGGCCAGCGCCGCCGATGTGCTGCGCGCCTGGGGCAAGCTGGGCTACCCCAGGCGGGCCAAGCGCTTGCACGAATGCGCCACCGTGATCGCACGCGAGCACGACGACGTGGTTCCCGACGACATTGAGGTCCTAGTCACCCTGCCGGGCGTCGGTGGCTACACGGCACGGGCGATCGCCTGCTTCGCCTACCGCCGGCCGGTGCCGGTGGTGGACACGAACGTGCGCCGGGTGGTGGCCCGTGCCGTGCACGGCCTCGCCGACGCCGGGGCGCCGTCCGCGGCCCGCGACCACGCCGACGTCTCGGCCTTGCTGCCGGATGACGAACGGGCGCCGACCTTTTCGGTGGCCCTGATGGAGTTGGGCGCGATCGTGTGCACCGCGCGGGGTCCGCGATGCGGGTTGTGTCCGCTCGACCGCTGCGCGTGGCGCCAAGCCGGCTATCCTCCCGCGCAGGGGCCGGCCCGCCGGGTGCAGACGTACGCCGGAACCGACCGTCAGGTGCGTGGGCGCCTACTGGATGTGTTGCGGGACAAGGATTCTCCGGTCACTCGGGCCGAGTTGGACGTGGCGTGGCTGACCGATACGCGGCAGCGTGACCGCGCGCTGGATTCGTTGCTTGCCGACGGCCTCGTGACCCGGACGGTCGACGGCCGCTTCGCGTTGGCCGGCGAGGAGTAGCAGGGCAACCGGGGCGCCGCAACAACTTTCGTGGCGCTCTCGGCGGTTACCGTGAACGCCGTTCCGGCGCAACCCGACACGCCGCTAGGTGCGCATTCCACGCGAGACCCATATCTGCGTCATACCCTGCCGGTGTGCCCAGCGAGGAGGCCGCGCCCGGATCCCGCTTGTCGCCGGCGGTGTCGAGGCGCGCGGTGCTCGGCGGGCTGAGCCTGCTGCCGCTGGCCGCGGCCATGCGGGGCGCCCTACCCGCCGCTTCCGCCGACACGGGGTACCGATTCCTGACACCCCACCAGGCCGCGGTGCTCGACGCCGCCACCCGCCGCCTGATCCCCGGGCCGCAAGACTGCCCGGTCGAGTTCGGTCCGGGGGCTCACGAGGCGAACGTGGTCAACTACCTGGACCGGATGCTGTCGGTGTTCGACGTCACGCCCGCCGACGTGCACGCCGGCGGCCCGTGGAGCAATCGCGCCGGTGGCTCGCAGGACTTCATGGCCACCTTCGTCCCGCTCAACCGCGCCCAGACGTACGCGTGGCAACAGCGCCTGACGCAGCTTCGCAACCAGTACGCCAGTGGCATCGCCTTGCTCGACCAGTTGGCCGGCGGCGACTTTACCGCGGTAAAGGGGGTTAGACAGGAGCTCATCTTGGTCCAAGGTCAGGCGACGGCCTTCACCAATATTCTGTTCGGTCACACCATCGAGGCGATGTACAGCAACCCCGAGTACGGCGGCAACGCGAACCTGGTCGGTTGGAAAGACATCAAGTACCCCGGGGACTCCCAGCCGCGCGGATACACCGCCGCCGAGGTGGAAGCGGCCCAGTGGGACTTGATCGTAGTAAGCGACATCATCAACCGCCTGCGCCATGGGGGCTGGGAACACGTCATCTCCAAATTGGGCGGGAAGGGCGGCGTGAGTGCCGGCAACTAAGGCGATCATCGTCGGCTCCGGCGCCGGCGGGTCCACGGTCGCAATGGTGCTCGCCGAAAGCGGCTGGGACGTCGTGATATTCGAGAAGGGGTCGAACTACTTCACCAACCTGGACGGGACCGGCCCACTCGGGACGACGTTCGCCAACGACGAACTCAAGGCGCTGTATCGCTACTTCGAGCAGCCGGATCCGCTCGCCTACCCGCGCACGTTTCGGCCCAACGCCAGCCAGGCCGCGACCTACGTCGGGCCGGTCAACGAACTCCCGGTGACCGTCGGCGGCGGAACGACGCACTGGGACGCGAAGGTCCCACGCTTCTGGGACATCGACTTCAAGGGACTGTCGATGCTGGGTCCGCAGCCCGGCGCGGACGTGCAGGATTGGCCGTTCGAATACAGCGAGATCGCCCCGTACTACGACGCGATCGAGGTGCTGCTCGGGACGCAGGGCGATGTCCGGACGATCCCCGCCCTCACCCTGAAGCACGCGCCACGATTCGGGCCCTTCCCGATGCGGCCCGGGCCGCAGCAGCGCTCGTCCACGCTGATCGCCAAGGGGGCCAAGCGCATCGGGCTGCATCCGTATCCCTTCCCGACCGCGATCAATTCGGTCGAGTACGACGGCCGCCCGGCGTGCAACAACTGCGGGTTCTGCAGTAATTACGGCTGCCCGATCTCGGCCCGGGTGGGCGCGCTTGCGCCGCTGCGGCGGGCGCTCCGGACCGGGCGGGTGCAGTTACACCCCGAAACCACCGTCACCAAAGTCAACTTCACCGGCCGGCGGGCCACCGGCGTCTCCTATCTCGACCCGCAGGGGAATGCCGGCGGGGAGAGCGCCGACGTGGTGGTGCTGGCCGCCTCAGCGATCGAGACATCACGTCTGGCTCTGCTCTCCGGCCTGCCCGACGCCAGCGGACGGATCGGCACCCGGCTGATGTTTCACAACTTCGTCGACGGGTTCGGTATCTACCTCGACCAGCGAGTGCACGCGTACCGCGGCCGCTCGATCACGCAGTGCATGGAGGATTTCTGCAACCCCGACTTCCCCGGGGCTCGGGTCGCGGCAAGACTGGCCGGACTGCCCTACATCCGTGGCGGCATTTGCGAGCTGGGCGGGAGCCAGGACCCGATCACGGAGGGCAAGTTCTACCAGGAGATCCTGGGATTCCTGCCGGGGGTGCAACTGTTCGGCAGCCCGTTCAAGGACCTGATGCGCGCCTCGCTCCTGCGCGACCGGCTCGCCGGCGTCAACTTCATCGGAACCGACCTGCCCTACCTGACCAACAACGTCACCCTCGACCCGACGGTCACCGACCTCAACGGCCAGCCGGTACCCCGGATCACCTGGGCGCCCGGAAGACACGAGGCGGTCGCGCAAACGTTCTACCTACTGCCCATCACCGCAATGATGGCGGCGGCAGGCGCGCAGCTGTTCGCCGCCATCCCGGACGGTCTCGAGCGGAAACTGGGCGGCGGCACTCCACCGAACACCAAGCACGTGATGGGCGGGATGCAGATGGGCGTGTCCCCGACGACAAGCGTCACCGATCCGAATGGGCGGATGCACCAGATGGACAACGTCTTCGTCGCCGACGGGGGCGTGTTCGTCACCTCGGGCTGCCAGAACCCCACCAACACGCTCATGGCGGTCGCGCTGCGCACCGCGGCCGGGCTCACCGGCCGGCGGTAACCGCCAAGAACGACTCCACGGCTTCGCGGAATACCTGCGGCGTCTCGTCGTGGATCAGGTGACCGGCCTGCCGAACGTGCAGATACGTTACGGGGGAACCGGTTTTGGTCATCGCGTGCATCTGGCCCGGTGGGGTGACGGAGTTGCCGGCCTCGATGAGCAGCGCGGGGGGCCGCACGGCCATCCATTGCGCCCAGTAGTCGCGGGTGCCCCATTCGGCGGCGATCTCGATCCATCGCGAGGTGTGCCCGTGCAACCGCCAACCGCTTTCGGTGCGCTCGAAGGCATCCAGGAAGTACCGCCCGGCGACGGGCCCGAACTCGTCGAAAACTTGCTCGGCAGAGTCGAATTCGACCGGGAGGGCATGCAGCCAGGGCTCCCACGGTCCGGTGGTGCGGCCACGGAAGTCCGGCGCCATGTCCTCGAGCACCAGCGCCGAAACCAGTTCCGGGCGCTCGGCGGCGAGGCACCACGAGTGCAGGGCACCCATCGAATGCCCGATCAGCCTGGCCGGCTCCCCCAATGCACCTACCGCGTCGGTCAGATCGGCCACGAACCGCTCGGTACTGATCGGGTGCGGATCGTCGACGTCACGGCCCCGATGCCACGGGGCGTCGTAGGTATACACGGTGCCCAGCCGGGTCAGCCACGGAACCTGACGCGACCAGGTCGTGCCACGGCCCATCAGGCCATGCACCAGCACCAATGGCTCGCCCTGCCCGCCGTGGCAGGTCAACAGCTCGCTGGCCATACCACCATCTTGCGTGGCCGCCCGGGAGTTGGACAGGTGGGCGGGGGCGGTAGCCTAGCGGAATGCCGCAAGTGGTGAAGATCAACGCAATCGAGGTACCCGCAGACGCCGGACCCGAATTGGAGAAGCGGTTCGCCCATCGCGCGCACGCGGTGGAGAACCAACCCGGTTTCCTCGGCTTCCAGCTGCTGCGCCCGGTCAAGGGTGAGGACCGCTACTTCGTGGTGACGCACTGGGAGTCCGACGAAGCGTTCCAGGCGTGGGCGAGCGGCCCCGCTATCGAAGCCCATGCCGGGCACCGGGCCAACCCCGTGGCGACAGGCGCATCGCTGCTGGAATTCGAGGTTGTGCTGGACGTTGCCGGCAACGACCAGACTGATTAGCGAGCGGCCGGCACGGCGCCGCGTGGCGGCGTTAGGCGCGGCCGCGGCACTCGTCGTGACCCTGGCGCCGGGTTGCGCACCCTCCCCTGCCCCGCACGCGAACGCGGCCAATCCGGGCCGGCAGATCGACACCCGGACGCCCCCGGGCATCCGGGCCCAGCAGACCTTGGACATGCTGAACTCGGACTGGCCGATCGGCCCGGTCGGGGTCGGCACCCTTGCCGCGCCCGACAAGGTCGAATCGGTCGAAACCACCATGGAGGGGCTGTGGTGGGATCGCCCCTTCACCCTCGATGGCGTCGACATCAGCGCCAGCGTGGCCACACTGCACCTGGTGTCCTCCTATGGCGCTCGACAAGACATCCGGATACACACCGACGACGCTGGCCGGGTCGACCGGTTCGGCGTCGACACGCAGGCGCCCAGGATCGACTCCTGGCACGACGTCGACGCCGTGCTGAGCAAGACCGGCGCCCGCTATTCCTACCAGGTCGCCAAGGTCAACAACGGTCACTGCGACCCGGTGGCGGGCACCAACACCGGCGAATCACTGCCGCTGGCATCGATTTTCAAGTTGTACGTGCTGCACGCGGTGGCCGGCGCCGTCAGAAACGGGACGGTGTCGTGGGACGATCAGCTCACCGTCACCGACAAGAGCCGGGCGGTTGGCTCGTCGGGCTTGGAACTGCCTGCCGGAGCACATGTTTCGGTTCGCACGGCGGCCGAGAAGATGATCGCTACCAGCGACAACATGGCCACCGACTTGCTGATCGGGAGGATAGGCACGCACGCCATCGAGGAAGCGCTAGCCACGGCCGGCCATCACGATCCGGCCAGCATGACACCGTTCCCCACGATGTACGAGCTGTTCTCCGTCGGCTGGGGTAAACCGGATCTGCGCGAGCAATGGAAGCAGGGCTCCCCGCAGGTCCGTGCCCAGCTGTTGGCACAGGCGGATTCCACTCCCTACCAACCCGATCCGATGCATGCACACACCCCGGCCTCGACCTACGGCGCAGAGTGGTACGGCACCGCCGAGGACATCTGCCGGGTCCACGCGGCGCTGCAGGCCGACGCGGTCGGCCCGGCAGCGCCCGTCAGACAGATCCTTTCCGCTGTCTCCGGCATCCAGCTGGACCGGAACGTCTGGCCGTATATCGGCGCGAAAGCCGGTGGCCTGCCCGGTGATCTGACATTCAGCTGGTACGCCGTCGATAAAACCCAGCAGCCTTGGGTGGTCAGCTTCCAGCTCAACTGGCCCCGCGATCACGGGCCCACCGTGACCGGGTGGATGTTGCAGGTCGCCAAGAAGGTGTTCGCGCTGATCGCACCCCGATAACCGCTATAACCGCAGCGTCCAGCGGCCGTTGCGGAAATTCAGGACGGTGCGACTCACCGGCGCGATGTCTATGCGCCAGAACGATTCCGGGGGTGAGTCGAGGCTTCGCAGGATGGCGGCCCGGATCACCGCCGGATGTGTCACCGCCACGGTGGGCGATGCGTTGTCGGTGAGAGAATCCAGCCATCCGGCCACCCGTTGGATCAGATCGACGATCGACTCACCGCCGTGCGGCGCCCGGGCCGGATCGGTCAGCCACATCTCGAGGTCCGCGGGACCGACGGCCCGCAGGGTCTGGCCACACCACCGTCCGCAATCGAGGTCGGCCAACCGCGGCTCCGTTGCGGCGCGCAGGCCCAACAGCTGTGCCGTTTGATGGGCACGCCGCTCGGGCCCGGCGATTTGACGTATGCCGCCGTTCATATCAAGGCGCGCAGCCTTTTTGAGCTGCCGACGGCCGATGTCGTTGAGCGGCTCGTCCGCGGGAAATCGCCCGGCCGCCATGGCGTCGGTCATCGCGTGCGACACCAAAGTCAGCCGGACGGCCTCGGTCACGTCGCGAGACTCGGTTCCTGCAAGCCGTCGGCCCGCTCCCCCAGCAGCCGCCCGGCAAGCGTGCCAAAGACCAGGCCAATGGTCGCCCACAGGACCAGCTGCGTACCCAGTGCCAGCAACCTGAATTCGTACAGGACGTCGGCCGGAAAGCCGGGATAGACGATCACACCCGAAGCGTCGCGCAGCGGCTGGGGTGTCTCGTCGATGCTCGGTAGCAGCGCCGCCACCACGGCGATCGGCACGAGGTAGGCCGCCGTCGCGAGCAACCCTCCGTTCCACGCGCCGAGTCGGGCAACAAGCCGCCGGGCCAGCCACACGGCGGCGACCGCCACCACCACCGACGCGAGCACCAGCACCACATACCAGCCGGTGCGGCCCCGGATCGTGTCCGCCTGGCCCACCGCCGGCGGGTTCGGCGGGTATTTCACGAAGGGCACCAGGTACACCGCGATGAATGCGCCCGCCGCCAAGAGCGCCGAAAGTGGCCGTGGCGCAATGCCTCTCGCGCGACCAGAGATGACACAGAACAATACGGCAAACAGCGCACCCATCGCGACGCCGAAAATCAGCAGTCCGAAACCCAATCCGGCGTTGGCCTGCACGCCGCGAGTGAACAACTCGGCGCCGTGCTCGTGCACGCCATGAGCGTCCAGGACGTCGCTTCGACCGTCCTCAAAAGCGATCGCGCGGCCGATGACCGGCTCGGCGCACACGCGGGAGAACAGGAACGCCAGCAGCGCGCCGACGGTGCCCGCCAGGAGACCGCGTGCGATCAGACGCTTCTCCACGCTGCCGGCTCAGTGGCAGGGGAAGCCGAGCAGGTGGCGCGCGTCGTGTACGAATTCGTGCACGTGAGAGTCGCTGCCGAACAGCGACACCGCACCCTGATCGATCCCGACGAAGTACAGCGCCAGGAGCGCCAGGAAGGCGGTCGCCGCCAACCAGAGCGCGGCACTTGCCGCCGATAGATCAACGGACCGGGTGCGGGTTCCGGTCGTCTGCGGATTGGACACCGTATGGGGGTTCGACATGGTGACTCCTTCCGGGATATCGCGTCCCGCTGGGGGATGGAGATGGGCTGCGGGTCTGACTTTGGACAGTGGCGCGACCGTTCTGGACTTTCACCAGGATTCCGTTGCCCATCAAATCGTAAGCATGGTCAGTGTAGACCGGGCGTCAATGTTGGGGCGCCGAGGAGCCGTAGCCCAGTTGGCTCGCGGTGTATTTGGCAGCGTCGGTGACCGGGACCGCCTGGACCGCCGTGCCATAGGCGCAGATCTCCGTCCACACGTCGCCGATCTCGGTCGTGTCGAATCGCATCCCGACGATCGCGTTGCCACCGCGGTTGCGCGCCTCGCCGATCAGCCAGTGCCATCGCTTCGTTGCGGCTTTCGGCGAGATTCTTGGTCATCCCCTGCAGCTCGCCGCCGAACATCGACTTCAACCCGGCACCGAATTGGGAGAACGCGTTTCGGGAGCGAACGGTCAGCCCGAACACTTCGCCGCACACGCGCTGGATGTCCCAGCCCGGGATGTCGTTGGTGGTCACGATCAGCACGGGCGGGCCCTTCTTTTGGAGCGCAACGGAAACGGGCGGTAGCCCCGTCAGAGACTAACCGCCCGTTTTCGCTGATCGCTACTGCGTCTCGGGGGCGCTGTGCGCTCCGGCTTTGGCCAGATCCGGCTCGGCCGACGGCTTGCGAGTCCCGGTGAACGTGAACACCGCGTCCTCGCCGGGGCCTTCGCCGTCCCAGTTGTCCACGTCGACGGTGACGACCTGTCCGGGCCTGACCTCGTCGAAGAGGATCTTCTCGGAGAGCTGGTCCTCGATCTCGCGCTGGATGGTGCGCCGCAGCGGACGGGCACCCAGCACCGGGTCGAAGCCGCGCTTGGCCAGCAACGACTTGGCCTTGTCGGTCAGCTCCAAAGCCATGTCCTTGCTCTTGAGCTGGCCCGCAACCCGGGTGATCATCAGGTCAACCATCCGGATGATCTCGTCGCGAGTCAGCTGGTGGAAGACGATGACCTCGTCGATGCGGTTTAGGAACTCCGGCCGGAAGTGCTTCTTCAGCTCGTCGTTGACCTTCTGCTTCATCCGCTCGTAGTCGTTCTCACCGCCGCCCTGGGTGAAGCCCAGGCCGACCGGCTTCGAGATGTCGGAGGTGCCCAGGTTGGACGTGAAGATCAGCACGGTGTTCTTGAAGTCCACCGTGCGGCCCTGACCATCGGTGAGCCGGCCATCCTCGAGAACCTGCAACAGGCTGTTGTAGATCTCCTGATGCGCCTTCTCGATCTCGTCGAACAGCACCACCGAGAACGGCTTGCGCCGCACCTTCTCGGTGAGCTGGCCGCCCTCCTCGTAGCCGACATATCCCGGCGGGGCACCGAACAGCCGCGACGCGGTGAACCGGTCGTGGAACTCGCCCATGTCGATCTGGATGAGCGCGTCGTCGTCGCCGAACAAGAAGTTGGCCAGCGCCTTGGACAGCTCGGTCTTACCGACACCGGACGGGCCGGCGAAGATGAACGAACCCGACGGGCGCTTGGGGTCCTTCAGACCGGCACGGGTACGGCGGATGGCCTTTGAAACAGCGCGGACCGCGTCCTCTTGCCCGATGATCCGCTTGTGGACCTCATCCTCCATCCGCAGCAGCCGGGTGGTCTCGGCCTCGGTGAGCTTGAACACCGGGATACCGGTCCAGTTGCCCAGCACCTCGGCGATCTCGTTGTCGTCGACCTCGGCGACCACGTCGAGATCGCCTGAACGCCATTGCTTTTCGCGCTCCGCCCGCTGGCCCACCAGTTGCTTCTCCCGGTCGCGCAGGCTGGCGGCCTTCTCGAAGTCCTGGGCGTCGATCGCGGATTCCTTCTCCCGGCGCGCCTCGGCGATCTTCTCGTCGAATTCGCGCAGGTCTGGCGGCGCGGTCATCCGGCGGATCCGCATCCGGGCGCCCGCCTCGTCGATCAGGTCGATCGCCTTGTCCGGCAGGAACCGGTCGTTGATGTAGCGGTCCGCCAATGTGGCAGCGGCCACGATCGCACTATCGCTGATCGACACGCGGTGGTGGGCCTCGTAGCGGTCGCGCAGGCCCTTGAGGATCTCGATGGTGTGCTCCACCGTCGGCTCCCCGACCTGCACCGGCTGGAAGCGGCGCTCCAGCGCGGCGTCCTTCTCGATGTACTTGCGGTACTCGTCGAGCGTGGTGGCGCCGATCGTCTGCAGCTCGCCGCGGGCCAGCTTGGGCTTGAGGATCGACGCGGCGTCGATCGCGCCCTCGGCGGCACCGGCGCCCACCAGCGTGTGCAGCTCGTCGATGAACAGGATGATGTCGCCGCGGGTGTTGATCTCCTTGAGCACCTTCTTCAGGCGTTCCTCGAAGTCACCGCGGTACCGCGAGCCGGCAACCAGCGAACCCAGGTCCAGCGTGTAGAGCTGCTTGTCCTTCAGCGTCTCGGGAACCTCGCCGTGCACGATGGCCTGCGCCAAGCCCTCGACGACGGCGGTCTTGCCGACGCCGGGCTCCCCGATCAGCACCGGGTTGTTCTTGGTGCGCCGGCTCAACACCTGCATCACCCGCTCGATCTCCTTCTCGCGGCCGATGACGGGGTCCAGCTTGCCTTCCATCGCGGCAGCCGTCAGGTTGCGCCCGAACTGGTCGAGCACCAACGACGTGGACGGGCTGCCCGACTCGCCGCCGCGACCACCGGTCCCGGCTTCGGCGGCCTCCTTGCCCTGGTAGCCCGACAGCAGCTGGATCACCTGCTGGCGCACCCGGGTCAGCTCGGCGCCAAGCTTGACCAGCACCTGCGCGGCCACGCCCTCGCCCTCACGAATAAGGCCCAGCAGGATGTGCTCGGTGCCGATGTAGTTGTGGCCCAGCTGCAGCGCCTCGCGGAGGCTCAGCTCGAGGACCTTCTTGGCGCGCGGGGTGAACGGGATGTGTCCCGACGGCGCCTGCTGGCCCTGGCCGATGATCTCCTCGACCTGGCTGCGAACGCCCTCGAGCGAGATCCCCAGCGACTCCAGCGACTTCGCCGCGACGCCCTCGCCCTCGTGAATCAAGCCCAACAAGATGTGCTCGGTGCCGATGTAGTTGTGGTTGAGCATCCGGGCCTCTTCTTGCGCCAGGACGACGACCCTGCGGGCACGGTCGGTAAATCTTTCGAACATCGGTGGTTACCTGCTCTCCCTCACCATCGGTACAACCCTGTGAGCGGCCTAGTGCCGGTCCATGGGGCCGGAATCGCGTACCTGCCATCCACTGTAGTGGTCGGCCTGCCAGGGTTCCTAACGTTGCGGTGCCGGGCGGTCCGGGCCGCATCCCCCTGTTACAACTGCAGACGTAATACATAAACGAGGAAAAGCACCAAAGCGTTTCCCGCGGCGACCGGTGATCATTTCGCCACCGGCGAAAACCAAACAACCGGCACCCAGGCCTTGGGGACCCGGGCGCCGGTAAGCGGTTCGTTTAGGTCGCCGCGTGGAACGCGTCGATGACGTCGGCCGGTATGCGCCCACGCGTCGACACGTTGTGCCCGTTTCGGCGGGCCCATTCCCGGATCGCGGCGCTCTGCTCGCGGTCGATCGCACCGCGTCCGCGCCCCGAGCCGGAACGCCCACGACGCCGACCGCCGACGCGGCGGCCCGCCGCGACCCATTGCTTCAAATCGTTGCGCAGTTTCGCGGCATTCTTAGACGAAAGATCAATCTCGTAGGTCACCCCGTCAAGCCCGAATTCAACCGTTTCGTCGGCCGCGCCCGCACCGTCGAAATCATCGACCAAGGTGACGGTCACTTTTTTCGCCATTAGCTTACCCTCGCGTTTCGTCCTGAGCAGTTGCTGAGCAGTTTGGATTCACTCCCCGGTCACTAATCTGCCATAACAGGGCAGCATACTCAATCCGGCAGCAACGCGTCGGTTGAGCTTTCAGCCGGAGTGCGGCCGAACAATCGGGAACAAAACTGTCTCTCTAATTGACAGCCCGGTCAAAGACATCAACAACCGATCGATACCCATTCCGGTTCCCGTGCACGGCGGCATCCCATACTCGAGCGCGGCGAGAAAGTCTTCGTCGAGCACCATGGCCTCGTCGTCGCCGGCGGCCGCGGCGAGGGCTTGGGCAGCGAACCTCTCGCGCTGCACGACCGGATCGTTCAATTCGGAGTACCCGGTGGCCAGTTCGACTCCGCGAAGGTAGAGGTCCCATTTCTCGGTTACGCCAGGGATGCTGCGATGCTGGCGCGTCAAAGGTGTTGTCTCCACTGGAAAATCCTTGACGAAGGTGGGCGCGGTCAGGGCGTTGCCCACCATGTGCTCCCACAATTCTTCGACGAGTTTGCCGTGCCCGTAGCCGCGGTTGTCGGGGATCACGAGCCCAGTTTCGGGAGCGAGCCGATCCGCGATAGCACGCAGCCGATCGGCAGTCGTATCGGGCGTGATCTCCTCACCGAGCGCCGCCGACAGCGACGGATACATTTGTATCGACGCCCATTCTCCGTCTATGTCGTAGACGCTGCCGTCCGGCAACGGCAGTTGTCTGGTTCCGATCGCCTCGTCTGCCACCTCTTGAATAAGCTCCCGCGTGACGATCGCCGAATCGTCATAGGTTCCGTAGGTCTGGTAGGTCTCCAACATGGAGAATTCCGGAGAATGCGTCGAATCGGCTCCTTCGTTTCGGAACACGCGATTTAACTCGAAGACCTTGTCGAATCCACCGACGATGCAGCGCTTGAGGAACAGTTCCGGTGCGATCCGCAGGTAGAGATCCATGTCCAGCGCATTGGAATGCGTGATGAACGGCCGCGCCGCGGCGCCACCGGCCAGCGTCTGCAAGATAGGGGTTTCGACTTCGGAAAACCCACGCCGTTCCAGCGCGTTGCGTATCGCGCGGATAACGGCGATTCTCTGCCGGGCCACCGCGCGGGCCTGGGGGCGGACGATCAGGTCGACATAGCGCTGCCGCACCCGCGACTCTTCGCTCATCTCCTTGTGCGCGACGGGCAGCGGCCGCAGCGACTTGGCCGCCATCCGCCAGGAGTCGGCCAGGACGGACAATTCGCCGCGTCGTGAGCTGATCACGTTGCCGTGCACGTAGACGATGTCGCCGAGGTCCACGTCGGCCTTCCACGCGTCGAGCGCCTGCTGGCCGATCTTGTCGAGGCTGAGCATCACCTGCAGGGTGGTGCCGTCGCCGTCCTGGAGTGTCGCAAAGCACAGTTTTCCGGAGTTGCGCGCGAAGATCACCCGCCCCGCGACGCCGACGATGTCGTCGGTCGCGGTGTCGATCGGCAGGTCGGGGTGGGCGGAGCGCACCTCGGCCAGGGTGTCGGTGCGCTCGATGGCGACCGGATACGGGTCACACCCCTCCGCCAACAGGCGAGCGCGCTTGTCACGGCGGATCCGGAACTGCTCAGGAAGATCGGGGTCGGCAGCGCTCACGACGTGCCAGCTTAATTGACGTCCTCCACCGGATTACGCCGGTGGATTCCAACCCCGTCGCACCTACATAGCAGGAGAACAGAGTTGAGGTTCACGGTTCGCAGACCGGCTGGTGCCGAGGTCTCCCCGTGCTGTCACCGCCCGTCCGGCGGCGATGTTGCGTGCGGCGTTGACGTCGGCATTGCACGGTCCCGCACCGCAGGCGACGCACTGGAAAACCGCTTGGCTCTTGCGGTTTTCCGGCGCGACGTGCCCGCAGCGGGAGCATCGTTGCGACGTATACGCTGCTGGGACGAGTTCGAGCCGTCCTTGGGCCTTGTGCTTGAGCCGGGCAACCAGCAAACCCCAGCCTTGGCGGTGGATCGCGCGATTGAGGCATCGTTTCTGCGCGACGTGGGTGCCCGGACGGTCACGAGTCCCGCGCGCGGAGCGGGTCATCGCACGCACACGCAAATTCTCGACGCGGATGGTGTCGAAGCGGCGCGCCAGATCGGTGGTGGTCTTTTCCACCCAGTCACGGCGGCGATCGGTTTCGCGCGCGCGCACCCTGGCAATGGCCAGCTTCGTTCGCGCCCGCCGACTAGATCCGCGCTGCGCCCGGGACAGACGCTGCTGCAATCGCCGCAGCCGCTCCGCCTCACCAGCACTAAGGCCAGGAACGCACAGCAGCTCCCCGCTGGAAAGCGCCACCGATACGGCCACGCCGCGATCAACGCCAACGACACTGCCATCACCGGGTCCCAGGACCGGTGCAGGAAGGGCAGCAAACGCGATGTGCCAGCGCCCCGATCGATCCAGGCTGACTCGGTAAGACTTCACCGTGGCGGGGATGGTGCGGGTCCACCGAAACCGCACCCACCCGACCTTCGGTACCCATACCCGCCCGTAGCGGGGGCTCAACCGGTTGATGTGGCGCGGTTTGAGTCCGACTTGCCGGAATCCTTCATGGGTGCCGGCGTTACGCCACGTCGGGCGACGGTGGGTGCCGGTGAAAAAGTTGCGCATCGCTTGGGCGAAGTCGCGCAATGCTCCCCCGCAAGCGGGAGGTACCCCCAGCTGCTGCACGGTCTGCGACCCGGCTGCCAGCCAGTCGTATTCGGCGCGGGCCGCAGTCAACTGGGCACATTGCTCGTGGTAACCGGGCGCCTGGCGGCCCGGCTGCCAGTGCCGCTGCTGCTCGACGGCCAGATTCCACACAAACCGGGCATGACGACAGTGTTCGGCCAACGCCGCCGCCTGCTCAGGGCTGGGGACCAACCGAAATCTGCACACATCAACAACATAGGGAGCACCACCGACAACCGGTCGAAAGAAGGGATACAGCGTTTCCCCGACTAAAGCCGAGGATTTCCACGCCGCAAGCCTCATGACCTCGTGTGGTGGCTTACCGCGGAAGCGCTCAGCGCGCCGTCTTCAGCCGGCCGCGCTGGGTGTCTTGGTTGCGTTCGAAGATCAGCCGCAGGCCATGCAGGGTCAGGTGCTGGTCGTAGTGGTTGACGGTGTGCAGTTCGGGGAGCAGCAGCGGCGCGGTATGGCCGGTGGCGACGACCGCGACCTGATCGCCCAAGTCGTCGGAGAAACCGTCCACGTCCTCGCGGATGCGCTGGACCAAACCGTCGACCAGCCCCGCGAACCCGAACACCGCGCCGGCCTGCATGCATTCGACGGTGTTCTTGCCGACCACCGAACGGGGCCGGGCCAATTCCACGCGACGCAGCGCCGCGGAGCGCGCCGCGGCGGCGTCGGAAGACACCTGCACACCCGGGGCGATGGCGCCGCCGAGGAACTCCCCTTTGGCCGACACCACGTCCACGCAGATCGAGGATCCGAAATCGACGACGATGGCCGCCGTGCCGAACTTGTGAAACGCCGCCAGGCAGTTGACGATCCGGTCGGCACCGACTTCTTTCGGGTTGTCGACCAGAAGCGGGATGCCGGTACGCACCCCCGGCTCGATGAGCACGCGCGGCACCGACGGCCAGTACTGATCGAGCATGATCCGCACCTCGTGCAGCACCGACGGGACGGTGGACAGCGCGGCGGCGCCGGTGAGGCGCTCGGAGTCGTCACCGATCAGGCCGTCGATGGTCAGCGCCAGTTCATCCGCGGTGACCTCGGATTCGGTACGAATCCGCCACTGCTGCACGACCTTTGCGTGCTCCTTGGATCCGGATATCAGTCCGACGACGGTGTGCGTGTTGCGGACGTCGATGGCCAGCAGCACGGCTACCGCACACCGATCCGGGGGTCGAGGAGCTCCGCCGCGGCGGATATGTCCGAGGGCACGAACGCCGGGTCGTCGCCCAGGTCGACCGGTTTGTTGCCGGCGTCGACGAACACGATGCGCGGCCGGTAGGAGCGCGCCTCCGCGTCTTCCATCGTGCCGTATGCGATCAGGATCACCAGGTCGCCCGGGTGAACGAGGTGCGCTGCCGCGCCGTTGATTCCGATCACACCGCTGCCGCGTTCGCCGGTGATCGCATAGGTGACCAGCCGGGCACCGTTGTCGATGTCGACGATCGTCACCTGTTCGCCCTCGAGCAGGTCCGCGGCATCCATCAAGTCGGCGTCGATGGTCACCGAGCCGACGTAGTGCAGGTCGGCCTGCGTGACGGTGGCGCGGTGGATCTTCGACTTCAGCATCGTCCGTAACATCAATTCCTCCAATGTGATTGGGCGAGTTCGTCCGGCCCAACGGTGCCGGCGAGGGTTCCGATCTGAATTCCGATGTTGTCCAGCAGTCGGGTGGTGCCCAGCCGGGCCGCAACCAGCAGCCGGCCGGATCGGTTGTCGCGCAACGGGCCGAGCTCGGCGTCGCGCAGTTCCAAGTAATCGACCACGAGGCCGGGCGTGGCATCGAGCACGGCGCGGGCCGCGTCCAGCGCGGCTTGGGCACCGCGGGTCGCGGCGTGCGCCCCGGCCGTCAGCGCCGCTGAAAGCGCCGCGGCCAATTCGCGCTGCGCCGGGTCCAGGTAGCGGTTGCGCGACGACATCGCCAGCCCGTCGTATTCCCGCACCGTCGGGACCCCGGTCACGGCCGCGTCGACGTTCAGGTCGCCGACCATCTGCCGGATGAGGACCAGCTGCTGGTAGTCCTTCTCGCCGAAGAACACCCGGTCGGGACGCACGATCTGCAGCAGCTTGCACACCACGGTCAGCACGCCGGCGAAATGGGTCGGCCGCGCGCCGCCCTCGAGCTCGGCGGCCAGCGGGCCGGGGTGCACGGTGGTGCGCAGACCGTTCGGATACATCGCCGCCGCGGTCGGCGCGAAGACGATCTCGACGTCTTCGCCGCGCAGCAGCGCCAGGTCGTCGTCGAGGGTCCGGGGGTATGCGTCGAGGTCTTCGCCGGCCCCGAATTGCAGCGGGTTGACGAAGATCGAGACCGCAACCACCGAGCCGGGGACCCGCTTGGCGGCGCGCACCAGGGCCAGGTGCCCCTCGTGCAGCGCGCCCATGGTGGGCACCAACATCATACGGCGGCCGGTGTGCCGCAGCGCGCGGCTGACGTCGGTGACATCGCGCGGCGCCGAATACACGTTGAGTTCGCCGGGCTTGAAGGCGGGCGGCCTGCCCTGGATCGGGTTCATCGCGCCAGCACCTCGACGACGTCCTTCGGGGCGTGTGCGCGCTGGGCGGTCCGCAGGGCGTTCACCCGGTACGCCTGGGCCAGTTCCGGGTCGACGTCTGCCAGCGCCGCCAGGTGCTCGGCGACGGCGGCCGCGTCACCGCGGGCCACCGGGCCGGTGAGCGCTGCCTGCCCGCGCCGCAGGGTGTTTTCCAGCGCCGCCCGGGCCAACGGCCCGACGATTCGTTCGGCGAGTCCGCCCGGCTGGTCGTCGACGGTTTGTTGCCCCAGCAGTTCGCTGCCACGCAGCGCGGCCCGCAAAGCCTCGAGCGCATCGGCGAGCACCGTCACGATGTGGTTGCCGGCATGGGCCAGCGCGGCGTGATAGAGGACGCGGGCGTCCTCGCGGACGCAGAACGGCTCCCCGCCCATCTCGAGGACCAGGGACTGCGCGATCGCGTACCCGACATCGTCGGCCGCGGTGATCCCGAAGCAGGTGTCGGGCAGGCGACTGATGTCCTCGTCGGAGCCGGTGAACGTCATCGCCGGGTGAATCGCCAGCGGTATGCATCCGTCGTGGGTCAGGGGCGCGAGGATGCCCACCCCGTTGGCGCCGGACGTGTGGGCCACGATCGTGCCGGGGCGCACGGCCGAGGTCGCCGCCAGCCCGGATACCAGGCCGGCGAGTTCGCTGTCGGGAACCGCCAACAGCAGCAGCTCAGCGTTGGCGGCCACGTCCGGCGGCGAAACCACCGGGGTATCGGGCAACCGGCGGTGCGCGCGCTGCCGCGACGCGTGCGAGACGCCGCTGCACGCCACCACGACGTGGTCGGCGCGTTCCAGCGCGACACCGAGGGCGGAGCCCACCCGGCCGGCGGAGATGATGCCCACCTTGAGCCTGGCCGGGCGCAGTCCGTCGAACTGCCCCATCGCAGACGACCTCACAGCTTTCTTTGTTCGTTCCGGTCCCATGCTCGGGTACCGGACGGTCACTAAGACTTTAGTCGATGGTCAGGCGGTACCCAATGTGAGGAAGGTCCCAGCTCAGCCATCACGGCGACGGCGCCGGCCACCGCCGGACGGCTGGACCTGCAGCCGCGCCAACAGGTCGGCAACCGACTGACCACCGCTTGGCGGGCCATCCGCCGAGCCGTCCACGCCCTGCGCCAGGGGATCCGAGCCGCGATGCCGGGGGGTGGCGTCCGGGGGTGGCGGCGGAGCCATCTGCGGTGGTGGCGGCGCGGCGGTTGGTGGCGGCGTTGCGTGCGGAGGGGGTGGCGGCGGTGCGGCCGCGGGCTCGTTGATGTCCGAGAAGTTGGACACGCCATAGTCCCGGTACTCGGCCGAATGGCGCGCCCGCGCCCGGCGACCGGATTCGCCGTATGGCGCAGTAGGCGCGTGCTCGAAGGGCGAGCCGTCCAGGGGTTCTTCGGGGACGTAATGCTGGGCTCGACGACCGCCCACCGCCTCACCGGCCGCATCGACGTCGGCCCAATGGCTGCCCGGCGTCCCCGGCGGCGGCCACTGTCCCTCCTCGGCGACCGGGCGCCAGTCCTGCATCTGCGGTTGTGGCTGCGGTTCCGGCTGCGGCGCAGGCGGCGGCGGAGGCGGTGGGGGCGGCGGCTGGTATCGAGGTTCGAATCGTGGCTCGGGCGCCGGCGGCGGGGTCATGTACGGAGGCTCTTGGGAAACCACACACCGGGCGGCCGGCGGGACGTCGTACTGGCCGCGCACAGGCTCGCGTGGGGGCGGTGGCTGGCGAGGCGGCAGCAGCGGTTCCTCGGGCACGTCGATGATCGCGGATTCGTCGTCGCGGCTCGGCGGGTTGTCCCGAGGGACGGACGTGACCCGATCGCTGGACACCCAGTCCGGGTTGGCCTCGCCATTGCGGTCCCAGTCGCTGTATGCCCGCGCGGGAGGTGCCTCGGTCTCGTGCGTCTCCAGTGCGGGGCGGTGCTGCAGGTCGGTGTCGAACAGGATCTCCAGGCTGGTCCGCAACGCGCTCAGCTCCGCCCGCAGCGCCGCCAGGTCGTCGGCGGCCTGGGCGCGCAGCTCGGAGGCCAGCTCGCGACGCAGCTGGGATTCCACGGTCAGCTCGTACTCGCGCCGGGCCGAGATTTCCCGATCCAGCTGCAGGTCGTAGACCAGCTTCAGGTCACGTACCCGGGACTGGTCCGCATCGCTTTGGCGGCGGTAGAGGACCGAAACGAAGGCGCCGGCGACTGCGGCCCACAGCGCCAGGATCACAGCGAGCTTGAGAAGTTCCACCCGATTGGTGAAAACCAGTGCGGAACTGGCCCCAATCGCGAGGACCAGCAACGCGGTCAAGAGCACCCAACCCGGCCTGCGGCCGCCGCGCCGAACCCGGGCGCCGCGGGACAGAACGGTCATGGCCTGACTGTACCTGCGCGAGGTCACTCCGCGTGTCGCGCGACTCCGGCGATTCTCACCTGGGTCAATCGCGCGGTTGCCGAGCGCGCTAGTTTTCGGCACCCTCGCCGTGCTCGGTGGGATCCTGCGGAGACTTGCAGCAATGCTGCAGCCAGAGCGCGGCGACGACCAACGCCAGCGCGCTGACTGCAGCCACCACCGTCCCGGTGGTGTCCTCGGCGGCGACCCGCAACCACGACCGCCGCGGCAGGAAATACACCAGCACGCCGACCCACCAGCCCAGCACCAGAGCGCCCACCCAGGCCGACGCCTTGGCGACCATCACGCTGCGCGCCACCGCGAGCGGGTGCAACCATCCGGGGCCGGGGCCGATCTCGCCGTCGTTGATCTTGCCCCGCACGTAGCGTGCCCACAGCGCCTCGGCGATGGCCACACCGAGCAGCGACAGGCCGGTCCACACCGTGATGGGCGGAAACCATCGGTACAGCGAGATCACCAGCAGATAGCCCACCACCGCGGCGCCGACCACCGCGGCCGTCAGGTCACGCTTGCGGGTCGGTCCCATCAGGTTTCCGATTCCGGATGGGCGTTTCCTTTGAGTTCGAGCGTCAGGCTGGATAGCCGAACGCCGGCGCGGTCGGCCGGCTCCAGCTCGGCCAGCAGCTGCGCGACGGGACGCGGCCCCTCGGCGACCGTCAGCCGGGCATCCGGGTCGATGGCCAGCCACGGCACCATCACGAAGGCCCGCAGGTGGGCCAGTGGGTGCGGCAGCGTCAGGTTGGGCTCGCGGGCGATCACTTCGGTTTCGCCGTAGCAGGCGATCAGGTCGACGTCGAGGGTGCGGGGGCCCCAGCGCTCGCCGCGAACCCGGCCCGCGGCCCGCTCGAACTCCTGCGCCCGGCGTAGCCAGGCCTGACCGTCGCACGTGGGGTCCTCGGCGATGAGCACCGCGTTGAGGAAGGGAGCCTGCTCCGCGCGGCCCCAGGGGTCGGTCTCGTAAATAGGAGATACCGCGACTACTGCTTCCTGGAGCCCGTCGACGACCGACTGCAGCCGCGCCAACCGGTCGCCCAGGTTGGAGCCGATGGACAGCACCACCCGCGTCATAGCGCCCCGCCGGCCGGGATCACCGAACCGCGACCGCCACGGCGCGACCGCCGAACCACCACGGCAACGTCGGCGAACTGTTGCGGGATCGGAGCCTGCGGCTTGTGCACCACCACCTCGACGGCGTGCACGCGTTGGTCGTCCATCACCCGGTCGGCGATCTCACCTCCGACCGCCTCGATCAGGTTGCGCGGCCGCCCCCCGACCACGTCGGCGGCCAGCCGGGCCAGTGCGGCGTAGTCGTACGTGTCGGCGAGATCGTCACTGGCGGCGGCGCCGGCCAAGTCGATCCACACGGTGATATCGACGACGAAGTCCTGCCCGTTGGCGCGCTCGTGCTCAAAGACTCCGTGCCGGCCACGAACTGCCAAGCCGCGCAATTCGATTCGATCAGCCATCGTCTCCAGCCAGCTCGGTCGGCCCGGGAATCTGCGGGGCGCTCCTCCAGGCCTCGACAACCTTGAGCGCATCGACCGAGGCGCGCACGTCGTGCACGCGCACGCCCCAGGCCCCGTAGAGGGCGGCCAGCGCGGAAATCACCGCGGTCGCCGTCTCGCGCCCATCGGGCGCTCGCACCGACCCATCGGGCCCGGCTAACAACGTACCGAGGAACCGTTTGCGCGAGGCCCCCAGGAGCACCGGAACGCCCGTGTCGACCAATTGCGGCAGCGCGTGCAGCAGCGCCCAATTGTGTTGTCCCGTCTTGGCGAATCCAAGCCCGGGATCGATCACCAGCTTGCCGGGATCGACGCCGGCGGCGACCGCGTCGTCGACGCTGGCAAGCAGCTCGGCGCGCACCTCGGCCACCACGTCGTGGTAGTGCGGGGCCGCATGCGGGCGGTCGGACGACACCGATCGCCAGTGCATCAACACCCAGGGCACACCGGCCTCGGCCAGCAGCGGCGCCATCGCGGGATCGGCTCGTCCACCCGACACGTCGTTGACGATCCGCGCGCCGCTCTGCAGCGCCGCCCGCGCGACGTCGGCGTGCATGGTGTCGATGCTCACGGTAATGCCCTGTGCAGCAAGCTCTTTGACGACGGGCACCACGCGAGACGTCTCGACCCGAGGGTCGATCCGGGTGGCACCGGGCCGCGTCGACTCACCCCCGACGTCCACGATTCCCGCGCCTTCGGCGGCCATCGCCAGACCATGGGCGACGGCGTCGTCGGTATCGAGGTAGCGCCCGCCGTCTGAGAACGAGTCGTCAGTGACGTTCAGGACTCCCATAACCTGCACAGGCGCCGGACTCACTTACGCAAGATGAGGTCGAGCGCTTCGGCTCGAGAGGCGGCACTGGTTTTGAACTGGCCGCGCACCGCCGACGTCGTCGTGACGGCGCCGGGCTTGCGGACACCGCGCATCGCCATGCACAGGTGCTCGGCCTCGACCACGACGATCACCCCGCTCGGATCGAGCTTGTTCACCAGGGCATCGGCGATCTGGCTGGTGAGCCGCTCCTGCACCTGGGGCCGCTTGGCGTAGAGGTCCACTAGCCGGGCGATCTTCGACAGGCCGGTCACCCTGCCGTCGTTGCCGGGGATGTAGCCGACGTGGGCCAACCCGTGGAACGACACCAGGTGATGCTCGCAGGTGGAGTACAGCGGGATGTCCTTGACGATCACCATCTCGTCGTGGTCCTCGTCGAACATGGTGTTCAAGACGGTGTCGGGATCGGTGTAGAGCCCGGCGAACATCTCGCGGTATGCGCGCGCGACGCGGGCCGGGGTGTCCTGCAAGCCGTTTCGATCCGGGTCTTCGCCGATCGCGAACAGCAATTCGCGGATCGCGGCCTCGGCACGAGGATGGTCGAACACCCGAATCCGCGGAGTAGCGGTGCGGGAAGCCGGCCCCAAATCCGGCAGCGCCATCGAATCCTCCGTTCGTCAGCCGTGGGCCGGCGGGTTGGACCGGCTCACGTCGTCATCCTCCTTGTCAGGAGACTTTGTGGCATACGGGTTGGATTGACCGGGCGGCGGATAGGGCGGGTAAGGGGGGTAAATCGGCTGGGCATGGCCGCCCTGGGCCTGCGGCCCCTGCTGGCCCGGATAACTCGGCGCCGGCTGCGGCCAAGAGGGCTGCTGCGGGGGCTGCGCGGGCGGATACCAGGAACCCGGCTGCTGCTGCTGCGGCGGCGGCCACCCTGGCGCATGCCAGCCCGCCGGGGCACCGTAATCAGGCTGGGTGGGGCCGTGTGGAGCCCCCTGACGATTCCCTTGACCACCGTGAGAACCGTTGGCGCCGTGGCCGGTTCGGTCGGCATCGGCTTGCGCGGCCGCGGCGGCTTGGGTAGCCGCTGCGATAGCTGCCTTAAAGGCCGGCTCAGCGACCGGCGGGGGCCAGGGCTCGCCGCGCTCGATCGCCAGCTCGCCGGGCGTCTTGATGGGCGGTTTGTCCGACGGGATGCGGCCGCCGAAATCGTCGAACATGGTGAGCCGGGGCCGCTTTTCGACGCCGGCGAAGATGCCCTGCAGCTCGGCTCGGTGCAGGGTTTCCTTTTCCAGCAGCTCGCCGGCCAACGTGTCGAGCACGTCGCGGTATTCGGTGAGGATCTCCCAAGCTTCAGTGTGTGCGGCCTCGATGAGCTTGCGGACCTCGTCGTCGATGTCACGGGCGACCTCGTGCGAGTAGTCGGCCTGATTACCCATGGTGCGGCCGAGGAACGGGTCGCCATGTTCGGTGCCGTACTTGACGGCGCCGAGCTTGGAACTCATCCCGAATTCGGTGACCATCGAGCGGGCGACTTTGGTGGCTTGCTCGATATCGGACACCGCGCCCGTCGTCGGCTCGCGAAACACCAGTTCCTCGGCGGCGCGCCCACCCATAGCAAAAACCAGCTGCGCGATCAGTTCCGAGCGGGTCCGCAACCCCTTGTCTTCCTCGGGTACTGCAACCGCGTGCCCACCGGTCCGTCCCCGGGCCAGGATCGTCACTTTGTAGACCGGATCGATGTCGGGCATCGCCCAGGCCGCCAGGGTGTGTCCGCCCTCGTGATAGGCGGTGATCTTTTTCTCCTGCTCGCTGATGATCCGGCCCTTGCGGCGCGGGCCGCCGATCACCCGGTCCACCGCCTCCTCCAGCGCCGGGCCGGTGATGACGGTGCCGTTTTCCCGCGCGGTCAGCAGCGCCGCCTCGTTGATGACGTTGGCCAGGTCGGCGCCGGTCATGCCGACGGTCCGCTTGGCCAGGCCGTCGAGGTCGGCGTCCGGGCCGATCGGCTTGCCCTTGGAGTGCACCCGTAGCACGGCGCGGCGACCCGCCAGGTCGGGGTTGGACACCGGGATCTGCCGGTCGAAGCGGCCCGGCCGCAGCAGCGCCGGGTCCAGGATGTCGGGCCGGTTAGTGGCCGCGATCAGGATGACGCCACCCCGCGGGTCGAACCCGTCCATCTCGACCAGCAATTGGTTGAGCGTCTGCTCGCGCTCGTCGTGGCCACCACCCAGCCCGGCGCCGCGTTGGCGGCCCACCGCGTCGATCTCGTCGACGAAGATGATGCACGGGCTGTTCTGCTTGGCCTGGTCGAACAGGTCGCGCACCCGCGACGCGCCGACGCCGACGAACATCTCGACGAAGTCGGAACCGGAGATGGTGAAGAACGGTACTCCCGCTTCGCCTGCTACGGCGCGGGCCAGCAGCGTCTTGCCGGTTCCGGGTGGGCCGTAGAGCAGCACGCCCCTGGGGATCTTGGCGCCCAGCGCCTGGTACCGCGACGGGTTCTGCAGGAAGTCCTTGATCTCGTAGAGCTCCTCGACCGCCTCGTCGACCCCCGCCACATCCTCGAAGGTGGTCTTGGGCATGTCTTTAGAGAGCTGCTTGGCGCGCGATTTGCCGAAACCGAAGCCCATCCGGGCGCCGCCCTGCATGCGGGAGAACATCACGAACAGGCCCACCAGCAACAGCAGCGGCAGCACATAGACCAGCAGCTCGCCCAGGATGCTGCCCTCGTTGACGACGGTGCTGACCTTTGCGTTCTTAGCGTTGAGCGCATTGAACAGGTCGACGGCATACCCGGTCGGATATTTGGTGATGACCTTGTCGGAGTTGTCGGTGTCGTTGTTGCCCTTCTTCAGGGTCAACCGCACCTGCTGCTCCCGGTCGTCGATCTGCGCGCTCTTGACGTTGTCGCTGTTGATCTGAGACATCGCCACCGACGTGTCGACGGGCTTATAACCGCGGGTGTCGTCGCTGAAATAGAAGAACGACCAGCCGAGCAGGACCACCACGGCGATCGCCGTGACGGTGCGAATCACGTTTTTCCGGTTCATCAATCATCGGCCTTCTCGGCCAGGTCCTTCCCCGATACACGAAGCTGGAAAAGTCCAGGCTACCGCTACTGGCGATCGCCAGCCCCGGCAGAGCCGGGGCGCAGCGGGTCGCCACCATCCTGTCGAGACAACGACCGGCAGTTCCCGACGCCTGGCGACGGTGCGGCCCGCACAGCGGGCCGAGGTGGGGTCCCCCGTTTGCGGGGGAGAGTCGGGCAGTCAAACAGGGCCTTCCGAACGTCGCAAACCGCACACATCGCCGAGAGTCACGCCAGCGTGACGCTCGGCGGCCGCCGTCACGTTGGCGTGACGCTCGGCGCTACTCGTAGTGGCGGGCCTCGATCACGTTGCCGTCCGGATCAGCGAAGTAATAGGCCTCCGGCGCCCAGCCCCGGGCCCCGTAGGTGCGGTTCATCCGCGCGCCGGTATCCACGCCTTGGGCCTGCAGGCGCCGCTCCAACGCGTCGAATTCGGCCTTCGACAGCGCAAGACAGACGTGGTTGACCGGATTGCCGGCACTACCTTCGGCCTTCGCGGACGCCCCAAGGCCGCCGGCCATCTCCATCGGCATCAGGTCGATGATCGAGTCCTCGCACACTCGCACGCTCGGGAACGGCGCCTCTCCGGTCTCGAACTCGCTGGCTCGCAACGGCGTCAGCCCGACGACCCTCGAATAGAAATCGATCGCAGCCCGCGGATCCCTCGTCCAGAGAACTATGTGGTCTAACCGCATGAGCCGATAATGCGCCGGTAACTCCGATCGGGTCGAGCCCTTCTCAGGCCGGGGCCGTTGTGATTTGGTGAGACGGTGCCCACATCAACCGAACGGTTAGTAGACACCAATGGTGTGCAGCTGCGGGTGATCGAAGCGGGAGATCGCGGCGCGCCCGTGGTGATCCTGGCCCACGGCTTTCCCGAACTGGCGTATTCCTGGCGGCACCAGATACCGGCCCTCGCCGAGGCCGGCTACCACGTGCTGGCGCCCGATCAGCGCGGCTACGGCGGCTCATCCCGCCCGGATGCCATCGAGGCTTACAACATTCACGAGTTGACCACCGACCTGGTCGGCCTGCTCGACGACGTCGGCGCCGAGCGCGCTGTCTGGGTGGGTCACGACTGGGGCGCCATCGTGGTGTGGAATGCGCCGCTGCTGCACCCCGACCGGGTCGCGGCGGTCGCGGCGTTGAGTGTTCCCCCGTTGCCCCGCGCGCAGCAGCCGCCGACGCAGGCGTTTCGCCGCACGTTCGGCGAGAACTTCTTCTACATCCTCTATTTCCAGGAGCCGGGTGTGGCCGACGCCGAACTCAACGGTGACCCGGCCCGAACCATGCGCCGGATGATGGGTGGCCTGTTGTCCGGTGACCAGAGCGCGGCGATGCGAATGGTGGCCCCGGGTCCCGAGGGGTTCATCGATCGACTGCCGGAACCGGACGGGCTGCCGGACTGGATCAGCCAGGAAGAGCTCGATCATTACATCAGCGAGTTTTCCCGCACCGGATTCACGGGCGGACTGAACTGGTATCGCAACATGGACCGCAGCTGGGAGACCACCCCACAGCTTGACGGCGCCATGATCACGGTGCCGTGCTTATTCATCGGCGGGACCGCCGATCCGGTGTTGACTTTCACTCGCGCCGACCGCGCGCCGGAGGTGATCTCCGGGCCGTACCGCCAGGTGATGATCGACGGCGCGGGACATTGGCTGCAGCAGGAACGGCCCGAGGAAGTGAATGCGGCGCTGCTCGATTTCCTCAAAGGAGTGGAATGGTGATGGGTATCCCATTGCATTTCGGCGTTTTCATCACGCCGTTTCATCCCGTCGGCCAATCCCCCACGGTCGCACTGGAATACGACATGGAGCGCGTCGTCGCGCTGGACCGCCTCGGGTTCGACGAGGCGTGGTTCGGCGAACACCACTCCGGTGGCTACGAGCTGATCGCCTGCCCGGAAGTGTTCATCGCGGCCGCGGCGGAGCGGACCAAGCACATCCGGCTGGGCACCGGAGTGGTCTCGCTGCCCTACCACCATCCGCTCATGGTGGCCGACCGGTGGGTGCTGCTGGACCACCTCACCCGCGGCCGGGTGATGTTCGGCACCGGCCCCGGCGCGCTCCCGTCGGACGCCTACATGATGGGCATCGACCCGGTCGATCAGCGACACATGATGCAGGAATCCCTCGAGGCGATCCTGGCGCTGTTCCGTGCGGGTCCGTCTGAGCGAGTCGACCGTCACACCGACTGGTTCACCCTGCGCGACGCGCAGTTGCACATTCGCCCCTACACATGGCCCTACCCGGAAATCTCCACCGCGGCAATGATTTCGCCGTCCGGACCGCGGCTGGCCGGTGCACTGGGCACGTCGCTGCTGTCACTGTCGATGTCGGTGCCCGGGGGCTACGCCGCACTCGAGAACACCTGGGAGGTGGTGCAGGAGCAGGCCACCAAGGTCGGGCGGGACGAGCCGGATCGGGCCGACTGGCGTGTCCTGAGCATCATGCACATCGCCGACAGCCGCGAGCAGGCGATCGAAGACTGTACCTATGGGCTGCAGGATTTCGCCAACTATTTCGGCGCGGCCGGGTTCGTCCCGTTGGCCAATACCGTCGACGGCGCACAGACACCTTACGAATTCGTCGCAGACTATGCGGCCAAAGGGAATTGCTGCATCGGCACGCCCGATGACGCGATCGCGCACATCGAGGACCTGCTCGAACGGTCGGGCGGTTTCGGAACGCTGCTGATGCTCGGTCACGACTGGGCCTCGCCCGCAGCGAGCTACCACTGCTATGACCTGGTCGCCCGCAAGGTGATTCCCCATTTCAAGGGGCAGCTCGAAGCATCGCGGTCATCGCACGACTGGGCCAGGGGCAAACGCGACCAATTGATCGGCCGCGCCGGTGAGGCCGTCGTGAAAGCCATCACCGAGCATGTCGACGAGCAGAAAGGCGTGGTGAACTGATGCGCGCTGCCGTATTGCGTGACGGACGAATGGTTTACCGGGACGACGTGCCCGAGCCCGTGCCCGAAAGTGGCCAGGTGCTGGTCGGCGTGCGGGCGTGTGGAATCTGCGGCTCCGACCTGCATTTCGCCGCCCACGGTGACGAGGTGGTGGACATGACCGCTCAGGTCGCCGCCGGCGCCGGCGCCATGGGCGTCGATCTCAACCGCGATGTCTTCATGGGTCACGAATTCAGCGCCGAGGTGCTCGAGGCCGGACCCGACACCGAAACCCACCCACCGGGAACCCTGGTCACATCGCTTCCGGTGCTGCTCTCCGCCAAGGGTGCCGAGCCGATCGTCTACAGCAACAGCACAATTGGCGCCTACGCCGAGCGGATGCTGCTGTCGGCGCCACTGCTGCTGCCCATCCCCAACGGGCTTGACGTCAAACATGCCGCGCTGACCGAACCCATAGCGGTGGGGCTGCACGCCGTCAACAAGTCCAACATCGCGCCGGGCGAGACCGCCCTGGTGGTCGGGTGCGGCCCCATCGGCATCGCCATCATCGCGGCCCTCCGAGCGCGAGGGGTCGAAACCATTGTGGCGTCCGACTTTTCGCCGAAGCGGCGCGAGCTGGCCACCGCCATGGGCGCCCACCAGACGCTGGATGCGGCCCAGGGTTCGC
This sequence comes from uncultured Actinomycetota bacterium, assembly GCA_963802525.1. Taxonomy (GTDB): domain Bacteria; phylum Actinomycetota; class Actinomycetes; order Mycobacteriales; family Mycobacteriaceae; genus Mycobacterium. The sequence goes on along the minus strand of CAWDJC010000003.1, from coordinate 207,134 downwards.
CATTCGACAGCGTCAAACCCGCCGTCGTGTTCGAGGCGGTCGGGGTGCCGGGAATCATCGACGATGTGCTGCGGCGGGCGCGGCCGGGCACCCGCCTGGTCGTAGCGGGGGTGTGCATGCAGCCCGACACCGTGCATCCGTTCTTCGCGATCGCCAAAGAGATCAACGTGCAATTCGTCCTCGCCTACAACCCGGAGGAGTTCGGCGAATCGCTGCGCGCGCTGGCCGAGGGCGAGATCGACGTCACCCCGCTGATCACCGGAGAGGTCGGGCTGGACGGGGTCGGCCAAGCCTTCAACGACCTGGCCGACCCCGAGCGGCACTGCAAAATCCTGGTGACGCCCTAGGTCCGACCGAGCCCGGACCGCGCTGTGGTTGGTCGCCATCTTGGTTTCGGCTGCCACGACCTACCTGGCCGGGCCGCACTATCAGAATTGCCTCCGCCTCGACGAGATTATGCAAGACGAACGGGGAATCATGAGCTGGATTCCGGCGAAATTGCAGCGCGCGATCGTCGACGTGAAAACAGATGGGGTTCTCAATGGGATCGGCACATCCCCGAATATGCAAAGCCTGCTCGACAGCCACGGTGATGTCCCGCGACAGGGCAGGTTCTCGACGTGGATCGGCGATTAACTGCGCGTAGTTCGCGGCGCGTCTGCTCGTAACGAGAGGCGTTGTACGCGTCTCAACAGCGTTCTTCGCCCAAGCCGGAACGCCCGAAGCCCGGGGTCGGAATCGCATATGCTCTTGAAACTTTCAGTTCGTTTAATTCAGCGATGTGTCAACGACCTGGCAGGGGTAGCGATGTCATATGTGGTGGCGGTCCCCGAGTTTGTGGCTTCGGCGGCGTCGGATCTGGCGGGCATTGGCTCGGCGGTGAGCGCTGCGCATGCGGCGGCGGCGGCCCCGACGACGGGGGTGGTGGCCGCCGCTAGTGATGAGGTGTCGGCGGCGATCGCGTCGCTGTTTTCCGGGCACGGGCACGCCTTTCAGACGCTCAGCACTCCGGCGGCGGCATTTCATGACCAGTTCGTGCAGGCATTGAACGCCGCCGGGGGTGCCTACACGGCCACGGAGGCGGCCAACGCCTCGCCGTTGCAAACCCTCTGGCCCCTCTGGCAAGACGTGCGGGGGGTGATCAATTTGCCCACGCGGGAGCTGTTCGTCGGCGACCCCGTTGATCGGCAAGGGGGTCAAGAGTGGGGCGCCTGGGACGGACGGCAGCAGCCCGCGGGCCGGGCGGGCTGTTGTTCGGTCCCGGCGGCGACGGCGGGTCCGCGGCGCGCCCGGGCAGCCCGGCGGCAAAGGCGGTAACGCCTGGGTCTTCGGCAACGGCGGGCAGGGCGGCGCGGGCCGGTGGCGACTGCGGCCGCTGCACCACTGGCCGTGCCGGCGGCGAGCTCGGTGTACCGGCGGCGGCACCAAGGGCGGGCCGGGTGGTGCCCGGCGGGGCCGGTGGGGCGGGCGGCAACGGCGGGCTGGGTTTTACGGCAACGGCGGTGGCGGCGGCATGGGCGGGGCCGGCGGCAACGGCGGCAACGGCGGCAACGGCGGTGGCGCCCACGTCGTCGCCACGGTCGCCGCCTCCGCCGCCGGCGGCGGCGGTCCGGTGGTACGGTGGGGTGGTGGTGCCGGCGGCCTTAGCACCGCCGGCGGAAGCGCCGGCAGGGGCGGCAACGGCGGCAACGGCGGTAGCGCCACCGCTTTCGTCGGCGTGCAGCACGCCACCGGCGGCGGGGGTGTCGGGCGTAGGCGGCGCCCAGGCCAACTCCGGGGGTCCCGGTGGTGGCGGCGGCGGGGGCGCCGCCGGGGTCGGCAACGCACTTGCCATCGGCGAAGCCGACTCCGACGGCGCCATCGCCGGTAGCTTCTCCACCGTCGGTGGTGGGGGTGCCGGCGGCTTCGTCAACAACGGCTCCTCCGCCGGAATCGCCAGCGCCGGCGGTGGCGGCGGCGGCGGCGCCGCTGTTCCCGGCAACGCCGGCGGAGGCGGCGGCCAAGGCGGCAGCGCCGATGTCAACCTCGATACTGCGGCCGGTGGGCCGGGCGGGGCCGGCGGCACCGGCCAGACCATCGGCGGCGCCGGCAATGACGGTGTGACCGGTGGCGCCAGCGCCGCCGCTGCCACCGCCACCGCCGGCACCGGCGGCCAAGCCAGCGTCGGCGGCGGTGGCGGTGCCGCTAATGCCAGCGCCGGCGCGACGGCCCTGGGCGGCGAAGGCGGTGGCGGCGGCGGCCCCTAGCACCGACCAACCCCGGCGGCGCGCGCCAAGTCCAGCGACGACGGTGGGCTCAGCGGGTCCCGTCCCGAAAGGTTCGTCGTAGAACCGGTGGCAGCATCGGCTCAAGACATTCGGCGGGTGGCGCGATAAACAATTGGCCGACGGCACGGGAAATCTTCTGAGATGGGGTGGCGGCCTGAGCTGCGACGTTCGTGTTGCTTCCCGCGTCCCGCCGGCGGAATGGCTGGTCGGGCATTACGGCCACCCAGGCAAAGGCACAAGTGCCCTATCGGGCGGTGCAGTGCCGGAGGAATGTTACGTCGCGGGGAGTGGGAAGACGAGGTTGGTGACGACATCAAGACACCCGCTCGGAATACCTCAGACCCGGCACAGAATCCGCTGGTAGATGTAGCACGGGCGCTCAGCGATGTCGCTCGGTCGCTGGAGGCTCAGCCGGATCTGCACCACACCGTAGGGGGCATCGCTGCCGCGGTCACCGACACGGTTTCCGGCGCGGAGGATGCCGGGGTGTCGCTGTGGGAAGGCGAGTCACTGCGAACCGTCGCGGCGACCAGTGACCTGGTCGAACAAGTCAACAACCTCGAGCACGAGCTGAATGAAGGTCCCTGCCTCGATGCCCTGCACATGGGGCGCACCTATCGGATCGACGACATGACTCACGAGAGGCGGTGGCCGAGATTTGCCGCGGCCGCCCGAGCTCACGGCATCCAGTCGATGCTCGGATATGGGCTCTTTACCAGCGGCAGAACGCTGGGAGCGTTAGGCCTATACTCCACACAGCCGAGCGCTTTCGATGGTGAGGCCGAAATCGTTGGGGAGTTGTTCGCCGCGCATGCCGCGATCGCGCTGCTAGGGTCGACTCAGTATTCCGAATTGCAGGCCGCGCTCAATTCCCGACACATTATCGGAATGGCCACAGGGATCTTGATGAACCGCGACGGTCTCACCGTCGATCACGCCTTTGACGTGCTGGTCTCGGCCTCCCGAGACGCTGACGTGAAGGTCCACGATGTCGCCAGGTGGCTGGTTGCTCAAACCAACAACACGGCACGCGGACCCCACGAGCAGCGCGTTTGATGTCATGGACGTTTGCCCTTTCAAGCGACGGCTAGATCGGCAGTCGGCAACGGCCCAATGGCACGGAATTCTTCTGAGATCCACCCCAAAAGCGCCGGTTGGTCGGCAGCGGGCCCGCAGAAACCTCGTGACAGGGACCCGATAGCCTGCGAGATTTGGGAGCTTTGTTTCTTTGGAGAAGGTGACGATCTGACATGACTGATAAATGGTTCTCCGACATCGGCGCGCCGGGAGAGTTGACCCTCGCGGATGTGTGCGAGCAAATTGAGCAGAAAATCCACGCCAACGCAGACAACCAGAAATTGCCGCAGGAGTTCCCGGACTGGCAGTCGTGCGTGGAAGATCGGGACGCCACCATCTACAAGTTGAGCGCCGCTGTTGTCAACCTTTGCAGGATGGTGGAGTACTTGGCATCGGAGCAGCAGCGCGGCGGCGCTCGCCACGCCATTACATAAGCAAGGGCATCGGCAAGACACAGGTGCGCCAGCGTGGCTCGCAGGCCCGTCGGCCAGCTTGCCGACGGGACCGTCATCTGGGTCTCGCCCACCGGGCGGACCTATCGGACCGCCCCGGCGGGTGCCGATCTGTTCCCGCAGGCGCGCGGGCCGGCATGCAGGGCACCGGCCCGGAGCGGACAAAGCAGGTCGCGGCAACGCAGCGCCCGGATTGCTCAGGCGCGCAAGCACAATCGGGAGCAACGGCCCGTTAACGAGGCCCGCCGCCGGCCAGAGCAGGCCCGAAAGGAAGAGACCGCAGCGCGGAAATTCCGGAACCACATGCGTGACATGCTGTTTCTGTTCAAAAGGACACCGAGCACCAGCCGCATCTGCACGTGGGTCAACGACCCCCGCGAACCCGACGTGTGATCACCATCGACATGTTTCCTCCTCAAAAGCAAAGTTGATCAACGGATTTCGGTAACCGAAGATTGTCCCCGAAGCAGCTCAGAGGTTAGGCCAGCCATGCGCGGGCGCCACAACCCTTCATGTCGCCTATTCATTGACGAGTCGAAAAGTGTTCATTTAGCTGACCCGATGGGCTGCACCTCTGCATCTTCGATGAAAGTTGTTGCAAGCCAATATGATTAGAGCTGAACATGAACTTGGATGCGATTGCCACGGCATGCACTAAGCTTTGCGGTCGACTTGTAAGCAGACGGTAGCGCTAGGGTCCACACATGGTCCGCAAATCGATCGCTTTGGCCGCCGCCGGCTTGACCGTCGCCGCGCTGTCGGCTTGCGACAAGCACAATGCCACGCCCGCACCGGGGACGAATCCGCGTCAAGTGACCGTCGTCGGCTCGGGGCAAGTCCAGGGCGTCCCGGACACCTTGACCGCGGACGTCGGCATCGAGTTCACCGCACCCGACGTCACCGCCGCGATGAACCAGACCAATGATCGCCAGCAAGCGGTCATCAACGCGCTGGTCGGCGCGGGCCTGGACCGCAAAGACATCAGCACCACCACGGTCACCCTGGAGCCCCAGTACAGCAATCCCGGTCCCAATGGCAGCCCGACCATCTCCGGTTACCGCGCCACCAACGCGATCCAGGTCAAGATCCACCCGACCGACGCCGCCTCACGAATGCTGACTCTGATCGTCAGCACGGGCGGCGACGCGACCCGGATCAGCTCGGTGAGCTACTCGATCGCCGACGACTCGCAGCTGGTCAAGGACGCCCGTGAACGCGCGTTCAACGACGCCAAGACCCGCGCCGACCAGTACGCCCAGCTGTCCGGACTGCGGCTGGGCAGGGTGCTTTCCATTTCGGAGGCCTCCGGCAACACACCCACGCCCGGGGGGCCGCCGGCGCCGCCTCGCAGCATGGCCGCGGTCCCGCTCGAACCCGGCCAGCAGACAGTCAGCTTCTCGGTGACCGCCGTGTGGGAGTTGGACTAGGGCTACTCCTCGTAGACCCGGGGATCCAGAGTCCCGATATACGACAGGTCGCGGTAGCGCTCGTCGTAATCGAGGCCGTAACCCACCACGAAGTCGTTCGGAATGTCGAAGCCCACGTAAGCGATCTCGACGTTGGCGCGGACCGCGTCGGGCTTGCGCAGCAGCGTGCACACCCGCAACGAGCGCGGGTGCCGGCTCTTCAAATTGCGCAGTAGCCAAGACAGGGTCAGCCCGGAGTCGACGACGTCCTCGACGATCAGCACATCGCGATCGTGAATATCCCGGTCCAGGTCCTTGAGGATCCGCACCACGCCCGACGACGACGTCGAGGACCCGTAGGAGCTCACGGCCATGAATTCGAACTGGGTCGGCACCGGAATCGCGCGGGCCAGATCAGTGACGAAGATCACCGCGCCCTTGAGCACGGTGATCAGCAACAGATCCTGGCCGGTCTCGGCGACGAGGTCGCGGTAGTGGTTGCCGATTTCCTCGCCGAGTTCGGCGGTGCGGGCCTGGATCTGCTCCGCGGTGAGCAGCACCGACTTGATATCCCCGGGATACAGCTCCACGGGCTGCGCGGGGGTGATCGCCGGGGAGATCTGGGCCACGAGCACAGAGTGCCACGTCAGCGGCCGAATAACCAACGGCAGCGCCCGTTTACACAGGCTCCCGCCACAATGTCAGCACGCCGTCGCGCCGCCCCGCGATCAGTCGCTCACCGCGCAATGAGGAGCCCACCGCCACCCCACCCTGCCCGCGCCAGGCGGTGATCAGCGCGTCCACGCCGCGGATCTGCTTGTCGGTCAACCCCGTCGCGCCGCCGGCCAGCAGCCAACCGCGGATCACCCGGCGTCGAACCGGGTCGGGCAGCCCAGCCAGGGCCCGGGGTTGCAGCCCCGAACCCGCCCGCGCCTCGGGCAGCGCCTCCGCGGCGAGCTCGTCGAGCATCGCGGTGTCCTCCCGCAACGCGGTCGCGGTACGCGCCAACGCCTCGGCCACGCCGCCGCCCAGCACGTCCTCGAGCAGGGGCAGCACCTCCAGACGCAGCCGGGCGCGGGTGAAGCGACGGTCGGTGTTGTGCGGGTCCTGCCACGCGGTCAGGCCCAGTTCGGCGCACGCCTCGTGCGTCGCCGAACGCCGCACCCCCAGCAGCGGCCGGCACCACGGTGGATCGTGCGGGCGCATCCCCGCGATCGAGCGCACCCCGGAGCCGCGGCCCAGGCCCAGCAGCACCGTCTCCGCCTGATCGTCGAGCGTGTGCGCCAACAGCACCGGGCCGTCGCGGTACGCGCGCAAGGCGGCATAACGGGCGGCGCGTGCCGCCGCCTCCAGACCGCCGTCCTTGCCCACCTGTACGCAAAGCACTTGCGCCTCAACACATCCCAGGCAAAGCGCTTGCTTCCGGGCCGTCTCGGCGACAGCGGCGGAGTTGGGCTGCAGGCCGTGATCCACGATCAGCGCGGTGGTGGGACGAAGCGCCGCCGCGACCGCGGTCAGCGCCAGCGAGTCCGGGCCGCCGGACAGCGCCACGCACCACTGGCTCGCTCGGTGGCGAGGTAGGTCTTGGCGAACGCGTCGACAGCCGTGCGCAGCTGCCCTACAGCACCCTGTCGATCCATCGCTGGGGGTCTTCGATCTCGGCGGGCAACGGCAGCGTCTCGGGGCCCGACCAGACGGTGTTGAACCGCTCCATTCCCACTCGGCCCACCACGTGGTCGACGAACGCCTTGCCGCGGGTGTACTGGCTGAGCTTGGCGTCCAGCCCCAGCAGTGCGCGCAGCACGCGCTGCAGCGGCGGCTGCTTGCGATGGCGACGCTCGTCGAATCGGCGGCGGATGGCGGCCACCGACGGCACGACCACCGGGCCGACCGCATCCATCACGTGTTCGGCGTGGCCCTCCAGCAGCGTGCCGAGAACCAGCAGCTGATCCAGGGCTTCGCGCTGCGGCTCGGACTGCACGGCGCGCACCAGGCCGAGAATTCCCGACGAGCTGCCGTCGGAAGCGACCGCGCCGTCGGCGCGGCTGCGGACGAACTCGGCGAGGCGGCCCGCCACCTGGCGGATGTCTTCACCGGCGTCCTGGGTCAGCAGCCCCAGCGCCTGGGACATGTAATCGGACAACCACGGGTTGGCGGTGAACTGCACCCGATGTGTCACCTCGTGCAGGCACACCCACAACCGGAAATCGGAGGGCTCGACCTGAAGCTGGCGCTCGACGGCGATGACGTTCGGATACACCAGCAGCAGGCAGCCCTCTTTCGCGGCGGCGAACGGGTCGTACTGGCCGAGGATTCCGGAAGACACAAACGCCAGAACCGCACCCGTCTGCGCACCGGTGATGCGGCCGGTGACGAACCCCCGCGGCTTTTCGCTTCCGTTGGTCATCACCCGCATCGACTCGGCCGCCGCGCCGATCCACTGCGGGCGGTCGACGATGCGGGCCGCGGGCACCGCGCCGTCGGTGATCAGGCCCGTGACGTCGCGCACGGGCGGTTCGGCTTTCGCGGCCGCGCTCGTCAGCTCTTCGATCACCTGGCGACGGGTGTAGTCGCTGGCCGCCGGGCCGGGCCGGGCCAGCCGTTGGCCGACGGTCGCGGCAAACCGCCAGTCGACGGCGGTACCGAGGGTCAGGCTCGACGAGGGAGTCATGCGCACCCGCAGAACCAGAGCTTGGTGGCCAGGTCGTCCATCGCGTTGCGGCCATTCGGGCCCGCGGCGTTGGAGAGGAACGCGAACGTGAGCACCCGTCCGCTGTGGTCGGTGAGCACCCCGACCAACGAGTTGATGGCGGTCAGCGAGCCGGTCTTGGCGCGCAGCCAGCCGGCGGGGCCTCGATCGGTGGCCGGGTCGAGGAAGCGGTCGGCGAGCGTACCGCTGCCGCCGGCGATGGGAAGGAGATCCAGTAGCGCCCGCAGCGCCGGCTGGTCGGGTCCGGCGGCCGCCTGCACCACACCGTCGAGCGTCTTGGCCGTCAACCGGTCGTCGACCGAAAGCCCGCTGGAATCCACCAGGGCGGCACCGGTGGTGTCGACGTGCGCGGTGCTCAAGCGGTTGGTCACCGCGTCGACCGCCCCGGCGAAGCTCTGCGGCCGGTTGATCGCGGCCGCGACCTCCCGGGCGATGCATTCGGCCAGCACGTTGTCGGAGTGGTCCATCATCTCGGACAGCCGCTGGACCAACGGGGCGGACTGCACGACGGCCAGCTGCCGCGCCCCGGACGGCGCCGTGGCGATCGTCACCGCGGCCGGATCCAGACCGAGGCCCTTGGCCAGCTCCCGCCCGGCATCCAGCGCCGGCGTCTTGGACCGCCGCGAGTTCACCGTGGTCGGCTGGATACGGCCGGCGTCGATCATCACCGACTCGATCGGCGCGATGTCGCCGTTGTCGACATCGGAGGGATCCCAGCCCTGCGCCATCGTCGGTCCACTGAACGCCGAGGTGTCCACCTGCACCGCGGTCGGGGTCACGCCGCTGCGGCGAACCTGCTCGACGAGGTCGCTGATGCGCGCCGCACCGCGGTACCAGGTGTCCACGCCGGGCGGCGCCGCCGACAGCACCGGATCACCGGCACCCACCAGCACGACGGGCCCCTGGGGGATCGGGCTACCGGCGACCACCCGGGTGCTGATCCGGGCCTGACGATCCAACGTCAGCAACGCCGCCGCGGCGGTCAGGACCTTGTTCGTCGACGCCGGCACCAATGGCAGGTCGTCGGCCACCTGCCACAGCTCTTTCCCGGTGACGGCGTCGGTGATCCGGCCACCCAGCCGGCCCAGGTTGGGATCGGCCGCCGCGGCCGCCAGCGCCGCGGCCACCCCGCCCGGGCTGGGTGTCTCGGCGGTGTCGGCGACCGGGATCATCCCCGGCTTGACCGTCGGCGGGCGCGGAGGCGGCACGGTGGTGTGCGCGGCCCCGGCGCCGTGCCCACCCGTGGTGAAAAACGTCGCCGCCGCCACCACCGCGGCGACGAACGCCAGCACGGCCAACCCGATGAACACTTGAGTTGATTTCCGCCAGCGAGTAGGACCCATCACTCTCCTGACTGTTTGAACCCATTCTGCCGAATCGGCCGCAATGCGCTCGACTAGGGTGATGCCCGACGCAACTGATCTATCCAGACCCACCCTCGTGAAGGAGCCCGCGCGGTGCAATTCGACGTGACCATCGAGATTCCGAAAGGCCAGCGCAACAAGTACGAGGTCGATCACGAGACGGGCCGGGTGCGTCTGGACCGCTACCTCTACACCTCGATGGCGTATCCCACGGATTACGGCTACATCGAGGACACCCTCGGTGAGGACGGCGACCCGCTGGACGCGCTGGTGCTGCTCCCCGAGCCGCTGTTACCCGGCGTGATCGTGGAGGCGCGCCCGGTGGGAATGTTCCGGATGGTCGACGAGCACGGCGGCGACGACAAGGTGTTGTGCGTGCCGGCCGGCGACCACCGGTGGGATCAAATCCAGGACATCGGGGACGTTCCGGAGTTCGAGCTGGACGTGATCAAGCACTTTTTCTCGCAGTACAAGGCTCTGGAGCCCGGCAAGTACGTCAAGACGTTCGACTGGGTCGACCGCGCCGAGGCCGAGGCGGAGGTGCAGCGTTCGGTGGAGCGGTTCAAGGCCACCGGACACTGACGCGCGCTGAAGTGCGATAACGCTTTCGGCGTAACCGCGCCCCGCAACGCGGTGGCATCCTGGCGATGTGACCCCGATGCTGCATTTCGCCGCCAACTTCTGGTGGCTGATCTTCCCGCTGGGCGGCGCAATAGGCACGGGCATCAGGGCCGTCACGGCCGCCAACGAGCGTCGGGCCGAACGACGCCTCGAGCGCTACCGGCTCAAGCAGCAAGCCAAGATCGCCCTGGCCGAGGCGTCCGGGCGCGCGCGAAACAACAGAGACAGCTCGCGCCGAGAGCTCGCCAAACTCATTGCGGCGCATGACCGTACCGACGCGCGGTGGTTCGACTACGAAATCGACATCGCCAAATTGCTGGACTTCCCGATGATGACCGACATGCGCCATCCGCTGACCATCGCGTTTCACAAGGCGAAGCGGCGCGCGGACCTGCTGCGACCAGAACGGGCCGAGGACCTCGCCGGCGATCGCACGGCGCAACTGGAATACCGCGATGCCGTCCACGAGTACGTCAGCGCGTTTGAAATCGCCGAGGCCGAGGCGATTCGCCGCCGGCGCAGCGACTTCTCGGAGGACGAACAGCAACGGATGGCGCGCGCGCAGAACCTGCTGCACCTGGCGCAGGACGACGCGGCCACGCTCGAGGAACGACAGACCGCCTATGCCCGGGCGCGCAAGGAACTCGACGGGCTCATCGTGCTGCCGGCGCCGGCGCGGGCCGCCATCGAGCGGCGCATCGCCGGCCAGATCGAGGCCTAGGTCAACGCCTCAGCCCTGGCATTGCGCCGATTGCGCAACACGCTCCAGGTCAAAGCTGCCCCGATGAAGACCACGCCGACCGAGGCGGTCGCCGCCTCGGGCACCTGGAATCGAGGCTCGATGGACAGCAACATGATCACGGCCAGCACGCCGATCGCCCAGTGCGCGCCGTGTTCTAAGTACACGTAACGGTCCAGCGTTTCCTGCTGGACCAGGTAGATGGTGATGGACCGGACGAACATCGAGCCCACCAGTCCCAGGCCCAGCGCGATGACGATCGGGTCCGAGGTGATCGCGAAGGCGCCGGCGACCCCGTCGAAGGAGAAGGCGGCGTCGAGCATTTCGAGATAGAGGAACAGGGTCAGACCGGCCTTGCCGACCGCCGCGCCGGCCGTTTTGCTGGCCTTCTTACCGGCCGCGGCGGCGTCGAGGTCCGGGGGCCGAAACGCCCGGCTCAAACCGTTGACGACGAGATAGGCGATCAGACCCAGCAACCCGGCGGTCAGCACGGTCGCACGCTCGTCGCCGGAATGCGTCAGCTCCGTGCCCGCCACTACCAGCGCGACCCCGGCGACCACAACGGACACCTGACCAAGCCGCCCGATGCGCGCGAACGGGACCTCAATCAACTTGAGCCACTTGATGTCTCGGTCGTGGAACACGAAATCCAAAAACAGCATCAACAGGAACGTACCGCCGAACGCCGCGATCTGCGGGTGGGCGGAGATGATCAGCTTTTCGTAGCTGGGTGAGCCGTCCGGGAATTCCAGCGCGTGATGCGGCGGCGGATCGAGCGCCAATTTCATCGCGCGAAAGGGGTCGAGGCCCGCGGTCGCCCACACGATGAGCAGCGGGAAGAACAACCGCATCCCGAACACCGCGATGAGGATCCCGACCGTCAGGAACATCTGCCGCCAGAACGGGCTCATCCGCTGCAGGATCGCCGCGTTGATGATGGCGTTGTCGAACGACAGCGACACCTCGAGGACGGCCAGCACCAGCAGCAAGAAGAGGGCGTTCGGGCCGCCGTGCGCGTATCCGACGGCGAGGGCCGCCGCGGTGATAACCAGCGAAATCCCGAAGATGCGGAACGCGGCCATGGATCCTTCCCCGACAGCCGCCCACAATAGCGAACGGCCTCGCCAGCGCGGGCCATCAGTACTGGCGCACTTACTATTTTCAAATTGTGGCGACGCTGGCGATACATTGGGCCGGTCGACCGGAGGCGCTGCCCCGGTGACCGAAGTCGGGGCTTCGAGGGGGCCGGTCGCGCGTGGCAGCGTGGCCCGGGTCGGTACCGCCACCGCGGTGACCGCGCTGTGCGGGTATGCGGTGATCTATCTGGCCGCTCGCGACCTGGCTCCGCGCGGCTTCTCGGTATTCGGGGTGTTCTGGGGGGCGTTCGGCCTGGTCACCGGCGCCGCCTTCGGCCTGCTGCAGGAAACCACCCGGGAGGTGCGCGCGGCGAGCTACATCAGCGAATTAGGGGCCGCGCCGGTGCGGCGTACCCACCCGCTGCGAGTCGCCGCGATGGTCGGCGTGGCCGCGGCCGTCGTCATCGCCGGTAGCTCGCCGTTGTGGAGCGGGCGGGTATTCGTCGAGGCGCGCTGGTTGTCGGTGGTGCTGCTCAGCGTCGGGCTGGCCGGGTTCTGCGTGCACGCCACCCTGCTGGGCATGCTTGCCGGCACCAATCACTGGACCAATTACGGGGCGCTGATGGTGACGGACGCGGTCCTCCGCGTGGCGGTCGCCGCGGCCACGTTCGTGCTCGGGTGGGGCCTGACCGGGTTCTTGTGGGCGACCGTGGCGGGCGCGGTGGCGTGGCTGATGATGCTGGCAGCCTCGCCCACGGCGCGCACGGCGGCCCGGCTGCTCACGCCGGGCGGTACCGCGACCTTCCTGCGCGGCGCCGCCCATTCCATCACCGCGGCCGGCGCCAGCGCGATTCTGGTGATGGGGTTTCCGGTCCTGCTGAAGCTGACCAGCAACGAGCTGGGTGCGGAGGGTGGCGTGATCATCCTGGCCGTGACGTTGACCCGCGCGCCGCTGCTGGTGCCGCTGACCGCCATGCAGGGCAATCTCATCGCCCATTTCGTCGACGAGCGCAGCGACCGGCTTCGGGCGCTGATCGCGCCGGCGGCAATCATCGGGGGCATCGGCGCGGTCGGGGTGCTGGCGGCGGGCGTCGTGGGGCCCTGGCTGCTGCGGGTCGCCTTCGGGCCGCAGTACCAGGCCAGCAGCGCGCTGCTGGCGTGGCTGACGGCGGCCGCCGTGGCGATCGCGATGCTGACGCTCACCGGCGCCGCCGCGGTGGCGGCCGCGTTGCATCGGGCCTACGCGGCGGGTTGGGTCGGTGCGACGGTGGCGTCGGGACTGCTGCTGTTGTTGCCGCTGCCGCTGCAGACGCGCACCGTGGTCGGGTTGTTGTGCGGCCCGTTGGTGGGAATCGGCGTGCATCTGGTGGCGCTGGCGCGTGCCGGACGCCTAACGGACTGATTTGGCGTACCTTGTGGGCTTAAATGGGCTTGAATATGGGCTTGAATATGGGCACTGAAACGCATTACCCGGACGTCTGGATCGTCGTTCCCGCCTTCAACGAAGCCACCGTCATCGGCGAGGTGACCGCCGATGTGCGCTCGGTCTTCGACAACGTCGTCTGCGTGGACGACGGCAGCACCGACGGCACGGGCGAGATCGCCAGGCGGGCCGGGGCTCACCTGGTGCGCCATCCCATCAACCTGGGCCAGGGCGCGGCCATCCAGACCGGCGTCGAGTACGCCCGCAGGCAGCCGGGGGCGCAGGTTTTCGCGACTTTCGACGGCGACGGGCAGCATCGGGTGAAAGACGTGGCCGCGATGATCGACCGGCTCTGCGCGGGTGACGTCGACGTCGTCATCGGAACCCGATTCGGCAAGCACCAGGGCAGCCGGCCGCCGCTTTTCAAGCGGATCGTGTTGCGGATAGCCGCTCGGTTGAGCCGGCGCGGTCGCCGACTTGGCCTGACCGACAGCAATAATGGGCTGCGGGTGTTCAACAAGAAGGTCGCCGACGGGCTGAACATCACCATGAGCGGCATGAGTCACGCCAACGAATTCATCTCGCTAATCGCCGAAAACCATTGGCGCGTAGCGGAACAACCTGTTGACGTGCTTTACACCGACTACTCGAAGTCGAAGGGGCAGCCCCTCCTCAACGGCGTCAACATCATCTTCGACGGGTTCCTGCGAGGGAGGATTCCGAGATGAAAAGGACTGAAAGATGAACTGGATTCAGGTGCTGCTGATCGGGGCGATCATCGCGCTGCTGGTCTACCTGCTGCGGTCCCGCAGAAACGCGCGGTCCCGGGCATGGGTCAAGGTCGGATACGTCTTGTTCGTGTTCGGCGGCATCTATGCCGTACTGCGGCCCGACGATACGACGGTGGTCGCGCACTGGTTCGGGGTGCGCCGCGGCACCGACCTGATGCTCTACGCGCTGATCATGGCGTTCAGCTTCACCACGCTGAGCACCTACATGCGGTTCAAGGACTTGGAATTACGCTACGCGCGACTGGCCCGCGCCGTGGCGCTCGAAGGCGCACAAGCGCCGAACGTGTAATCACTGCGAAAAACCCGCAATCTCGCAGTGAGTACACGCTCGGCGCAAGGTCAAGTGGTGTGCGCGTTGCGGAAGTACTCCACAGTGCGACGCACACCGTCGTGCAGCTGAACTTGCGGCCGCCACCCCAAAACCCTCTCGGCCAAACCGATGTCGAGGCACGACCGCCTCAAGTCGCCCAGGCGATCCGGATGAAGCTCCGGGTCATCGGGCCCGCCGACGGCCGCTGCCACCGCCGAATGCAGTTGGCGGTCCGAGGTTTCTATCCCCGTGCCGATGTTGAAACGCTGCCCGCCGCCCGCGTCCCCGGACGCCTTGATGAACGCGTCCACCACGTCGTCGACGAACACGTAGTCGCGGGTTTTGGTGCCGTCGCCGAACACCTTGGTGGGCCTACCCGACAGCAACGCCTGGGCGAAGATCGCCACCACACCCGCTTCACCGTGCGGGTCCTGACGGGGGCCGTAGACGTTGGCGGGTGCGATGTGCGAGCAGTCCAGGCCGTACAGGTGGCGGAAGGTGTTGAGGTAGATCTCGCCGGCCACCTTGCCCGCGGCGTACGGCGACGCCGGGTCGGTGGGCACCGTCTCGGGGGTCGGGTACACCGGCGGCGTGCCGTAGATGGATCCCCCCGACGAGGTGTGCAGGATTTTGCGCACCCCGGTCAGGCGCGCCGCTTCGGCCAGGCGCACTGTCCCGATGACGTTGACCGCAGCATCGAATTGCGGATCGGCCACCGAATGCCGCACGTCGATTTGCGCCGCCAGGTGGAACACCACCTCCGGCCGGTGCTCGTCGAGGATGGCGTGCAGATCAGCGGTCACGATATCCGCCTCGACGAAGACGTGCGCCGGGTTGTCGGCTAGATGCTCGAGGTTGGTCGCGCGACCGGTGGCGAAGTTATCGAGTCCCACCACCGCGTGACCGTCGGCCAGCAGACGGTCGACTAGCGTCGACCCGATGAATCCGGCTGCCCCGGTGACCAGTGCGCGCACCGGCCCACCATACCGGCGGGCCGCGCGGGCGACTCGTGTGCCTGCAGTGGCCCTGGCCGCCGGCGCGCTGATTGCCGTGCAGCTGGTGATCCGCGCGGTGCTGGCCTTCGACGGCTACTTCTACTGGGACGACCTGATCCTCATCGGCAAGGCGGGCACCCAGGGCCTGCTGTCGCCGTCGTACCTGTTCGACGACCACGACGGCCACGTGATGCCCGCCGCGTTCCTGGTCGCCGGCGCCATCATCCGGCTGGCGCCGCTGGACTGGACGGGTCCCGCGATCAGCCTGGTGGTGCTGCAGGTGCTGGTCTCGTTGGCCGTGTTGCGCGCGCTGTACATCATCCTCGGCTGGCGCCGTGTGCTGCTGATCCCGTTGACGTTCGCGCTGTTCACACCGCTGGCGGTGCCGGGCTTCGCGTGGTGGGCGGCGGCGCTGAACTCGCTGCCCATGCTGGCGGCGCTGGCGTGGGTGTGCGCCGATGCGATCCTGCTGGTCCGCACCGGAAACCAGCGCTACGCGGTCACCGGCGTACTGGTCTACCTCGGCGGGCTGCTGTTCTTCGAGAAGGCCGCCGCCATTCCGTTCGTCGCCTTCGCCGTGACCGCGCTGCTCTGGCACGTGCGGGGTGACCGCTCCGCGGTGCGGACGGTGTGGCGGGCCGGCCTCCGATTCTGGGTCGCGTCGCTGGCGTTGACCGTCAGCTGGGTAGCGGTCTATCTGGCGGTGGTCAATCAGCGGCGGTGGAGTTTCGACGTGTCGATGACGTGGGATCTGCTGTGGCGATCGATCACCCACGGCATCGTGCCGGGGCTGGCCGGCGGACCGTGGCACTGGGACCGATGGGCGCCGGCCTCGCCGTGGGCCACGCCCCCGCCGCCGGTGATGGCGCTCGGCTGGCTGGTCCTGGCCGGGGTGGTTGCCCTGTCACTGTTCCGCAAACGACGCATCGGGCCGGTGTGGCTGACCGCGGCGGGTTACGCCGCCGCCTGTCAGGTGCCGATCTATCTGATGCGGTCTTCCAAGCAGACCGCCCTGGAACTCGCTCAGACACTGCGGTACCTGCCGGATCTCGTCATCGTGCTGGTGTTGATGGCCGCCGTCGCGTTGTGCGCGCCCAACCGGGCGGCCGCGGCGCGGTGGCTGGACGCGTCACCCAAACGCAGCGTGGCGACGGTGGGTTTGGCGGTCGCGTTCGTGGCCAGCAGCCTGTACTCGACGGCGACCTTCCTGACCAGCTGGCGGGACAACCCCGCGCAGCCCTACCTGCAGAATGCGCGGGCCGGTTTGGCCGCCGCGCGCGCGGCCTCGGATGCGCCGCTGCTGGATCAAGAGGTCGATCCGCTCGTGCTGCAGCGGGTGGCAACGCCCGAGAACCTGGCCAGCCACATGTTCGCCCTGCTGCGGGATAGGCCGGAATTCGCCTCGGCGACAACGCAATTGCGGATGCTGGACAGCTCAGGCCGGTTGATCGGCGCGCGCGTGACCTGGATCCGCACGGTCGTGCCAGGGCCGATGCCGCAGTGCGGCTACTTCGCGCAACCGGATAAGCCCGCGAGGCTGATCCTCGACGGGCCCCTGTTACCCGCCGATTGGACCGTCGAACTCAATTACCTGGCCAACAGCGATGGCTCGATGACGCTGTCGCTGACGCAGGGACCCGACGTCAAAGTTCCGGTGCATCCCGGACTCAACCGGGTCTTCGCCCGGCTGCCCGGCGCGGGCGACGCGATCGCCGTCCGGGCCAACACCACCGCGCTGTCGTTGTGCCTCGCATCGGGACCTGTCGGTTTCGTCGCGCCGGCCTGAGTAGCCGCTCGCCGAGCGTGAAGCCAGGCTCACGTTCGCCGCCGAGCGTGAGCCTGGCCGCACGCTCGGCGCAATGAAATTGGAGCCGCGTAACGACCGGCTACGTCAGCCCGCTATTCCCGGGCGCGCCGAACACTCGCCCGCCGGCGCCGCCGGTGCCGGGCATGCCCAGCGTCAGGCGGCCAGGGCCGGCATTACCGCCGTCGCCGCCGTTGCCGAACACCCAGGCGTTGCCGCCGTTACCGCCGTCGCCGCCAGTCACCAAACCTTGGCCGCCGTCGCCGCCGCCCCCGCCGTTGCCGAAAATCGCGGGCTTGCCGCCGGACCCGCCGGCCCCGCCCGTGGTGGCACCGAAGCCGCCGGCGCCCCCGGGCCCGCCGGAGCCGTCGATGGTGCCCGCGTCGCCGCCGTTACCGCCGTTCCCGCCGGGGCCCGCCAAGCCGGTGCCGCCTTTGCCGCCGGCCCCACCGGCGCCCATGACGGGGTTGGCGTTGCCGCCGTTGCCGCCGTTACCCCCGTGGCCCGTGACGCCGGTGCCGCCGGCGCCTCCGGCGCCGCCGTTGCCCGAGATCCCAATGGAGTCGCCGCCGATGCCGCCGTTACCGCCGTCGCCCATGACGCCTGTTCCGCCGACGCCGCCGGTGCCACCCAAGCCTTCGAACACGCCGCCGTTACCGCCGTTACCGCCGGTGCCGCCGTCGCCTGTTGCGCCGATACCGCCGGTGCCCCCGACCCCACCGTTGCCCCAGATGCCGGCGCTACCACCGACGCCACCGTTGCCTCCCAAGATGCCGCCGTCCCCGCCGGTGCCGCCGAAACCGGCGGACCCGAAGACGAGCGGACCGTTCCCGCCGGCCCCGCCATTACCCCCGATACCGGTGGCGCTGGAAGCCCCGCCGGCGCCGCCGGTGCCGCCGAAGATCACATCCGGTCCGCCGAAGCCGAAAATTCCACCTGCCCCGCCGGCCCCGCCATTGCCCCCGTGGGTGAAGCCGTACCCTCCGGTGCCGCCGGCACCACCGCCACCGAACACCCCACCGGCGCCACCGACGCCGCCGGCGCCACCGACGCCCGTCGGGCTGGACCCGCCGATCCCACCGGGGCCGCCCATGCCGAAAATCCCGGCGGCTCCGCCGTTCCCGCCGGCCACTCCCGAGTTGGTGCTGTTCCCGCCGGCCCCGCCGTTGCCGATCAATATCCCGCCGGGCGCGCCGTCCTGTCCCACACCCCCAACGGTTCCGCCGTTGGCGCCATTGCCGATCAGCGGGCGCCCGAACAACGCCAAGGTGGGCGCATTCACCGCGTTGAGCACATCCTGCAGCGGGGAGGCGCTGGCGGCCTCGGCGGCGGCATACGCTGCGCCGGCCGACGTCAAATTCTGCACAAACTGCGCATGAAAGGCCGCGGCCTGGGAGGTCAGCGCCTGAAATGCCTGTCCGTGCTCGGAAAACAGCGCCGCAACGGCCGCTGACACCTCATCAGCGCCCGCCGCCAGCAGCCCAGTCGTCGGGCCCGACGCGGCCGCGTTGGCCGTGCTGAGCGTCGAACCGATACCGGCCACATCCGTAGCCACGGCCGCCAGCGCCTCCGGAGCCGCGATCACATACGACATCGGCCACCTCCCCACGTGGACCCGATTATGCCAATGTCGGTGGAGCCGCCTGGGGGAATCGAACCCCCGACCTATTCATTACGAGTGAATCGCTCTACCGACTGAGCTAAGGCGGCACACCCCTCACGCCGGGCGGCACGAGTCTACGGCAGGCGGGCCCACCCGCCCAACTGCCACGATCAATCGCGCAGTTCCTGGCCGATGGCCGCGACCATGGCGTCGACGGCGAACTTGGGCTTGACGTTGATCGCCAGCGCCTCGCGGCACTCCAGGACCGCCTCGATGCAGCGCAGCAACCGCTCGGGCGAGGCGTGGGCGGCCAGCGCGGCGACCCGATCGGCCATGTCCGGATGGTTCGCCTGGACGCCGCCGGCCTGTGCCGACACCACTAGCGCATCGCGGAAGTAGGTCGCCAGGTCGATCAGCGCCCGGTCCAGGGCATCGCGCGACGCCCGCGTCTGGCGAGACTTCTGCCGTCGCTCGAGGTCCTTGATCGCGCCCGTGGCACCCCGCAAGGCACCCGCGGTGCCCTTGCCCGTGCCGCCGGCCCCGAGCGCCGTGCGCAGCTCTTCGGTCTCGGCCTCGGCGCGGTCCGCGGTGAGCACCACGGCCTCGGCTTCGGCCGCGGCCACCAGCTCCTCGGCGGCGGCGTAGGCCCGCGAGGGGGTCGCGGCGTCGCGGACCAGCCCGAGCGCCCGCTCCCGTCGCTGCCGGGCCTCGGGGTCGACGGCCAGCCGGCGGGCGCGGCCCACGTGACCGCCGCTGACCGACGCGGCCCAGTTCGCCGTATCGGCATCCAGGCCGTCGCTGTCGACCAGGACCCGCGCGATCGCCTCGGTCGGCGGGGTCACCAGCGCGACGTGCCGGCACCGGGATCGCAGCGTGACCGCGATGTCCTCGGGATCCACCGACGGCGCGCACAGCAGGAAGACCGTCGACGGCGGCGGTTCCTCGACCACCTTCAGCAGCGCGTTCGCGGCGCCTTCGGTCAATCGGTCGGCGTCTTCGATCACCACGATCTGCCGGTGTCCGGTGGTCGGACGGCGCGACGCGATCTGCACGATGGCCCGCATGTCGTCGACGCCGATGGACAGGCCTTCGGGGATCACCCGGCGCACGTCGGCGTGGGTACCGGCCATCGTCGTCGTGCACGCCCGGCAGCGACCGCACCCCGGCTCCCCGTCGGACGTGCACTGCAGCGCGGCCGCGAAGCACAGAGCCGCAACCGAGCGCCCGGAACCCGGGGGTCCGGTGATGAGCCACGCATGTGTCATAGTCCCGTTGGCCGCGTCGCTGTGAGCCGGATCACCGCGGGCCGCGCGTGCGGCGGCGAGCAGCTCGGCCACCACGGCCTCTTGGCCTACCAGCCGTGTAAACACTCCGGACATCACCGGCAACAGTAGTGACACCGGCCGACGGATACCGATCGGCCACCGTATCGCGATGATTCCGTTACATTTTCGGACGTTTCGGCAGGTATTGGCGACTTGCCGAGATGCTTATAGTTTTCCGCCAAGTCCGCCCAGCCCGATACGGTGGGTTGGTGGCAACCGCGGCAGCACTGCCCGGGCGGGTCAGCGCATTCGTCCGGTGGGTGGTGCGTACCCCGTGGCCGCTGTTCTCGCTGAGCATGCTGCAGGCCGACATCATCGGCGGGCTTTTCGTGCTGGGCTTCCTGCGCTACGGCCTGCCGCCCCAGGACCGCATCCAGCTGCAGGACCTGCCCCCGGTAAACCTGGCGGTCTTCGTCAGCGTCGTGATCAGCCTGTTCCTGGCCGGCATCGTGTTCAACCTCCAGCTGCTGTTGCCGGTTTTCCGCTGGCAGCGCCGCGACAACCTGCTCGCCGAGGCCGATCCGGCCGCCACCGAAGTCGCCCGCAGTCGCGCCTTGCGGATGCCGTTCTACCGCACGGTGACCAGCATGGTGGCCTGGTTCATCGGCGGCGTGGTGTTCATCATCGCCAGCTGGTCGGTGGCCAAGTACACGGCGCCCGTCGTGGCGGTCGCCACGGCGCTGGGCGCGACCGCGACCGCGATCATCGGCTACCTGCAGTCCGAGCGGGTGCTGCGGCCGGTGGCCGTCGCGGCCTTGCGCAGCGGTGTGCCGGAGAACGTCAAGGCACCCGGCGTCATCCTCCGGCAGATGCTGACGTGGATGCTGTCCACCGCCGTGCCGCTGCTGGCGATCGTGCTGGCCGTGGTGGCGGACAAGATTTCCCTGCTGCATGCCACGGCCGAGAAGTTGTTCAACCCCATCCTGCTGCTGGCGTTGGCGGCGTTGGGCATCGGGCTGGTCAGCACCCTGCTGGTGGCGATGTCGATCGCCGACCCGTTGCGTCAGCTGCGCTGGGCGCTGTCCGAGGTGCAGCGCGGTAACTACAACGCGCACATGCAGATCTACGACGCCAGCGAGCTGGGCTTGCTGCAGGCCGGCTTCAACGACATGGTGCGCGACCTCTCCGAGCGGCAGCGCCTGCGTGACCTGTTCGGTCGCTACGTCGGCGAGGACGTGGCCCGCCGGGCCCTGGAGCGCGGCACCGAGTTGGGTGGGCAGGAGCGCGACGTCGCGGTGCTGTTCGTGGACCTGATCGGCTCCACCCAGCTGGCCGCGACGCGACCGCCCGCCGAGGTGGTCCACCTGCTCAACGAGTTCTTCCGGGTGGTGGTGGACACCGTCGCGACGCACGGCGGGTTCGTCAACAAATTCCAGGGCGATGCCGCGCTGGCCATCTTCGGTGCGCCGATCGAACACCCCGACGCCTCCGGCGGAGCGCTGGCCGCCGCCCGCGAGCTGCACGACGAGCTGCTGCCGGTGATCGGTTCCGCGGAGTTCGGGATCGGGGTGTCGGCCGGCAGGGCCATCGCCGGCCACATCGGCGCGCAGGCCCGCTTCGAGTACACCGTGATCGGCGACCCGGTCAACGAGGCCGCCCGGCTAACCGAGCTGGCCAAACTCGAGGCCGGCCACGTGCTCGCGTCGGCGATCGCGGTCAGCGGCGCGCTGGACGCCGAAGCCCTGTGCTGGGACGTCGGCGAGGTCGTCGAGCTGCGCGGTCGCGCGGCACCGACCCAACTGGCCCGGCCCGTGAAACTGGCCGCCCTCGAAGAGGTTGCGAGCGAAGAGGTTTCGAGCGAGGTGCGCAGCTAGCTAGCCGCCCGGCGACGATGCGGCCGTTGCAACGGCCGAGGAGGAGGCGGGCAATTAACTACGCTTCGTGGCCTTCCTGGCCGGCGCCTTGCGGGTGGTCTTCTTCGCGGGCCGCTTCGCCGGGCCCCGGGCCCGCCGGTCGGCCAGCAGTTCGGCGGCGCGCTCGTCGGTAATCGACATCACGTCGTCGCCCTTGCGCAGGCTGGCGTTGGTCTCGCCGTCCGTGACGTACGGCCCAAATCGCCCGTCCTTGATGACCATCGGCTTGCCCGACGCCGGATCGGTGCCCAACTCACGCAGCGGCGGCGCCGAAGCGCTTTGCCTGCCACGGCGTTTGGGCTCGGCGTAGATTTTCAGCGCTTCTTCGAGGGTGATGTCGAATATCTGATCCTCGGTCGCCAGCGAACGAGAATCGTTGCCACGCTTCAGGTATGGGCCATAGCGCCCATTCTGCGCGGTGATCTCCTCAGCGGATTCGGGGTCCACACCGACCACCCGGGGCAGCGACAGCACCTTCAGCGCATCCTCGAGGGTGACCGTCTGCAGGTCCATGCTGCGCAGCAGCGAACCGGTCCTGGGTTTGGGACCGGTGGCCTTCTTGCCCTTCTTCAGGGCCTCACTGTTGCCGTTGGCGTCGGCGAGAGGCTCCGGCAGGATCTCGGTTACGTACGGCCCGTACCGGCCGTCCTTGGCGACGATCTCGCGACCGGTTTCGGGATCCACCCCCAGGACGCGTCCCTCTTGCGGTGTGGCGAAAAGCTCTTCGGCCACCTGAAGCGTCAGCTCATCGGGGGTCAGCGAGTCGCTGAGGTTGGCCCGTTGCGGCGTGGGCTCACCATCCTCGTTGGTGACGATGCGTTCGAGATAGGGCCCGTTCTTGCCCACCCGAACATAGATGGGCCGGCCCTCCGCATCGTCAAACACCTTGATGGAGTTGACTTCTCGAGCGTCGATGCCTTCGAGGTTGACGCCGACGAGCTTCTTCAGGCCACCGGAGCGGGCCACCGAGTCGGGCACACCGTGGTCACCGCCGAAGTAAAAATTGTTGAGCCAGTTGGTGCGTTGCTCGTTGCCCGACGCGATCGCGTCGAGCTCGTCTTCCATCGCCGCGGTGAAGCCGTAGTCGACGAGCCGGCCGAAATGCTGTTCCAGCAGACCGGTGACGGCGAACGCGACCCACGAGGGCACCAGCGCGCTGCCCTTCTTGTACACGTAGCCGCGGTCCTGAATGGTCTTGATGATCGACGAGTACGTCGACGGGCGGCCGATGCCCAGCTCCTCGAGGGCCTTGACCAGCGAGGCCTCGGTGTAGCGCGCCGGCGGGTTGGTGGCGTGCCCGTCGGGGGTGAGCTCGAGGGCCTCCAGCCGCTGCCCCTCGGTCAGGTGCGGCAGCCGGCGCTCGGCGTCGTCGGCCTCGCCGCCGGCCAGCTCGTCCACCGTTTCCACGTAGGCCTTGAGGAAGCCGGCGAACGTGATGGTGCGTCCGGTGGCGGAGAAGACCACGTCCCTTTTTCCGGCGGGACCACCCGCCGTGCCCGCGATGCGCAGGCTCAGCGTGGTGCCGCGCGCGTCGGCCATCTGCGAGGCCACCGTGCGCTGCCAGATCAGCTCGTAGAGCCGGAATTCGTCGCCGTCGAGCTCGCGACGGACCGCGTCCGGGGTGGCGAACGTCTCACCGGCGGGCCGGATCGCCTCGTGGGCCTCCTGGGCGTTCTTCACCTTGCGGGTGTACTGGCGCGGCGACGGCGAGACGTACTCCTCGCCGTAGAGCTGACGCGCCTGATTGCGCGCCGCGTTGATCGCCGACTCCGACAGCGTCGTCGAGTCGGTACGCATATAAGTGATGTAGCCGTTCTCGTAGAGCCGCTGGGCGATGCTCATCGTGCGCTCGGAGGAGAACCGCAACTTGCGGCCGGCCTCCTGCTGCAGCGTCGACGTCATGAACGGCGCGTACGGGCGCCGGGTGTAGGGCTTCTCCTCCGCCGACGCGACCGACAGCAGCGCGCCCTGCAAGCCCGTGGCGAGCTCGGTCGCGCTCGCCTCGTCCAGGATCACGACTTCGTCCGCCTTGCGCAGCTGACCCAGCGAGTCGAAATCGCGGCCGGTGGCGACCCGTAGGCCGTCCACGTTGGTCAGCCGGGCGGTGAAGGTGGGCGGCTGGGCCTGCGAGTCGGACACGCTGGCGTCCAGCTGGGCGACGATGTCCCAGTACGACGCGCTGCGGAACGCCATGCGGTCGCGTTCGCGCTGCACGATGATCCGGGTGGCCACCGACTGGACCCGGCCCGCCGACAGCTTGGGCGCCACCTTCTTCCACAGCACCGGGCTGACCTCGTAGCCGTACAGCCGGTCCAGGATGCGGCGGGTTTCCTGCGCGTCGACCAAGTCGATGTCCAGGTCGCGGGGGTGCTCGGCGGCCGCGCGGATCGCCGGCTCGGTGATCTCGTGGAAGACCATCCGCTTGACCGGGATGCTCGGCTTGAGGGTTTCCAGCAGGTGCCAGGCGATGGCTTCGCCCTCGCGGTCACCATCCGTGGCCAGATAGAGCTCGTCGACGTCTTTCAGCAGGCCCCTCAGCTCGCTGACGGTGTGCTTCTTCTCCGGGCTGATGATGTAGAGCGGCTCGAAGTCGGCATCGACGTTGACCCCGAGCCGGGCCCAGGGCTCGGACTTGAACTTCGCGGGCACGTCGGCCGCGGCACGGGGCAGGTCACGGATGTGGCCTCGGGAGGACTCGACAATGTAGCTGGAGCCCAGGTAGCCGGCCAGTTTGCGCGCCTTGGTCGGCGACTCGACTATGACGAGTCGCCGACGGCTCCCATTTCCGCCGCTGACGCGGTCCTTTAGCTTCGGGTCAGCCAACTGCGGTTACGCTCCATCCCTTATCCCGGCCCCCCTTGCGAGACCGCCCTGCACGAAGAATGACAGGCCAGCGTCCGAAATTCCGGCGAAATTCAGGTACGCGGGCGTTCCTTCGCTTCAGGGCACCTGACAATTTCGCACCCTCGGGCGGGCCTGCGCAAACCGGCTCCCCGAAAACCGGGCGTTAAAGTCCGGCTAAACCCGGGGCCACAGCGGCAACGCCTCGGCGCCGTCCGGGGGTTCCCCCACGTTCTCTACCAGGCGCGACAGCCTGCGACGGCCGCTGATCCGAAGCGCGGGCCGACCGCCGCGGGTGCCGATCAGGGTGGGCGCGATCCCGACCCGCATCAGGGCCGACGCCAGCGGGGAATGGGTGTCGGGCGCGTGCGGATCCAGGCCCAGCAGATAGTGGTCGCCCTCCGGGTTACCGGCCGCCAGCGTCCACGCCCGCAGCTCGCGCGGCCCGGGCAGCCACCGCGGGGGCACCGTCTTGACCGCGCCGCGCGTCCATTCGGCTGCAAGGGTGAGCAATGAAGGGGTCACCGCCGTCCTCACCAGGGGGGTGTCCTCGTCGGTGTGGCTGATCTCGGGCACCAGACCCGCCTCGCGAATCATGTCGGCCAGCGCCGAGGCGCGCCACGGCCGATCCACAACCACCGAAAGTCGGGCACCCTGCACTTGGCTTTTAGACGGAGCACCGACCAGGACGATCTGGCCGGAGGCCGCCAGCACCCCCGAAAGATCGGCGACCGCGGGCGGCACCGACTCCGCTGTGAAGAAGGAAAGCTGGCTCACGCCAACGACAGTAGGCCAGGTCGTCCGTCCCCGCCTTCAGGCATCCGGCGCGGCGACCCGGGGCGCCGCCAGACAGAAAGCGAAAACCCCCCGGCGGGACGCGCGGAGCGGGTTGCACGGGGGGTTTCCGTGGAGAATCTGCTCGTCTCAGACGGAGCGGACTCCGGTGGCCTGGGGGCCCTTAGGGCTGTGGCCGATCTCGAACTCGACCTTCTGGTTTTCTTCAAGGGTACGGAAGCCCGAACCCTGGATCTCCGTGTAGTGGACAAAAACATCCGCGGAACCATCTTCGGGGGCAATGAACCCGAAGCCCTTCTCCGCGTTGAACCACTTCACAGTTCCCTGTGGCATCTCTCGATCTTTCCTTTTCTTCTGGATGCGGTGCACCGCGGTTCGGTGCCCCGGGCCTGGTACGACCGCCATACCTAACGGAGTCGCCGGAACTTCACCCGACCGATAACCTCGCAGGAACCGCGGCCGCAACGTTGTTCCTGCGAAAGTTTGACACGAACACAGAAGCTGCGACCGCAAATAGTCAACCATGTTCATCGCGTCGGCGACAGACTTGTGTCGCCGACGGATCCTTGGAGGTGTGAGGTGGCGAGTTTCGGCAGCGACCTGCTCGCCGTCGCGCTCGCCGGTACGGCGGCCGGCGAGCGCCCGCTGCGCCATGTCGCCGAACTGCCGGCGCGCGGCGGCCGGCCGCACCGTTGGCCGGACTGGGCCGAGCCCGACGTCGTGCGCGCGTTCGCCGACCGCGGCATCAGCTGCCCGTGGTCGCACCAGGCCGCGGCCGCGGAGTTGGCCCACGCCGGCCGTCATGTGGTGATCGGCACCGGCACCGCGTCGGGCAAGTCATTGGCCTATCAACTTCCCGTCCTCAACGCGCTGGCGACGGACCCGCGGGCCCGGGTGCTTTACCTGTCGCCGACCAAGGCGCTCGGTCACGACCAATTGCGCGCCGCGCACGCACTGACCGCGGCCATCCCCCGGCTGCATGACGTCGCGCCGACCGCATACGACGGCGACAGTCCCGCCGAGGTGCGCCGTTTCGCCCGTGAACGCTCCCGATGGTTGTTTTCCAACCCCGACATGATCCACCTGTCGATATTGCGCAACCATGCCCGCTGGGCCGTCTTGTTGCGTGGCCTTCGATTCGTAATCGTCGACGAATGTCATTACTACCGTGGGGTTTTCGGCTCGAACGTGGCGATGGTGCTACGCCGGCTACTGCGGCTGTGTGAGCGTTATTCCTCTGCGCCGACGGTGGTCTTCGCCAGCGCGACAACGGATTCGCCGGGCGCAACGGCCGCCGAACTCATCGGCCTTCCGGTCGAGGAGGTCACCGAAGACGGCTCACCGCAGGGGTCCCGCACGGTGGCGTTGTGGGAGCCCGCGTTGCGCGCGGATCTGACCGGCGAGAACGGTGCGCCGGTGCGCCGCTCCGCCGGCGCCGAGGCGGCGCGCGTGATGGCCGACCTGGTCACCGAGGGAGCGCAAACGCTGACGTTCGTCCGGTCGCGCCGCGCCGCGGAGTTGACCGCGCTGGGGGCGCGGGCGCGGCTGGACGACATCGCCCCGGGGCTGTCGCAAACCGTGGCGTCGTATCGGGCCGGTTATCTCGCCGAGGACCGAACCGCGCTGGAGCGGGCCCTGGCCGAGGGGCGGCTGCGCGGCCTGGCCACCACCAATGCGCTGGAGTTGGGTGTCGACATCGCCGGCCTGGATGCGGTGGTGCTCGCGGGTTTCCCCGGGACGGTCGCCTCGTTCTGGCAGCAGGCCGGCCGGTCGGGTCGGCGGGGCCAGGGCGCGCTGGTCGTGCTGATCGCCCGCGACGATCCGCTGGACACGTATCTGGTCCACAACCCCGCCGCGCTGCTGGGCAAACCGGTCGAGCGGGTGGTGATCGACCCCGCTAACCCGTACATCCTCGGTCCCCAACTCCTCTGCGCCGCAACCGAACTCCCGCTCGACGAAGCCGAGGTCCGGGATTTCGGCGCCACGGACGTGGCTCAGGGTCTAGTCGAGGACGGGCTGCTGCGGCGGCGCAACGACAGGTACTTTCCGGCGCCCGGCATACAACCGCACGGTGCGGTGGACATCCGGGGCTCGGCGGGCGGCCAGATCGTCATCGTCGAGGCGGACACCGGGCGGCTGCTGGGCAGCGCCGGGGTCGATCGGGCCCCGGCCTCGGTCCATCCCGGGGCGGTCTACCTGCATCAGGGCGACACCTACGTCGTCGACTCCCTGGACACCGAGGACGGGATCGCGTTCGTCCACGCCGACGATCCCGGGTATGCGACGTTCGCGCGCGAGCTCACCGACATCGTCGTCACCGGGACGGGTGAACGATCCGAGTTCGGGCCCGTCACCTTGGGCCTGGTGCCGGTCACGGTCACTCATCGGGTGGTGGGCTACCTGCGCCGCCGGCTGTCCGGGGAGGTCATCGACTTCATCGAACTGGATATGCCGGAACATGTGCTGCCCACCGCCGCGGCCATGTACACCATCACCCCGGATGCCTTGTCGCACAATGGTATCGAACTGCCGCAGATTCCGGGCTCGTTACATGCCGCCGAGCATGCGGCCATCGGCCTGCTGCCCTTGGTGGCCAGCTGCGACCGCGGCGACATCGGCGGTTTGTCCACCGCGATCGGTCCCGACGGGCTGCCCACCGTCTTCGTCTACGACGGCTACCCGGGCGGGGCGGGATTCGCCGAACGCGGCTTCCGCCAGGCCCGCACCTGGTTAAACGCGACGGCCGCCGCGATCGAAGCGTGCGAATGCCCGAACGGGTGCCCGTCGTGCGTGCAGTCCCCCAAATGCGGCAACGGCAACCACCCCCTGGACAAGGCGGGCGCGGTGCGGGTGCTGCGGCTGGTGCTCGCGGAGTTGGGTCACGAGTCACGCTGAGTAATGCCGCGGCTGGCGACCGGCCCCTCGGATCTGCGTCGTGACGAGGCCCATGACCTGTGGCGTGGCGGCGACGTCACCGCCCATCCCAGCGGCCGGCGGGCTGCTCGCGGGGCTGGTCGGCGCCGGCGCCGGGGATGACGGGGTCGGCGGGCAAGGCGGCTCCGGCAACGGCGGCGCCGGCGGCGCCTGCGGCAACGCCCTCGTGCTCGGATGGGGCGGGAACGGCGGGGCCTGCGGGTCCAACTTTGGTGGCGCCCCGGCTGCCGGCGGGCCCGGCGGGCCCGGCGGCACCGCCGGTCTGCTAGGGGGCGATGGCGGCGCCGGCGGCGCCGGCGGGGCGGCCACAACAGTCGGTGGGGCCGGCGGGGCCGGCGGCAACGCCGTGGTGACTGGCGACGGCGGCAACGGCGGCGACGGCGGGACCGGCACGACGCCGGGCAACGCCGGCGCCGGTGGTACCGGCGGGCTGGTGTTGGGCCTAAATGGGCTCAACGGGTTGCCTTAGCCGCGACGACATGCGTTCCCAGGACAGGCGTCGTCCCGATCGCAGATGCGTTGCACCGCAACGATATCTACCCCTTGCAGGCCTCACGTTCGTCGCGCGGCACCGACCCCCGATCGGTGGCTTCTCGACGGGGCCGCGGCCTCCGAACGCGGCTTTCCCAGACGGCGACTGAAGCAGTGGTAGCCGATCACGCTGAGTAATCCCGGGATGGCGACCGACCCCTCAACGGTCGACCTCCACGAATCTGCGTCGTGACAGGCGCCATTCCTCACTGCTGAAGAAATGCCAACATATCATCGCACAGGGCCCCGGACGGCCGAATGAAAGAGTCCTTCGCGATCCCGACCACGCGATACGCGATCGGTAACCGTCCAAGAGACCGCAAAGCCGAGATACGTTGCCGCAGAGTGCGATACGGTCGGTCGCGGCGCCTGATGCCGTTGCAGCGGGGTCGGCGGCAACGGCGACACGCCAATCAGCGGGAGCTAGCCGGCGTCCAACCACACCCGGGCCCCATCGAGTCCCTTGGCCGCCGTAAAATTGGCCGCATGGCCCACGACTGGTTGCTCGTGGAGACGCTAGGGGGCGAGCCCGCCGTGGTGGCGCAGGGATGGCAACTGAAAAACCTGGTGCCGATCAAGACGTTCCTGCGCCGCAGTCCCTATCTCGCCGCGGTCCGGACCGCGATCGCCGAGTCGATGCAGACCGGCCAGAGCCTGACCAGCATCACCACCAAGCGCGACCGTGTCATCCGCACGGAACCGGTGGTCATGTCCGACGGCCAGATCCACGGGGTGCACGTGTGGACCGGGCCCGCCGACGAAGAACCGTCCGAACGGCCGATCCCCGGCCCGCTGAAGTGGGACCTGACACTTGGCGTGGCCACCGATACCCGGGAGTCCCTGACCAACAGCGGCAAGAATCCCGACGTCGAAGTCACGTTAGGCAGGGCCTTCGCGGAAGACCTTCCGTCGCGCGAACTCAATCCGAACGAAACCAAGGTGCTTGCCATGGCAGTCAAGGCCACGCCCGGCCAAACGCTCTGCAGCACATGGGATCTCACCGATTGGCAGGGAAATCCCATCCGGATAGGTTTCGTCGCGCGCACCGCCTTGGAACAGGGACCGGACAGGCGGGACCACCTGGTCGCCCGCGCAATGAACTGGCGCTCGGAACTCAAGGGCCCGGTGATATCCACCGACGATCTGGCGCAGCGGATCCTCAACGGACTGGCCCAGGCCGGCGTCCACCGGGCACTCGTCGATCTCGAGAACTGGACCCTGCTGAAATGGCTCGACGAGCCCTGCACCTTCTACGACTGGCGGGGCAGCAAAACCGACAGGCCGAAGGTTCATCCGGACGATGAGCACCTAAGGTCCTCCATGACAAAGGAATTCGTCGGTGGCCCAACCAGTCGGGTGCTGCGCATGCGGGGCCACGACGTCGATTGGGTGCCGGTGCACGTCACGGTCAACAAGGTGGAACTCGAACCGGACACCTTCGCCGGGCTGGTTTCGCTGCGATTGCCAACCGAGGAGGAAGTCGCCGCCGCGGGGCTGCCGCAAGCGCGAGGCGATACGACGCCGGCGTGATTGGCAACGGCGGCGTCGGCGGGGACAGTGCGTCTTCCACCGGCGCCGGCGGTCAGGGAGGGGCGGGCAGCAGCCCCTGGTTGATCGGTAACGGGGGTAACGGCGGCGATGGCGGGATCAGCATGAACACGGGCGCTGGCGGCACCGGCGGCACGGGTGGGCTGCTGCTCGGCCTAGACGGGATGAACCAGGTCGGTATAGCCCCGACCGCATAGAACCCCTCCGCGTGCGAATATGCGACCCCCGGCCCGCGTTTTCTACGCGCTCCGACCGACGTTCTTCGGCGCACGACCTCGCATAGTTGATCACCTCGAATGAAGATCCGGGAGGTGGCAAATGTCGTTTGTGATATCGGTTCCGGAAATGCTGCAGGCCGCGGCGACGGATCTGACGAAGATCGGTTCGACGATCGGCGCGGCCAATGCGGCCGCGGTCGCCCCGACGACCGCGGTAATCGCGGCCGGTGCCGATGAGGTGTCAGCAGCCCTCGCGGCCATGCTTGCGACGCATGCCCAGGTGTTTCAAGGGGTCAGCGCCCAGGCGTCGGCGTTTCACAACGAGTTTGTCCAGGCGCTGAACGCGGGCGCGGGCGCGTACGCCAGCGCCGAGGTCGCCAACGCCGCGGCCGTAGCGAATCCTTTGCAGGCAATTGAGGACCAAATCATCCAGGTCGTGAACGCACCCACCGAATTTCTATTGCAGCGCCCGCTGATCGGCAACGGCGCCAACGGGGCGCCGGGTACCGGGCAAGACGGCGCGCCCGGCGGGATCTTGTTCGGCAACGGCGGAGCCGGCGGGTCCGGCAGGCAAGGCGGAACGGGCGGAAACGGCGGTGCCGCCGGGCTATTCGGCAACGGCGGCGCCGGCGGCGACGGCGGGCCCATCCCGCAGGGCTCCATCGGAAACGGCGGCCACGGCGGCAACGGTGGTGCCGGCGGGCTGTTCGGCGCCGGCGGGGCCGGCGGGGCCGGTGGGGTCGGCAATACCGACGGCGGGGCCGGCGGGGCCGGTGGCGCCGGCGGGCTCTTCGCCAACGGCGGCGCCGGCGGCGCCGGGGCGCTCGGCTTCCACGGCGACGGGGGTGCGGGCGGGCCGGGGGGCGCGGCCGGACTGTTCGGCACGGGCGGCGCCGGCGGCAACGGCGGGCAGGGCAACACGAATGGCGGGGCCGGTGGAGCTGGAGGCGGCGGTGGCCTGTTCGGCAACGGCGGTGCCGGCGGCAGCGGCGGGATCGGGGGCGGCAGCGGCGACGGGGGCAGCGGCGGCGCAGGCGGCAACGCCGGCTTCTTCGCCGGTGCCGCCGGTGACGGGGGAACCGGCGGGGCAGCGGGCTTCCAAGGCGGTGCAGGCGGGGCCGGCGGTGACGCCGCGCTGATCGGCAACGGTGGGCACGGCGGCACCGGCGGGGCGGCCAACCCTGGCAACGGGGGGGCTGGAGGTGCGGGCGGGTCCGCCAGGCTAATCGGTCTCGGCGGCGAGGGGGGCGTCGGCGGGTTCGGCCTTACCAACGCGGGTGGCGGCGGGGCTGGAGGCACCGGCGGGGTGATCGGTAACGGCGGGCTCGGCGGTGCCGGCGGGTTCGGCGGCATGATGGGCGGGCATGGCGGGACCGGCGGCAACGCCGGCCTGCTATTCGGCTCCGGCGGCGCCGGCGGAACCGGCGGGATGAGCCAGGTTTCCGGGGGCTTCGGCGGTAACGGCGGCACCGGCGCGCTGATCGGCAACGGTGGGGACGCCGGCGCAGGTGGTTCGGCCCCCGCCGGCGGTGGCGGCGGTCAAGGCGGCGACGCCCGGCTGATCGGCAATGGCGGCAACGGCGGCAACGGCGGGGTTGGCTTTCCGGGGACCCTCGGTCCCGGCACCGGCGGCGCCGGCGGGTTGCTGTTCGGCCTGAACGGGATAGACGGGCTATAGACGGGTTCTAGTGGCCGACGGGATCTAGCGACGACGTCGAACCCTTGACGAGGTCACCCCGCGCACCTTTACGCCGCCGGGCCCGTTAGCCATATTCACAGCCGGGCGCTGGATACTCAGATCAAGCAACAAGTGTGCCGCGGGGCCGACGGGCTGCTGCTCGGCCTGGACCGCATGACCGGGTTGACCACTTAGGCGGCGGGCCCCGCCCGCGCTGCGGCCCGCGCCGCGCCGCCGAAGGCGACGGGCACCCGAACCGTTATGACAACGTCGAGACCGTCCACGCCGCATTCGGAGTCGTTGACCCGCATCTCGCGCGCCACCAGCGTCGCGCGGGCGCAGGCCGCCGCGGCCCCGGACGGCAGCCGGGCCGCCGCGGCCAATGCGGCCAGGTCGGCCGCTGCCTGCGCACGATGACGGGCCACCACCGCCGACCCGAGATATGCACCAGCGCCCGTGACGCAGAGCAGCACCGCGACCATCGCCACCGCAACGAGGGTGGCCGAGCCCCGATCATCCCGATGGTTCGGCCGCCGAGACCCCTCTGGCCGCAATGTCCAACGAAGGCAACAACTTTGAGTGCGCGACGACCGTCGCCACCAGGAAATCGCCGTCCCGATGCACTTGAACCCACGCCCCGACGGGCGCGATGCGGCGCGCGGCGTCGAGCGCCGAACGTTCGTCGCCGCGGGCAGCCAGCCGGGCCGCCTCGCGCGCGGCGTCGACACAACGCACCTGCATCGACACCGCGGTGACACCGGCCAGGCACAGCACCAGCACCACGACCAGCGCGGCGATCGCCAGTGCCGCTTCAACGGTGCTCGCGCCGGCACAATCCGCTATACCTTGGTGCTGAGCGCCCGGCCGATGATGTTGGTCAGCGCCGAGACGATCGAATCGCCGGTGACGACGGTGTAGAGGATCGCGCCGAACGCCGCCGCCGCTATCGTGCCGATGGCGTATTCGACCGTGGACATACCCGACTCGTCGGTCGCCAACACGGTCGCGCGCGCCAGGAATGCGCGGAACACGTTGATCATCAATGCCTTCCTTTCGTTTCACAGCAAGCCCGACTGCAAGACATCACCGGCCAATCCCGCCATCACCGGGACGATGCCCAGGCACACAAACGCCGGCAGAAAGCAGAGACCGAGCGGTCCGGCGATCAGAACCCCGGCCCGCTCGGCGGCCGCTGCGGCCGCGTGCGCGGCTTCGTGTCGAGATTGGTCCGCCAATTCGGCGACGCCGCCGGCCAGCGCCGCGCCCGAGGATGCCGAACGCCGCGCCAGGCGCAGCAGCGCATCGATGTGTGCGTCGGCGGAGCTGGCCGGCAGAGCCGGCGAAATCGACCAGGCCACAGCGGGATCCGCGCCCAGCGCCAGCAGGTCGGCGGCGCGGCGCAACACCCCGGCCAGCTTCGGTGGCGCGGACGGGGCGGTCGCTGCCGCGGCCGTCGACACCGCCATGCCGGCTGCGAGGCACACGGCCAGCACGTCGAGGCTGGAGGCGACCGCCAGCGGGTCCGGGCCATGTCCCGGCCCCGGGGGCGGCCCCTGCCCCCGCGTAAGCGCGCCCGACGATATCCCCGCTCGTGCCCGCACGATTGACGGGCCGGGACCGATCCACAATGCCATTGCCAGCAGCACCGCCGCCGCGCTCATGCTGCGAGCCGATCGGTGATGCGGTCCGACCACAGCAGCCCCCCGCAGGCCAGCATCGACCCGACGACCAGCAGCCATCCGCCGCCGTGCCCGCCCAGCAAGAAACTCAGCGGGTGGGCCCCGATCAGTTGACCCAGCAGCACGCCGAGCCCCGGCAGGCCCGCCAGTATCGTCGCAGTGGCGCGCGCTCCGGCCATGCTCGATGACACTCGCGCCGAAAAGCGTTGCCGTTCAGCGATATCGCGCTGTGCGGCACGCATCAGCGTGGCTATTGCCAGCCCGTGGTCACTGGCCAGCTGCCAGCAGACCGCGAGTCGATCGAACTGCGCGGGCAGAGATGACGACCGTGCCGCGGCGCGCAGGCCGGCGGTGACGTCGGCGCCCAATCTGGCCCGCGCAGCGACCGCACGCAACGACACGGCAACCGCCCCAACGGATTCCTCCGCGGCGACAAGGAACGCGCGCACCGGATGAGAGCCCACGCGCAATTCGCCGACCAGCACGTCAAGGGCCGTTTCCAGCGTTCGGCCCTCGTCCAGGGCGTGCCGGTAACGGCGGTGACGACGATAACGCAGGCTCGCGGTGGCGCCCACCACCGCGAGGGCGAGGACCGTCGTCAGCGGCAGCAGTACGGCGGCGGCCACGGCCGCACACGCAGCGGCACCAGCTAGCCCAGTCGGGTCGACTCTGCGCCGCCGGCCGACGCGCGCCGGCCTCATCAACCTGCGCCGCGGTGACGACGGAAGCACCAGCAGCGCAAGGGATAACAGCAAGGCGGCGACCGTGAGGCCGTTCATGCCGACATCCGGCTTCGCAGCAGGCGATGCAGATCGCCCGCGTCGTCCGTCATGCCACGGCCCGCTTCCCACACGGTGACGGCCCGGACCTGCCCGTCAACTCGGCGCAGCACGGCTATCTCGCCGAGCCGGCGCCGACCGGCCCGGTCCCGCGTGACGTGCAGCAGCACCTGGACCGCCGCGGCGAGTTGACTGTGCAGTGCGGCCCGACCGAGACCGCCGAGCGCGCCCAGCGCCTCCAGCCGGGCGGGAACCTCGCCCGGGTTGTTGGCGTGCACCGTGCCCGCGCCGCCGTCGTGGCCGGTGTTCAGTGCCGCCAGCAGATCGACCACTTCGGCGCCCCTGACCTCGCCCACCACGATGCGGTCGGGCCGCATCCGCAAGGCCTGCCGCACGAGTTCGCGCACCGGAACCTCGCCGACGCCTTCGACATTGGCGCACCGCGCGACCAGC
The DNA here is from genome assembly GCA_963802525.1 of uncultured Actinomycetota bacterium. Lineage (GTDB taxonomy): Bacteria > Actinomycetota > Actinomycetes > Mycobacteriales > Mycobacteriaceae > Mycobacterium. Next base: position 171,862 of record CAWDJC010000003.1, on the reverse strand, counting down.
TTGACCAGATGCGGATGCCCCGGCGCCAGCTCGGCGGCATCCTCGACGCACACGATCCGGTCTTCGGGCGGTACGGCGCCCAGCATCGCCGCCAGCAGGGTCGTCTTTCCGGCCCCGGTGCCCCCGCACACCAGGAAGGCCAACCGAGCGGCGATGATGTCGGCGATCAGCGCGGCCGCCTGGGGATCGATCGCACCGGCCGAGGTCAGGGCCGCCAAATCCTGAGTGGCCGGCCGCAATACGCGCAGCGACACGCAGGTGCCGCCCGCCGCAACGGGCGGCAACACCGCATGCAACCGCACCGCGAACCCTCCGGCACCGATACCCGTTAGCTGGCCATCCACCCAAGGCTGCGCGTCGTCGAGACGCCGACCGGCGGCCAACGCCAGCCGCTGCGCCAGCCGGCGCACCGCCGCCTCGTCGGCGAAACGAATCTGGCTGCGCCGCAATCCGTTTCCGTCGTCAACCCACACGGCGTCGGGCGCGGTGACCAACACGTCGGTGGTGCCGTCCGCGCACAACAACGGTTCGAGGATGCCGGCACCGGTCAGCTCGGTTTCCAACACCCGAAGATTGGCAAGGACTTCGGTATCGCCGAGCATCCCGCCGGACTCGGCCCGGATCGCGGCGGCCACAACGCTGGGCCGCAACGGGGCGGATTCGGATGCCAGGCGCTCGCGCACCCGTTCGATCAGCGAGCCGCTCACGCGGCCCTGCCATTCCGCCCCGACCCCGCGGACGGCAGGACGGCGAGCACCCGGCGAGCCGCCACCGCGAGCGCACATCGACGTCCCAACCGCAGGCCACCGCGTTCCAGCTGCTGCGCGAGTTGCGGCTGGGCTTTTACGGACGCCAGCAGCGGCAGGCCGGTGATGTCGGCGACCTCGGTTGCCCGCAAACCCCCGGGCGACGGGCCCCGCACGACCAGACCGAGATTGGGATTGGTCGCGGCCAGCACGGGAGCCATCGCCGCGGTCGCCGCGCACGCCCGCACATCGGAGCGGCTGACCACGACGACGAGATCGGCGGCATCCAACGCGGCTTGCGTCGCGTCGGAGAGACGACGGGGAAGATCGCACACCACGGCGACTCCCCCGCGGCGCCCGGCATCGACAACGGCATCCACCGGTGCGCCGCCCAACTCGTACCCGCGGCGAGTGCCGGACAGCAAGCTGATTCCGCGGTGTCGCGGCAGCGCCTCGCGCACGGCGGGCCAGCTGAGCCGTCCACCCTGCAGCGCCAAATCGGGCCAACGCAGGCCCGGTGTGTCCTCGCCGCCCACCAGCAGATCGATGCCCCCGCCCCACGGGTCGAGATCGACCAGGAGCGCGTCGCCGGCGGCTTCCGCCAGCGCGACCGCAAGCAAAGACGCGCCGGCACCGCCGCATCCCCCGATGACGGCGACGACCTCACCGCGGAGCCCGTCATCGCGCGCGGATTCGCCGGCTTCGGCGAGCTCGCGGATCAATTCGCGCTCTTGCTCGGGCAGCCTCAGCACCTGCTGGGCACCGACCGCGACGGCTGCCGCCCAGGTCATCGTCGTGAGTTCGGCGACGGTCAGGACGCTGACGTGGGCGCGCCGCGGCAGCGCCGCCTGCCCACACAGATCCGCCGCCACCTCGTCCAACACCACCGCCGCGGCCGCCGACCATGTCTTCCGGCTCACCGCGGACCCGCCAGCCGCATGAACCACCCGGACGCCGACTGCCGCGGCCACCCGATCCAGCTCCTCGCGCAACTGTGGATCCGTCAACACCGCCAGCACGCCCGAAGAACCCGCCGTTTTCGTGCGGATGGTGCCAGTCATCAACCCACCTTGCGCGGCCGCGACCTTGGCACACCAGTCCCAAAGCCGGATTTGTGGATAGAGACGCGAGTGTGCACAAGTGCGTCTGACCAGCGGTCACCGAGCGGATGGAAAACCTCTTCCCGCAACGCGCGGCAGGCGGGAGCCAACCAGCTACAACCGCCGAATATTTACCCCAGAAAAGGGACGACCCCCGCCAGGGGGGGAGGAGGCGAGGGTCGTCGTGTATCAGCCCCGGGGGGTCGGGCTGATGCACCCTCGGCTCAGGCCGAGTAATGCTTACTATACACATGACAGTCCGCACTAACGCAAGTAGCTGTTCCATCGAAACGTGCGTTGAGCCGCAAAAATACCGACGGTGTGTAACACCGGTAGTATGAGCGGCCGTTTTGGGCCTGAGGTCGCGGCAGCCGTTGGACTACCGACCTATGCTGGGTCGGTGACCGTCTCCGATTCGGCCGCGCGGCAGCAAACCTCACCGGAAACAGCCGCAACCACCGCTCCCCGCGCCCGTACTGCCGCCTTCTTCGACCTGGACAAGACCATCATCGCCAAGTCCAGCACGCTGGCGTTCAGCAAACCCTTCTTCAACCAAGGACTGCTCAACCGCCGCGCCGTGCTCAAGTCCAGCTACGCCCAGTTCATCTATCTGCTCTCCGGTGCTGATCATGACCAGATGGACCGGATGCGCCTCCACATGACCAACATGGTCACCGGTTGGGACGTCGAGCAGGTCAAGTCGATCGTCAACGAAACGCTGCACGACATCGTGACCCCGCTGGTGTTCGCCGAAGCCGCGGACCTGATCGCCGCCCACAAGTTGTGCGGTCGCGACGTCGTGGTGGTCTCGGCGTCCGGAGAAGAGATCGTCGCGCCGATCGCCCGGGCGCTGGGCGCGACCCACGCCATGGCGACCCGAATGGTCGTCGAGGACGGGAGCTACACCGGCGAGATCGCGTTCTACTGCTACGGCGAGGTCAAGGTGCAAGCGATTCGCGAGTTAGCCGCGCGCGAGGGCTACCCGCTGGAACACTGCTACGCCTACTCCGACTCGATCACCGACCTGCCGATGCTCGAGGCCGTCGGCCATCCCAGCGTGGTCAATCCCGATCGCAGCTTGCGAAAAGAGGCCAACGAGCGCGGTTGGCCCGTGTTGGTGTTTTCCCGCCCGGTGTCGCTGCGCGACCGAATTCCCGCGCCGTCGGGCGCCGCGATCGCGACCACCGCCGCGGTGGGCGTCACCGCACTCGCCGCCGGCGCGGTCACCTATTCGTTGCTGCGCCGCTTCGCCTTTTAGCCCCGACAGCAAACATTCAATTCGGGCAATACATTTTTGCTTCGCAATTAGGCCCGTAGTGCCTCAAATCAAGATGCCCGCGAAATTTTGTCCGTGCCTCAGGTAGGAATGCCCGCGAAACGGGCCGGTTCAGCTGGCCTTGATCCGGATGCCTTTGCGGATGTCGGGTAGGGCGGTGGGGATGCTGGCCAGGTAGAGCTGCTCGGTTTTTTCCTTGGCCAGCTGGAGAAGTCGGTTCTGCAGGTCGGCGATCTCGCGGCCGATCTTGGCGGGGTTGAGGCTGTCGCGGTAGGCGGTCAGTTCGGTCTGCTGTGCCCGGCTGAGAGTCCCGGCGGCCAGCAGCCGGTCCAGCGGGGTTTGCGGGGCGTCGTAGAGGCGTCGGCGGCGGCCGTCACCGCTGCTGGAGTACCCGATGGGTTTGATGGTCGGAGTCAGGTAGTTGAGCCGGTCGTTCACCAGGGGCCAGAGCCGGTTGAGCACGGCGCGTTCGTCGCCGGTGTCGTAGCGGTAGTAGAACGCGTACTTGCGCACCAGGTGGTTGTTCTTGGACTCGATGGTGGCCTGGTCGTTCTTCTTGTAGGGCCGCGACCGGGTGAAGAAGATCTGCTGCAGGCCGGCCCAGGCGATGACGGCCTTGTTCAAGAACTCGGTGCCGTTGTCGAAGTCCAGGCCGACGACCTCGAACGGCACCTGCTCGACCCCGGCCTTCAACCCGCCCAGGATGTGGGTGTGGGCGTTGTTACGCACGGTGCGCGTGAAGGTCCAGCCGGTGTGCACACAGGTCAGGTTCAAGGTCCGGGCGAACTCGCCTTTCAACGTGGGCCCGCAATGGGCGACCGTATCTCCTTCGAAAAAGCCCGGCGCAGATTCGATCTCGTCGGTGGCCTTGCGGATCTTGACCGACGAGCGCAGCAGCGGCGAGGGCTTAGTGGTGGACTTTCCCTTGATGTGATCCTTGGCCTTCGCCGGCCTCAGGTAGCGGTCGATCGACGCTGCGCTCATCGCCAACAGTTCCTCCCGCACCTTCGGGCTATAACGGTCACGGCCGAAGACCAGCTCGCTGTGGCGTTCCAACCCGTCGAGCTGGATGGCCATCGAGGCAGCCAGATACTTCCCACACTGCCCACCCGAGGCGGCCCAAACCTTTTGCAGCACTTTGAGAGTGTCGTAGGAGTACTTCGGGGTCCTCGGCTTGCGCGGCCGCTTGGCAACACTGCGGCCCGGACCCGGCGGCTGCTTGGCCGCCGCGGTCAGCCGACGGCGGGCGTTATCACGCGACCAGCCCGTCACCTCGACCACCTGATCCAGAATCTGGCCCTTGCCCTTCTTCGAAGCCTTCACATACGCCTTGGCGTACTTGGTGGTGATCTCCGCGCGAGACGTCATCGACAACCCACTTCCCATGCCTCACGACAGTCACCATTTCGCGGGCATTCTTACGTGAGGCACCGAACGCGTTTCGCGGGCAGTTTCCATGAGTCAAGCCGAGGCCTTGCTGTGTTAGGGGTCTAGTAGTACAAAGGAACCACGGAAGCACGGTGAGGCCAAGGTCGATCCGGAAGAGAAGGATCGTTCTCCCGAACCGGGCGCCCAGCACGGAACCCGGCACCCACGCGGAGTCATAGCCGCGATAATGGCAGAAGTGTTGCGGGTCTGCGTAATTGCGAAAAGTGAATGGTGTCGACGGCCCCTTGGGTGGGGTTGCAGCCGGAAGCCTCGCAAGATCGCCGAGGCCAACCCACGTAACCCAGAAATGCACGCTTGGTAACCGAGTTCCGCGCTAGCGGGCGGCGGACCGAATATTTCGGGACGTCGCCCGCTTTACATTTGTGAAACACATTATCTTCGCGCCGGTTCGAGATCCGTCGGCTACCGATTCGGTAGGGACTCGGCGATCGACAAAGCCTCCTGCGCACCGGCTTGCAGCGCCCGGCAACACAGCACCAGCCAGGCGCCCACCCCGTCCGGCGTCCCGTCGGCGAAACCGCGCGCGGCATCGCGATAACCCGCAGGCTGGCGCATCCAATTCACCTCGGGTACACCCAACCCGTGGGGGTCCAGTCCGCTCGCGATCGTCACCAGACGCGACACCGCGCGGGCCACCACGCCGTCCGCGCTGCCAAACGGCTTGAGCGTCAGCAGTTCTCCGTGCGCGACTGCGGCCACCACCGGCGCCGGCGCAGTTGTGCGGCCGGTCACCAACTCCGCCAGCAACTCCAGGCGCGGCCCAACCTCGGCATCGGCCCGCGGGCGGCCCAGCCGATCGTCTTCGACTTGGTCGGCCGCCGCGAGCATGTGCAGACGGGCCAGCGCCTGCAACGGTGCGCGCTGCCAGATTCCGATCAGGGGTCCCCCGCCGCCCTCCAGCGCCTGGGCCACCCGCAGCGCTCCACCGAACACCGGATCGCTGACCCCCCTACTTGGCAAGCCGGCATCGGCCAGATCGTCTAGTCGCACCGGACCGCCATCGAGCACCGATGACGCACGCGCCGCCCGCAACGCCGCTTCGGCGGCGGTCACCGGCCAGCGCCGCAGGTTGGCCGGGTGGCGGTGCGCGCGACCCAGCGCGTCGCGGGCTCGGTCACTGGCCTCGGCGACGCCGGGGAGTGCCACCAGCGGGGCCAGCGGATCAGCCGTCACAGCTTGCCAACCTATCGGGGAGGCGCCGACGGCCTCAGAACGGCCTGGGAATGGCCTCGAGCAGCCGACGGGTGTACTCGTCGCGGGGCCGGGCGAACAACTCCTCGGTGGGCGCCTGCTCCACCAGCCGGCCGGCGCGCATCACCAGGACGTCGTCGGCGATCTGCCGGATCACCGCCAGGTCATGGCTGATGAACAAATAGGTCAGGCCCATTTCGGCCTGCAGGTCGGCCAGCAGGTCCAATATCTGCGCCTGCACGAGCACGTCGAGCGCCGAGACCGCCTCGTCGCACACCAGCACCTCGGGCCGCAGCGCCAGCGCCCGAGCGATCGCCACCCGCTGCCGTTGTCCGCCCGACAGTTCGCGGGGCAGCCGCCCCAACACCGACGACGGCAGCGCCACGTGGTCGACAAGCTCGCGCACCGCCCGCTCGCGCCGCTTGCGGTCACCGACCCGATGGATCCGCAACGGCTCCTCGATGGCACGGAACACCGTGTACATGGGATCCAGACTGCTGTAGGGGTTCTGGAACACCGGCTGCACCCGGCGGCGAAAAGCCAACTCGTCGTCACGGTCTAATGCGTCGTTGATCTCGGTGCCGTCGAAAAGCACAGTGCCCGAGGTGGGTTGGAGCAGACCCAACACCATCCGCGCCAGCGTCGACTTTCCCGAACCCGACTCTCCCGCAATCGCCAGGGTGCTCGCCCGGCGCAGCCGAAAGGACACCGCGTCGACGGCGCAAAACTCCGCGCGCCGCCAGGGCACCCCCCGCGACTCCCGGTAGACCTTGGTCAGCTCCGAGACGACGAGGATGTCGTCGGTGGGTTCGTTCGGGGTCCGCGGGCGCGGTCGGGAGGAACTGGTCGCGGTCAGCGACGGGGCGGCGGCCACCAACCGTCGGGTGTATTCGTGTTGCGGCTCCCGCAAAATGGCCTGCGCACCACCGAATTCCACCACCACGCCGCGATGGACGACGATCACGGACTCGGCCCGTTCGGCGGCCAACGCCAGGTCGTGGGTGATCAGCAGCAGCGCGGTTCCGAGTTGGTCGGTGAGCCCCTGCAGATGATCGAGCACCTGCCGCTGCACGGTGACGTCGAGCGCGGAGGTCGGCTCGTCGGCGATGAGCAGCTTCGGCCGGCCCGCTAACCCGATGGCGATGAGCGCACGCTGGCACATGCCGCCGGAAAGCTGATGCGGGTACCGGCCGGCTTGTTTGACCGGGTCCGGCATGCCCGCCTCGGCGAGGAGTTCCAGAGCGAGCCGTCGCGCCTCGCGGGTATCCGTGTTGGCGCGCAACGCCTCCCGAACCTGAAAACCCACCTTCCAGACCGGGTTGAGGTTGGTCATCGGATCTTGGGGCACGTAGCCGATGGCACGGCCCCTGATCGATCGCAGTAGCCGGCGGTCGGCCCTGCGATCGAACGACGTGATGTCGCGCCCGTCGAAAACGATGCGCCCGGCCGTGATTCGTCCTCCGGGCGGGAGCAGTCCGAGAATCGCGGCGGCCGTCGTGGATTTTCCCGATCCCGATTCGCCGACCACCGCGACGGTCTGACCGCGCAGCACGGTCAGATCCAGGCCGCGAACCGCGGGATCATCAGCGCCGAACCTGACTTCCAGGCCCTCGACCGACAGCAACGGCGCGTCGTTCGTGCTCATGCGCGCCACGCCCGCGAGGCGGGATCCAGGGCGTCACGCAAAGCGTCACCCATCATCATGAACGCAAACACCGTGATTGCCAGAGCGCCAGCCGGATAGAACAGGATGGGCGAGCCCGACCGCAGCCTGCTCTGCGCGAGGTTGATGTCGCTTCCCCAGGACACCACCGACGCCGGCAGGCCGACGCCGAGGTACGACAGCGACGCCTCGGTGACGATGAACACGCCGAAGGCGATGGTGGACACCGCGAACACCGGGCCCAGGGCATTGGGCAGCACGTGTCGAACCAGGATCTGGAATTCTCTCAGCCCCAAAGCTTTCGCCGCTAGCACATAATCGCTGACCCGCACCTCGATCACCGCGCCGCGAGCGACCCTGGCCACCTGCGGCCAGCCGAACAAGGCCAGGATGGCGACCACCGTCCACACTCTACGGTGGTGCATGATGCCCATGATCACGATGGCGGCCAGCAGTAGTGGCAACCCGAAAAACACATCGGTGATGCGCGAGACCACGGCATCGATCCAGCCGCCGTAGAAGCCGGCCAGCGCGCCCAGCGCGCCGCCGACGACGAACACGAGCAGGGTGGCCCCAAGCCCGACGGTGACCGAGGCCCGCGCTCCGTAAACGGTGCGCGCGTAAATGTCGTGGCCCTGCAGATCGGTACCGAACCAATGCGCGGCCGACGGGGGAAGCAGGCTCTGGCTGGGATCGGCATAGGCGGGATCGATACCGGTGAACAGCGCCGGAAAGATCGCGACGACGACGATGAACGCGATCAGCGTGGCGGCGACGACGAACTTCGGACGCCGGCGCAACTCGCGCCAGGTGTCGCGCCAAAAGCCGTGGCGGTCTGGAATGTGCTCAGCCATAGCGGATCCGGGGGTCGAGGGCGGCATACAGCAGGTCCACCACCAGGTTGGTGATCAGATAGATCAACACCAGCACCGTCACAATCGAGACCACCGTCGGCGCCTCCTGCCTGGTGACGGCCTGGTACAAAACGCCGCCGACGCCATGGATGTTGAAGATGCCCTCGGTCACGATGGCCCCACCCATCAGCGACCCGAGGTCGGCGCCGAGGAACGTCACCACGGGGATCAGCGAATTCCGCAGGATGTGCACCGTCACGACCCGCCGTCGCGAAAGCCCTTTGGCGGTCGCGGTGCGGACATAGTCGGCGTGCGCGTTGGCGGCCACCGCGGATCGGGTCAACCGCACCACGTACGCGAATGACACCGAGCCCAAAACGATCCCGGGCAGCAGCAACCGCGCGAAGGTCGCCCTCTCGCCCACCGTCACGGGCGCAATTCCTAGCCGGACACCGAATAGGAATTGCGCCAGAAAGCCCAGGACGAATATCGGGATCGCGATGATGACGAGGCCGGCGATCAGCACCGTGGAATCGAAGATCCCGCCCTGGCGCAGGCCGGCGATCACGCCGAACCCGATTCCCAACACGGCTTCCACCGCCACCGCGATCAGCGCCAGCCTGAGGGTGACCGGAAAGGCGTGGGCCAGAACGGCACTGACTGGCAGCCCCGAATAGGAACGCCCCAGATCGCCGTGCAGGATGCCACCCAGGTAGCGCAGGTACTGAACTATGAAGGGATCGTCCAGGTGGTATCGGGCCCGCAGCGCGGCGGCCACCGCGGGAGTCAGCGGACGATCCCCGGCCATCGCAGCCACCGGATCACCCGGCAACAGGAAGACCATGCCATAGATCAGCAGCGTGGCGCCGATGAAAACCGGCGCCATGATGCCGATTCGGCGTGCGATGTACCAGCCCATCTCAGCCCTTCACGATGTTTTCGTAGTCGGGCAGATCGTTCCAGGTGACATGCACGTTCTTGACCTCCATCGACCACCCCACCACGCTGATGTTGTCCCACAGCGGGACGACGGGCATGTCGTGGAACAGGATTCGCTGCGCGGAGTTGGCCAAAGCGTCCGACTGCTCAAGGGTGGGCGCGGCCTCCGCGGCCGCCAGCGCCGCGTCGAATTCAGGGTTGGAGTAGCCGACGTCGTTGGAACCCGCACCGGTGGCGAACAGCGGGGCCAGAAACTCGATCATCGACGGGTAGTCCCCCTGCCACGCGGCGCGAAACGCGGTCGCGATCGTGTGGTTGGTGATCTGAGTGCGAAATCCGGCGAAGGTCGGCTGCGGCGCGCCAACCGCGTCGATGCCCAGAACGTTCTTGATGCTGTTGGCCACCGCGTCGACCCATTCCTGGTTTCCGGCGTCGGCGTTGTAGGCGATGGCGTACTGGCCACTCCACGCCGAGATCGCGTTGGCTTGCGCCCAGAGTTGCCGCGCGCGATCGGGATCGAAGTTCAACACGTCGTTGCCCGGTAGGTTCGGGTCGAAACCCGGCAACGACCGGGCGGTGAAATCGCGCGACGGGGTGCGGGTTCCCATGAAGATCCGCTGACAGATCTGCTCACGGTTGACGGCGGCCGAAAGCGCCAGCCGGCGCAGGCGGCCTTCCTCGCCGCCGAAATGCGCAAGCCGCAGCGGGTTGTCGAGGCTGTGCTTGACGGCGACCGGGCCGCTGGTGACGTTGTCGCCCAAGTCGCGCTTGTAGACGGGCAGCGCGCTCGGCGGAATCGTGTCGAGCACATCGAGATTGCCCGAGAGCAGGTCGGCGTAGGCGGTATCCAGGTTGGCGTAGAACTCGAACCTCAACCCTTTGTTGTGGGGTTTGCGGTTGCCGTGGTAGTCGGGGTTGGGCCGCAGATCGATCTTGACGTTGTGCTCCCAGGCCGGCCCGTCCGGGCTGTCGGCGAGCTGGTACGGGCCGTTGCCAATCGGGTTGCGGCCGAACGCCGCCATGTCGCGAAATGCGCTGTCCGGCAGCGGATAGAAAGCGCTATGTCCCAACCGCAACACGAAGTCGATGGTCGGCGCCTTGAGTCGCACGGTGAACTCGGAATCGTTGATCACCTGTAGCCCGGACATGGTGGTCCGTCCCGTTTTCGCAGCCGGCTTTCCGTCGCCGGTCGCGCCGGCCACCTCGTCGAATCCGTCGATTGGGCTGAAAAAGCTTTGTTGCAGTTGGGCATTGGTGCTCAAGGCCCCGTAGTTCCACGCATCGACGAACGAGTGCGCGGTCACCGGGGAGCGGTCGGTGAACTTCCAGCCCGGCTTGAGGATGATGCGGTAGTTGACGTTGTCGGTGGTCTCGATCGACTGGGCGACCTCGTTTGCCGGTCGTCCGGCGGCGTCATAGGACACCAGGCCGGCGAACATCCGGTCGATGATCCGACCGCCGTTGCTGTCGTTGGTGCTGGTCGGGATCAGCGGGTAGGGCGGTTCCCCGCCGTTGACCAGCACGAGATCGGGGCTCAACACGCCGCCGCCACAGCCGGCCAGCGATGCGACGGCCAGCATCCCGGTAGCCAACCAGGCCAGCACCCGCATCCGACGCATGCCAGCGACCCTAAGGCCTGCCGCCGCGCCACTCGTGGAGGGCGGCGGTGAAGTGCCGGGCCGGCGCTTAACTACCGCGTCATCAGCCCGCGGTGACGGGGTGCACCTGCAGTTGGCAGGCGTCGATGGTGGCCGGCACGGTGAACACCTGCACGATGTCGGGGGGGCTGACCGCCAGGTCGGTGTAGGTGGGGCACGCGTTGCCGTCGGCGTCGAACCCCAACCCCTCCACGATGGCCTGCCCCTGCGTCGACAGCGACAGGACGACGGTCGGCGGCGCGTCGACGTCGGCGGGCAGGCCCCCCATGTACCCGCGCGGCGCGGGCTGGGCATGAATGGGCGGGCCGCCGGTGCCCGAGTCGACGCCCGGGTAACCGGTGAGCGTGCACGGCTCCGCGCCGCCGGCGAGGGTGAAAATCAGCGTCAGGCCGCGATGGCCGGCGGCGCCCTGAGTCGGGGACGCGCTGACGGCGATCTGTTCCGACCAGCATGGCGTCGGCTGGTCGACGGTGTCGGACGGTGCGGCCCACGCGGGCGGCGCCAGCATGGTGGCGGCCGCGTAACTCGTTGCCGCCGCGGCAAAGCTGGGGACTAGTCGGTGGGCGCGCCGCCCGTGCGGTCCCGGCACACCGGTGATTATCCGGTATGGGAGCGCATTTGACCCCGGATTGAGGAGCGGCTCTTCACCTCGAAGGATTAGGCTCACTGTCGGTTGACGAGCCTCGACACCAGGAGGAAGCCAGTGACCGCCACCCACACCGAAGGCCCGTCGTCGTATCCGCCGCCGAAGCAGTTCGCCGAACAGGCCAACGCCGGCGAGGAGCTCTACCGCGAGGCCGAAGAGGACCGGCTGGCGTTTTGGGCCAAGCAGGCCAACCGGCTCTCGTGGTCGACCCCGTTCACCGAGGTGCTGGACTGGTCGGAGGCGCCGTTCGCCAAGTGGTTCGCCGACGGCAAGCTCAACGTCGCCTACAACTGCGTCGACCGCCACGTCGAGGCCGGCCTTGGCGATCGGGTCGCCATCAACTGGGAGGGCGAACCAGGCGACAGCCGCAGCCTGACCTACTCCGATCTGCAGACCGAAGTGTGCAAGGCGGCCAACGTGCTGACCGACCTCGGTCTGGTCGCCGGCGACCGGGTCGCGATCTACATGCCGTTGATCCCCGAGGCCGTGATAGCGATGCTCGCCTGCGCGCGCCTGGGCCTCATGCACAGCGTCGTCTTCGCCGGCTTCACCGCGAAGGCGCTGCGCGCCCGGATCGCCGACGCCCAAGCCAAGCTGCTGATCACCAGCGACGGGCAGTTCCGCCGCGGCAAACCGGCACCGCTGAAGGACGCGGCCGACGAGGCCATTGCGCCCGGTCGCGACGGAGCCAGCTCCGTCGAACGCGTTCTGGTGGTGCGGCGCACCGGCATTGACGTGTCCTGGAACGACGAACGCGACCTGTGGTGGCACGACGTGGTCGACACCGCGTCGCCCGAACACACCCCGTAGCCGTTCGACGCCGAGCAGCCGTTGTTCCTGCTGTACACGTCGGGGACGACCGGCAAGCCCAAGGGCATCATGCACACCAGCGGCGGCTATCTGGCTCAGGCCTCCTACACCCACTACTACGTCTTCGACGTCAAGCCCGAAACCGACGTTTTTTGGTGCACCGCCGACATCGGCTGGGTCACCGGACACACCTACGGTGTCTACGGTCCCCTCGCCAACGGGGTCACCGAGGTTCTCTACGAGGGCACGCCCGACTCGCCGACCCAGCACCGGCATTTCGAGATCATCGAAAAGTACGGCATAACAATCTATTACACCGCGCCCACGCTCATCCGGACGTTCATGAAGTGGGGCCGCGAGATCCCCGACGCGCACGACCTGTCCAGCCTGCGACTGTTGGGGACGGTTGGTGAACCGATCAACCCCGAGGCGTGGCGCTGGTTCCGCAAGGTGATCGGCGCCGACAGCCTGCCGATCGTCGACACCTGGTGGCAGACCGAAACGGGTTCCGCGATGATCACCCCGCTGCCCGGAGTCGCCGCGGCCAAACCGGGTTCGGCGATGAGGCCGTTGCCGGGCATCACGGCGAAGATCGTCGACGACCACGGCGATGAACTGCCGCCGGGCGCCGACAAGGGCGAGCACGTCACCGGCTACCTGGTCCTGGACCAGCCGTGGCCGTCCATGCTGCGTGGTATCTGGGGCGATCCGAAACGGTACGTCGAGACCTATTGGTCCAGGTTCGCCGAGCAGGGCTGGTACTTCGCCGGCGACAGCGCCTATTACGACGCCGACGGCGCCATCTGGGTGGTGGGCCGCATCGACGACGTGATGAACGTGTCGGGCCATCGGCTCTCGACCGCCGAGGTGGAATCGGCGCTGGTCGGTCACCTCGCGGTGGCCGAGGCGGCCGTGGTCGGGATGACGGACGACACCACCGGCCAGGCCATCTGCGCGTTCGTCGTCATGTGCGCCGACTTCGAGGTGCACGACGGGATCGTCGACGAGCTGCGCGTGGAGGTGGCCCGGGAGATCTCGCCCATTGCCAAGCCCCGCGAGATCCATGTGGTACCCGAGCTGCCCAAGACCCGCAGCGGCAAGATCATGCGCCGGCTGTTGCGCGACGTCGCCGAAAACCGCGAGTTGGGCGACACGTCGACGCTGCTGGATCCAAGCGTGTTCGACGCGATCAGGGGCGGGAAGTAGGTCCGCGTCGCGCTCGGCGAGTGCCCGGCCAGTTTCTAGGCCGGTAGCGGCACGAATCCCGCACCGGGCCGGTGCTTGGCGTTGATGTCGGCGAGGTCGGCGTTGATCGACATCACCACCGCCGGGGTGTGCAGCGGGATGTATTTGATGATGCACGTCGGCAGGTTGTCGCTGAACGCTCCGTGAATCATGCCGACCAGCAGATTGTTGACGGTCACCGGCGCCCCGGAGTCACCCGGTTGGCCGCACACCTGCATGACGATGGTGCCCGGGTCCTGTCCCGGCCCCCAGGTGACCCCGCAGGAATTGCCGGTCGTGCGGCCCTGCTTGCAGGCGATCTGGCCGAAGGCCGGATCCGGACCGATGCCGCTGATCACAAAGCCGTTGTAGTTGGCCACCGGTGCCACCTTGGCCGGATCGAATTTGATCACCGCGTAGTCGAGGTTGTCGTTCCCCGCGACCATGACCCCCAGAGGACCTCTGTTCTGCGCGGCCTCGGCGACGACCTGTACGCCGGGACCACCACAGTGCGCGGAGGTGAAGCCGATCATGTCGCCGGCGGCATCGGTGCCGATCGTCGTCAGGGTGCACATCGTGTCCCCGTTGATGACGATGCCCGCACCGCCACCCATCGGGACCCTGTCGTCGGCGGCTGCGATATTGGCGGGCATGCCCAGCAGGGCCACGAGCACGGCTGCCATCGCCGCCTTATAGCAACGGTGGGCCATCTGCAAAGCAACACCCCCATCAAGCGGTCGGACATCCTGAGCAGCCTGGTCAGTCTAGTCGGCCAGGGTGTCCGGTTCGCCAGGGCCGATGCCGTAGAGACGCGGGTTTCCATAGTCCGTTCGTGCTCAACGGGATCCACCACCCATGTTCGGGCCGGCGGCTTTCCTGCCCCGGCGCGCCCCGGCCGCGATCGTCCTCGGTCTTCAGCTGGCCTCGTCTGGCACCGCACCGCATGGCAACATAAACCGCGACGAGAGAATCGAGAGGACGGTCTGTGAGCAAAGTCGATCGCAAGAACGGTGTGCCGAGCACGCTAACCACGATTCCGTTGGCCGATCCGCACGCCCAGCCCGCCGAGCCGTCGATCGGTGACCTGATCAAGGACGCCACCACTCAGATGTCCACGCTGGTGCGCGCCGAGGTCGAACTGGCCCGCGCCGAGATCACCCGGGACGTCAAGAAAGGCCTGACCGGCAGCGTCTATTTCATCGCCGCGCTGGTGGTGCTGTTCTACTCGACGTTCTTCTTCTTTTTCTTCGTCGCCGAGCTACTCGACACCTGGCTGTGGCGCTGGGTGGCGTTTCTGATCGTGTTCGGGATCATGGTGGTCGTCGGGGCCCTGCTGGGGCTGCTGGGCTTCTTGAAGGTCCGCCGGATCCGCGGACCGCGCCAGACCATCGAATCGGTCAGGGAGACGCGCACCGCGCTCACGCCCGGCCACGACAAGGCCGCGACGGGGGCGAAGGAGCTCACCGAGCCCGGCGGCAGGCACGAGAAGCCCGAAAGCGGCGCCGCCGCCGATCCTTCGGGTTGGTAGATGCCGGCACCAGATCCGTCGGTCGCCCGCATCGACGGGCCGTGGCGCCACCTGGACGTGCACGCCAACGGCATCCGATTCCACGTCGTCGAGGCCCTGCCGGACGGACAACACGCTGCCGGGCCGGCCACGGCGCGGCCGCTGGTGATGCTGCTGCACGGTTTCGGATCGTTCTGGTGGTCGTGGCGTCATCAGCTGCGCGGGCTGACCGGGGCGCGAGTGGTCGCCGTCGACCTACGCGGCTACGGCGGCAGCGACAAGCCACCCCGCGGCTACGACGGCTGGACGCTCGCCGGCGACACGGCCGGGCTCATTCGTGCGCTCGGGCACTCATCGGCGACGCTGGTCGGCCACGCCGACGGCGGGCTGGCCTGCTGGGCCACCGCACTGCTGCACTCACGGTTGGTGCGCGCCATCGCGCTGATCAGCTCGCCGCACCCTGCGGCGTTGCGACGGTCCACGTTGACGCGGCGCGATCAGGGTTACGCGCTGTTGCCGACGTTGCTGCAATACCAGCTGCCCATCTGGCCGGAGCACCTGCTGACCCGAGACGACGCGGCGGAGATCGAACGCCTCGTCCGGAGCCGAAGCTGCGCCAAATGGGCTGCCTCCGAGGATTTTTCACAGACGATCGGTTATCTGCGGACCGCGATCCAGATCCCGGCGGCCGCACACTCCGCACTGGAATACCAGCGCTGGGCGGTGCGCAGCCAGCTGCGCGGGGAAGGCCGGCGATTCATGAGATCGATGTGCCAACAGCTCGGCCTGCCGTTGCTGCACCTGCGCGGTGACGCCGATCCCTACGTCCTCGCCGACCCGGTCGACCACACCCGGCGCTACGCACCCCAGGGCCGCTACGTATCCATCACCGGCGCAGGGCATTTCAGCCACGAAGAGGCACCGGAGGAAATCAACAGGCACCTGATGAGGTTCTTCGAGCAGGCGCACGGGCCGCGGATCAGCTGACGCAGGCCCCCGTGGCCACCTGTTGACTGGCACCGATCCTGGAAAGCTGACCGGCCACCTCGTCGGCAGTCAATACGAAGCCGGTGTCGGGGTCGTCGACGGCCGCGCCGAACACGACGCCGAGCACGTTCCCGTTGAGATCGATCAACGGTCCGCCCGAATTGCCTTGCTCCACACTGGCTCTGATGGTGTAGACGTCGCGGGTAACCGGCGTCGGGTCGCGGTAGATGTCGGGACCGCTGAGCCTGATGGCCTCGCGAATTCGGGCCGGGGTCGCGGTGAAGTTGCCACCGCCGGGATAACCGAGCACCACGACGCTGGCGCCGGTTTTCGCCTCGGCCTGGGCGAAGGCCAACGGCGGTGGCGGCAGGTTCGGGACCGAGAGAATGGCGATGTCGACCGACGGATCATAGGAGACCACGGTGGCGTCAAGGGGGTTGCTGCTGGCGTAGATCTGGACGCTGTTGGAACCGGCCACCACGTGCGCGTTGGTCATCACCCGATCGGGTGCTATCACGAATCCGCTGCCCTCCAAGACCTTTTGGCAGCTCGGTGCCAGGCTGCGCACCTTGACGACGCTCGGCGCGGCGGCCGTCACCGCCGGATTGGTCGCCAGGGCGGGGTCGGGCGACGCGACCGGAATCACCGGCGTGCGGCTGAACGGCTCCAGAACCTGGGGCAGGCCGGAGGTGTTCAACAACGCCGAAAGCCGCTTTGGCACCGTCTTCAGCCAGGGCGGTGCGACCTCATTGACCTGGGCGAGTACCCGCGAGCCCCGGACCGCGGCGGCCAGCTCGGGCTGGTCCTTGGACTGGGTCAATGGCGTCGCCAACAACCACGCCGCGGTCAGCACCACAACGAGCTGGACCCCCACTCCGATGACCGAGTCGATGGATCGGATTGTGCGGCTGTGGATCGCGCCGCGAACGGCCCGCCCCAGCACGACACCGGCGACCTCACCGACGACGACCAGCGCGAGGATCAAGAACAGCGCGCTGAACAGCTTGGCGCGGGGCGCGGCGATGTGGCTGACGATGTGGGGCGCCAGCAGCACGCCCGCGATGGCGCCGAGCAACACACCGGCAAAAGACAACAGGGAACCCAGCGCGCCCGACCGCCAGCCCGAGATAGCCGCGATGAATGCGACCGCCAGGACGGCGATGTCGAGCCACTGCGACGGCGTCATCGAATTCATCGCACCCCACCCTGGTCGTCGACCAGCACCATCGCCTCGTCCAACTCACGCACGTCGCCGGTGTCCCAGGGCAGGGCCCAGCCCGCGACGTCGAGCATCGCGGAGATCACCTGGCCAGTGAATCCCCAGACCAGCATTTCGTTCAACAGAAACGCCGGGCCGGCCCAACGGCGGCCGAGGCTGCCGCGGTACACCATCAGGCGGTTGGCCGGATTGATGAAGGCGCGCAACGGAACTCGCGCCACAATCGCCGTTTCGGCCTCGTTGACGACCGACACCGGCCCGGGATCCGGCGAGTACGCCAACACGGGGACGACGTGGAACTGTGACGGCGCGATGAACGTGCGCTCCATGGTGGCCAGCGGATGCAGCCGACCGACGTCGATCCCGGTTTCTTCGTGCGCTTCGCGCAGGGCGGTGGCCACCGGACCGTCGTCGGTGGGATCGGACGCACCACCGGGAAAGGCCGCCTGGCCGGCGTGGTGGCGCAATGTCGACGCCCGCACGGTGACCAGCAGATCGGCGTCGTCGGGGATACCGCCATCGGCCGGCGCGGATTCCGGACCCGAGAACAACACCAGAACGGCGGCGTCGCGGCCGTTCTGGCGCGGGCCGCGCAACGACGACAGCGATGAACCCGCCTTGGTGACCATCGCGAGCAGGTCGGCCGGCAGCCGGCGCCGATACGCGTCGGGGATCTGCTCGACGTTGTCGACCAGCGGACGCAACCAGGACGGAGACTCGTCCGGCATGAGAGGAACCGTCTCCCGCCCGCGCGTGCGGTCCCCGTTAGGCGGGGGCGTACCGCCAGCAGTCACCGGCACCTCCCTCGCCCTCAACCCGCGTCGTTTCCGACCGCAGCCGCAATCTCGTCGGCGTTGGCAAAAGGCCGCGGCAGCATCTGCGCAACGCTACCGTCCGGCCGGAGGACGACCGTCGCAGGCATCACATTTACCACACGCAGCGCAGCCGCGACCCGACGACGGCCGTCCTGCAGGGTCGGCAGCCGAACACCCAACTCCGCCAACCGCAGTAACGCGGCCGTCTCGTTCTCGTCTTGATGCACCGTCACCACCATCACGTCGGAACCGACCCGTCGTTGATACTCGGCCATCGCGGGAAGTTCGGCCGCGCATGGCGCGCACCAATACGCCCAAAGGTTGAGGACCACTCGGTGTCCGGCCAGCGCGCGGGCGACGTCGACGGCGGAACCGTCAGCGGCGCATTCCACCGTCACATCCCGCAGTGCCACCGGGCCGGGGCCGCTGCCGGCGGCCGGACACGGCGGCAGGTTGGCGCGCTGCCGGGGACCCGCGAGCGCGGCCGGAGTGTCGGCGTCGCGGTGCTCCCGCGGAGCGGGTGTCGGGGTCGTCGCGGTCGGTGCCGAGCTGTCATGCAGCTGGGCCACCAACGCCGCCACCAACGCCGCAACCGCCGCCAAGACCGCGATGGTCCAGCGGGTGTTCCGGGTCAAGGTCTCCTGCCCCGGTGTTACAGCCCAGCCAGGGCCAGCAAGTGCTCGGTTTCCGGGCCCTGGACGAGGGGCGCGGCGAGCAGCGGTTCCGTCGGACCGAGTCCGAAGGAGGGGCAATCCTTCGCCAGCAGGCAGACACCGCACGCCGGTTTGCGGGCGTGGCACACCCGGCGGCCGTGGAAGATCACCCGATGGCTCAACATGGTCCACTCCCGGCGTTCGATGAGTTCGCCGACCGAGTGCTCGATCTTGACCGGATCCTTTTCGGCGGTCCAACGCCACCTGTGCACCAACCGCGCGAAATGGGTATCGACGGTGATTCCCGGGATGCCGAACGCGTTCCCCAGGATGACGTTTGCGGTCTTGCGGCCCACACCGGGCAGCGTGACCAGTTCGGCCATGGTCGACGGCACCTGGCCGTCGAAGCGTTCGACCAGGGCCTGCCCGAGGCCGATGAGCGAGGCCGCCTTGTTGCGGAAGAAACCAGTGGGGCGAATGAGGTTTTCTAGTTCATCGCGTTCTGCTTGCGCATAATCCAGCGCCGAGCGGTATCGCTTGAACAACGCAGGCGTCGTCAAGTTGACCCTTTTGTCGGTGCTCTGCGCGGAAAGAATGGTGGCCACCGTCAGCTCCAGCGGTGTCGTGAAATCCAGTTCGCAGTGTGCACCCGGAAAGGCTTGCGCCAGTTGGCGATTCATCCGCCGCGCCCGTCGCACCAACCCGACCTGGGTCTCCTCAGCCCAGCGCCGATCGACGGCTCCGTCGGGGGTGGCCGGCGTTGACTTCGAGCGCCGGGATGACTTTGCCGCTGTCACCTACGACAGAGTACTGATTTCGTGATCTCACTGAGACCTCGTGTTGATTCAAGGCCATGTTTACTCTCCTTGTGTCATGGTTGCTGGTCGCGTGCGTTCCGGGGCTGCTGATGCTCACGACGCTGGGTCTGGGGCGACTGGAAAAGGAGATCGCCCATGACACCGTGACGGCGACCGATGTCGACGAGTTCCTCGAGCACGCGGAGGCCGTCGATGTGCATACGCTGGCCCGCGAAGGCATGCTCGAGGCGCTGGAATACCTGCATCGGCGCCAGGAGCTGCGGCTGGCGGATTCGCCGCCGCCCGGCCCTCAGGCCGGACCGCGCCACGCCGCGCCGGAGTTTGCCACCGACTTCGGTGGCCGCGCGGAGCCGGGATTACCCACGCGAATACGAACCCACTCGCATGTCAATACGCAATTTGGGGGGACTAGACACGTCAATCGTGTGTAGCGTGGCACGTTGGACACAATTGGCCTACCTCTAGACTCATAACGCGAGCAAAGGGTTAGCCTGCCCATGAACACATCGTTGGAGAGCTGAAGAGGCAACGTGGACGAGATCCTGGCAAGGGCAGGAATCTTCCAAGGGGTTGAGCCCGGCGCGGTCACCGCGCTGACCAAGCAGTTGCAACCCGTCGACTTCCCTCGCGGACACACGGTTTTCGCCGAGGGAGAGCCGGGCGATCGGCTGTACATCATCGTCTCGGGAAAGGTCAAGATCGGGCGGCGTTCGCCGGATGGCCGTGAGAATCTGCTGACGATCATGGGCCCTTCGGACATGTTCGGCGAGTTGTCGATCTTCGACCCGGGTCCCCGTACTTCAAGCGCGACCACGATTACCGAGGTGCGGGCGGTGTCGATGGACCGCGACGCACTGCGGGCGTGGATCGCCGACCGGCCGGAAATCGCCGAGCAGCTACTGCGAGTCCTTGCCCGGCGGCTGCGCCGCACCAACAACAATCTGGCCGATCTCATCTTCACCGACGTGCCCGGCCGCGTGGCCAAGCAGCTGCTGCAGCTCGCCCAGCGCTTCGGCACTCAGGAAGGTGGCGCGATGCGCGTCACCCACGACCTGACGCAGGAGGAGATCGCCCAGCTGGTGGGCGCTTCCCGCGAGACGGTGAACAAGGCCCTGGCCGATTTCGCCCACCGCGGCTGGATCCGCCTCGAGGGCAAGAGCGTGCTGATTTCGGATTCCGAAAGGCTGGCCCGCCGAGCGAGGTAAGCGCGCGCGTAGCGCGGGCGCAACCGAGCGAGAAATCCAACGCCGAGCGAGGTAAGCGCGCGCGTAACGCGGGCGCAACCCAGCGAGGTAAGCGGTGGCTGCGCCGAGATTGCCGTGATGGCTGTGCAAACCGCACCATTCACGACCGTGGCGGCAATCTCGCCGGCAACATCGCGCGCAGCTCTTCGAAACTGCGCCCAGTGCTACAGGATGGCCCGCGGGCGCACTCTGTGCGCAGTTTCGACGCGCGGATCAGCGTTGCAAGTGGTTCAGTTGCGCCTGAACGGACCATTCGGCCGCGTCCCAGAGTTTCTCGTCGACGTCAACGTAGACGTATTCGACGATCTGGCGGGCGGTGGCGTCGTTGCCAAGATCCCGCAGCGCCGCGCGCACCTGCTCGAGACGTTCGTGCCGGTGCGTCAGGTAACCCGACGCGACGGCTTCCAGGTCGGCCAGCTGCGGTCCGTGCCCGGGCAACACCGTGCGCCGGCCCAAACCGCGCAGCCGCCGCAGCGATTCCAGGTAATCGGCCAGGCTGCCGTCTTCCTTGTCGATGACGGTGGTGCCGCGGCCCAGCACGGTGTCGCCGGTGAGCACGGCGTCGTCGAGGACGAACGACAGCGAGTCGGCGGTGTGGCCGGGCGTCGCCATCACGGTGATCTTCAGGCCGGCGGCATCGATCATTTCGCCATCGACCAGCTCACCGCCGAGGCCGCGCAATAATCCGCTACCGGCCGATCGAACCGTCGCCCCGGTCGTCTCGACCAGCTTGTCGATGCCGTCGGTGTGGTCGCCGTGCCGATGGCTGATCAGCACCAGCGCGATGCGGCCAAGGGCGGCGACTCGGGCGATGTGCTCCTCGTCCTCCGGGCCGGGGTCCACGATGACCAACTCGTCGCTGCCCGGGCCGCGCAGCACCCAGGTGTTGGTGCCCTCCAGCGTCAGCAAGCCGGGGTTGTCGACCAACAGCACCGACGCAGTGTCGGTAACCGCCCGCAACCGGCCGTATGCGGGATGGGTCAGCGACTCGGCAACCTCGGTCACGGCCGTCAGCCGACCTCCACGATCAGCTCCACTTCCACCGGCGCATCCAGTGGCAGCTCGGATACGCCGACCGCCGAACGCGCATGCGCGCCTTTGTCGCCGAACACCTCGGCGAGCAGGTCGGAGGCCCCGTTGACGACGCCCGGTTGGCCATTGAACCCCGGAGCGGACGCGACGAAGCCGACGACCTTGACCACCCGGGTCACGGCGTCGATGCCGACCAGCGAGTTCACCGCCGCCAGTGCGTTGAGCGCGCAGATCCGCGCCAGCGCCTTGGCGTCCTCGGGGCTGACCTCGGCGCCGACCTTGCCGGTCCGGGCCAGCTTTCCGGCCTCCATCGGCAGCTGCCCCGCGGTGTAGACCAGGTTGCCGGTTCGTACCGCCGGTACATAAGAGGCCAGTGGCGCAACCACCTCCGGAAGCGCGACACCGAGCTGCCCGAGCCGGGCGGAAGCAATCATCTCTACTTGGGCCGCTTCAAATACGCAACGTGCTGTTCGCCAGTGGGCCCGGGCAGTACGGAAACCAACTCCCAGCCGTCGGCACCCCACTGGTCGAGGATCTGTTTGGTTGCGTGGGTCAGAAGCGGGACCGTGACGTATTCCCATGCGATGGGTTGGCTCATGACGCGAGCTTATCGGCTCTGGCCAGCCCAAGTGCCGCGGTGCGCTCGGGCTAGCATGCGATGGTGGCATCCACTTCTAGCGGCGGCAGTTCCGTCGGCTGGCCGGCGCGCTTGTCGAAGGCCCGCTTACATTTCGTGACCGGCAAAGGCGGGACGGGTAAGTCGACGGTAGCGGCCGCGCTTGCGCTGACACTGGCGGCGGGCGGCCGCAAGGTCCTCCTCGTCGAAGTCGAGGGGCGCCAAGGGATTGCGCAACTTTTCGACGTGCCGCCCCTGCCGTATGAGGAACTCAAGATCGCCACCGCCGAGCGCGGCGGGCAGGTCAACGCCCTGGCGATCGACATCGAGGCCGCGTTCCTCGAATACCTGGACATGTTCTACAACCTCGGCATCGCGGGCCGGGCGATGCGCCGCATCGGTGCTATCGAGTTCGCGACGACGATCGCGCCCGGCCTCCGGGACGTGCTGCTCACCGGAAAGATCAAGGAATCGGCGGTGCGCCTCAACAGGGGGGTCAAGAACCCGGTTTATGACGCGGTTGTCGTCGACGCGCCGCCGACGGGCCGGATCGCCCGTTTTCTCGATGTCACCAAAGCCGTGTCCGATCTGGCCAAGGGCGGCCCGGTGTACTCGCAAGCCGAGAGCGTGGTGAAGCTGCTGCATTCCGACCAGACCGCCATCCATTTGGTGACGCTGCTGGAAGCGTTGCCGGTCCAGGAAACCCTGGAGGCCATCGAGGAGCTTGCGGAGATGCAGCTGCCGATCGGCAGCGTGATCGTGAACCGCAACATACCGTCGATTTTGGAGCCGCGCGATCTGGCGAAGGCGGCCGAGGGAGATGTTGACGCCGACTCGGTGCGGGCCGGGTTGGAGATGGCGGGAATTAAGCTCAGCGACACCGACTTCGCGGGCCTGCTGACGGAAACGATCCAGCATGCGACCCGAATCACCGCGCGCGCCGAGACGGCGCAGCAGCTCGACGCGTTGAAGGTGCCGCGGCTGGAATTGCCGGCGATTTCCGACGGCATCGACCTCGGCAGCCTGTACGAGCTTTCGGAATCGCTTGCACAGCAGGGAGTTCGATGAGTACCACGCCGACAACCCTTGATATGGCGGCCATCCTGGCTGACACGGCGAACCGCGTCGTCGTGTGCTGCGGCGCCGGCGGGGTGGGCAAAACCACCACAGCGGCCGCCATGGCGTTGCGCGCAGCCGAATATGGCCGCAATGTATGCGTTTTGACGATCGACCCGGCCAAGCGGCTGGCGCAGGCGCTCGGAGTCAACGACCTCGGCAACACTCCGCAGCGGGTACCTCTGGCGCCCGAAGTCTCCGGCGAGCTGCACGCCATGATGCTCGATATGCGTCGCACATTCGACGAGATGGTGGTCCAGTACTCCGGACCCGGTCGGGCACAAGCCATTCTGGACAACCAGTTCTATCAGACCGTCGCGACGTCGCTCGCCGGCACGCAGGAGTACATGGCGATGGAGAAGCTGGGTCAACTGCTCGGCCAGGACCGCTGGGACCTAGTGGTGGTGGACACTCCCCCGTCGCGCAACGCCTTGGATTTCCTGGATGCACCGAAACGGTTGGGCAGCTTCATGGATAGCCGATTGTGGCGGCTGCTGCTCGCGCCCGGTCGAGGCATTGGCCGATTGGTAACCGGCGCAATGGGTTTGGCGATGAAGGCTTTGTCTGCGGTGCTCGGTTCACAGATGCTGGGCGACGCCGCGGCGTTCGTTCAGTCGCTGGACGCGACATTTGGCGGTTTCCGCGAAAAGGCGGACCGCACCTACGCATTGCTGAAAAGGCGCGGCACGCAATTTGTCGTGGTGTCGGCCGCAGAACCCGATGCGCTGCGCGAGGCGGCCTTCTTCGTCGACCGGCTGTCGCAGGAGAGCATGCCGTTGGCGGGGCTTCTGTTGAACCGCACTCACCCGACGCTGTGTTCCCTGCCGGTCGAGCGGGCGATCGACGGAAGCGAAACCTTGGAAGCGGCGGATTCGGAGGCCGCCGCGCTGGCCGCCGCCGTGCTGAGGATTCATGCCGACCGCGCGCAAACCGCCAAGCGGGAGGTCAGATTGCTTTCCCGATTCACCGGAGCGCATCCGCACGTGCCGGTCATCGGGGTTCCGTCGCTTCCGTTCGACGTTTCGGACCTGGACGCACTCCGCGCGCTCGCCGACCAGATCACTGCCGTCGGCGACGAGGCGGCCCGCGCTGCGGGCCGCTGAGAAGCCGGCGAATCCGAACCCCGTCGGCGACGAGGCGGCCCGCGCTGCGGGCCGCTGAGAAGCCGGCGAATCCGAACCCCGTCGGCGACGAGGCGGTCCGCGCTGCGGGCCGCTAAGACCCGCGAACACTCAAGAGTCCACCCGCGTGCGGTGCCCGGCGCTGCCCTGCGCGAGGGCGACGCGCCGCCCCGCGGGTAAAGCCGTCGGCCCTACCGGGGACGCCCGGCTGAGCAGTTCAAGTTATTGGACTCGTGCCAGTTGGGGCCTGGCGAAATCTATTTGACATCGGCGAGTCCTGCCCGGTGCGGGCCAAACCGTTGCTGTCGAATTCCTATTAGGCACAAGCCAGCTCGTGTTCAACACAAGCGAGTTGTCTATTCGACACAGCCCAATTAGGAATCCGCCGACCGGGGCTGTAAAACGTAATCATGAAAACGAGGATTTTCAGGACCCTCGGGAGGCTTATCCGCGCCACAGCACGACGCGTGCCGAATACGGCGGCGTCAGCCGACGCCGCGGCCGCGGCGCTTATCGAAGAAGTCCGCCCACGAAGCGACCTCGGGATGCTGCTTGAGCAGAGCCCTTCGCTGGCGCTCGGTCATGCCCCCCCAGACACCGAACTCGACCTTGTTGTCCAACGCATCCGCCCCGCACTCCTGCATCACCGGGCAGTGACGGCAGATGACCGCCGCCTTACGCTGGGCGGCCCCCCGAACGAACAGTTCATCGGGGTCAGTGGTCCGACACAGTGCTCTTGAGACCCACGTGATCCGTTCTTCGGCGTCGACGCTGCGCAGTACCCCCTGTGCAGCCGCGATGTTTGTGCGACGCGCGGCCGGCTGTGTTCCTGACACGAGCTGTTCCCTTCCTCTCGGCCGCGAGTTGCGACCGCCCTCCTCAGGTGCAGACCCCTGCTGCGATCTACGCCACACCATGCACAACGGTGTTATTTGAATCTCACCGTGTGTCTAAGTTAGGTGGTCAGGTAGCAATTGCGCAACAGTCTGATAACGCTTTTTTTGGGACGCGCGTGCAGTCTTGTCCTGAAGGATAGATCCGGCCGTGGGACCGCGCACTTCATCGCGGTGGATCTCCCGTGACGAAGGCGAAATTTCGTCCCAACGTCGATCGAAAATTCGCTGGTCACGGGATGGCTGAGTCTTTGGTCAACTCATGGCATGGCCAGGTGGCGCGGGGCCGCTACCCTAGTACGCATGTCAGACCGCCCCCCGGCCGTTCTCACGGTTCTCAAGCTCGCGGGGTGCTGTTTGTTGGCCAGCGTCGTCGCCACAGCGCTGATGTTTCCGCTCGCGGGCGGACTCGGGCTGATGTCCAATCGAGCATCCGAAGTCGTCGCCAACGGCTCGGCCCAGCTGCTGCAAGGCGAGGTGCCGGCGGTGTCGACGATGGTCGACAAGAAGGGCAACGTCATCGCGTGGCTGTACTCGCAGCGCCGGTTCGAGGTTCCCACCGACAAGATCGCCAACACGATGAAGCTGGCGATCGTCTCGATCGAGGACAAACGGTTCGCCGACCACAACGGGGTGGACTGGAAGGGCACCCTGACCGGACTGGCCGGCTATGCGTCCGGCGACATCGACACGCGCGGCGGTTCGACCATCGAACAGCAGTACGTGAAGAACTACCAGCTGCTGGTGACCGCCCAAACCGACGCCGAGAAGCGCGCGGCCGTCGAGACCACCCCGGCGCGCAAGCTGCGCGAGATCCGGATGGCGCTCACACTGGACAAGACCTTCAGCAAGCCGGAGATCCTGACCCGCTACCTGAACCTGGTCTCGTTCGGCAACAACTCGTTCGGGGTGCAGGACGCGGCGCAGACCTACTTCGGCATCAACGCGTCCGACCTGAACTGGCAGCAGGCGGCGCTGCTGGCGGGCATGGTGCAGTCGACCAGCGCGCTCAACCCGTACACCAACCCCGACGGCGCCCTGGCCCGGCGGAACTTGGTCCTCGACACCATGATCGAGAACCTGCCACAGGAGGCCGACGCCCTGCGCGCCGCCAAGGCCACGCCGCTGGGCGTCTTGCCGCAGCCCAATGAGCTGCCTCGCGGCTGCATCGCGGCCGGCGACCGCGCCTTCTTCTGCGACTACGTCCAGGAGTACCTGTCCCGCGCCGGGATCAATAAGGAACAGGTGGCCAGGGGCGGCTACCTCATCCGCACCACGTTGGACCCGGACGTCCAGATCCCGGTCAAGGCGGCCATCGACAAGTTCGCCAGTCCGACCCTGCCGGGCATCTCGAGCGTCATGAGCGTGATCGCGCCGGGCAAGGATTCCCACCACGTCATGGCGATGGCCAGTAACCGCAGGTACGGGCTGGACACCGACGCCGGCGAAACGATGCGACCGCAGCCGTTCTCCCTCGTCGGCGACGGCGCCGGATCGGTCTTCAAGATCTTTACCACGGCCGCCGCGCTGGACATGGGCATGGGCATCAACGCCACGCTCGAAGTTCCGGGCAGGTTCCAGGCCAAAGGCATGGGTAGCGGCGGGGCCAAGGGCTGCCCCAAGGACACCTGGTGTGTCATCAACGCGGGTAACTACCGGGGCTCCATGAACGTGACCGATGCGCTGGCCACCTCGCCCAACACGGCGTTCGCCAAGCTGATCCAGCAGATCGGTGTCACTCGTACCGTGGACATGGCGATCAGACTCGGGCTGCGGTCCTACGCCGACCCCGGGACCGCACGCGACTACAACCGCGACAGCAACGAGAGCCTGGCCGACTTCGTCAAACGGCAGAACATCGGCTCGTTCACCCTCGGCCCGATCGAGCTGAATGCGCTGGAGCTGTCCAATGTCGCGGCCACCCTGGCCTCCGGCGGTGTGTGGTGCCCGCCCAATCCGATCGACAAGCTGATCGACCGCAACGGCAATGAGGTCGCCGTGACCACCGAGACCTGCGACCAGGTGGTGCCAGAGGGTTTGGCGAACACGATGGCCAACGCGATGAGCAAGGACGCGGTGGGCAGCGGCACCGCGGCCGGTTCGGCCGGCGCGGCGGGCTGGGACCTGCCGATGTCAGGTAAGACCGGCACCACCGAAGCCCACCGCTCGTCCGGTTTCGTGGGCTTCACCAGCCATTACGCCGCCGCGAACTACATCTACGACGACTCACCCAACCCAACCGATTTGTGCTCCGCCCCGCTGCGTCACTGCGGCGAGGGAGACCTGTACGGCGGTAACGAGCCCGCGCGCACCTGGTTCACCGCGATGAAACCGATCGCCACCAGCTTCGGCGAGGTGAAGCTGCCGCCGACCGATCCCCGCTACGTCGAGGGCTCCCCCGCTTCCCGGGTGCCGGCCGTCACCGGCCTGGACGTCGACGCGGCCCGCCAGCGCCTCAAGGACGCCGGCTTCCCGGTCGCCGACCAAACCAACTCCGTCAACAGCAGCGCGAAGTTGGGCGAGGTCGTCGGCACCACACCCAGCGGCCAAACGATTCCGGGGTCGATCATCACGATCCAGGTCAGCAACGGCATCCCGCCGGCGCCGCCTCCGCCGCCCGAGGGTGCGCCAGCTGTGCCCCCGCCGGTCGGATCACAGGTCGTCGAGATTCCGGGTCTGCCGCCGATCACCATTCCGCTGCTGGCCCCTCCGCCGCCGCCACCCGGGGCGCCACCTCCATAGGCAGGTTGGCGGAAGGCGCCGACTCGTTAAGCAGTGTCGCGCAAGCTATACGCCTCCGGACCGCAACCGGCAGTAGGCTGCCTGCATGGCCGAAGTTATGCCTGTCCTGATGCGCACCGGCGCCTTCGCGGTTGGCTCGACCGTGGCCGGCATCGGTTATGCCGCGCTCGTCGAGCGCAATGCGTTCGTGCTGCGAGAGATAACCATGCCCGTCCTGACGCCCGGCTCCAAGCCGCTGCGGGTGCTGCATATCAGCGACCTCCACATGCTGCCCAACCAGCGCCGCAAGCAGGCCTGGCTGCGCGAACTGGCCGCCTGGGAGCCCGACCTGGTCGTCAACACCGGCGACAACCTGGCGCACCCCAAGGCGGTGCCCGCGGTCGTGCAGACCCTCGGCGACCTGTTGTCACGGCCGGGTGTCTTCGTCTTCGGTAGCAACGACTACTTCGGGCCGCGCCTGAAGAACCCGTTGAACTACCTGACCAACCCGTCTCATCGGGTCCGCGGCGAGCCCCTGCCCTGGCAGGATCTGCGGGCGGCGTTCACCGAGCGCGGCTGGCTCGACCTCACCCACACCCGCCGCGAGTTCGAGGTGGCCGGTCTGCACATCGCCGCCGCGGGCGTGGACGACCCGCACATCGACCGGGACCGCTACGACACGATCGCGGGCCCGGCCAGCCCGGCCGCGAACCTGCGGCTGGGATTGACCCATTCCCCCGAACCGCGGGTGCTGGACCGCTTCGCCGCCGACGGCTACCAGTTGGTGATGGCCGGACACACCCACGGCGGCCAGGTGTGTCTGCCGTTCTACGGCGCCCTGTTGACCAACAGCGGCCTGGACCGGTCGCGGGCGAAGGGACCGTCCCGTTGGGGCGCGCACATGCAGTTGCACGTCTCCGCTGGGATCGGCACCTCGCCGTTTGCGCCGGTGCGATTCTGCTGCCGGCCCGAGGCGACGCTGCTCACGCTGATCGCCACCCCGATGGGCGACCGCGATTCCGCCAGCGACCTGAGCCGTTCGCAGCCAACCGCTTCGGTGCGTTGAGCGATCGGACCCGGATCGCGGTCCGCACCCTGCCACGAAGCTGGACGGACAACGCGATCCGGCTGATCCAGGCCTCTAAGGTGATGGGCCCGTCGCAGCGCCGACACCCACCTGCTCCGCTACCCGCTGCCGTCGGCCTGGAGTGCGGACGCCGACATCGCGCTGTACCTCAAAGACGAGACGACGCACATCACCGGCAGCCTCAAGCACCGGCTGGCGCGCTCGTTGTTCCTGTATGCGCTGTGCAACGGCTGGATCGGCGAGGGGACCACGGTCGTCGAGGCGTCCTCGGGTTCGACGGCGGTGTCGGAGGCCTACTTCGCGGCCCTGCTGGGGCTGCCGTTCGTCGCCGTGATGCCGGCGTCAACCAGCGCCGCCAAGCTGGCGCTGATCGAATCACAAGGCGGCCGTTGCCATTTCGTCACCGACTCGAGTCAGGTATACGCCGAGGCCGAGCGTGTCGCCGACGAGACCGGCGGGCACTACCTGGACCAGTTCACCAATGCGGAGCGCGCCACCGACTGGCGCGGCAACAACAACATCGCCGAGTCGATCTACGAGCAAATGCTCGACGAGAAATACCCCATCCCGGAGTGGATCGTGGTCGGCGCGGGCACCGGGGGAACCAGCGCGACGATCGGCCGTTACATCCGCTACCGGCGCCACGCGACCCGGTTGTGCGTCGTCGACCCGGAGAACTCCGCGTTCTTTCCCGCCTACGCCGAGGGCCGGTACGACATCGTGATGCCCACGTCCTCTCGCATCGAGGGCATCGGCCGGCCGCGGGTCGAGCCGTCGTTTCTGCCCGGCGTGGTCGACCGCATGGTCGCGGTCCCCGACGCGGCGTCCATCGCCGCCGCTCGCCACGTCAGCGCCGTGCTGGGACGGCGGGTGGGGCCGTCGACGGGCACCAACCTGTGGGGCGCCTTCGGCCTGCTCGCCGAGATGGTTTCCGAAGGCCGCAGCGGATCGGTGGTCACCCTGCTCGCCGACAGCGGCGACCGCTACGCCGACACCTACTTCAGCGACGAGTGGGTCAGCGCGCAGGGGCTCGATCCCACGGGCCCCGCCGAGGCGCTGGTCGAATTCGAGCGCAGCTGCACGTGGACCTGAGCCGTTGCGCTGCGGTTTCGCCAGCCGACGGCCGGTGCGATAGGCTGTCGTGGCTTCAAGCGGGGTGTGGCGCAGCTTGGTAGCGCGCTTCGTTCGGGACGAAGAGGCCGTGGGTTCGAATCCCGCCACCCCGACTCAGAGATAACAGACAAAGGCCCCTGCCGGTGATCCCGGTCAGGGGCTTTGTTCGGTCCCACCCCTCAGTTGGTCCGAAGGCAGCGCCCGCGTTGGCGATTCGGGCACAGATATACGGTTGGCAACCTACTCTGAGTGCCGTCGCTAAGCGGTGACGTACGGATTGACACCATGAACCGAGGAGACGTCATGGTAATGAAGGTCAAGGTGTCGCCTGACTCAATCGCTGGCGATGTCGACGAGGGTTACGGCAAACTAGCCGACGTTTTCCGTCGCAACATGACCAGCGGCGAGGAGATCGGAGCCGCTGTCGCCGTCTACCGCGACGGCAAGAAAGTCGTTGACCTGTGGGGTGGCTACCGCAACGGCATGACCAAGGCACCGTGGCAAGAGGACACCGCCGTCACCGTGTTCTCTACCACGAAAGGCGTTTCATCACTGGCGGTCGCGGTCGCGGCGTCCCAGGGTCTGATCTCGTACGACGCGAAGGTGGCCGACCACTGGCCCGAGTTTGCCCAAGCCGGCAAAGATTCAATCACCGTGCGGCAACTGTTGTCACATCAAGCGGGACTTCCCGTCCTCGACCGGCCCCTCACGCTGGACGACTTGGCAGATCCGGCGAAGATGTCGGCCAAAATCGCGGCGCAGGCCCCGGCGTGGACCCCGGGGGAACGGCACGGCTATCACGCTGTGTCGCTGGGTTGGTACGAATCCGAACTCATTCGCCATGCCGACCCGGCCGGGCGTTCCCTCGGGCGCTATTTCGCCGAGGAGGTCGCCGCACCGCTCGTCCTCGACTTCTACATCGGGTTGCCCGCCTCGGTGGATCGCAGCCGGGTAGCGCATTTGCATGGCTGGTCGACACCCGAGGCGCTGTTGCACCTCAACACCATGCCGGCGGGTTTGGTCCTGGGCCTACTCAATCCATTCAGCCTGACACGTCGCGCCTTCGCGATCCCTGGCCTGCGTGAACTTGCCGACCTCAACCGTGACGAGCTACGCACAGTCGAGATTCCGGCGTCGAACGGTACCGGCACGGCGCGGTCGGTCGCCAAACTCTATGGCTCCGCCGCCACGGGTGGAGCTGAAATCGGCATGACGCCAGCCACTCTCAGTGCTCTCATCGATGCCGCCATACCTCCGACCAGGGGATTGCGCGACAAGGTGCTGCACATCGACACGGTTTTCTCATCCGGCTTCATGAAACCGTTTCCGAAGTTCAAATTCGGGTCGTCGGACAAGGCGTTCGGAACGCCCGGAACCGGAGGTTCATTCGGGATGGCCGATCCGGACACCGGGATCGGCTTCGCGTATGTGATGAATAGGTTGGGCTTTCACGTACCCAGCGATCCGAGGGAACTCGCCCTGCGCCATGCTCTCTTCCACGACATTCTTGGTGCCAGGTCGCAGACATAGCTAAGCCCGACCCCACCGGGGACCCAACCCTTGATGCGGTGAAGCCGATCCGCGGCGAGATCGAGAGCGGGTAAGACGCCGCCGCATCAGTGGTCCACCGGAGGGATGGGTACTCAAATTCACTGTTGCCGTTGGCACTTGAGGGCGCGAGCACGATTGTGCCGGCGATTCCGTCGTTAGCCTCGATCTTTCGCGTTGCCCATGGAATCAGTCGGCTGTTCGAGTTCCGTTCGGGCCTGGTCGATTTGGTCGTAGGCGTACGTCACAATCTCTGCGGTGGTCATCGTCTCGCCCTTGCGGGCGAGCGATTCGTAGGTCTGGTCGCCGAGGACATCGCGGAGGTGGGTAATCGCGGTGCCGAACGCAGCCATGGCGGGAAGCGCAGCGACAGGGCTTGTGACGGCGAACCCGGCGATGGTGGCCGCCGGCTCGTATCGTCCGAGCAGGTCGAAAAACGCGGCAAGAATTCCCAGGAGGGTGCGGAGCATGTAGGTGTTGCCCGAGTCGTGATAGTTGCCGATCGCCACGGTGAAGTAATTGAAGGCTGCCAGCGGGTCGCCGTGTTCGGCCTCGAAGAGGCAGAGGTTGGCCGCAAGGTTCGACTGATTGGCGCGGTTGCCGCTGTCTTGGGCGATAGCCAGGCCACGGCGCAGGGTAACGAGCGAGCGGACGGGGTCGGCGTCATGGACCGCCCAGCCGTAGGCGTGAAGCGCAAACGAAAGCACACCCGGGTTGCCGGTCGCTTCGGCGGCATCGATCAGACCGTTCGCGGCCGCCATCGCATCGTCAAAGCAACCGATAACCGTCAGTCCGAGGAGCAGGGACGCCGTGGTGTACCCGTGGGTGTCCAGACCGCGTGCGAGCTGAGCGCGACACCACCGAATCCACCGTTCCGGCTGGCCGACAGCAACGTACGAGCCGCCTAGCAAGCCCTCGAGGCCGAACGGCACCTCGGCGCGGCCACTGCCGATCACCTCCTGCCCGGCGTCGCTGTAGCCGACAGCCGCCTCGATCCGTCCCGCCATGTAGCACTGCGACGCGATCACATACAGGAATGCCAGCCGGGGGTGGTCGACGGCGCGAGCGGGCTCGATCAGCTCCTCGGCCCACGCGATCGGTTCGTAATTCTCAGTCTGAAAACCGACCCATGCCGCATATGTTGCGATGGTGGCGGCGACATCCAGATCGCCTTGGTCGGCAGCCCAGCGGAACGCGGTGCGCAGATTGGCCAGCTCGACAGTGAACCAGTCGTAGGCCTCACGCTGGCGGGGGCTGTCCCACAGGGCCATGATGTCGGCTTCGCGTCCGGCGAAGTACCGCGAGTGGGCGGCCCGAATCTTGGATGCTTCGCCGCGGGCGACGAGTTGTTCCTCGGCGAACTGGCGGATCGTTTCCAGCATCGAATACCGGGTCCGCCCCGCTGACCGGTCGGCGACCAGTAGCGACTTGCGCACCAGCGCGTCCAGCAGATCCAGGGTGGCGAGGTCGTCTGCGGCGTCTGGGGATCCTGGTACGGCGCAGGCGCTGTGCAGGTCGAATCCACCGGCGAACACCGAACACCGAACGAGCACCGCCTTTTCCGTGTCGTCGAGCAGCTCGTAGGACCAAGCGACGGCGTGGCGCAGGGTGTGGTGGCGTGCCAGGCCACGCCTTGATCCGACCAGCAGCCGCAACCGCTGATCGAGGCGATCGCGCACCTCGCTCGCGGTCATGGTCGCCATCCGCGAGGCGGCCAGTTCGATGGCCAGCGGGATCCCGTCGAGGCGGCGGCAGATCTCCACCACCGCGCCGGCCTCGCCATCCTCGCCCACCGTGAAGCGCGGCGACACATGCTGCGCCCGTTCGACGAAGAGGGCCACCGCGGCCGAGTCGACGCCTGCGCCGATGTCCAGCGAGGGCACCGGCCACAGCTGCTCGTTCGCGATTCCGAGTCCTTCGCGGCTGGTGGCCACAATCTTCGTCGTTGCCGAGGCCGCCAGGATGGCCTCGATCAGATCGGCGGCGGCGTCCAGCACGTGCTCGCAGTTGTCAAACACCAGCAGCCGCACCCTGCCCTCCAGGGCGGCGGCCACGCTCTGGGCCACGCTGCGGCCGGGTTGTTGGGTGACGCCCAGCACCGCGGCCACCGCGTCGGGCACCGCAGCGGGATCGCTTACCGCGGCCAGCTCGAAAACCCATACCCCGTCCGGGAATTCGTCGACCAACCGCCCCACCACTTCCAGCGCCAGCCGGGTCTTGCCGACCCCGCCCACCCCGGTCAATGTGACCAGCCGATGAGCCTTCACGGCGGCTTGCACCTCGCCGGCCTCGGACTCGCGCCCAATGAAACTCGTCGTCGCAGGGCGCAGGTTCCCCGGACTCACATCCAGTGCCCGCAGGGCCGGGAACTCCGTGCGTAGGCCCTCCGCTTGGACCTGGAACACCCCGATTGGCGTCGGCAGATCCCGCAACCGCCGCGGCCCCAGATCCACCAGATCAACTCCAGTCAGCAGACCCGCCGTCGACTCGGCCAACAGGATCTGCCCGCCGTGACCGGCGGCCATCACCCGCGCGGCGCGATTGAGCACCGCACCGAAGTAATCCGCCCCCCGCCGCTCGGCTTCGCCGGTCGCAATCCCCATCCGCACCGGCAACTCCAGCGCCCGCTGTGCGGCCACGGCGGCATCAACCGCGGACCTCGGAGAGCCGAACGCGGCACACACACCGTCACCGGTGTGCTTGAACAACCAGCCCCCGTGCGCCTCGATCGCAGTGCGCAACACCTCGTCATGGGCGGCCAGCGCCACCCGCATGCCATCGGCGTCGGCCTCCCACCGACGGGTCGAACCCTCGACATCGGTGAACAAAAACGTCACCACCCCCGAAGGGGCCTCTGCCGGAGGAACGGACACCAACGCAGAATGACATACCGAGCACAGCCCGGCCTTGAACATCGCGGGAATACTGCATCAAGCACCCCTGGTCCAGGGGGTGAGCTGTTGCGTACGCAGAGGTACGGATTCGCTACTGCCACGCGGTTTGCTCGCCCTCACTCAGAGAAATGCGCTCACTAGGTAGGTTTGGGTGAGTAGCGTGCTCCAAGCCTGGTCGTCGAAGGGGTCCTGAGGCGGCGAGAAATCGATGCCGCGCTCAGTGAGGTCGGCGCAAAATCTGGATACCGCAGTTTCGACGTCGAGGTCGTCTTCGTGCTCGTCGTAGGCACGCGCCTCACCTTCATCGCGGAACGTCACTGCCCTCCAGAGCAGTGAAATTCGTACTTGATCATTCGGCAGGGTGCCGATCACCGAGGTTCCGTCCGTGAGCTCCCAGCCTTCGTCGCCGGGCCGAATCTCGGACCGCACACTGAGCTTGATCTGATCTTGGAACTGTTGGGCGTCACCTATCGCACCGACTTGATGGAACATCAGGTCGTTGTCTCCAAATAGCGCAACGTTTCCGAACGGCCCACGCTCACACTCGGACGGACGGTCGGTGCCTTGCGGCCAGTATTCGTACTCTCCATCGCTTCCGTCGTAGAACCAGGTGAGTGCGCCTGCGACTCGAACAGCCCATCGGTCAAAGAGCCCGGATACACCCATCACCATCGGAAACCAGAGCGGAACCTTCGCCGAGAAGCCTCGATAGGTCGGGACATCGACATGGCGGTGGCCTGCCTTCATCGGACCCATCACATTCACGACGAGTGCCTGAGGCCGAATAATCTTGGCTCCGAAAAGCTTTCCGGCTCCGTCGATAAAGCGCGGGTCATCTAGTAAGGCTTGGATGGCGTCGTCGACACGATTTGCACCAGCTGCCCACGAAGTCCGAAACCACGGCTCCAATGGCGCGAATTGCATCATCTCGCTGTACCCGGCACCGGCCACCATCATCGGATACGGAGCGTGGTCCAGTATCGTGCGCCGTACAGCGTTGCGGTCGGAGTACGCGGGTTCAACACGTAGCGGCGGGACCGTCACGGGCCCTGTTTTTACTGTCGCCATCGGTGTACCTCTCTCGCGGTGCGAGCACACGCGATTGGCGTCTTGCCAACGCCGCCGCTGCCAGTGAAGAACATATAGCGCGGGGCGTCGGTGAGGAACGTTGGCACTGTAGGGCGATCGTCATTGCCAGGCAGATGACCGCCGACGGCCGGCAGGGTAACTTTCGCTCCTGAGCGTGTGTGCACCAGTCGGTCAATCAGCAGCAGAGGACGTGCATCCCGCGGACACTGGGGCAGAGAGGATTCCGATGACGAAGATCTACTACGAGTCCGACGCTGACCTGTCGGTGCTGGACGGGCAGACGGTTGCCGTGGTCGGGTACGGCAACCAGGGCCGCTCATGGGCCCTCAACCTGCATGACTCGGGTCTCGCGGTGGACGTCTTCACCCAGGCCGACGCCTCCCGGGACCAGGCCGAGGCGGAAGGCTTCGCGCCCCACGAGATCGAGGCGGCGAGCGAGTGCGACGTGATCTGCACCCTCATCCCCGACGACATCATCCCGAAGCTGCCCATCACGCCCAAGCCCGCTGCGCTATGGGTGCTGGCCTCGGGATACGTGGTGGCCTTCGACCGGATCGACCCCAATTGCGACATTGGCATGGTCGCGCCCCGGATGCTCGGTCCCGAGGTGCGTGAGTGCTACCTGGAGGGCGTTGGGTTCATCACCGCGCTCGGTATCCGAAAGGACAACACCGGGACCGCGCTGGCCCGCACGCTGGCCGTCGGGCGGGCGATCGGCGGCTTGCGCCAGGGCGCCATCGAGATGACGCCGCGCCAGGAGGCCGTCCTCGACCTCGCGGTGGAGCAGCTGCTCGCGCCGGCCATGGGCCGGGTCTCCACGAGCTTCGTCGCGTTGATGTCGGAGGCCGGCATCCCGATCGAGGCGATCATGGCCGAGCTGATGCTCTCGGGCGAGGTCGAACGAAGCTACCGGCTGTTGCGGCTGGAGGGCTACGCCGGCCAGATGCACTACCACTCGCCGACCAGCCAGTACGGCCAGATGTCGCGGGCGGATCGGTACGACGGCCTCGACGTCCTCGGGTTGATGCGCGAGGTGCTGAGCGACATCGAGTCGGGCAAGTTCGCCGACGAATGGGACGCCGAGCGCGACGCCGGCTACCCGAACCTGGAGCGCCTGCGGGCCGAGAAGCTCAGCCCCGAGGTCTTCGCCTTCGAGGCCGACCTGCGCGCCCGGCTCGGCGAGCGGGCCAAGCCCCCGGCCGGCTGACCCCGGAGTGTCGTCTGATGACTACTCGTGAACTCGGGCGTACCGGCATCCACGTTTCGCCTATCGGCCTGGGATGCATGCAGTTTTCGGCATCCGGGCTACTGTCAGGGTTCTTCTCGCCGATGTCGCAGGGCGAGGCCGATTCCATCGTCAAGACTGCCCTCGACGGCGGCATCACCCTATTCGACACCGCAGAGTTATACGGGCGCGGAGAGTCGGAACGACGCCTCGCTGCCGGATTGACCCACGCCGGCATCAAACCCGGTGACGTGACCGTGGCCACCAAATGGCCTCCCCTAGGACGAACGGCCAGAAGCGTCGGCCGCACCATCGCCGACCGCCTCTCTGCGCTGGACCCCTTTCCTATCGACCTGCACCAGATTCACTTCGGATTCGGCGGTTTCTCCCCGGTGCGAAAGCAGATTGAAGCGATGGCACAGCTGGTGGAAAAGCGCGAGGTTCGCGCCGTTGGTGTCAGCAACTTCACCGCTAAACAGATGGCTATCGCGCACGCGAGCCTGGCCGAGCACGGGATACCGTTGGCCACCAATCAGGTTCAGATCAATTTGTTGAACCGCAACATCGAGCACAACGGCATCCTGGACACCGCACGCCGGCTGGGTGTCACCCTGATCGCCTACTCACCGCTGCGCAGCGGAATGCTGACCGGCAAATTCCACGACAACCGCGATCTGGTATCGGCGATGCCGCGATTACGGCGAACCGTCAACGGAATCACCAATAAGAACCTCGACCGGACCACGCCGCTGATCGACGCCATGCGCGAGATTGCAGACGCACATCACGCGACGGTGACCCAAGTGGCGCTCGCATGGCTGATCGCCAACTACGGCGACACAGTCATCGCAATCCCCGGCGCATCCAAACCCCACCACGCCGCAGAGGCCGCCGGGGCGATGAACATCGCACTCAACACGGAAGAAACGCAACGACTGACAGACGTGTCCAACGCGGTCACAAAGCGCCGACACTAAATCCCGCGCAACGAGTCCATTGTCGGGTCGAGCGCGCCCGGCGGCGCTCGAGCTCGAACGCTTACCTCATCGTGTTCTAGATGTGACGGCGGCAGATCACTGTTGTTGAAATGACTTGAGTGCCGTAGGCGCACTCCGAACAGATGATTGAGTGGGATGCCGGCGCTGGACGATCGTCGTGGCTGGATTTCGCGGGCTCCGATGTGGCGATGGCGGCGCGTGCTTGTCGTTGGGGGCGTGGGCGTGCTTGTCGCTGGGGGCGTGTGCGTGGCGCATGCTGCCCCGCCCGCCCCCGGCGCGGTCCTGCGCGTCGGCAGCTATCAAGGGATGCCCGGGCAGTACTCGAGCATCCAGGCAGCCGTCGACGCCGCCCGGCCCGGGGACTGGGTGCTGATCGGGCCGGGCGACTACCACGAGACCGGCAACCGCGTTCCTCCCGGAGCCGTCGGCGACGACACGGCGGGGGCCGCCGTGCTCGTGACCACGCCCGGCATCCACATCCGCGGCATGGACCGCAACGGGGTCGTGCTCGACGGCACCAGGCCGGGGGCGTCTCAGTGCAGCTCCGCGACGGCCGACCAGGACCCAGGCCCGCTCGGTCCCGACGGCGCCCCGACGGGGCGAAACGGCCTGATCGTGTTCAAGGTGTCCGGTGTCAGCGTCGAGAACCTGACCGCCTGCAACTTCCTCTCGGGCGCCGACACACCCGGCGATGAGATCTGGTTCGACGGCGGCGGCTCGAGCGGCACCCAGCAGATCGGAAGCTGGCGCGGCGCGTTCCTGTCGGCCACCTCGAGCTACTTCGCCGGCCAGAACCAGCCGTTCGCCCAGTACGGCATCTATGCCTCCAACACCTTCGGGCCGGGGCTGTTCACGCAGGTGTACGCGAACAACATGGGCGATGCCGCGTTCTACATCGGCGCCTGCCCGGACTGCAACACGATCCTCGACCACGCCCGCGGCCAGAACTCGGCCCAGGGATACTCGGGAACCAACTCCGGCGGCCGCCTGATCGTCCAGAACTCCGAGTTCGACCACAACCACACGGGCTTCTCCACCAACAGCCAGAACAACGACGACCAACCGTCGCCGCAGTCAGGCCACTGCCCGGGTAACCAGACCGGTCCGACCGGGACCCATTCGTGCTGGGTGTTCACGCACAACGCGGTGTACGCCAACAACAACCCAGACGTGCCCACCAGCCCCGGCGTCGTCGGAGCCAGTCCGGTGGGGACCGGCGTCCTGATCTCCGGAGGCCGGTTCGACACCGTTAGTGATAACGACATTCGCGACAATGGCGCGTGGGGCGTGCTGCTGGTCCCCGAGGTCGACACCGCGACCCCGCCGCCGATCGCCCACTGCCACGGCGGCATCGGCCTGGCGGCGTTGTCGTTCTGCTACTTCAACGACAAGGGCAACCGGATCGAGAACAACACGCTGAGCCACAACGGCTTCTTCGGCAACCCGACCAACGTCGACCTCGCGGAGATCTCAACCCTGTCCTTTCCCGGCAACTGCTGGCACGGCAACGTCGACACCTCGGGCACGGTCATCGGCCTCAAGCACTTTCTGCGTCCGCGGGTCACG
The DNA here is from genome assembly GCA_963802525.1 of uncultured Actinomycetota bacterium. Classification (GTDB taxonomy): domain Bacteria; phylum Actinomycetota; class Actinomycetes; order Mycobacteriales; family Mycobacteriaceae; genus Mycobacterium. The sequence goes on along the minus strand of CAWDJC010000003.1, from coordinate 132,044 downwards.
AGCGACCCGCTCTTCATCCAGTTCTTTCCCCACGGCATCTGCGGAATCCCGGACGCGGGCGCAGGGATCATCAGCGTCCTCAGTCTGGAGGTCGCCTGCGACTCGCAGTTCCTCGGCCCCTGCCCGAACACCGCGGTCACCAACTACCCGCGCCAGACGGCGGTCCGCATGCTGCCGCTGCCCCCGCAGGCGAGCATGCCCGATCCGTGCCTGGGCGTGCCGGGCAACCCATGGTGCCCCACCAACCCGTCCAGCCCACCCCCGTATCCCGTGCCGGGGTCCACCGTTGGATAGGACACGCGCTAGGGGGTTGGTGAGTCTTTCGAGAACCAACCACCCTTGCGCGCTGATTCGATGGATGCTTATATAGAAGGATGTCGAATCAAGCAGCTCCGGCCTGCTGCCCGCCGCTGGGGGCGAGTGCCCTGGCCGAGGCGCAGGCGGCGGAGTTGGCGACAATGTTCAAGGCGCTCGGCGACCCGGTACGCCTGCGGCTGTTGAGCCTGATCGCCAGCCACCCCGGCGGGGAAGCCTGCGTATGTGAAATCTCGGCGACCTTCGACGTCTCCCAGCCGACGATTTCTCATCACCTCAAGCTGCTGCGCTCAGCCGGATTGCTGGACTGCGAGCGGCGGGGCACCTGGGTGTACTACTGGGTGATTCCCTCAGCATTGCAACAGCTTTCGGCGGTCCTGCGTACCGACGACCGCATCGCGGCGACCACACCGGGGTGTGGGCAGTGACCAACAGCCCAACGTCGGTGTCCGTCCCGGACGCGGTGGCGACCCGGCTCTCCACGCTGGACCGTTTCCTGCCGGTATGGATCGGCGTCGCGATGACCGCCGGTCTGTTGCTGGGCCGGCTCCTTCCCGGCCTCGGATCGTTGGTGAGTGCTGTTGCGCTCCAAGGAATTTCGCTGCCAATCGCAATAGGCCTGCTGGTGATGATGTACCCGGTGTTGGCCAAAGTCCGCTACGACCGACTCGATGAGGTCACCACCGACCGCAAGCTGATGGTGACGTCGTTACTGCTCAATTGGCTGATTGGGCCCGCCGTGATGTTCGCCCTGGCGTGGCTGCTGCTGGCGGATCTGCCCGAGTACCGCACGGGCCTGATCATCGTCGGGCTGGCGCGCTGCATCGCGATGGTCATCATCTGGAACGACCTGGCCCGCGGCGACCGCGAAGCCGCAGCCGTGCTGGTCGCGCTGAATTCGTTGTTTCAGGTTGCCATGTTCGCCGCGCTGGGCTGGTTCTATCTGTCGGTGCTGCCCGGCTGGCTGGGCCTGCCTCGAACCGGCATCGACGTCTCCCCGTGGCAGATCGCCAAATCCGTGCTCATCTTCCTCGGCATTCCGCTCCTGGCCGGATACCTGTCGCGCCGACTGGGTGAACGCGCCAGGGGCCGCCACTGGTATGAGACCCGATTCCTGCCCCGCATCGGGCCGTGGGCCCTGTACGGGCTGCTATTCACAATCGTCATCCTGTTCGCCCTGCAGGGTCACCAAATCACCTCCCGCCCGGGGGATGTCGCCCGCATCGCGATCCCACTGCTGGCCTACTTCGCCATCATGTGGGCCGGCGGATATGCCCTCGGCTTCGTGCTGCGGCTCGGCTACGCACGCACCACCACCCTGGCGTTCACCGCCGCGGGCAACAATTTCGAATTGGCGATCGCGGTTGCGATTGCGACTTATGGCGTCACGTCCGGGCAGGCCCTGGCCGGGGTCGTCGGACCGCTGATCGAAGTGCCCGTCCTGGTCGGTCTGGTCTATGTTTCCCTGGCGCTGCGAAACCGGCTGTTCCGAACCGAGCCAATCTGAGGAGACCTAGCCGATGGCCGACAAACCCAGCGTCCTGTTCGTCTGCGTGCATAACGCCGGACGCTCGCAAATTGCCGCCGGCCTGCTGAGCCGCATGGCCGGCGACCGTATCGAAGTCCGTTCCGCGGGAACCGAACCCGCCGATCAGATCAACCCCGTCGCCATCGCGGCCATGGCCGAACTCGGCATCGACATCACCACCGCCACCCCCAAGATCCTCACCAACGCCGCGGTGCAGACCAGCGACGTCGTGATCACCATGGGCTGCGGTGACGCCTGCCCCTACTTCCCGGGTGTGTCCTACCGCGACTGGAAACTGCCCGACCCGGCCGGCCAACCCCTGGCCACCGTGCGCGCCATCCGCGACGACATCGCCGACCGCGTCCAGGCCTTGATCACCGAACTCCTGCCCACCGCCACCAGCACATAACCCGCACCCACAGAAAGGCACCACCGTGTCGCGCATGCAGCTCGCCCTCAACGTCGAGGACCTCGACGAGGCAATCACCTTCTACTCCAAGCTGTTCAACACCGCACCGGCGAAGGTCAAACCCGGCTACGCCAACTTCGCCATCGCCGAACCGCCACTCAAACTGGTGCTGATTGAAAACCCCGGCCACGGCGGCACCCTCAACCACCTCGGCGTGGAGGTCGAAACGGCCGACAGGGTGCATAAAGAAATCGCCCGACTCGCGGATCACGGGATGTTTCCCGAGGAGCAAATCGGCACCACGTGTTGCTACGCCACCCAGGACAAGGTGTGGGTCACCGGGCCTGCTGGTGAGAGGTGGGAGATTTACACAGTCCTGTCGGACTCGGAGACCTTCGGCACCGGCCCTGGCCTCCTCGCCGCCGAGGAATCAGGCGAATGCTCGTGCAGCGGCGACAACCCCGGCGACGCGTCCCCAGAAGCGGCTGCGACCAGCACGGCCCGCTGCTGAGCAGCAATCATCTCGCCAAGGGATCCTCTCGTGCAGGTGCTGGCCTACATATCTGCGGCGCTAATCGCGGTGTGGGGAATTGCCCATGCCATACCGACCAAACGGGTGGTCGCCGGTTTCGCGCCAATCACGGCGGACAACCGCCGGATTCTCACCCAGGAGTGGCTGGCCGAGTCCCTCACGATGTGGGGCATGGCCACTCTGGTGGTTGCGGTCACCACGACTGTGTCCGACATTCAGGTCACCGCCGTCGTCTACCGCGTCGTCGCCGGGTTACTGGTAGCCCTTGCCGTGCTCACCGCGCTCACCGGCGCTCGAACCCCCATTGTGTGGTTCAAGGTTTGTCCCGCGCTGCTCGCCACGTCCGCGGCTCTGCTACTGGTGGCGAGCATCCGGGTGACGTAACGCGCGCCCAGCCGTATGACGCGCTTCGGCAACGCCGCCTACGCCTCCAATTCCGGTTGCACCCGCCGACGGCTGTCCTGCGGCCCCGCGGTCCGCGCCCAGATCTGCACCTGCTCCCGCCCGACGAGACGGCACCGGTGGGTGGTTGCCAACTGGCGAGCCGCCTTCGTGAACCCTTGATTCGTCACCACGACCGACTGATTACAACGGTGGTGCAGCGCGCCCGACACAACCTGCTGTACGGCGGCCACACCAACGGCTTTCGCCTGCCGCTTGCATTGGACCGCCATGCAGGTGCCGTCCTTCTTGGCGATCAGATCCACCCCGTAGTCACCCGTGCTGGCGGTGTGAGTGACTCCCCAACCCGCAATTCGAAGCTGCGCCGCCACGAATTCTTCGAACTCCACACCCGACATTTGATCGATCGCCGTCAGATCCGACGTCACGCAGCGAAGGTCACGCCTTCGCCGTCGTCCGGATCGGTAGCGGTCCCGTTGAACGCCAAGCCACAGCAGGATCACCACCGTCAGGACGAGGCCGACCAGCCCCGCCGAAAATCCCGCCGGCACGCTGCCGGTGGCCGTCTGAGTGAAATACCAAGGGAGAGCAAACCCCAACACGACGAAGGACCCGGCGATCTTCTCCATGACTCCTCAACGTGCCGACGCGGACTCCTCCGATGAACGTAGCGGACGGCTCTGACAACTCGGCGCTTTCACATCTTCACCGGCACATAGCTGGTCAACCCGCCGTCGACAACGAACTCCGAGCCCGTGGCGTAGGCCGACTCGTCGCTGACGAGGAAGACCACGAAGGCGGCTACCTCGCTCGGGTCAGCGCCACGGCGCATCGGGATGGGGAGCATGAAATCCTCGGTGACGCCCTCGCTCAACGGGGTGTGCACCAGGCCGGGGTGGATTGAGTTGACCCGAATGCCGTATGCCGCCAGTTCAACCGCCGCCGATTTGGTGATGCCGCGCAGGCCGAACTTCGCGGCCACGTAGGCGTGCAGGTGAGCGCTGCCCGCCAATCCCTCGACCGACGAGATGTTGACGATAGATCCTCCGGCCCGGCGATCATGGGCTCGACAACGGCGCGCATGCCGAGGTAGGCGCCGGTGAGGTTGACGTCGAGAACGTCGTGCCAGTCAGCCAGCGAGCCACCCCGCAGCGGGCCCATCTTGACGATCCCGGCGTTGTTCACCAACGCATCCAACCGCCCGAACCTGGTCACCGCCACGTCGACGGCCGCGTCCCACTGCTCGGAGTCCGTGACGTCCAAGTGCACGAAGTATGCCGAGTCACCGAGGTTTTCGGCGACTGCCTTCCCTTCGTCGTCGCGGATGTCGCCGATTATCACCCGCGCACCCTCCGCCACCAGCGCCAGCGCGTGGGCAGCGCCCATACCGCGGGCACCGCCACTGATCAGCGCCACCTTGCCATCAACTCGTCTCATGGCCGGTTATCGTATGCCCACAGCGGCACGGACGTCGCTATCGCGTGGACGCCTCGAGGGGGCGGAACCGCACCCGGGTGCCGTAGCGGGGCGCAAGCATGATGGAGCGCCGCACGATCCTCTCCGGCTTGTCGTCGACGGCGCTGAACTCCCCTTCGCGCAGCAGTGTGTGCAGTATGGTGATCAACTCTCGCATCGAGAAAGCCGCGCCCAGACAACGTTTGACACCGCCTCCGAACGGAACCCACGCATAGGTTTCGGGCCGTGTGCCGAGGAACCTCTCGGGGCGGAACTCATTCGGATGCTCATAGATGCGGGGGTTGCGGTTGATCGCGATGATGTGAACGACGATTCGCGTGCCGGTATCGACGAGGTAGCCTCCGATCGGAAAGGGTTGCGCCGCAACGCGGGCCGTGAACGGCGCCGGTGGGCGCACCCGCAGGGTCTCGTGGATCACCGCGGTCGTGAAAGCCTCCTCCCCGCTCAGGGCTTCGGCTTGCACACGTCGCAGCGCCCCGGGGTGGTGCAGCAGCAGGTCGAAGATCCAGGCCAACGTGGTCGCGGTGGTCTCGTGACCCGCCAACATCAGGGTGATCAGATCGTCGCGAATCTCGCTGTCCGACAGTCCTTCTCCGTCATCGCCACGAGCGCACATCAACAACGCCAGGATGTCTAGTCGCTCCCTCAGGTGCGGGTCGTTTCGCCGTCGCGCGATGAGCGGCATGACGACGTCGTCAATCTCCTTGTTGGCTCGGGCCCGCTGGGGCCAAACCCGCAGTGCGCCCACGTGACGCAGCGCGTAGCGGAGCGTCAATTGCTCCGAAACACCAAGGTTTAACAGACGTTCGAAGGGCCGGCCCAGTCGCCGTACCTCGTCGGGATCGTCAACCCCGAAGATGACCTTGACGATCACGTCCAGGGTGAGCGCCCGCGCCGCCTTCAGCATCTCGAACGGACGGTCGACCGGCCAGCCATGCATCGCCGCGCGGGCGGAGTCCTCCATGATCGGCACGTAACTGCTCAGCGCGGCGCCGTGCAGCGGGGGCGTCAAGAGTTTGCGCCGCCGAAGATGCTCCGGCTCCTCCTGCACGAACATTGACCCGGACCCGTAGATGGCCGCGGCGGGTCCCACGCCTTCCCCGCCGAGCAGGACGTCCGCCGGCGCGGTGAAGACCTGCTTGACCAGCTCCGGGTCGGACACGATCGCTATGTTGCCCAAACTGAGAACGGGCATCGTCATTATCGGTCCGTATCGACGGATCAACCGCAGCATCCGCCGCTCGCCGCCGACAAGGTAGGCAAGCGCGTACGCCGCGGCGAAAGCCGAACGGAGCATGCGCGGGGCGGGCAGGCCGGGTGGGCGGTTCAAGGCATCCGGGGTGCCCTCCCGGCGAATCGCGGATGCTGCCACGCTGACGACAGAAACACGGCGTTTCCGGATGGTCAAGGTTCGGCGGCCGGTCCGGCCGCCCGTCGAGCTACCCCGGTGCTACGCGCAGTCGGCGCAGACCGGAAGCCCGGAGCTCGACCTGCGCAACCGGCTGCGGTGCTGGACTAAAAAGCAGCTCGAGCAGGTGAACTCATCGGCCCGCTGGGGAATCACCGTCACCGACAGCTCTTCGCTTGACAGGTCCGCGCCGGGCAGCTCGAAGAAGAGCGCATCGTTGGGGTCCTCGTCGACAACCGTGGTGGACAAGGCGGGCAGGGCGGGCGCTAGGTCGCGCAGAGGGGATCCGTCCTGGGTCTCGGCGTCGGACACGCGGCGTGCGTCGTAATCGCTTGCGGTCGCCATGGGCGTTCCTTCCTGACGAGTGACGGGTTGACGCACTTGCCTGTACTCACCCGATGGCTCAGTCGATACCCCGTCGAGGCGCATGTCACACCTATCCGGCCCAAAAAACTTGCGCACGCGACAATTGACGCCGTTCGGCGTCTCGACGGAATCAATTCAGCAGCCGGCGCGCGCCTCGGCCGCAGGCGCCGAACCGGCAAGGGAAGCTGACCCGGCGGCCCGCGGCCCGTGCAAATACAGTGCCACGTTGTAGGTTCGGCGCTGGCCATGTGACACCCAAGCCAGCCCGGCCCATGGCGCCGCGACGGCCAAGATCAGCGCCACAACCGCCACCCCCGCATGCCCGGTCACCAATGCGAGAACGCCAACCACCAAGCCGACCGCCCAGATCCCGGCCGCGACGAAACCCGCGACGCTCAGATAAGACCGCCGGATGCGCCCCCGATCAACCGCGCCGTTTGCGACGCGCATGGGAGCGGGCGTGCCGAGCATGGCCGTGTCCTACCCGGTCAGGCCGAAAATTAAACGTTTTCGGATTCAGCTCGGCCCCGAGCCGCACCTTGTCAACTGGTGGGCGGAGGGGCGGGTTCACCGAAATTCATTGCCTCCCAATTCAGTTCGGCCTGGCGAACCTTACGGTGGGTGAACGCCAGCCACGCGCCGCTCGCCGCGCCCAACACGGCCGTGTCAACCGCAGGACCTGCTCGAAGCAACTGGAATCCGCGCGCATCGCGGCGCTGGCGCCGAGCCGCTGACCGCGCTACATACCGCGGGTGCGCAGCATCAGCGGTATTACCCACCAAAAGAACGCGAACAGTGTCAGCGCACAGGCTCCCGCTACCAGCCCCGCGTTGTTCCCGGATACCGAGGCGAAAACGATCGTTGTCACACCGGTCAGCGCCATGCCGAGCAGCGCCAGACCGGCGTAGGCACATCGGTGCGCGGCCGACACCAGCACCTGGAGGCGATGCCGCCGGAAAAGCAATCGGTGAATGCCGACGGGGGCGACCAGCAGCACCGTTGCGCCCACCGAACATCCGACCGTCACCAGGTACGCGATCCGCATCTGCTCGTTGAGAACGTCGAAGCGCTGCTGGAACGGCAGCGTCAACAGGAACCCTGTGAGCAGCTGCACCCCGGTCTGCACGACGCGCAGTTCCTGCAGCAGGCTGTTCCAATTGCGGTCCAGCCGTTCGATTTCGGTTTCGCCACGCTCGTTGCTATCCCACTGCTGGTCGTCTTGCGGATGATCGACATCCATACTGGTGATCATCGCACCGGCGGTGGCGAAATAGATAAGAAGGCCCGCGGCGGCCCGGTACTCAGCGGTTGATGTTGCCGTCGCGGACGGCGGTCAACGCGTCATCCAGGGTCGGGTATAGCGGGAAGGTCTTGTCCAGACCGGTCAGGTGGATCGGTCTCCTGGTCGCCGGTCCGCGCGCGACCACACCGAACTCGGTGGACTTGCCGAGTTTTTCGTATGTCGCGGCGAGGATCTTCAACCCGACCGAGCCGAGAAACTCCACCGCGGAAAGGTCGATGACCAGTGCCGTCGGGCCGTCCGCGATCACCGCGCCGATGGCTTGTTCGAGCGCCGGAGCGGTGACCAGATCGATTTCGCCGCTGACGCTGACCACGGACACACCATCGTGGTCCTCAACCAACGTGGTTATCGAATCAGGAGCTGACAATGGCGATCCTTTGTCCCGGGCCTCAAGTGTGGTGCAAGCCTAACCTGCCGTGCGGACTGCGAGAAGAATATGCCCTAGACAGTTGCGGCGCGATCGCCCAGGCTAGTCTCCGCATAGGCACTGCGCATTGCGGAGCGCAAGGCGGCACACGGGAGGCCGGATGTCAGATTCGCCGTCGGATTTCGGAAGCACCAGCACCGCCGCGCAGACGGTCAGCGAGGGTCTGCTGCCCCAGCTGGTCCAGCACCTTCGGCAGAACCGCACCGTTTTGCGTGAGGAGTGGGCCCGCAGGATTGCCGAGGCGCAGTTGCTTACCGCGATGACACCAGAGGAGCTCTTCTCCGAAGCCACCGCCGTCTATGACAACTATGTCGAGGTGCTCGAGACCGGTAGCGTCGAGGCGCTGCAGGCGTACGCGCGCGACCTGTCGGAACGCATCATTCCCCGAGGCGTGGAAACCGATGAGGTGCTCGGCATCGTCTTGCTGCTGCGCGACGTGCTCGCGCGGTCGCTGTTCGAGAAGTACCAAACAGAGTTCGGGATGCTCAATCGGGTGCTCGACGCCTACGAGCCGGCGGCCAACCGCATCGCCAATACCGTCGGCGTCAGCTTCGTGCAGGAACGCGAGCGCATCATCCGGCAGCAGCAGGAGGCGATCCGCGAGCTGTCGACTCCGGTGCTGCAGGTGCGCGAGCAGCTGCTGATTCTGCCGATCATCGGTGTGCTGGACAGTCAGCGCGCCCGCCAGGTGACCGAACAGCTGTTGCGGGCCATCCGCGCCAACCGCGCGAAGGTCGTGGTCATCGACATCACGGGTGTGCCGACCATCGACTCCACCGTGGCCAACCACCTGGTGCAGACGGTCGACGCGTCGGGGTTGATGGGTGCGAGCGTGATCATCACCGGCCTGTCCTCGGAAATCGCCCTGACGCTGGTGACGATCGGGCTGGACCTGTCGAAGATGAATGCCGTCGGTGACCTGCAGGGCGGTATCGAGGAGGCCGAACGCCTGCTCGGCTACGAAGTCACGCGCACGGGCGAGACCACCGGGTAAACACAATTAGCACGAGCACCCCATGCCAGTTCCCATCCTGAAACAGGGCGCGATCCTGATCGCCACGGTGCAGTCCGCGCTGACCGACTCCGAGACCGAACGGCTGCGGTACGACCTCATGGAACGGGTCAGCCGGTTTCGTGCGCAGGGCATCATCGTCGACGTCACCGCCATCGATGTAATGGACTCGTTCGCCGCCCGGTCACTGCGCACCATCGCCCACATGACCCGGCTGCGCGGCGCGGACACCGTGATCGTGGGCCTGCAACCAGAGGTCGCCTTTGCCATGGTGCAGCTGGGCCTGGCGTTCGATGACATGAACACCGCGCTGGATCTCGAAGAAGGCCTCGCCCTGCTGAATCGTTCTCGCAGAGTGGGGAAATCGACGATCGGGCGCGATGGTGGTGGGTGACATCGTCGTCGAAATCCACAACCCTGACGACATCGTCGCCGCCCGAAAAGCCGGACATCAGCTCGCACTCGAGCTCGGATTCTCACTGACCGACGTCACCATGATCGCCACGGCGATCTCCGAAATCGCACGGAATATCACCAGCTACGCGGGCCGGGGCGCTGTCCGCGTCACGGTGGCCGACCGGGAGGGCCGCAAGGCCCTGGTGGTACGCGCCGAGGACGACGGCCCCGGCATCGCCGACATCGAGCGCGCGATGGAGGACGGCTACTCGACCGGTCGCGGGTTGGGCTTGGGCCTGCCCGGAGCGCGCCGCCTGATGGACCGATTGGTCGTGGACTCAACACTCGGCCGCGGAACGGTCGTCGAGATGTGGAAATGGGTTCCCGCCCGTGCGTGAGAACGGCCGGCTGGGTCCCATGGAATGGGCGGCCGCCGGCCGCCCGCTACCGGGCGAGCACGTCTCCGGCGACCAGCCGATGGCGGTCGGCATCGACGACGACGACGCCGCGCTGTTCGGTGTGATTGACGGACTCGGGCACGGTCCGGCCGCCGAAACCGCCGCGCTGCGCGCCGTCGATGCGCTGACGAGAGCGCGCACCGAGCGGCTCGAGGTCCTCGTCCAGCTCTGCCACCGCGTTCTGGCCGGCACCAGAGGGGTTGCGATGACGCTGGCCCGCGTGGACTTCGGGGCCGGCGTCCTGGCTTGGACCGGGGTGGGAAACGTCGCCGCCGACCTGGTCGCCAAGGACGCGACCGGCATCCACGTCCGCTCCAGCGCGCGCCTCACCGCGGGCATCGTCGGCTACCGCATACCGGAAATCAGGCCGGCACAGGTGGTTTCGATTCGTGCCGGTGACCTGATCGTGATGACCACCGACGGCATCGCCGAGGATCACTTGGAGCACATCGACTTCGCGGCTCCCGCCACGACGATCGCCGAACATATTCTGGGTAAGCACTGCAAAGAAACTGACGACGCGATGGTCCTGGCCGCGCGTCATCGGGGAGCCTCGACATGAGCGGCAACGAAGACTTTCACGCCCAGTACGCCGCCGCGCTGCGCGCCTATCTGAACGCGCGCGACGAGGGCAGTCTGACCGTCGGCCATGAGCTCGGACGCCGCGCCTTGCAAGAACAAATCAGCATGCTCGACATCGTCGAGCAGCATGTTCAGCTTATCCTCGAACTCTCGGAAGACGCGCGAATCGATGCTCCGGTCGCTTTGGAATTTTTGTTGCAGACACTGGCCCCGCTCGACGTCGCAACCCGTGGATTTCTGGACGGCACCAGACGCTACGAGGAACAACGGGCCCGCGCAGAGGGCCTCGCCGACCGTGACAAATTCCGCACCGCGCTGGTGAATTCGCTGCAGGAGGGCTTCTTCGTCGCTGATCACGAAGGTTCGGTGATCGAGATAAACAGCGCCCTCATCGAGATCCTCGGCTATCCCGCGGCGGGTCTGCCCTACCGGTGGCCCCACCCGTGGCTGGTCGACAAGAACACCGCGCGTGAACAACAATCCCTGGTCCGCAGCAACGGCAGCGCCGAGTACGAAACCCCGATTCGGCATCGAGAGGGACATCTCGCGTGGGTGATGGTCAGCATCAACGCGGTCAAGGAGGCCGGCAACGACCGCGATGTCTACGTGGGAACGATTCGAGACATCACCGCGGAGCGGGCATTTGCCGCCCGGGAGAGCGCGGTACTGCGCTTGGCCACCGCTGTGGCCGTGGCCAAGAGCGTGGCCGAGCTGCTGTCGATCACTCTGGAGGAGTGCCGGGCGGCCATCGACGTCCAGCGCGTGATCGCAGTCTCGTGGCCAAGCGGCGACGGCGAACCGACCGTTCAGGTAGCGGGCGATCCCGCCGAATCTTCTTGGCGCAGCCTGGATCCCTGGCTGCGGAACACGTTCCAGGACGCGCGTCATCAGCTGCCGCTGACGGCCAAGACGGTCGACAGACCCGAAAATCCCGGCAAGGCGCAGGGATTGGTAGCGGTCCTGTCCAACACCGGAGACCTCGCGTTGTGGTTGGAGCTTCGCTCCCCTCGCTGGGTCAGCGCCGAGGATCGGCTCCTCATCACGGTGCTCATCGGCCACCTCAGCCTGGCCATGCAGCACGTGCGTCAGTTCGAAAATGCCCGCGAGACGTCGCTGACCTTGCAGCGCGCGATGCTGCCCACGGTGCAGCCGCCGCCAGGCTTCGCCGTGTGCTACGAACCCGCGGTCCCGCCTTTGGAAATCGGGGGCGACTGGTATGACGTGCTGCCAATCGGCGATAACCGCATCGGCATCGTCGTCGGCGACTGCGTGGGCCGTGGTCTTCCCGCGGCCGCCATCATGGGTCAGCTACGCAGTTCGGCGCGCGCGTTGTTGATCAACGGCGCCCAACCGGCGCTGTTGCTCGAGCAACTCGACTTGGCGGCGTCGCTCATCCCAAATGCATACTGCACGACGGTCTTTCTGGCGATCCTGGACACCGAAACCGGCGCCCTGGAATACAGCAATGCCGGCCACATGCCCGCCGTGCTCGCCGGGCCCGGACCCGGGCAGCCGGTCATGCTGACCGACGCCGCGTCGGTTCCGCTCGCGGTGCGCCGAGTGGAACCGCGGCCGCAAGCCTCCCAGGTGTTACCGCCGGGCTCGACGCTCATGCTGTTCACCGACGGCCTCGTCGAGCGGAAACATGAGTCGATTGACGACGGAATCGACCGCGCCGCAGCTGTTTTGGTGCGAACGATGACGATGCCCCTAGAAGCCGTCCCGGAAACCGTGGTACGCGAGCTGGCCCCGGCGCCAGGGTATGACGACGACGTCGCGATGGTGATATACCGACACCAACCGACGCAGCTCCGAATCGAAACCGACGCCTTCGCAGGGCAATTGGTCAACGTCCGGCACCGGCTGGCCACGTGGCTGCGCGCTGCCGACGTCCCGGATGCGTTGGTCGCCGACATCGTGCTGGTCGTCAACGAAGCGTGCACCAACTGCGTCGAGCATGCCTACCGCGGACACCGCATCGGCACCATGCTGCTCGAAGCCAGCGTCGCCGACGGCCAAGTCCGAACGCGGGTCACCGATGTCGGTTCGTGGAAGACGCCGGCCGCCGACCCGGGCAACAGCGGACGCGGCCTCGTGCTGATGAGAGCGCTCAGTGACGCGATGGAACTCCACAACACCCCAACCGGCACCGCCGTCGACATCACGTTCCGGCTGCCGGCGGAAGCGAACTGACGGGCCAAGAACGCAAACCGACCGGCGTTTCGACTGGCGAATTGGGGGCACCATCGCTCGCGAGCGTAACGCCAGGGCGAAAAATCTGGCCCAAAGTCGCCGTGGCGTTTCCCCCGCAAGCGGGTGGCGCCCCCAGCTCGCGGGCGGCGTCCCAAACCGCCCGGCGACTTCAGCCCGCGGTGGTGATCGAGTCGCCGGTGGCGCCGGCCGCCCGGCGGGCCGCGAGCCTGCGTTTCTGCGGCTCGATCGTGTAGCGGGGGTGGCGGGCCGATTCCTTCCCCGCCTCGAACACGCCGAACCGGGTCAGTGCCGACGCTGCCATGAGCGCCAGACCGGACAGCGCGGCGACGGAACGGCGGTGCCCCCCGAGTAAGGTCCCCAAACCACCTGCGATGACGAGCCGCTCGCTGCACCGCAGCATTCGGCCGGGCGTGCCGTGATGCAGCGGCTCGGCGGCGACCGGATCCATCCGGCGCTCCATCAGCTTCGTCGCCGCCAGGTCACCGAGCACGCCGAGAACGGCCAACTTTCGCGCGGGACCGGCCTCGTCCACCGGGGTGGTGATCATCGCCAAACCGGACGCGGCCAGGCTCGCGGAACTGACGAACACGAACGGCAGGTCCTCGTGGGCGGCGTTCCAGGTCGGGGTCGCGGTGTCGGCGAGCAGCACCGCCGTGTAGACGGCGAGCGGCGGCCCGAAAAGTCCGGCTTCCAAACCGGCGGGACCCTCCACCGCGCGCAGCACGGGCCGCAACGGGCCCAATGGGAGTCGTTCGCCGGTCATCCGGTCGATCTCGGACGCCGCGGCGACCCCGATGCCGGCGCTGAAAGCGCTCAAGATCCACGAACCGAGGCTCATCGGCGAGGTCAGCTTGATGGTCCGCATCATGTTGACGAAGCGCTCGGGCCGGCCCAGATCCATCACGAGCGCGACCGCGCCGAGCGCAACGGCGACCAGTGCGGACAGCCGAGCGTTGCGGCGCAGCTTCGCGCGTCCGGTGAGTTGAGCGCCGGCGGCCAGCAGGCCGGACCCGCCCGCCACGCCGCCCAGGAAGAGGTACGCACCGACCTCATGGCCCCATGGCGCGGGCTTGACCACCGGACGCCCGTAGTACGAGGTGAACTCGGCTTCGGGCACCATCGGCATCTCGCGCGAACCGTCGCCACCACCGCGGCGTCCGGTGTCTTTTCCTTTCCGGCGTCGCTTGCCGCCCGTTGGCTCTGGGGGGCGCAGGCTATCGAATTCTGAGGTGCTCATCGCCTTTTCACCGGCCCCTCCAGAACGCCAGCGCCGCCGCGGCGAACATGCTCACTCCGGCGATGCCGGCCCGCTTGAACATCTGCGGAAGGTCAGCTGTGCATACCCGCGGATCGGGCGGCAGGCCATAGACCTCCGGCTCGTCGAGCAACAAGAAAACCGACCCGGTGCCGCCGACGCCATCGCGCTCGTTCGCGCCGTAGAGCCGCGCTTCGCTGCGCCCCTGGGCGTGCAGCTGTGCGACTCGTTCCCGGGCTTGCTCGACCAGCTCATCGTGGTTGCCGAACTTGATCGATGTGGTCGGGCAGGTCTGGGCGCACGCCGGTGTCTGGTCTTCGACGAGGCGGTCGTAGCACAGGGTGCACTTCTGGGCGACGCCGGTGACGAATTTTTCCGCCGGACGGCCCGGCCGTTCTATCGGCGTCGCATACGTTCCGTCGCTACGGCGTTCGACCACGCCGAACGGGCATCCGGCCACGCAGGTGCCGCAGCCGTTGCAGACGTCGGCCTGCACGACGACGGTGCCGAACTCGGTGCGGAACAGCGCACCCGTCGGGCAGACGTCGAGGCAGCCGGCATGGGTGCAGTGCTTGCAGACATCGGAAGACATCAGCCATCGGAACTCCGGGGTGTCCGGCGGACTGACGTCTGCGCGATTTTCGGCACGCCCGGGAACGGCGGGCATCCCCAAATTGATTAGTGCACGGCCGGATTCGCGCGCCTCCTCGATGCGGTCGCGGCCCTGCTCGATGAACGCCACGTGCCGCCATGTGCTGGCGCCCAACGCGCCGGTGTTGTCATAGGACGAACCCAACAGTTCCAGGTCGCCGTCGCGCGGGTTGCGGTTCCACTCCTTGCAGGCGACCTCGCAGGCCTTGCAGCCGATGCAGATTGAGGTATCGGTGAAGAACCCCTTGCGCGGCTTGGGGTTTGCCCAACCAGCGTCGGCGGCCGGGTCAGTCGGTCCGGTCAGCTGGCCCATCGGCTCCCCTAGTGTCGGGCGGGCGCGTGACGTCTGCGATCTCCCAGACGGCATCGCTGACCCTCTCATTGTCGGTCTCGGTGGTGACACCCGAGCGAGACTGATACTCGGCAATCAGGCGAAGCAGTTCCTCGCCCCGCGGCCGGCGCCCCGGGCGGATGTCGCACGACCCGACTTTCGACTCCTGGATCTGCGCGTTGGGATCCAGTGTCACGCCGAGGAGATCGTTGGCCGCGTCCCCGCTGACCACCGCGTCGCTTCCGACGCCCCAGTGATACGGCAACCCGATCTGGTGCACCGTGTGGCCGGCGATGACCAAAGGCGTCATGCGCGCGGTGACCAACACCCGGGCTTCGATCGCCGCGCGAGGCGAGATGATCGTGGCCCAGCCGTAGGGCTCGAGACCTCGTTCCGCGGCCAGCTCCGGCGAGACCTCGCAGAACATCTCCGGTTGCAGCTCCGACAGGTAGGGCAGCCACCGGCTCATGCCGCCGGCGGTGTGATGCTCGGTGAG
This sequence comes from uncultured Actinomycetota bacterium, assembly GCA_963802525.1. Taxonomy (GTDB): domain Bacteria; phylum Actinomycetota; class Actinomycetes; order Mycobacteriales; family Mycobacteriaceae; genus Mycobacterium. Next base: position 116,483 of record CAWDJC010000003.1, on the reverse strand, counting down.
CCGATAGGTCGTGAAGACATAGGGATAGACGTCGGCTCCGGGATCGCCTGCGCTGGGCGCGCTCAGATTGTCTTTGCGCGGGAAGATCATTCGCGCCGGGTTTCGCTGTTGCGGATACAGCGGGTTTGCGACCGGCGACTCCTGCGGTTCGTAGTGCGTGGGCAACGGTCCGTCGACCACACCCTTCGGTGCGAACAGCCAGCCCTTGCCGTCGGCCTGCATGATGAACGGGTCGTCTCCGGCCAGCGCGTCGGGACCGCCGAGCTCGGGATCGGGTCGGCTGCCCGGCGCCCGGTCGGCCACGAAGTCGGGCACGTCATATCCGACCCATCGACCCATCCGTTCGTCCCACCAGATGTACTTCTTGCGCTCGCTCCACGGCTTGCCGTCCGGGTCGGCGGAGGCGCGGTTGTACAGGATCCGCCGATCGGACGGCCACGCCCAACCCCACTCCGACTGGCTCGGCGACGGGCCGCCGCGCGGTACCCGGCGCGCGGCCTGGTTGATGGCGTTCGCGTACACCCCGGTGTAGATCCAGCAACCGGCGGCGGTCGACCCGTCGGCGCGCAACTCGGTGTACGACGACAACGGCCTGCCGGAGCCGCCGGTGACGTAATATCCGTTGACTTCGGCCAACACCGCTTCGCCGTCGGGGTCGCCGTGCTCGTCGGTCGGGTAGTCCCACGTCAGGTCCAACAGCGGCCGGTCGCGCTCGTCGGTCGAGCCGGCCAAGCGCTGCCTGATCCGGTTGCCCAGCTCGTAGAAGAAGGCCAATTCGCTCTGGCATTCACCCGGCGGCTCGACGGCCTTGTGACGCCATTGCACCAGGCGCTGCGTCTGGGTGAACGATCCCGCTTTCTCCACATGCGAGGCCGCGGGCATGAAGAACACCTCGGTCTCGATGTCCTCGGTCCGCAGTTCGCCCGACGCGATCTCGGGCCCGTCCTTCCACCAGGTGGCCGACTCGATGAGGTTGAGATCGCGGACCACCAGCCACTTGAGGTGGGACATGCCGAGGCGCTGCATCCGGCCGTGTGCCGAGCCGACCGCGGGATTCTGGCCCAGTAGGAAGTAGCCCTCCACCTCGTCGTCCAGCATTCCCATCACGGTCTGGTAGGTGCCGTGCGGGCCGGAAAGCCGGGGCAGGTAGTCGTAGGCCCAGTCGTTGTCCTCCCGGGCCGCGTCGCCCCACCACGCCTTGAGCAGGCTGATGGCATAGGCCTCGGCGTTGGCCCAGCAGCCCTTCTGCTTCTTCGACCCGACCGCGTCGAGATAGTCGCCGAGGGTGTCGTGCATGCCCGCCTTGGGCATCGGCAGGTAACCCGGAAGCAGATCGAACAAGGTTGGAATGTCGGTGGAGCCCTGGATTGTGGCATGGCCGCGCAGCGCCATGATGCCGCTGCCCGGTCGGCCCACATTGCCCAGTAGGAGTTGCAATATCGTTGCGGTGCGGATGAATTGGGCGCCCAGGGTATGCTGCGTCCACCCGACGGCATACGCGAAGCAGGTGGTGCGCTCGCGCCCGGAGTTCTCGACGATGGAGCGGGCGAGGTAGTCGAAATCCTCGCGGCCGATCCCGCAGACGTCCGTGACCATCTCCGGGGTGTAGCGGGCGTAGTGGCGCTTGACGATCTGGAACACCGTCCGCGGGTGTCGCAAGGTTTCGTCGCGCTTCACGCGGGCGTGCGCGAGCGGTGGACCGCCGCTGCCATGCTCGTCACCGGCCGCAGTCGACGAGGCGGTTGCGCCGTGCGTGTGGCCGCCACCAGGGGACTCGATCTGGCCGTTCCCTTGTTCGTCGTACGCCCACGTCGACGTGTCGTACTGCCCGGTTTCGGGGTCGAAGCCGGAGAACAAACCGCCGAGATCTTCGGTGTCCCTGAACTTTTCATTGATCAGCGTAGCGGCGTTCGTGTACGCGACGACATATTCCTTGAACCACAGGTCATTGGTGATTATGTGGTTGATCAGCGCGCCGAGCAGGACCACGTCCGAACCGGTCCGGATCGGGATGTGCTTGTCCGACACCGCCGATGTGCGGGTGAATCGCGGGTCGACGTGAATCACCCGTGCGCCGCGGGCCCTGGCCTCCTCCACCCACTGGAACCCGACCGGGTGGCACTCGGCCATGTTGGAGCCCTGGATGACGATGCAATCGGCGTTGGCCATGTCTTGGAGTGATTGGGTGGCGCCGCCGCGCCCGAAGGAGGCTCCCAGACCGGGAACCGTGGAGGAGTGTCAAATACGGGCTTGGTTCTCGATCTGAATGGCGCCCGCGGCGGTGAAGAGCTTCTTGATGAAGTAGTTCTCTTCGTTGTCCAGCGTCGCACCGCCGAGTGCGGCGATACCCATGGTGCGCCGCAACAGGTTGCCCTTCTTGTCGATGTCTTGCCAGGTGTGGCGGCGCGATTCCACGAAGCGGTCGGCGATCATGTCGATCGCGGTGTCCAACTCGAGGCGCTGCCATTCGGTCGCCCGCGGCCCGCGGTACAGCACCTCGAGCTGCCGGCCCGGCGAATTGACCAGTTGCTCGCTGGCAGAACCCTTGGGGCACAGTCGCCCCCGCGAGATCGGCGAGTCGGGGTCCCCCTCGATCTGGACAACCCGCTCATCCTTGACATACACCCGCTGCGCGCAACCGACTGCGCAGTAAGGGCAGACGCTTTGCACGACCCGGTCGGCCGTGGCGGTGCGCGGCGCGATGCTGCGGGTGTGCTTGGAGGTCACGGCCGACCCGCGGCCGAGCTTGTCCCCCGAACGCAGCTGACGCAAGACGGGCCATTCCAGGAAGATCTTCCGCATCGGCATGCCCCCACCCTAGTGCGTCACGCCGAAACCCTGCCCGCTCAGCGCACCACGATCGTGTGCTCGCCGCGAGGCACCAGTTCTCCGATGACGGGCGCGCCCGGAATCTCGCCGGCGATCAGCAGTCCGCCCGAAGTCTGTGCGTCGGCGAGCAGGAGCGCCTCGTCGTCGCCGATTTCCGACAGGTCGACGTGCGGGCCCACCCAGTCGAGGTTTCGCCGCGTGCCCCCGCTGACGTATCCGGCCGCCAGCGCCTCCCGCGCCCCCTCCAGGTAGGGCACCGCCGCCGAGTCGATCACCGCCGTGACGCCGCTGGCCCGCGCCAGCTTGTGCAGGTGTCCGAGCAGGCCGAATCCGGTCACGTCCGTCGCGCATTCGACGCCCGCGGCCAGCGCCGCCCCGGCCGCCTCGGCGTTCAGCGTGGTCATGGCTTCGATCGCCTGCGGAAAGCCTTCTCCGGTGGCCTTATGCCTGCTGTTCAGCACGCCGATGCCGAGCGGCTTGGTCAACGACAGCGGCGTGCCGGGTTTACCGGAGTCGTTGCGCAGCAACCGCTTTGGATCCGCGGTTCCGGTCACCGCCAGCCCATATTTTGGTTCGGGGTCATCCACGCTGTGCCCGCCGGCGAGATGGCACCCCGCCAAGGCGCACACGTCCAGTCCCCCGCGCAGCGTCTCGGCCGCCAGCTCGAACGGCAGCACCTCCCGCGGCCAGCCCAGCAGGTTCACCGCGACGACCGGTCGCCCGCCCATCGCGTACACGTCGGAAAGCGCGTTGGTGGCCGCGATCCGGCCCCAGTCGTAGGCGTCGTCCACCACGGGGGTGAAAAAGTCCGTGGTGGCGATGCAGCGCCACGCCGCCGTCGATGAGCACCACGGCCGCGTCGTCGCCGCTGTCCAACCCGACCAACAGCTCGCCGGCCGGGTCGCGCGGCGCGGTTGCCCCCAATCCGCGGACCACGTCCTCCAGCTCGCCGGGCGGGATCTTGCAGGCGCAGCCGCCGCCGTGGGCGTACTGAGTCAGTCGGTACTTCACGGCGTCCATCGTGCTCCCACGGAAGGCTGCGACAATTGTCGGCATGGTCCAGGGAGGTGTGTCCGGTCTGGTGACCGGCGCGGTCTTCAAAACCGTCGAGCGGCAGACGCTGTCGCTGGCGGGTTCGATTCCCGTCCGCCTCCGCCATCCTTCCGGGACCTGACGTGAGTGACCCGCGCCGCCGAGTGCCGCGCACCGACACACTGCTCGCCGATCCCCGCCTCGCCGAAGCCGAGCGGGTGCTGGGCCGCGCGCTGGTCAAATCGGTGATCGCCGAGGCCCAGCAGCGGGCACGCGCGGGAGAGATCGAGCCGGAGCGCGTCGCCGAGCACGCACTCGCCGCGCTCCCGGCCACCGCGTCGAGCCTGCGGCCCGTCATCAACGCCACCGGCGTGGTCGTGCACACCAACCTGGGCCGGGCGCCGCTGTCGCCCGCCGCGCTGGACGCGGTGCTGGCCGCGGCCGGCACCACGGATGTCGAGTTCGATCTGGCGACCGGCCGGCGCGCGCGCCGTGGCCGCGGCGCGCTGGCCGCGCTGGCCCGGGCGGTGCCAACCGCGGGCGGCGTGCACGTGGTCAACAACAACGCCGCGGCGCTGCTGCTGACCGCCCTCACGCTGGCGCCCGGCAAGGAAATCGTGCTGAGCCGCGGCGAGCTGGTCGAAATCGGCGACGGGTTCCGCATCCCAGAGCTGCTGGCGTCCACCGGTTCGCGGCTGCGCGAAGTCGGCACCACCAACCGCACCAACCTGCGTGACTATGCCGAGGCCATCGGGCCCGAGACCGGTTTCGTGCTGAAGGTGCATCCGTCGAACTTCCACCTCACCGGGTTCACCTCGGCGGTCGGTGTCTCGGAGCTGGCCGACCTGTTGGAAAAGCTCCAGGCGCCGCTGGTGGTCGACATCGGCTCCGGGCTGCTGGCCCCGCATCCGCGTGCTACCCGACGAGCCCGACGCCACGTCGATGTTGAGGGACGGGCGCGGACCTGGTCACCGCGAGCGGCGACAAGCTGCTCGGCGGCCCACAGGCCGGCCTGCTGCTGGGCGACGCCGAGCTCATCGAGCGGCTGCGCCGGCATCCGGCGGCGCGCGCCCTGCGCGTGGACAAGCTCACCCTCGCCGCGCTGGAAGCGACCCTGACGGGCCCGCCCCCGCCGGTGGCGCGGGCGCTGGTTGCCGACGTGGCGCAGCTGCGGGTCCGCGCCGAACAGCTCGCCGGTCAGCTACCCCAGGGGTTGGGCGCCGAGGCGGTCGACTGCGTGGCGGCCGTCGGCGGCGGCGGGGCGCCCGGGCGTGCAACTGCCGAGCGCCGCGGTGAGCCTGCCCGACTCCTACGCCGCCGCATTGCGTGCCTCGAGCCCGCCGGTGGTAGGCCGGCTGGAGGCCGGCCGATGCCTGCTGGACCTGCGCACGGTGGCGCCGGAGGACGACGAGCTGCTGGTGGCGGCGGTGCGGGCGTGTTCGTCATAGCCACCGCCGGGCACGTCGATCACGGCAAGTCGACCCTGCTGCACCGGCTCACCGGCATGTGGCCGGACCGGCTGGCCGAAGAGCAGCGCCGCTGCCTGACCATCGACCTCGGCTTCGTGTGGACCGAGATCGGCGGGCGTCAGCTCGCATTCGTCGACGTGCCCGGCCACGAACGCTTCGTCGCCAACATGCTCGCCGGGTTAGGGCCGGTGCCCCTGAAAGGCGGAGTTGTCTTCGTCGTCGCCGCCACCGAGGGCTGGATGCCGCAGTCGGAGGAGCACCTCGCGGCGCTGGATGCGCTCGGGGTTCGCCACGGTCTGGTGGTGATCAGTAAGGCCGACCTCGCCGATCCCGGTCCCGCGATCGAACAGGTTTCCGAAAGATTCGCCGCAACGTCGCTCGCCGGCGCACCCGTCGCGCTCGGGACGGACCTCGATGGGGTACGCGCGGAACTGCTGGCTCTGACGGACCGGCTGCCGGCGCCGGACCGCGACGCCGACGTGCGGCTGTGGGTCGACCGCTCCTTCACCGTCCGGGGCGCGGGCACGGTCGTGACCGGGACGCTGGCCGCGGGCACCATCCGGGTGGACGACGAACTCGAACACGCGGGGCGGCGCGTGACGGTCCGCGGCCTGCAATCGTTGGGCAGCAATCAAACTGAAGTCGGCGCAGTGGCGCGCGTCGCGCTGAACCTGCGGGGCGTGGACCGCCAGCACATCGGTCGGGGGGATACCGTTCGGACCCCGGGCGCGTGGCTGGACACCGCGGAGATCGATGTCGCCCTGCGGTCGGCGGGCAACCTGCACCGCCAGCTGGTGCTGCACATGGGGTCTGCGGCGGTGCCGGCGCACGTCCGCCAGCTGGGGACGGGCGCGGCGCGGCTACGCCTGGCGAAACCGCTGCCGTTGCGTGTTGGCGATGTCGGGCTGCTGCGCGATCCCGGGGAGCACCGGATCGCGGCCGGGATCGAGGTGCTCGACGTCCGGCCGCCGGCGCTGCGCCGCCGAGGCGCGGCGCGGGCTCGCGCCGCGGAGCTGGCAACCGGCCACGTCCGTCCGCCCGACTGCGCGCGGGCGGCTGAGCTGCGCGCGATGGGCCTGCCGCCGCGTGGGCAGCGGGTGGGCGACTGGGTGGTGGACCCGCAGTGGTGGGCCGCGCGACGCGATGGCGCGACCGCGACGGTGCGGCGCTGGGCGGCCGATCACGACATCGCGGCGGGGATGCCCCTGGAGACGCTGCGGCAGCGGGCCGGGCTGCCGGCCGCGGAGCTGGTGGGAAAGTTGCTCGAGGGAACCGGCCTCGAGGTGGTCGACGGAGTGGTCCGGCCACCCGGCGCGAGCCTGCCGGCCCGCGTCGACAACGCGGTGCGCACGGTGGAACAGTGGCTGGCCGATGAGCCGTTTCGGGCGCCGGAGGCCGACGAACTGGCCGAGCTCGAGCTCGGCACCCGGGAGCTGGCGGCCGCGGTGCGCGCCGGGCGGCTGACCCGGATCGCCGACGGTGTCGTGCTGGGGTCCGACGCGCTGGATCGAGCGGCCGGTGTCCTCGCGAAGCTGCCGCAGCCGTTCACCGTCAGCGAGGCCCGCCGCGCGCTGGGCACCACCCGGCGGGTCGCCGTGCCATTGCTGGAGCAGCTCGACGCCCGACGCGTCACAAGGCGGGGCGGCGACGGCACCCGGATAGTCGTTTGATCCGGCCGCAAATCATTCGACCAAAGTCGTTGCGGAAGGCGCGGTTTCGGATCTGGTGACCGAGACCAACCCGAGCTGAGCAAGGTTGGCCCCCACCGTGACGAGTGGCTGGGCGCCCTCAACCGGTTCGTCCTGGTCGGCCGCCTCGTCGCGCAGTGCCCGTACGACGTCACCGGCGATGGGCTGATCCGTCGTGTCGGCGCGCCCCGCGATCTGCTCGGTGACGAATTCCAGGTGGGCTTCCAGCACGGCCCGGGCGGATGGGAACGCCCCGGTTGGCGGCAGCGTCCGGATGTCGGCGATCATGTCCGCCGTGAGGCGCACCCAGGTGGCCCGGTTGGCGGCCCGCACCATCGGGGTCCGCAGGTTGGCCCCGCTGCCGGTCTCCGAAAGGTAATGGCGCACAGCGTCGTCGACCCTCCGGCTGCCCACCACCGCATCGTGGGCCAGGGCCGCGAGGTTGGCGTCAATTCCCTCCGGGCCTTCGTCCGAACGACCGCGGGTGACACGCAGCACGGCCACCTGGAGGTAGCGCACGTTGACGTCGCGTGCGGCGTCGATCAGAGCGGACACCGCGGCCGTGGCGCCCCTGGGCCACAGCAGCAGCGATACACCCATCCCCACGGCCGCGCCCACCGCGATGTCTTCGATGCGGAGCAGACCGATGCGCCAGCCGGAGGGGATCGTGAGGCTGAGGATGATCAACAGATTCAATGCGCCCATGGCCTGAGCGGCGGCGAAGGAAACGAAACGCGGCAGGTAGGTCGCGCCGAACACCGTGATCGGCACCAGTAACCACTGCACCACCGGTTCTGGACCGATAGCGGCGACGAGCACCCCGCCGAGGAAGATGCCAAATGTAGTTCCCACCACCGCCTGGACGACTCTGGTTCTGGTGGAGAGCGCACTGCTGCTGAGCACCAGCATCGTTCCCACCACGACCCAGAAGCCACGGTCGACCAGATGCAGATGGGTGACGGCAACGGCCAGAGCCAACCCAACCCCCATGCGCAGGCCGTTGTGCGCCGCCACCGAACGGGCGGCCAGAAACGCGCTGACGATCGTGGTACCGGCCACGGTTTCCGAGGACAGCCGGTCGGCGAAGCCGGTCGGCGGCAGCCGTAGGCCCAGGGCCCGCGCCCACACCGGGCGGGCATCGGCTGCGCCGGCTGCGGCGATGACCCTGCCCGTCAAGCCGATGGTTGTGGCGATCACTCGGCACGCCAGCAGCTGCCGGCCCGTCGCGATGGCGGCCGCGTCGTCAGGCGCGCTGATAATCCCTAGCACGTCTTCGCGGTAAACGCCGCGTGCCAGCGACCGCAATCGGGGAAGTGCCCTTTCGAGAGCGGCGCGATCGGCGGCGCGATGGGCCAACTGCGATGCATCGAGCAAGCGGGCACAGCAGCGCAGGATGTCTACGGCCGGCGGTTTCACCGGCCCCAACGTCGCCCCGGTTTCGTCGTCGACGACGTCGGCGACCAGTTCGAGAAAGTCGACGAGGCGAACCAGTGCCCGGCTGCCGGCGCTGAGGCCGACCGGCCGGAAGCTGGCGGCCAGGAAGTTGGCCCGCAGCGCGTCCATTGCCTCGGTCACCGCCGCGGCCGAGCCGATGCCCTCGATCCGGTCGGCCAGCGCCGCGCACACCTTTGCGGCGCGACGGCGGAGCTCTCCGTAATGCCGCGGGGGAAGAAAAAACAACGCCGCGGGCACGCAGATCGCCAGGGCTATCAGCCAACCCAGCAGCCGGTCGCCGATTGGCCCGGCAGGCGTGCATACCGGCCACACGTAGAACAACAGGGTCGCGCGTTGGCCGGCGGACATCGTCGCGCTGAGCATGCCGGCCAGGGTCACCGCCACGCCGAGGGCAAACATCAACGTCACCGCCACCCAGGCGATGGGAGCCACCAGAGTGCCGAGTGTGATCAGAACGAACCCGTTGACGGCCAAACCGAGATACGCCACCGCCCGCTGCTGTCGGTTGCCCGGAAAATCGGTGACCACCAGCAGCCAAAAGGCGCCCAGCAACGCGTATTGGGGTGCCGCCCTGCCACCCACGACGACGAAGGCGAAACCTGCCGTCAGCGGCACCATGATCGCCGCGCGGATGGCGCGGCGCAGCGCGTCGCGCTCCGGATCCTTGGCACCGAACAGCTGCAACGTTTCCCGGATCGGCGGGACCCGGATCGGCATGACTGGATGATAGAGCCGTTGCCCGGTGGTGTCGTTTCGGCCACGGTGGATTCCCGCTCAACGCAGGGTAATTGGCACCCCGCAACGCGAGAATCCCGTCGAAACTACAACCGTTCCTTGACCGCGGCGGACAACCGCGCGCCGTCGGCCTTTCCCGCCGCGATGGCCGTGGCCGCTTTCATCACCAGTCCCATCTGCTTCATGCCCGGCCGCTCCCCGATTTCCTCGGCGACCTGCGCGATCGCGGTATCGGCGACGTCGGCCAGCTCGGCTTCGGTGAGCGGCGTGGGCAAGTACTCGTCGATGATCCGCGCCTCGGCGTGCTCGGCGGCGGCGAGCTCACCGCGACCGTTTTGGGTGTAGATCTCGGCCGCCTCACCGCGCTTCCGCGATTCCCTGGCCAGTACCTTGATGATTTCGTCGTCGGAGAGCTCGCGCGCCTGCTTGCCCGAGACCTCCTCGGTCTGGATCGCGGCCAGCAGCATGCGTAGGGTCGCGGTTCGCAACTTATCCTGGGTCTTCATCGCCTGGGTCAGGTCGGCCCGCAGCCGGGATTTGAGTTCCGCCATGCCTGAGACGCTACGCGCCGCGGCACCGGTCAACGTTGAGAAATGCCCGGACCGCCGACAGGATGGAGCCCATGACGAACGACGGGCCGGGCTGCATAGCTGGCGTGAAGGGCCGCGGAACACGGTGAACGCGCCGCCGCCTGGTTATCCGGCTGTTCCCCCGCCCGGGGGGTATGCCGGTGGGTTTACGGGGGCCGGTTATCCGCTATCGGGATATGGCATGCCGCCGGGGTACGGCGCTCCGCCACCCGGCTACGGCCCCCCACCCGGCTACGGTCCGGGGCCGGCCTACGGCCCGCCACCCTCGTACGCCCCGCCACCCGGCTACGGTCCCCCACCCGGCTACGGCGCGCCACCGTCTTACGGCGCGCCGCAGTTGGTTCCGGGAGCGGTCAAACCCGGGATCATCCCGCTGCGGCCCCTGACCCTGAGCGACATCTTCAACGGCGCGGTCGGCTACATCCGGGCCAACCCCAGGGCGACGCTGGGGCTGACCGCGATCGTGGTCGTGCTCATGCAGATCATCTCGCTGCTCGCGACGCTCGGACCGTTGGCCGCCTACGGCAGGATCACGCTCGACCGCTCAAACGAGCTGAGCGGGGGAATCGTGCGCGCCTGGCTGGCATCGATGGCAGCCGGGTTCCTGGTCACCTGGCTCGGTGGCATGCTGCTGTCCGGCATGCTGACCGTCATCGTCGGGCGGGCGGTCTTCGGTTCGCCGATCACCATCGGCGAAACTTGGGCCAAGATTCGGGGGCGGCTGCTCCCCTTGCTCGGACTGGCACTGCTGGAAGCCGCCGCGGTGGCGGCTCTTTTCGGGCTGGTGGCGGTGGCAGTCGCGCTGGCGGCGGCGGTCGGCGGTGCGCCGGCGGCGGTCCTCCTGGGCTTCCTGCTGGTGCTCCTCGTGATGGTGCTGCTGGTCTACCTGTACACCGTGGTGTTGTTCGCACCCGTGCTGATCGTCCTGGAGAGGCTGCCCGTCCTCGACGCGATCACCAGGTCCTTCGCGCTGGTCCGCAACGGCTTCTGGCGGGTGTTGGGGATCCGGGCCCTGACGTTCGTGGTGGCGTCCTTCGTCGGCAACGCCGTCGCGGTACCTTTCAGCATCGCCGGCCAGATAATGCTGGCCGGGGGCGGCGCGTCGACCGGAGCGCTGCTGCTGAGCACCGCGATCGCGTCCGTCGGGTCGGCGATCGGCCAGATCATCACCGCGCCGTTCAACGCCGGAGTGATCGTGCTGCTCTATACCGACCGCCGAATGCGTGCCGAAGCGTTCGATCTGGTGCTGCAGAGCGGCGCCGCCGGCGGACCCTACGCGGCCGCGTCCACCGACAATCTCTGGCTGACCCGGCCTGTATAAGGGCCGAGCAAGGACGAGCTGACAGTGCCTTCCATCGACATCGACCGCGATGCCGCGCACCAGGTCGCACAGATAGAACTGAGCAAACCGATCTATGCCAAGGCTTCCGCGGCACAACAATTCGCCGAGTGGGTCAACGAACACATATACCGGCTGCTGGAGACGACCGCCAAGATACCGGGCGGATGGCTCACCACCACGGTGCTCCTGATACTGCTGGCGATCGCGGTGGTGGTCGCCGTCCGTGTCGCACGGCGCACCATGCGCACCAACCGCGGCGGCGACTACCTGCTGTTCGAAGCCGCCCAGCTGACCGCGGCCCAGCATCGCGCCACCGCTGAAGGCTATGCGGCACAGGGAGATTGGTCGGCGGCGATTCGGCACCGGCTGCGTGCCGTCGCGCGCCAGCTCGAGGAGACGGGCGTCCTGGAACCGGCTCCCGGCCGCACCGCAAACGAGCTGGCCCGCGACGCCGGCGCGGCGCTACCCCACCTGGGCGGCGAATTAGCCCAGGCAGCAACGGCATTCAACGATGTCACCTACGGCGAACGTCCCGGAACCGAGGACGCCTACCGAATGATAGTTGCCCTCGACGACCACCTGCGGTCACGCTCGCCAGCCGTCTCACCGGCGGCGGGCCAGCCCGCGGCAATCGAATTATGGGCGCAGGTCCGGTGATGGCGACCGTCGAAGCGCGCCCGGCCGCCGCGACCGGGACGGCGACGCGGCGATGGCGATCATGGAGCTGGGTGGTCCTCACGCTGGTTGTGCTCGCCGTGATCGCAGGCGTCGGTGCCTACCTCACCGCCCCGCGGCCCGGCGCACGGATGGATCCGGAATCGACCGGCACCGACGGGGCGCACGCGCTGGTGACGCTGCTGCGCGACGGCGGCGTCGAGGTGGTCGTGGCCAACAGCGTCGCCGACGTCGAGCAGGCGGCACGGCCCGGCACGCAGATCCTGGTGGCGCAGAGCCAGTACCTCACCGACAACGCGCTGCTGGACCGGCTGGCGAACGTCCCCGGCGATCTCCTGCTGGTGGAGCCGACGACGCGAACCCGCGAAGCGCTGATGCCGGGCGTGCGCATGTCGGCCGCCAGCGCCAACTTCGACAGCAGCCCGAATTGCACTCTGCGAGAGGCTAATCGCGCCGGAGCGGTGCGATTCGGGCTCAGCGACACCTATCGGGCCAAAGACGGCCGGGCATTGACCAGCTGTTACGACGGGATGTTGATCCGGTACCGCGACGACGGGCGGACCGTCACCGCGGTCGGCAATACCGACTTCATGACCAACGATGGCCTGTTGCAGGCGGGCAACGCCGCGCTGGCGATGAACCTCGCGGGCGACCGGCCCCGCCTCATCTGGTTCGCGCCCCACCGCATCGAGGGTGAAACGTCATCCCCCTCATCGGTTTTCGACTTGATCCCGGAGAACGTCACCTGGATCGTGTGGCAGCTGTGCGTGGTCGTGCTGCTGGTTGCCCTGTGGAAGGGCCGCCGGCCCGGCCCGCTGGTGGCCGAGGAGCTGCCCGTCGTGGTGCGCGCCTCGGAGACCGTCGAGGGCCGCGGCCGGCTTTACCGGTCACGCCGGGCACGCGATCGCGCCGCCGCAGCATTGCGCACCGCGACCGTGCAGCGGCTGCTGCCCCGGCTCGGCCTGGGCCCGGGCGCTCAGCCGCCGGCGGTGGTGACGTCCGTGGCCCAACGCAGCGGCGCCGACCCGGGATTCGTTTCCTACCACCTGTTCGGGCCGCCGCCGGCCACGGACCACGACCTGCTACAACTTGCCCGTGCGCTCGACGACATCGAAAGGCAGGTCGCACAGACGTGACGCAACCATCTCCCGCCCAGACCCCCACCGCTGAATCGGCGCGAGAGGCGCTGCTGGCCTTGCGAACAGAGCTAGCCAAGGCCGTCGTCGGGCAGGAGGGGGTCGTCAGCGGCCTGGTGATCGCGCTGCTATGTCGCGGCCATGTGCTGCTGGAAGGCGTTCCGGGAGTGGCGAAGACGCTGCTGGTCCGGGCGCTGGCGGCCGCACTGCAACTGGAGTTCAAGCGGGTGCAGTTCACCCCCGACCTCATGCCCGGCGACGTCACGGGTTCGCTGGTGTACGACGCGCGCACCGCGGCGTTCGTGTTCCGGCCGGGTCCGGTGTTCACCAACCTGCTGCTGGCCGACGAGATCAACCGCACCCCGCCCAAAACCCAGGCCGCGCTGCTCGAAGCGATGGAGGAGCGGCAGGTCAGCGTGGAAGGCGAAGCCAAGCCGCTGCCCGACCCGTTCATCGTCGCCGCGACCCAGAACCCGATCGAATACGAGGGCACCTACCAATTACCCGAAGCGCAACTCGATCGCTTCCTGCTCAAACTGAACGTGACGCTGCCACCGCGCGACTCCGAGATCGCCATCCTCGGCCGCCACGCGCACGGCTTCGATCCCCGCGACCTGTCAATGATCCGGCCGGCGGCCGGGCCCACCGAGCTCGCGGCCGGGCGGCAAGCGGTGCGACAAGTGTTGGTCGCCGACGAGGTGCTGGGCTACATCGTCGACATCGTCGGGGCCACCCGATCCTCCCCCGCATTGCAGCTGGGCGTGTCGCCGCGCGGTGCGACGGCGCTGTTGGGCACCGCGCGTTCCTGGGCGTGGCTGTCCGGCCGTAACTACGTCACCCCCGACGACGTGAAGGCCATGGCCCGCCCGACGCTGCGGCACCGGGTGATGCTGCGCCCCGAGGCCGAGCTCGAAGGGGCCACACCCGACGGTGTGCTCGACGGAATCTTGGCGTCGGTTCCGGTGCCCCGCTAGTGATCCTGACCGGGCGCACAGGGCTGCTGGCGCTGATCTGCGTCCTGCCCATCGCGGCATCGCCTTGGCCGGCAAGGGCTTTCGTGGTTCTGCTGGTGGTCTTGGCGACACTGGTGGCCGTCGACGCCGGACTGGCGGCCAGCACCCGCAAATTACGTTATACCCGTTCACCGGACTGCTCGGCCCGGCTCGCCCAGCAGGTGGACGTGGGCCTGCTGATTCACAACGACGGCCGCCGCCGGTTCCGCGGCCAGGTTCGCGACGCCTGGCCGCCCAGCGCGCGCGCCGAGCCGCGCATTCACGCCGTCAAAATCGACTCCGGGCAACGTCAGCACCTCCAGAATCATCTGCGACCGGTTCGCCGCGGCGATCAGCGCGCGGCCGTCGTCACGGCCCGATCGATCGGGCCGCTGGGGCTGGCCGGACGGCAGGGTTCGCAGTCGGTGCCTGGTCAGGTCCGGGTGCTGCCGCCGTTTTTGTCTCGCAAGCACTTGCCGTCGCGGCTCGCCAAGCTGCGGGAGATCGACGGCCTCCTGCCGACGCTGATTCGCGGGCAGGGAACCGAATTCGATTCGCTGCGTGAGTATGTCGTCGGCGACGACGTGCGCTCGATCGACTGGCGCGCCACCGCGCGCCGCGCCGACGTCGTGGTCCGCACCTGGCGACCCGAACGCGACCGGCGCGTGGTGATCGTCCTCGACACCGGGCGCACCGCGGCGGGTCGCGTCGGTGTCGACCCGACCGCCGCAGATCCGGCGGGCTGGCCCCGGCTGGACTGGTCCATGGACGCCGCCCTGCTGCTAGCGGCGCTCGCGTCGCGGGCCGGTGACCACGTCGACTTCCTCGCCCACGACCGGGTAAGCCGGGCGGCTGTGTTCGGCGCGTCGCGCACCGAACTGCTCGCCCAGCTGGTCGAGGCGATGGCCCCGCTGCAACCGGCGCTGATCGAATCCGATTGGCGCGCAATGGTCGCCGCCATTCTGGGGCGCACCCGAAGACGGTCGCTGGTGGTGCTGCTCACCGACCTCAACGCGACCGCTCTGGACGAGGGCCTGTTGCCGGTCCTGCCGCAGTTATCGGCCAAACACCATGTGATGATCGCCGCCGTCGGCGACCCTCGCGTCGACCAAATGGCGGCCGGGCGCTCGGATGCGGCCGCGGTCTATGACGCCGCGGCCGCCGAACGGTCGAGCAACGACCGCCGCGCGATCGCGACGCGGCTGCTCCGCAGCGGGGTTGAGGTCGTCGATGCCCCGCCCACCGAAATCGCTCCCGCCCTTGCCGACCGCTATCTGGCGATGAAAGCCAGCGGACGGCTGTAGCTTTCGGTCGAGCGTGAATTTTGCGACCCTGAAACGGCGTGTCGCGTCGTGGGATTCACATTCGGCGCCGGGTTCACCCGGTCGGGACCACGTCGGGCGCGTCTTCGACATCGCCGGTCTCACCGGCCTTCGCCGCGCGACGGCCGAAGTAGACGATGTACGACAAGAACGCGGCCTCGGCGACGACTCCGATGCCCACCCGAACGAACGTCGGCAACGGTGACGGCGTCACCAATGCTTCGATCAATCCGGAGACCAACAACACACCCACCAGTCCCACCGCGACCGAGACGACGCCACGGCCTTGCTCGGCAAGCACCTGTCCACGGGGCCGGTCCCCCGGCGATATCACCGACCACCCCAACCGCATCCCCGTTGCCCCCGCGAGGAATACGGCCGTCAGCTCCAGCAGCCCGTGCGGGGCCAGCAGGCCCAGCAGGATGCCGCCCTTGCCGGCCTGGAACATCAGCCCGGCGATCAGCCCCAGGTTGGCGGCGTTGTTGAACAGAATGATCGGGATCGGCAGCCCCAACAGGACCGACATGGCGATGCACTGTGCGGACACCCAGGAGTTGTTGATCCAGACTTGCAAGGCGAACGCCGCAGCGGGGTGTTCGCTGTAATACGATGCGACATCGTGATTGACCAATTCATCGATGTCACTTGGCGTTCCGAGCGCCGACTGCACCTCCGGATTGAAAGCCACCCACATCGCGATGACCACCACGACGGCGAAAAACGCCACCGCCGTACCCAGCCACCACCGCCAGGTGCGGTACGCGACCACCGGGAACGACACCGTCCAGAACCGGCCGAACGTACTGCTCAGCGGTGCGTGGGCACCGGTCACCACCGAGCGGGCCCGCGCGACCAGACTTGAAAGCCGGCCGATCAGCACCGAATCCGAGGACGCCGATCGCAGCATCGACAGGTGCGTGGAGACCCGCTGGTAGAGCTCGACGAGTTCGTCGACTTCGGCACCGGACAATGACCGGCGCCGCTTGACCAACTGGTCGAGCCGGTCCCATGTACCGCGATGGGTCAGCACGAATGCGTGGACGTCCACCCTGCGCAGCCTAATCGCAGCCGCGGCGCAGCCGACTGCGGCCGGCGACATCCCTGCACCCTGTACCGTTCGGTGTTATGTCGGAGGTGGTGACCGGGGACGCCGTGGTGCTCGATGTGCAGATCGCCCAGTTGCCGGTGCGGGCGGTGGGCGCGCTGATCGACATCACGGTGATCTTTATCTGTTACCTGCTCGGCCTGATGCTGTGGGCGGCCACCCTGACTCAGTTCGACACCGCGCTGAGCACCGCCGTCCTGCTCATCTTCACGGTGCTGGTGATTGTCGGGTATCCGTTGGCGTTCGAAACCGCCACGCGGGGACGGTCGGTGGGCAAGATCGCGATGGGCCTGCGCGTGGTGTCCGACGACGGAGGCCCGGAACGCTTCCGGCAGGCGCTTTTTCGGGCGCTGGCGTCGGTGGTGGAGATCTGGATGCTCGCGGGCAGCCCCGCCGTCATCTGCAGCATGGTGTCACCGAAGGCCAAGCGCATCGGTGACATCTTCGCCGGCACAGTCGTAATCAGTGAACGCGGGCCGCGATTGAACCCGCCGCCGGTGATGCCACCGTCGCTGGCATGGTGGGCGTCGTCGCTGCAGCTGTCGGGGCTCAACGCCGGCCAGGCCGAGGTTGCTCGCCAATTCCTTTCCCGTGCACCGCAACTCGATCGCCAGTTGCGTCAGCAGATGGGATACCGGATCGCTGGTGACGTCGTGTCGCGCATCGCCCCACCGCCCCCGCCCGGCGCCCCGCCGGAGTTGGTGCTGGCCGCCGTGCTCGCCGAACGGCACCGCCGCGAACTGGCGAGAATGCGTCCCCCGATGCCCGCGGCGCCTCCGACCGGACCCGCGCCCTGGCCATCGCCGAGCCCGCAGTATCCGGGCCCTCCGGGCTGGCCGGCCGCGCCACCCACGCCCGCGGAATGGCCGCAACAGCAGGCGGTGCGGTGGCCGGAGCCGGATTCAGCGCAGCCGCAGCAGGGACCACCGACTGGCGGCTTTTCGCCGCCGTCCTAACCGGAGACGGCCGCGGCCATGAGGGCGACGTCGGCGACCAGCAGCGCCCACCCGGTCAGCGGAACCGCGATGCCGCCGCGGCGCTTTGCGGTGAAGAACGAGATGACAATGACCACGACGGCCACCGCGGGTGCGCCGTAGAACGCGACGCCGAAATCGATCCCGCCGCGGCCGAGGCCGGGACAACTGCGATCGTTGCAACCGTCGGTGCTCATCACCGCACCGAGCGCAAAGAGCATCACAATGGCGGCGGCGGGCACCGTCGCCAGCGCCAACCCCCAGTTGACCCACGCCCAAATGTTGCGGCCGCGGCCCCCGTCACCCCGCGCGGGTTCGGCCACGCTGCGAGTTTCGCCCCCGACGGCGAGGTTGTTGTTAGCGTTCATCCCTCAGTTCGTACCCGCGGTCCGCGGGATACAAACCGCGCCGTCACGCCGGACGTGGATTCGCTTTTCCGCAGGTCAGGCTTCTTTGTGACGTCCCATCGGAGGATGTCGTTGCATCGCGTTAGTTTCCGATATATCGTGATATACCGTGAAATTTAGCAGCGCACTACCGGTGCGCTAGCTGCAAACCTTTGAGAACCATTGAGAGGACTACCAGCCATGAGCACCCCATTCACTCCCCCCGAGGGACCATTCGGCGGCCGGCCCGGTTTCGGATTCGGCTTCGCCCCGGACCCCGCACAACGGCGCGCCATGCACGAAGCCAGGCGCCAGGCCCGACGGGAATTCCGCGAACACCTCCGCGACCACGCCGGCGACCACTTCGGCCCCGGTTTCGGTCCGGGCTTCGGCCCCGGATTCGGTCCGGGCTTCGGCCCGGGATTCGGGTTCGGGCCGGGCGGCCGGCGCGGCGGATGGCGTCGTGGCGGCGGCGGCCGCGGACGTCGCGGCGACGTGCGAGCGGCCATACTGGCGCTGCTGGCCGAGCGGCCGATGCACGGATACGAAATGATTCAGCAGATCGCCGAGCGCAGCAACGGGATCTGGCGGCCCAGCCCCGGGTCGGTGTACCCGACGCTGCAGCTGCTGGACGACGAGGGCCTGATCACCGCAAGGGAAACCGATGGCAGCAAGAAGCTTTTCGAGCTGACGGACGAGGGTCGCGCGGCGGCCGAGAAGATCGAGACGCCACCGTGGGACGAGATCGCCGAAGGCGCCGACCCGGGCCACGTCAACCTGCGTGCGGCCATGGGCCAGTTGTTCGGCGCGGTCGCGCAATCCGCGCACACTGCCACCGCTGAGCAGCAACAGCGCATCGTCGACATCATCAACAATGCCCGCCGCGAGGTGTACGGCATCCTCGGCGAAGACTGACTCGCTAAGCGGGCCCTGGATTAGGACACATCGACCCAATCCAGGGTCCGCTGCACCGCCTTACGCCAACCCGCGTATCCGGCGGCGCGCTGGTCGTCACTCCACGTCGGCGTCCAGCGCTTGTCCTCTTGCCAGTTGGCCCGCAGGTCGGACGGATCGGCCCAGAACCCGACCGCCAAGCCCGCCGCGTAGGCGGCGCCGAGCGCGGTGGTCTCGGCGACCACCGGCCGCACCACGTCCACGCCCAGCACGTCGGCCTGAATCTGCATGCACAGGTCGTTTCCCGTGATGCCGCCGTCGACCTTCAGCACCTCAAGGCTCACACCGGAATCCGCCTTCATCGCGTCCACCACATCGCGGCTCTGGTAGCAGATCGCCTCCAGCGTCGCGCGAGCCAGGTGTGCGTTGGTGTTGAACCGCGACAGCCCCACGATGGCGCCGCGGGCATCGGATCGCCAGTAGGGAGCGAACAACCCGGAAAACGCCGGGACGAAGTACACCCCGCCGTTGTCGGCAACCTGACGGGCCAGCGATTCGCTCTGTGCGGCACCGCTGATGATGCCCAGCTGATCACGCAACCACTGCACCGCCGAGCCGGTGACCGCGATCGAACCCTCGAGTGCGTACACGGGTTTGGCGTCCCCGAACTGGTAGCAGACGGTGGTCAGCAGGCCGTTCTGCGACCGAACGATCGTCTCGCCGGTGTTGAGCAGCAGGAAATTGCCGGTGCCGTAAGTGTTTTTCGCCTCCCCCTCGGCCAGACAAACCTGACCGACCATCGCCGCATGCTGGTCGCCGAGGACGCCGGTGATCGGCACCTCGCCGCCGACGGGCCCGGTCTCCAGCGTCACGCCGTAGGGCTGCAGCGGCGACGACGGCGCGATCGCCGGCAGCATCGCGCGCGGGATGGAGAAGAACGACAACAGCTCGTCGTCCCAGTCCAGCGTTTCCAGGTTCATCAGCATGGTCCGGCTGGCGTTGGTCACGTCGGTGACATGCGCCCCGCCCCGTGGCCCCCCGGTCAGATTCCACAACACCCAGGTGTCGGCGGTGCCGAAAAGGGCGTCACCGCTTTCGGCGGCCTCGCGCACCCCGTCGACGTTCTCCAGGATCCACTGCAGCTTGCCGCCGGAGAAATAGGTCGCCGGCGGCAGGCCCGCCTTGCGGCGAATCACGTCGCCGCGGCCGTCTCGGTCCAGCGCCGACGCGATCCGGTCGGTGCGGGTGTCCTGCCACACGATCGCGTTGTAGTAAGGTCTGCCGGTCCGCTTATTCCATACCAGCGTGGTTTCGCGTTGGTCGGTGATACCCAGGGCCACAAGGTTTACGGGTGACAGATTGGTCCGGTTCAACACCGACATCAGCACCGACGAGGTGCGCTCCCAGATTTCGACCGGGTCGTGTTCGACCCAGCCGGCGCGGGGCAGGATCTGCTCGTGCTCGAGCTGATGGCGAGCCACTTCGGCTCCGTCGTGATCGAAGATCATGCAGCGGGTGCTGGTGGTGCCCTGATCGATTGCGGCTACGAATTCAGCGGACTCGGCCAACTGCTCTCCTCCACCCGTGGTGAGACACTTCACCGTCCATGATGGTCTACCCGCCCGGCGGGTGTCAGCGCAGGTCAACCCGTCGCCCTTGCGTTACCGCCGGTAAACCTGTTGCATCGGCGTTGTGGGCGAAGAGGTCAAGCGCACCACGTATGACCGCGCACAGCGGTCGGAATACCGGCGCAAGGTGCGGTTGTGCCTGAATGTCTTCGAGACGATGCTTGCCCAGTCACGCTTCGATTCCGACCGGCCGCTGACCGGCATGGAGATCGAGTGCAACCTCGTCGACTCCGACTATCAGCCGGCAATGTCGAACCGGTCCGTGCTGGATGCCATCGCCGACCCGGCTTACCAGACCGAATTAGGCGCCTACAACATCGAATTCAATGTGCCACCCCGCCCGCTGCCCGGACATACGGGACTGGATCTCGAGGCCGAGGTGCGGGCCAGCCTGAACGACGCCGAGGCCAAGGCCAACTCCGGCGGGGCGCACATCGTAATGATTGGCATCCTGCCCACCCTGATGCCGGAACATCTCGACGACGGCTGGATGAGCGAGTCGACGCGGTACGCGGCCCTCAACGATTCGATCTTCTCGGCACGCGGCGAGGACATCCCGATCGATATCTCCGGCCCGGAGCCGCTGAGCTGGAATGCCGCCACCATCGCGCCCGAATCCGCTTGCACCAGCATGCAATTGCACTTGCAGCTTGCGCCGGCGGAGTTCGCCGCCAACTGGAACGCGGCCCAGGTGCTCGCGGGTCCGCAGCTGGCGCTGGGCGCCAACTCCCCGTACTTCTTTGGCCACCGGCTGTGGTCGGAGACCCGGATCGAGGTGTTCGCGCAGTCCACCGACACGCGGCCCGAGGAGCTCAAGGCCCAGGGCGTGCGACCGCGGGTGTGGTTCGGCGAACGATGGATCACCTCCGTGCTCGACCTGTTCCAGGAGAACATCCAATACTTCCCGTCCCTGCTGCCCGAGGTGTCCGACGAAGACCCGGTCGCCGAGCTGGCCGCCGGGCGCACCCCGCACCTCGCCGAATTGCGCCTGCACAACGGCACCGTGTACCGGTGGAACCGGCCGGTGTACGACGTGTTCGACGGGCGCCCACACCTGCGGCTGGAGAACCGGGTGCTACCGGCCGGCCCGACCGTCATCGACATGCTGGGGAATGCCGCCTTTTACTACGGCGTGCTGCGCGGCCTCTCCGAAGACGAGGACCCGCTCTGGAACAGGATGGGTTTCCTTGTGGCACGAGCGAATTTCCTCGAGGCGGCGCGCAACGGCATAGATGCCCGGCTGCTCTGGCCCGGTGCGGGGAAAGTGACGGCGCGGGAACTGGTGCTCGACACGCTGCTGCCGATCGCCCACGAGGGTCTGCGCCGCTGGGGCGTCGACGCCGAGGTGCGTGACCGGTTCCTGGGCGTCATCGAGGGTCGCGCACGGGCTGGCCGCAACGGGGCGAGCTGGCAGGTGTCCACCGTGCGTACGCTGGAGGACGGCGGTATGAGCCGGTCCGCGGCACTGGCCGAGATGCTGCGACGGTACTGCGAGCACATGCACACCAACGAACCGGTGCATACCTGGAGTCCGTAACAGCGCGTAAGGGGAACCATGTCATCCGAGATCATGGACTGGGACGGCGCGTACCGCGAGGAGGGGGAATTCGAGGGCCCGCCGCCGTGGAATATCGGTGAGCCGCAACCCGAATTCGCGGCGCTGATCGAAGCCGGCAAGTTTCGCAGCGACGTGCTGGACGCCGGATGCGGATTCGCCGAGCTGTCGTTGGCATTGGCCGCGCAGGGCTACACCGTGGTCGGCATCGACCTCACGCCGACCGCCGTCGCGGCCGCTACCAGGGCGGCCGCCGAACGCGGCCTGACCACCGCGAGCTTCGCGCAGGCCGACATCACCGATTTCACCGGCTACCCAACGGGATCAGCCGGCAGGTTCTCCACGGTCGTCGACAGCACACTGTTCCACTCGCTGCCGGTGGAGGGCCGCGACGGCTACGTGAGCTCGGTACACCGCGCGGCGGCCCCGGGGGCCAGCTATTTCGTGCTGGTGTTCGCGAAGGGCGCCTTTCCCGCCGAAATGGACCCGAAGCCCAACGAAGTCGACGAGGACGAGTTGCGCGCCGCGGTCAGCAAGTACTGGGAGATAGACGAGATCCGGCCCGCCTACATCCACGCGAACGTTCCGCCGGTTCTCCCCGCCGACGCGCCGTTCGAATTTCCGCCGCACGACCGCGATGAAAAGGGCCGGATGAAGCTGCCGGCCTACCTGCTGACGGCGCACAAGACCGACTGACACTCTCGAGCGTCGGGCTGGCGTTACTCGATGGTGCCCACGCTCAAGAGGCTGCTACGCGACGTCCTCCAAGTCTGAAACAAAGCTGTTCACGTTGGATACCAGCGTGCTGAACAAGCCGGTCACAGTGGCGGGATGTCGAACTGGGCGAACGGAACGGATTCGATGGTGATGCTGGGGATGAAGATGTTGGGCAGGCTGAAGGTGCCGATGCCGATGGGCGGGATGGTCAACGGCGGCGTGGTGAACCCGGGCTCGCTGATCGGCGGCAGGGTGAAACCGCTCAAACCGATGGGCGGAACGGTGATGGACGGGATGGTGAAGCCGGAAAGGCCGATGGGCGGGATGGTGAAGCCGGAAAGGCCAATGGGCGGTATGGTAAACGCCCCAAGGACAATGGGGGGGATGGTGAATCCCTGAATAAAGCCTGGTGTGTTCAGGCCAATCGAAGCGTTTATATCAAAGTTCTGAAGGTTAATACTTATGGTACCGAGGAGAGCAGAGTTAAGCGTGACTAATGTTTGATTCGGCTGGCCACATCTCTTCGTACTCTGTGCGCGCTTGAGTGGCCGCCTGCTCGACCTGCTCCGTCACTGTGCTCAGCCATTCGACATACGGGACGGCAGCGGCGGTCATCGCCTGAGATGCCGCACCTTGCCAGGAGGCGCCCACCAGCCCTGAGGTGACCGAGTTGAATGGGGTCGCAGCAGCCTCCAACATAGGAGCCGACCCGGCTCCTGCGAATATCCGGATCGAGTTGATCTCGGGCGGCAACACATCGAAGTTCATGTCGCATCCCTTTCTCGCCAGCTCACCATCGAGCGGGGGCCGCTGCAGGTTCCCGAAACCCTGAACCAGTGGCCGCAAGTTACCGAATACGCCCCCAATAAGTACCTCCGTTTCGTACTTTTCGTCAAGGAAAACGGCGATTTCAGAGTCGCGGTTTCGTCCGATAACCGCGACGGAAAGCGGCCAGAGAGCTAGGTGCCAGTCGCCGCCGTGGCAGCGATCAGTGCTCCGGCGAAGGTCTCCAGGTTGTCGGCCGTGGTATCGACGTGGGGCGAGATCCGCAGCAGGGGCGCCGTCAGCTCCAGGGGTGCCCGCTGCATCCCGACGAAGGTGGTCACGATCCGCCGTTCGGCGAGCAGCCAGGCCCGAACCGCCTGCGGATCGGCGCCGTCGACGGGGGCCAGCGTGGTGATGGCGCTCGGCTCCTCAGCCTCTTCGACCACCGCCCAGCCGGGCACATCGGCCAGCGCGGCGCGGCTGATCCCACCCAGTTCGGCCAGGCGTGCGCGCACGACGTCGGGCCCGTACGCCAGATGTTCACCCACTGCCAACGAAAACCCAATGCGTGCAGCAATATTGGCTTCGCCGAACTCGAGCTGTTGGGCGACCGTCGCCGAGGGCGCCCACTCCGGTGCGGCCAGCCGCGGCCGCAGCCGCTCCACCAGATCGGGGCGCACGGCGAGGAAACCGACCCCGCGCGGCCCGGCGATCCACTTACGTGACGACGAATACGTGACGTCGGCGCCCACCGCGCAATCGATGTGGCCCAATGCCTGTGCGGCATCTACCACCAGCGGCAGGCCCAACTGGCGGCAGAGCTCGGCCACCATGGCGAGTGGTTGCACCACGCCTCGGTGGCTGGCCAGGGGCGTGAGATGCACCAAGTCCGGTGGGTCGTCTTCGAGTTCGAACGCCGCGTCGTCAAGCGCCAGCCTGCCGTCGTCAAGGGTCGGCAAGGTCCGCACCTCGAACCCGTAGGCGGCCATCACCGCCAGGTTGGGGCCGTACTCGCCGGGCAGACAGGCCAGCGTGCGCCCGTCGGCCGGCCAACTGCCCAGCAGCAGATCCAGCGCATGCAGCGAGCCGGTGGTGAACACCACCTCGGCGTCGGGCATGCCGCTCAGCGCGGCGAGCGCGACCCGTCCGGCGTCAAGCACGGGAGTGGCCGCCTCGGCTGCGACATATCCGCCGACCTCGGCCTCGTTGCGCGCGTGCTGGGCGGTGGCTTCGATCACCGCGAAACTCTGGCGCGAGCAGGCCGCGCTGTCCAGGTGCAGCCCGGCCACCGGCGGGCGGGCCGCCCGCCAGCGGTCGGCGAGCGAATCGCTAAGAGTCACTTAACGGCCAACGACAGCCCAAAGTCGCCGGCACCGTCGGTCCACCACCGGATGCGCCGTAGCCCGGCGTCGCCCAACTCGGCGCTCACCCCGTCCGGGCGGAACTTGCACGACACCTCGGTGAGCATTTCCTCGCCGTCCGCGAAATCGACAGTCAGATCGAGCGCGCCGACCCGCACCCGCTGGCGCCGGCCGGCGCGCAGCCACATTTCGATGCGTTCCTCGTCGATGTTCCAGCGCGCCACATGCTGATAAGCCTCGACGTCGAAATCGGCGTCGAGTTGCCGGTTGATCACCGCGAGCACGTTGCGGTTGAACCGGGCCGTCACCCCGGCGGCGTCGTCGTAGGCGCGCACCAACCGGCCGGTGTCCTTGACCAGGTCGGTGCCCAGCAGCAGACTGTCCCCCGGCCGCATCACCTCGGCCAGGGTCGCGAGGAACTCCGCGCGCGGCTCGGGCGTGAGATTGCCGATCGTCGATCCCAAGAACACGAACAAGCGCCGCCCACCGCCGGGAATCTCGGTCAGGTGTTCCTCGAAATCCCCACAGACTGCGTTGATTTCGATGCCCGAGTATTCGCGCTGGATCGCGATCGCGGTCGCGGACAGCATGCCGGCGTCGACGTCGAACGGCACGAACCCGCGCAGCGCGCCGCGGTCGCGCAGCGCGTCCAACAGTTGCCGGGTCTTCTCCGACGTGCCGGCGCCCAGTTCGACGAGAGTGTCGGCCTCGCTGGCCGATGCGACCTCGCCCGATCGAGCGCGCAGGATCTCGGCCTCCGCGCGAGTCGGGTAGTACTCGGGCAACCGAGTGATCTGGTCGAACAGGTCGCTGCCCACCGAATCGTAAAACCACTTGGGCGGAACGCTCTTCGGCGTCTGCTGAAGGCCGTCGAACACATCGCGACGCAATGCGTGATACGCCGAGTCGGCGGCGAGGTGGTTGGACAGCGTCAGCGTCATCGAGATCCTCTCCGGTTATGCCCCTGATTCAGAGGGCTCATCGTCACACCCTCCGCGGTGACCTCGACCAGGTGCCGGTCGGGCACGTCGTCCCAGTCGGGAGCATCGTCGTACGGCTCGCTGGCCAGCACCACCCCGTCGTCGCGGCGCAGGATGAACAAGGTGTCGCCCCAGGTGGTGGCAAGCAACCGAGAACCGTCGGCGGCCAACACATTGAGCCGCGCGAGGGGGTCCGCCGCTCCTATCTCGGCGATGATGTCGCCCAGCGCGTCGAGCCCACGCTCGAAGATGGTGGCCGCGAGTATGGCGCTGTCGCATGCCGATTCGGCCGACGAGGTGAGCGGCAGCACGGCGCGGTCGACAACACCGTTGTGCGACAACAACCACCGGCCGTCGGTGAACGGCGCGGTCGCGCTGGCCTCGATCGGCATGCCGACGGTCGCCGAGCGCACCGCGGCCACCACGCAGTGGCTGTGCAACGCCGGCGCGATCGAGTCGAACGACACGTCGCCCCACAGCGGCGCCTGACTGCGCCAACGCCGGGGTACCTCGCCTTCCAATGACCTATCGAAAAACCCGACGCCCCAACCGTCGGCGTTCATCAGGCCGTGCTTCTGTCGGCGCGGAGCGTACGACTGCACCCGCAGGCCGTAGGGGGGCTCCAGTACCAGCGAGGAGACGGTCACGTCAGCGCCGAGCCATCCGAGGTGACGACACATCAGACCGCGTCTCCAGCATCCTCGACATCCCATGCCAATCGGACACCACAGAAAATCTGACGACGCACCGGGTGGTCCCAGTTGCGGAAGCTGGGCCGCAGTATTGCCGGCTCCACGGCCCACGAGCCACCGCGCAGCACCCGGTAGTCGCCGTCGAAAAACGGCTGCGAGTAGCGCTCGTAGATCATCGGCACGAAACCCGGCCAGGGACGCAGCGGCGAGGTGGTCCATTCCCAGACGTCGCCCAGCATCTGCTCGGCGCCGTAGGCCGAAGCGCCGGCCGGGTACGCGCCGACGGGTGCGGGACGCAACGCGGTGCCACCGAGATTGGCTAAGGCTTCCGAAGGCTCCTGCGCCCCCCACGGATAGCGGCACCGGGTGTCGGTCGCGGGATCCCACGCGCAGGCCTTCTCCCATTCCACCTCGGTGGGCAGCCGGGCACCGGCCCAGGCCGCGTAAGCCTCGGCCTCGCAGTAGGTGACATGCTGCACCGGCTCGTCGGCGGGGATGTCCTCGATGTAGCCGAACCGGGTGCGGGTTCGGCCGTCGGAACTCCAAAACTGCGGCGCGGTCAAACCCGCGCTCTGGCGGTGGCCCCAGCCGCGCTCCGACCACCACCGCGGCTGGTCGTAGCCGCCGTCGCCGATGAACTGCTGCCACTCGCCGTTGGTGACCGGAACCCGGCCGATCCGGAACGCCGGCACGTCGACGACGTGAGCGGGTCGTTCGTTGTCGAGCGAGTACGGTTCGCTCGCGGCGTCCACGCCCAGCACGAACGGGCCACCGGGGACCAGCACGGACGTTCCCGCCAGTCCCGCCCGGCCCCCGGGCAGGGGCGAAACGTCGCGCAGCAGCGGAGCGCCGGTGCGCAGGTTCAGCGCCTGCAGCATGGTTTCGCCGTGCTGGTTTTCGTGGCTGACCACCAGCCCGAAGGCGAACGCCGCCTGCTCACCGGCGGGGTCGTCGGGCAGGCCATCCAGGGCGTCCAGCGCCGCGGACCGCACGGTCCGGCAATACGACCGCGCCCGCTCGGGGGACAGCAGCGGCAAGTCGACGCGACTGGCCCGGGAATGTTCAAAGGCGTCGTAGAGACTCTCGACGGCCGGCGGCAGGATTCCGGGCCGGGCCGGATCACCGCCTCGCAGCAGCCAAAACTCTTCCTGCTGACCGATGTGCGCCAGGTCCCACACCAGCGGGCTCATCAAAGGGTCGTACTGCCGCCATAGCTCGGCGTCGTCGAAATCGACCAGCCGCAGCGTCCGCGCCCGCGCCCGCGCCAAATCGTCGGCAAGCCTCTCTCGCGAAGTCACGGCCCCCCTTGCGCCAACCGCGCGACCACAGGCGCGATGCCGTGCTCGATTACCTGGTCGGAAAAGTCGTCGCCGGGACATCGGCCCTGCTCGACGCCGCTGACCAACAGCTGCATCGCGTCGGTCAGCTCGGCGGGCGCCTTCTCGGCGGCGACGGCCACGCACTTGTTGGCCGCCTGGTAGAGCCGCCGGTCGCGCAGGCCGACCCGGGCCGCCGTGTCCCAGGCGGTGGCCACCGGTTCGACGGCCTCGGCCGCGATGTCCGCGGCGACCGGGTCGTCGAGCAGCGCCACCAACGTGAACACCACGGCGGGCCAGAACGCGTCCGGCACGCTGTCGAGGTAGCGGATCTCCAGCCACTGCCTCGGGCGCACCGGCGGGAACAGCGTGGTCAGGTGGTACTCGACGTCGGCGATCGTCGGGCGCCGGTCGCCGAGCAACACCCGGCCGTCGACCCAGTCGGCGAAGGGCACCCAGTGCGTGACCTCCACGGCGTCCGGGTCGTGCACCAGCATCACCGGGGCCTTGAGCGCATAGCGCGCCCAGTCGGTGCCCGGGTCGTCGCCACTGGCGCCCAGGATGGGCCCGCAGCGCGCCGAGTCCATCTGGCCCCACACTCGCTGCCGTGTGGACACCCACCCGGTGAACTCGCCGCCCAGCATCGGAGAGTTGGCGGCGATCGCGATCATCGTGGGACCCAGCGCGTGCGCGAGCCGTACCCGCGCCGCCCATCCCTCCCGCGGCCCGGCGTCGACATTCACCTGAATGGATGCGGTGGACGTCATCATCGCCGCGCCCGCCTCCCCGGAGCGACTGGCGCCGAAGAACTGCTCCATGGCGCGATAACGCGCGCCCGGGTTGATGCGCTTCGGTGGCCGCAACGGATCGGCCCCGAGGAAAACCAGGCCCAGTCCGGCGTCGGCGAAGGCCGACCGCAGCACGGCCTGATCGCGATTCATCGCATCGAGGGAGGCCACCACTCCTTCGGCGGGCGGTCCGGACAGTTCGACGGCGCCGCCGGGTTCGACGGTGACGACGCTGCGGCCGGGCAGCGTGGGGAGATGGTCGAGAACGTCGGTGATTTCGTCCCAACTGGGCCTGCGGTATGGGTCGGCCGGGTCGTGACAATGCCCTTCCAGCTCCAGGCCGACACACCGCAGCGGGCCATCGAGCAGGCAGCCCTCGGCGAGGTATTTCGCGGCAGCGGAGGAGTCGGCCAGTTCGGCTTGGGCGGCGCTGAGGGCGGCGAACGTCATGTCACGATCCCTTCGGGGGCCCGACCTGGCCCGGATGGCCTGCGGACCGCTCGTTGCGCAGCTATCGGAGAAATAATCGCCACTTCTTCATCTTGCAGATTGCCCCGACATCTTCCCGCCCTGCCGGACCTTCCGGGCGGCCCACCCGAGTACGCGGATCCACGCTACTGACCCAGCGCGTTCTGCATCGCCCCAGCCAGGACGTTGACCGCGGGCCCCGCGTTGCCAGACTGGCAGACTTTGGCCTGCAGCAAAACGTTTTCGCGCAGCCTGGTTTGATCGAAGCACCGGCGGTCCGTGCCGGCTTCCTGCTTCGTCCAATTCGCATCGGTACCCGTCGCGGGGCCGCCGTCGAACGACCACACCTGCGTGATCCCGTTGTCCAGATGCATCGCGGTGGTCTGCCCCGAGCAACCAACCGTCCGGTCCACGACACGGTGGAACGCCCGGGCCGCGGCGTCGCCGGTGGCGAATACCCCGACCGCCTGCTTGACGTAGTGCGTCTGGTCGCCGGCCGACGTCTGTGTGGTCGCCCCGTTGAACGACGCCAGATCCGGGTCCCCGTACACCTCGGGCAGACCGATGTCCGCCCAGTTGTTGCACACCGGCAGATCGACCGAATAGTTCTGGAACGGCTGGGTGAACAGCGACTCCCAGCCCATCGGGCCGCCGACGATGTTGCCGACCGATCCCTTACCGAGGACCGCGTAATTCACCACCCCGGGCTCCGACGGGTGGGCGGCCGCAACGGGGACGCCCAACGCTCCCCCGGCGGCCACACCGATGATCACCACCGCGGCGGAGATCCGCACCGGTTAGACCTTGGCCGAGACGTCGACGTCCACGTTGCCACGGGTGGCTTTGGAATATGGGCACACGTGATGGGCTTGCTCCACCAGATCGTCCGCAACGCCTTGTTCCAGGCCCGGCAGGTAGCCGACGATCTTGCCGGTTAACCCGAATCCGCCCTCGGAGTCCTTGCCGAAGCCGATCTGCACCGTCACATTGGTGGCGTCATCGAGCTTGACCTTTGACTTGCCGGCGACCAGACGCAGCGCACCCAGGAAGCAGGCGGCATACCCGGCGGCGAACAGCTGCTCAGGATTGGTGCCCTCGCCGTTGCCCCCCATCGCCTTCGGCGGCCGGGTGTCGAGGTCGATGCGGCCATCGTCTGACTTCACGTGGCCGTCGCGTCCGCCGCCGGTCGCGGTGGATTCCGTGGTGTAAACGACTTCGATGGTCATGGGTTTCGATCATGCCAGGGCGGCTGCTCTGTAGCGAACATCGAGTTGCTGGGCTGAACGGCGCCGCAATGGCCCAACAACTCGACGTTGGACGCCCGATTATTCAGCCCGGACCCCCTCTTCGACCTTCTTGCCGAGATCGGGGTCGACGTTGCGCCAGTACTCGAACACCCGCGACAGGACCGGCTCCTTGACACCCTTCAATAAGTGCCCAATGATGTTGTGCGCCAAGCGGTCCCGGGCCGCATCGTCGAGAACCTCGCGGACCATGGTGCCCGCCTGCCCCCAGTCGTCGTCCTCGGGGTGCAGCGTGTACGCGGCGCGGACCATGTCGCCGTCGGCGTGCCAGCGCACCTCGGCGGCGCGCGCCGGGTCCGCCTGCGGGCCGCCGTAGGAATTGGGCGCATACACCGGATCGGAGACGTTCTTCACCCGCATCGCCCCGTCCTTGGAGTAGCTGTTTACCTCAACCTTCGGCGAGTTGACCGGGATCTGCCGGTAGTTGGTGCCCAGCCGGGCGCGGTGCGCATCGGAGTAGGAGAAGCCGCGAGCCTGCAGCATCTTGTCCGGGCTCAGCCCGGTGCCGGGCACGGTGTTGTTCGGCTCGAAGGCGGCCTGCTCGATCTCGGTGTGGTAGTCGGTGACGTTTCGATCCAGGGTCAGCCTGCCGACGTCGATCAATGGATAGTCGCCGTGCGGCCACACCTTCGTCAGATCGAACGGGTTGAACCGGTAGTTCCTGGCCTCCTCGTACGGCATGATCTGCATCTTCAGCGTCCAGCTCGGGTAATCACCGCGCTCGATCGCCTCGTACAGGTCCCGCTGGTGGTAGTCGCCGTCCTCGCCGGCCAGCCGGTCGGCGTCCTCCTGGATCAGGAATTCGATCCCCTGATCGGTGATGAAGTGGTACTTCACCCAGAAGATCTCGCCGGCGGCGTTGATCCAGCTGTACGTGTGGCTGCTGTAGCCGTTCATGTGCCGCCAGTTCTTGGGGATCCCGCGATCGCCCATCAGCCACGTCACCTGGTGCGCG
This sequence comes from uncultured Actinomycetota bacterium, assembly GCA_963802525.1. GTDB lineage: Bacteria > Actinomycetota > Actinomycetes > Mycobacteriales > Mycobacteriaceae > Mycobacterium. Next base: position 85,330 of record CAWDJC010000003.1, on the reverse strand, counting down.
GACTCCGGCGAGAGGGTCCAGAAGTCCCACTGCATGTTGTTGTCGCGCAAATTGGTTGCCTGCATGCGCTTTTGGGAGCGGATGAAGTGCTGGAACTTCAGCGGGTCGCGCATGAAGAAGACGGGCGTGTTGTTGCCGACCATGTCGAAGTTGCCCTCGGTCGTATAGAACTTCAACGCGAACCCGCGCGGGTCCCGCCAGGTGTCCGGGCTGCCCCGCTCGCCTGCGACGGTGGAAAACCTGATCAGCGTCTCGGTTTTGGTGCCCGGCTGGAACACCGCTGCCCTGGTGAACTTGCTGACGTCGTTGGTCACCTCGAAGTGGCCGAACGCGCCCCCGCCCTTTGCGTGCGGTTGGCGTTCCGGGATGCGCTCCCGGTTGAACATCGCCATCTGTTCAATCAGGTAGTGGTCCTGCAGCAGGATCGGTCCGTCGGGGCCGATCGTCAACGATTGGTCGTCGCTGGGCGCAGGGGTGCCAGCGTCAGTGGTGGTGTAGCTCTCCGTCATTTCCCTATCTCCTCGTTAGCTGGGCCGACTTCACGGAAACGGCGCACTCGAATCTGCGTCGGCGCCAAGCACTTTCGGCGCAGCACCGCGCGACACAAGGGGCGCGCCCCTTTGTATGCCCCTCTTCTGGAACGGATCAAGAAAAGATCGGCAGACTACGAACGGTTACCCGCTATGGGCGCGGAGTACCCGGAGTGTTCGGCGCCGGCGCCGGCGCACTCGTCGTCGGCGACTGGCCGGGGCCACCCGGACCGCCCGGACCGAAGCCCGGCGGCGGACCGTACGGACCACCGAACTGCCACGGCCCGTCGCCCGGGCCCCCGGGTCCGTACATCATGCCGTGGTGATGTTTGTAGTGGCAGTGATGGCTGAAGCCAACGACCATTGCGCCGGCGAAGAAGACGGTCGAGAGAATGAAAACGATCCCGGCGACGATCACCACCCACGCCGCGGCCACATAGAGCCTGGGCGGCTTGACTCGCTCGTAGGGTGGCGGCGGCGGGGCCGCGGCGACGGAAGTCGGCCGCGTCGACGGTTCAGGTGTTTCGGTCATGCCTTGAATACTGCCCCTGTCATCAACCGCGATAACAGGTTCCGCCGACAAAAGTTGCTGTGAATTGAGTAGCCCGGCGCTGACGCGAGCGCCGGGCTGCTAGTGGTGGGTTAATGACCCGCCCGGGAGCTACGGCGTCCTAGACGGAGCGACCGACGACGGAATCTGGCTGGGTCCGGGCGCACCGGGGGTTGCCGAGGCGGGTCCACCGCCCTGGATCGCCGCGGGGCCACCGCCCGGACCGCCCGGACCGCCGGGACCGCCGGGGCCGCCGAAGCGGTGCGGATGCATCATCATCGCGTGGTGCTTGTGGTGGTGCATGCCGCCGTGACCGGCGTGCCTGCCGAGGGTGAAGCCGGTGAAGAAAATGGCCCCGACGATGAACACGATCCCAGCGACGATCGCGACCCAGGCCGCGGCGGCAAAGACCCTAGGGGTCCGGTGTAGCACCGGCTCTGTCGCCGGCGCCGGTGCAGTTGCGGTAGAAGTCCGCACAGTTGGGGTGTCAGATGTTTCACTCATGAGACTCATGATGCGGGCGTTAACAATAGTTATGGCTATGCGCTACTTAAGTAGCAGCTGTGAGCTGAAAACGCCGTTAACCTGCTAAAACCGCCCGACGGAGGGCTAATCCGGCTTGAACGAGTTGACCGCGAACTGTTATCTGCGCGTTGGCTGACTCAAGCTATGTCGGCTGAACGAGTAAGCCCATGTCAGAGCGTTGGTGGCGATGGTTACGGGAGCTTCCGGAAATTCTGCTGCGGACGCACGTGTTCGGCCGCCCCATGGCCCGGCCACAACGTGACCGCATGGATGTCCAAATAGCAGATTGCCTGCCACGTTGCCCTTACCGCGAAAACGACGTCAGGACAGCACTCCCCGTGCTTACCCTGCTGCAATGCATGGGAAGACAACTGCTATCGCTGGTGCGGCGATAGTTCTCGCAGGTTGCGGCGGGTCAAGCCAGACAGCGGTGACGCTGACGTCCACACTGGAAATCACTAAGACAGTGACAGTGACCGCCCCGCCGCCACCGTCCGCCCCCAAGACGACCATCGAAACCGATGGCATGTATCGAGTCGGCACCGACATCGTGCCGGGCACCTATCACTCGGCCGGTCCTAGCCCTGAAGGAGCATCCGATTGTTATTGGGCGAGGCTGAACAGTCTTAATGAAACCCACATCATCGATAGCAACATCAGCACCGGTCCTCAGGTAGTGATGATCCAGCCGAGCGACAGGGCGTTCTTGACCCGAAGCTGCCAGCCCTGGCAGAAGGCTGACTGACCAACCGGGGCGAAGTCCGCCAACCGCACCGCCACGGGCTGGACGCGGCCGCGGCCATCACCCTGACGACGTACTCACACCTGTGGCCCGACGCCAATGACCGCACCCGTAAGGCCGCAGGGGACCTGCTAGACCAGTCTCTTGGGTCTGCTGCGGACGCACTGCGGACGGAGAGTGAGAATTAGGGCTCTGACCAGGGCTTGAACGGGTTGACCGCGAACTGGATCACCCGGTACGGCGCGCGGGCACGCGGATCGAGGTTGTTCCACTGGCTGACGAATATCCGTAGCTCGTCCAGCGTGGACCCGGGCGAGATGTACCCGCCATAGGGTTGCGCGAGCCGGTTGTCGTACGGGGGCGGCAGGGTTTCCGCCGGGTCCGGCCACTCGTCGTGTTGCACCACCGTCGTCACGGGCGCGGTGCCCAGCGACGTCGGGTCGTTGGCCACCCGGACCTCCATGTCGCCGGTGCTGGCGTTGAAATACGACAGCACCGCCTTACCGTCGATCTGCCTGATGCACATCTCGCCCACCTGATCGGGCCACAGGGGCGTCGGCGGCTTGTTCCAACCGCCGCCGGGTCCAGCCGCCCAGCCCTGCCACCGGGACCGGTCGGTGAACGTCTGCGGCGTGGCCCGGTACAGCAACACCGGATCCCGCCGGGTGAAGCTGTTGGCCACGACGTACACCCAGCCGCTCGGCGAATCGGGAGTGGGGATCGGGTCGTAGAACCCGCTGATCTGCGACTGCGAGCCGCCCTGATAGGCGCCGTCGCGCCGCGACCCCGGAACGGTCTGCCACCCGGCGCGAGCCGGTTCGGCCATTACCAGCCGCGAATTCTGCGGCTCCAGGTTTTTTGTCGTAGCCACCATCAGGTAGTTGCGCCGGTTGATCTGCACGACTCCGGCGGGCAGCTGGGAATCCCCGGGCGGCGTGGGGTCGGCCAGCAGCGGTTTGCCGATTCCGGTGACGCCGGTGTAGCGCACCCCGGCGGGGTCGTCGACCGACTGGGTGTCGACGTGCAGCGCGACCGGCGAGTACCAGCCGCCGAACCCGACGCCCTGGCCGGCGAAACTGTCACCGCAGACCTGCAACAGCTCACTGGGGAAATCGACGAACTCGCACAGGTCGGTGGCGCCGATGCCGTAGTCGCCGGTGGGGGTTCCGGTGCCCGCGGTCGGACCGATCCGCAACACCTGGCCCGGTGCCAGCGGCTGCAGAATCGGCTCGGGGGCCGGCGCGGGTGGATCGGCGCGCGCTGCCGCGGAAACACCCCAGAAGCACTGCGGCACAAGCAGAGTCAGTACAATTAGCGAGCACCGCGCGACCCAGGCGGAACTCACCCGCGGACTACAATTCGGCGGCGAGCAGTTCGGCGATCTGGATGGTGTTCAGCGCCGCCCCCTTGCGCAGGTTGTCGCCCGAGACGAACAACGCCAGGCCGCGCCCGTCGGGCACCCCCGGGTCGTGCCGGATCCGGCCGACCAGCGATTCGTCGACGCCCGCGGAGGCCAGCGGCGTCGGCACATCGACCACCTTGACCCCCGGCGCGCCGTCAAGCAGCTCACGGGCGCGCTCGGGCGAGAGCGGCCGGGCGAATTCGGCGTTGATCGACAGCGAGTGTCCGGTGAACACGGGAACCCGCACACAGGTGCCGCTGACCAACAGGTCGGGGATGCCGAGGATCTTGCGGCTCTCGGAGCGCAGCTTCTGGTCCTCGTCGGTCTCCCCGGAATCGTCGTCCACAAGCGACCCGGCCAACGGCACCACGTTGAACGCGATCGGCGCCACGTAGGTCTTCGGTGCCGGGAAGTCGAGCGCGCCGCCGTCGTACACCAACTGCTCGATGTCGTCGCCGACCGCCGCGCGCGCCTGCGTGGCCAGCTCTTCCACCCCGGCCAGGCCGCTGCCGGACACCGCCTGATAGGTCGAGGCCACCATGCGCACCAGCTGGGCCTCGTCGTGCAGGACCTTGAGCACCGGCATCGCGGCCATGGTGGTGCAGTTCGGGTTGGCGATGATGCCCTTCTTGAGAGACCGGCGCCCGGCGGCGACATCTCTCGCGAAGTTCACCTCCGACACCACCAACGGCACGTCCGGGTCCTTGCGCCAGGCCGACGAGTTGTCGATGACCGTCACACCGGCGGCCGCGAACCGCGGCGCCTGCACCAGCGACATCGTCTTGCCCGCGGAGAACAGCGCGATGTCCAGGCCGGTCGGGTCGGCCGTCTCGGCGTCTTCGACCTCGATCTCCTGGCCCCGGAATTCCAGCTTGCGGCCCTGCGAACGCGCCGACGCGAAAAACCGCACCGAGGTCGCTGGGAAGTCGCGCTCGTCGAGCAGCGTCCGCATCACCCGGCCCACCTGACCTGTGGCCCCCACTACCCCAATCGCAACCATCTACCGCCCCGTCCCCGCATACACCGTCACCGCCTCCTCGCCACCGAGGCCGAATGCTTCATGCAACGCCACGACCGCCTTGTCTAATTCGGTGTCGCGGCACAGCACCGAGATGCGGATCTCGGAGGTGGAGATGAGCTCGATGTTGACGCCGACCGCGGCCAGCGCCTCGCAGAAGGTGGCGGTGACCCCGGGATGGCTGCGCATGCCCGCCCCGACCAGCGAGACCTTGCCGATGTGGTCGTCATAAAGCAGCTGGGTGAACCCAATCTCGTCGCGCAGCGCGTCCAGCTTCTCCACCGCGGTGGGTCCGCTGTCGCGCGAGCAGGTGAACGTGATGTCGGTCTTGCCGTCCTCGACCTTGGAGACGTTCTGCAGCACCATGTCGATGTTCACGTCGGCGTCGGCGACGGCCCGGAAAACCCGGGCGGCATACCCCGGTATGTCGGGCAGGCCGACGATGGTCACCTTGGCCTCGCTGCGGTCGTGCGCGACTCCGGTCAGGATGGCGTCTTCCATGGCTATGTCCTTGATCGATCCGGTGACGAGGGTGCCCGGCTTGTCCGAGTACGACGAGCGGACGTGCACCGGAATGTCGTAGCGGCGAGCGTATTCCACGCAGCGCAGCATCAGCACCTTGGCGCCGCAGGCCGCCATTTCAAGCATCTCCTCGAACGTCACGGTGTCCAGCCTGCGGGCATTGTGCACGATCCTCGGGTCCGCGCTGAAGATGCCGTCCACGTCGGTGTAGATCTCGCAGACGTCGGCGCCGAGTGCCGCGGCCAGGGCGACCGCGGTGGTGTCCGAGCCGCCGCGGCCGAGCGTGGTGACGTCGCGGGTGTCCTGGCTGACCCCTTGGAACCCGGCCACCAGCACGATGCGCCCTTCGTCGAGCGCGGTTTGCAGCCGTCCCGGCGTGACTTCGATGATCTTCGCGTTGCCGTGGGTGCCGGTGGTGATCACGCCGGCTTGCGAGCCGGTGAACGAGCGGGCCTGCGCGCCGAGCGATTCGATCGCCATGGCCACCAGCGCATTGGAGATGCGCTCACCGGCGGTCAGCAACATGTCGAGTTCCCGCGGCGGCGGGGCCGGGCACACCTGCTGGGCCAGGTCCATCAGGTCGTCGGTGGTGTCGCCCATCGCGGACACCACCACGACGACATCGTTGCCCTGCTTCTTGGTCGCGACAATGCGCTGCGCGACGCGGCGGATCCGGTCGGCGTCCGCCACGGATGATCCGCCGTACTTCTGCACGACGAGCGCCACTGTCGCCCTTCCCCGTCTCGCGATTGGCTGCGCCGATTGCGCGTCAAGTCCACAACAGAATACGTGCCTGCGCATCTGAATAACGTCGCGATGCCGGCCTGCGGTACCGGGTGGATTGACCGTGAGCTGAGGGCTTCTACTGCGAGCTCAGGGCCTTGCGCGTGAGCTCAGGCGAGACTTTCGCGGTTTTCTCGCCCTGAATGCACAAGCAAAGCCGTCACAGCACACTCGATGCCGGGCGCCGGGACTCGCTGGTCATGGCCGACCGGCTTCCTGGGTTATCTCTAGCCCGTTGCCGTCGGGGTCGCGGAACGCGAACATCGGCGGCACGCCCTCCCACCGCAGCAGCTCGCCGACATCCACGCCGCGATCACGCAGGTACCGGTGCGTCGCTGCGGCGTCGGGGCTGACAAGGCGAATGCCGGTCTCCACGCCCGCCGGCACTCCTTCACGAGCGGGGATCAGCGCAAGCGTCGTGCCAGAGCCACGCGGCGCGACCGTGATCCAGCGGCCGCCGAACTGCGGCAAGGGCACGTCAAGGCGGCTTTCCATGCCCAATGTTTCGGTGTAGAAGCCGAGCGCTCGATCCTGGTCGGTGACCGGGACGCCGACCGTCGCGATCCCGACGATGGGTGGTTGAGGTGCGTTCATGTGGGTGCTCCAATCCGAGCTCAAATCGAGGGCGTTCCGCATATATGACGAGCGGCATACCGCCGAATCGACACCTGCGATTCCCGGACAACTTTGGCGCAATTTTCCCTGACGGCGCCGATGACGGTAGAGTGCACAACGTGCAGCGGGTGCTCCTCCTCGGACGCCGCGACGGGGTCTGATCCAGACCGGCTTCCCGTCGCGGGAGTTCGCGATGTGCCGGTCTGAGGTACCTTCTCAATCCCCGGAGCAACTACCGTGACCAACATCTCTGAGTCTTTTGGCCAGGACGCCTACACTTCCAGCAGGACCATCGTCCAACCCGCGGGCCCACCCGGGCCCGACCAACCCATGTGGAATCCCCAGCGCGGTTCGTCCATGCCGGTCAACCGGTATCGGCCCTTCGCCGAGGAAGTCGAGCCCATCCGCATGGCCGACCGCACCTGGCCCGACCGGGTCATCACCCGCGCCCCGCTGTGGTGCGCGGTGGATCTGCGGGACGGCAACCAAGCCCTGATCGACCCGATGAGCCCGGCCCGCAAGCGCCGCATGTTCGACCTGCTGGTGCGCATGGGCTACAAGGAGATCGAAGTCGGATTCCCGTCGGCCAGCCAGACCGACTTCGACTTCGTCCGCGAGATCATCGCCGATGGCGCCATTCCCGACGACGTCACGATCCAGGTGCTGACCCAGTGCCGACCGGAACTGATCGAGCGCACCTTCGAGGCGTGCGACGGCGCGCCGCGGGCCATCGTGCACTTCTACAACTCGACGTCGATCCTGCAGCGCCGCGTGGTTTTCCGCGCCGACCGGGCCGCGGTCCAGGCCATCGCGACCGACGGCGCGCGCAAGTGCGTCGAGGAGGCCGCCAAGCACCCGGGCACGCAGTGGCGGTTCGAGTATTCGCCGGAGTCCTACACGGGCACCGAACTCGAGTACGCCAAGCAGGTGTGCGACGCCGTCGGCGAAATCATTGCACCGACGCCGGAGAACCCGATCATCTTCAACCTGCCCGCCACCGTGGAGATGGCCACACCCAACGTCTACGCCGACTCGATCGAGTGGATGAGCCGCAATCTGGCCAACCGGGAGTCCGTCATCCTGAGCCTGCACCCGCACAACGACCGCGGAACCGCCGTCGCCGCAGCCGAATTGGGGTACCAGGCCGGCGCCGACCGGATCGAGGGCTGCCTGTTCGGCAACGGGGAGCGCACCGGCAACGTGTGCCTGGTGACGCTGGGGCTCAACCTGTTCTCCCGCGGCGTGGACCCGCAGATCGACTTCTCGAACATCGACGAGATCCGCCGCACCGTCGAGTACTGCAACCAGCTGCCGGTGCCCGAACGTCACCCCTACGGCGGCGACCTGGTCTACACCGCGTTCTCCGGCAGCCATCAGGACGCCATCAACAAGGGCCTCGACCAGATGAAGATTGCCGCAGATGAGGCCGCGGCGGATGTGGACGACATGCTCTGGCAGGTGCCGTATCTGCCGATCGATCCCAAGGACGTCGGACGCACCTACGAGGCGGTGATCCGGGTCAACTCGCAGTCCGGCAAGGGCGGGGTGGCCTACATCATGAAGGCCGACCACGGCCTGGCGCTGCCGCGACGGCTGCAGATCGAGTTTTCCCAGGTGATCCAGAAGATCACCGACGGGGAGGGCGGCGAGATCTCGCCGAAGGAGATGTGGGACGCCTTCGCCGAGGAGTACCTGGCACCCGTGCGGCCGCTGGAGCGGATAAAGCAGCGGGTCGATGGCTCCGAGGAAGACGGCGGCATGACCACCATCGACGCGACGGTCAAGATCAACGGGGTCGAAACCGAAGTCAGCGGCGCCGGCAACGGCCCGCTCGCCGCTTTCGTCCACGCGCTGGGGACTGTCGGGTTCGACGTGGCCGTCCTGGACTACTCGGAGCACGCGATGAGCGCCGGCGACGACGCGCAGGCGGCGGCATATGTGGAGGCGTCGGTCGCCGGGCGCACGGTGTGGGGCGTGGGCATCGCGCCGTCCATCACCACCGCGTCGCTTCGGGCCGTGGTGTCGGCGGTCAACCGGGCGTCGCGCGGCTGATCAGAACAGCGCGAGCTGCTGCTCGACGGTGGTGACGTCGGTGAATTCCTCCATGCTGGTGCCGCCGGCGACGGCACCGACGCAGTCCATGAACTGTGCGTCGGACACCACCGGCACCCCCAGCTGCCAGGCGTGATAGCCCTTGCCCTGCTCGGGGGCGGCCTCGTTGCAGACCACCACGGAGGTCTCCCCGTCCACGACGTCGCTGTAGGCCAGCCCGGCGTACAGGATGCGCTCGACGAGTTCCTCGTGGGTGCGCCTCACCTCGGCGGCCAGCGCCACCCGCATGCCCTGGACCAGCGGCCTGCCACGAACGTATGGCCCCGGGTTCAGGTAGGGGCATGGCATCCGCGAAGCCAGCACCTTCAATGGGCGCAGCTCGTCATGGGTCACCCGCCCGTTCGGCCATTGGCGGCGGGTCACCGGATGCACCGGCAGCCAGATGTCGCGGTCGCGCGCCCGCTCGAGCGCCGACTCCAGCACACCGGTCAACACCAACGCGTCGTCAAAGGCGTCGTGCGGCCGCTCCTGAATCACGCCCCAGTGCGCGGCGAGCGTCTCCAGCCGCAGATTGTCGACCCCGAGGTCCAGCCGCCGCGCCAGCTCGACCGTGCACATCACGTTGTCGACGGGCAGCTCGGCCTCGGCGAGCTCGGCTTCCGCGGCCAGGAACGCGTAGTCGAAGGCGACGTTGTGCGCCACCAGCGTGCGGCCGCGCAGCACCTCGACCAGGTCCCCGACGATGTCGCCGAACTGCGGCTGGTCCTCGAGCATGGCGGCGGTCAGGCCGTGCACGTGGGTGGGACCGGGGTCGACCCCGGGGTTGAGCAGGCTGACCACCGATTGCTCGACCCGACCCTCGGCGTCGAGGCCGAGCGCGGCAACGCTGATGATGCGCGCCTGACCCGGCCGAAAGCCCGAGGTCTCGACGTCGATGACGGCCCAACCCCCGCCCGGCTCGCTGGCCGGCCGCCCCCAGGACACCCGGTTCATGAACTGAGGATGGCACGTCGGGCCGACATCACCTGGTCGCTGCGCCGTCGTGTCGGCAGTCAAATTGACGAGGGCGACCCGCTGCGCCCGGCAAAGCGCGCCGCGCTTGCGATCGCCCTTGACTCGCCGAGGGCGACCCGCTGCGCCCGGCAAAGCGCGCCGCGCTTGCGATCGCCCTTAAACTGCGCGGGTGGTTACCACCCGTGCACGTCTGGCGCTCGCCGCGGGAGCGAGCGCGCGGTGGGCATCGCGGGTCACCGGGCGCGGGGCCGGGGCCATGATCGGCGGCCTGGTCGCGATGACGCTGGACCGCTCGGTGCTGCGCCAGCTCGGCGCCGGGCGGCGCACCGTCGTCGTCACCGGCACCAACGGCAAGTCGACGACCACCCGAATGACGGCGGCGGCCCTGGGGACCCTGGGCCCGGTGGCCACCAACGCCGAGGGCGCCAACATGGACGCCGGCCTGGTGGCCGCTCTGGCCGCCGATCGGCGGGCCGGGCTGGCGGCCCTGGAAGTCGACGAGATGCACGTGCCCCACGTGTCCGATGCCGTCGAACCCAGCGTCATCGTGCTGCTCAACCTGTCGCGTGACCAGCTCGACCGGGTCGGCGAGATCAACGTGATCGAACGCACGCTGCGGGCCGGCCTGGCCCGGCACCCGAAGGCGGTCGTCGTCGCCAACTGCGACGACGTGCTGATGACCTCCGCGGCGTACGACAGCCCCAACGTGGTGTGGGTGGCCGCGGGCGGGGCGTGGGCGAACGACTCGGTCAGCTGTCCGCGCAGCGGCGAGGTCATCGTCCGCGACAAGGGGCACTGGTACTCCACCGGCGCCGACTTCAAACGACCCAGCCCGCAGTGGTGGTTCGACGACGACACCCTGTACGGCCCCGACGGCCTGGCCCTGCCGATGCGGTTGGCGCTGCCGGGCGCGGTGAACCGGGGCAACGCCGCCCAGGCCGTGGCCGCCGCCGTCGCGCTGGGCGCTGACCCTGCCTTGGCCGTCGCGGCGGTATCGGGGGTCGACGAGGTCGCCGGACGCTACCGGACCGTCCGCGTCGGCGAGCACGAGGCGCGGGTCCTGCTGGCCAAGAACCCGGCCGGCTGGCAGGAGGCGCTGGCGATGGTGGACAAGCACGCGGCCGGGGTGGTCATCTCGGTCAACGGGCAGGTGCCCGACGGCGAGGACCTGTCGTGGCTGTGGGACGTGCGCTTCGAACACTTCGAGGAGACCGCCTTGGAAAGGCCCCTGGTCGCCGCCGGCGAACGCGGCACCGACCTGGCGGTGCGCCTCGGGTATGCGGGCGTCGAGCACACGTTGGTGCACGACACCGTGGCGGCCATCGCGTCGTGCCCGCCCGGGCGGGTGGAGGTCGTCGCCAACTACACCGCCTTCCTGCAGCTGCAGCGAGCGTTGGCGCGCCATGGCTGAATCAAAGGTGCGGATCGGGCTGGTGTTGCCCGACGTGATGGGCACCTACGGCGACGGCGGCAACGCCCTGGTGCTACGCCAACGGCTGCGGTTGCGGGGCATCGCCGCCGAGATCGTCGAGATCACGCTGGCCGATCCGGTGCCGGAGTCGTTGGACCTGTACACGCTGGGCGGCGCCGAGGACTACGCGCAGCGCCTGGCCACCGGGCACCTGCTGCGGTACCCCGGACTGCAACGCGCGGCGGACCGCGGCGCGCCCGTGCTGGCCATCTGTGCTGCCGTCCAAGTGCTGGGGCACTGGTACCAGACGTCGTCGGGGGAACGGGTCGACGGTGTCGGCATGCTGGACGCGACCACGTCGCCGCAGGATGCGCGCACTATCGGCGAGCTTGTCAGCAAGCCGTTGCTGGCCGGGTTGACCCAACAGCTCACCGGTTTCGAGAACCACCGCGGCGGCACCGTCCTTGGATCGGCGGCGTCGCCGTTGGGCGCGGTGGTCAGGGGCGCGGGCAACCGGTCCGGTGACGGCTTTGACGGCGCGGTGCAGGGCAGCGTGGTCGCAACCTACATGCACGGGCCGTGTCTGGCCCGCAACCCGGAGCTGGCCGACCTGCTGCTCAGCAAGGTCGTGGGTGAGTTGTCGCCGCTCGAGCTGCCCGAGGTGGACCTGCTGCGCCGCGAGCGGCTGCGCGCCTGAGCCTGCAGCAGGATTACGACTGCGGGGAGATGGCGGTGGCCGACGTGGTTGGCCAGATCACGGCCGCGAGCCCACGGAGGACGCGATCACCGGCGTGGCCGCAAACATCCCGAGCGCCAGCCACCCCGGTCCGATCTACCGGCCCTCCGGCAAAACCGGCAACCGCGACCTGCTTGCGCGACTGGCGCACTACGGCATCCAGGCCATCGCGGTCCACACCAAGACCGACGCGCTGGAGCAGGACCTGGATCAAGGGCACAAGGTGATCGTCGGGGTCAACGACAAGACCATCTGGAACGAGCCCGGCAACCGCACCCAGGAGAATCACTTCGTGGTCGTCATCGGCATCGACACCAAAGCCGATCTGGTGCACCTCAACGACAGCGGCGTCAAGGCCAGCCGCGACGAACAGGTTTCCATCGCCACCTTCGAAGCGGCGTGGAACACCAGCGACAACTTCGCCGTCGTGACCAGATGACGGACCGTTTGCCCGTGAGCCGTCGCTCCAGGCATGCGGCTGACGCCGGATTTGATAGCACATGCGCTATCAAATCCGACAGTCGCCTATCCCCACGGAGAGCTCGGGGCACAGGGGACGGCGTCCGCGTCAGACCATCGCCCGGCGGCCGGTGAGCGCGCGGCCCAGCGTCAGCTCGTCGGCGAACTCCAGGTCGCCGCCCATCGGCAACCCGGACGCGATCCGCGTCACCGTCAGGCCGGGGATGTCGCGCAGCATCCGAACCAGGTAGGTGGCCGTCGCCTCCCCCTCGGTGTTGGGGTCGGTGGCGATGATCACCTCGGTGATGTCGACGTCGTCGACGCGCTCACCGATGCGGCTCAGCAGCTCGCGGATGCGCAGCTGGTCGGGACCCACCCCCGAGAGCGGGTCAAGCGCACCGCCCAGAACGTGGTAGCGGCCGCGGAATTCGCGGGTGCGCTCGACGGCCTGGATGTCCTTCGGCTCCTCGACGACGCACACCTGCGAGCCGTCCCGACGGGGATCGGCGCAGATGCGGCAACGCTCGTCGTCCGAGACGTTGCCGCACACCGCGCAGAACCGCACGCCGTCCCGAACCTTCCCCAGCACCGCGGTCAGCCGGTCGATCTCCGGCGGTTCGACCGACAGCAGGTGGAACGCGATGCGCTGAGCGCTCTTGGGCCCGATACCCGGCAGCTTGCCGAGCTCGTCGATCAGATCCTGGACGGGTCCCTCAAACATGGCGGTACTGGGTCAGCTCCCCGGTCACAACCCCGGCAGTTGAGTTGGTGGCGCCGGCGGTTGGGCCGGTGGAGCACCCATGCCGCCGGCCAGCGCCCCCAGCCGCTCCTGCGCCATCTTGGTGACCTGCTGGGAAGCGTCGCGCATGGCGCCGACTATCAGGTCCTGCAAGGTCTCGATGTCCCCGGGGTCGACGACCTTCGGGTCGATCGTGACAGCGACCACCTCGCCGCTGCCTTTGACGACGACCTCGACCAAGCCCTCACCCGCCTTACCGCGGACCTCAGCGTTGGCGAGCTGTTGCTGGGCTTCCAGTAGCTTTTGCTGCATCTGCTGCGCCTGGGCGAGCAGCGCCGACATGTCGCCTCCGGGTTGCATGACAATCCCCTCGCATCTTGGTCTCGAGTTGGTTTCGCCTGTGGGTGTCGGGCGATTCGAAACACCCAGCGTAGACCGCGCGAAGTTACCTTTGCGCCGTGGACCTACGAGTGAGCAGGCGTGTCGGAATCAAATTGGTGGTCGGTGCGCTGGTTGCCGCCTCGACGGCGATCATGCCGACTGCGACCGCGGTCCCTTCCAACATCGCCGGCATGGTGGTTTTCATCGACCCGGGCCACAACGGCTCGAATGACGCCTCCATCACCCGTCAGGTGCCCACCGGTCGCGGTGGAACCAAGGACTGCCAGGCCAGCGGGACGTCCACCAACACCGGATACCAGGAGCACACATTCACCTGGGACACCGCGCTGCGGGTTCGCGCCGCGTTGAATGCTCTGGGCGTCCGGACCGCCCTGTCGCGCGGAAACGACACCGGGCTGGGACCCTGCGTCGATGAGCGCGCCAACATGGCCAATTCGATGCGCCCCAACGCGATCCTGAGCATCCACGCCGATGGCGGGCCGCCGTCCGGCCGCGGATTCCACGTCAACTACTCGGCCCCGCCGCTTAACCAGGTGCAGGCCGGACCCTCGGTGCAGTACGCCCGAATCATGCGCGACCAGTTGCAGGCCTCGGGCATTCCGCCCGCCAACTACATCGGCCAGGACGGTTTGTACGGGCGTTCGGATCTCACCGGCCTGAACCTGGCTCAGTATCCGTCGATTCTGGTCGAGTGCGGCAACATGAAGAATCCCGCGGATTCGGCGCTGCTGGAGTCACCCGAGGGCCGTCAAAAGTACGCCGACGCGCTGGTCCGCGGCGTCGCGGGCTTCCTGGCCACCCAGGGCCAGGCGCGCTAGCCCTCCAGTTCTTTCTTCAGGTTCGCGAGCACCTCGCCCTGAATCCTCTTCAGCCCCAAGGGCGCAAAGGTTTTTTCGAAGAAGCCCTTGACGCCGCCCGCGCCGGTCCAGCTCGTCTTCACCGTGACACTGGACCCGGGCCCGGCGGGAGCCACCGTCCAGTTGGTGACCATGGACGAGTTCGCATCCTTCTCGATGACGGTGTGGCCGGCCACGTCAACGTCGACCTGCACGTCGCGGACCCGTGACTTGGTGGCCTGCAGCTTCCACTTGGCGACCGTGCCGGCTCCCTGCCCGCCCTGCAGCACCTGGTACTCGCTGTACTGCGGAGACAGGATCTTCGGGCGCACATTTTGATAGTCCGCGACCGCGGCAAGGGTGGCCGCGGGCTCCACGTTGATCAAGATCGTGCTGGCTGCGCTCACCTGTCCCATCGGGTGCGACCCCTCTTTCGGTGTCTTTGTGATCCCCCGCGCGCGGGTGCACGGGCTGTTTTCGAAGACTAGGGTATATGTGGTGCCTGTCCCTGGATCTGCACTCTCGGCTCACGCAGCGGGCGTTGACCGGTTGATGGCGAGTTATCGATCCATCCCCGCGACATCCGCCGTCCGGCTCGCCAAGCCCACCTCAAATCTGTTCCGCGCCCGCACCAAACGCGATGCGCGCGGCCTGGATACCTCCGGGCTGACCGCTGTCCTCAATATCGATCCCGAAACCCGCACCGCCGACGTGGCCGGCATGTGCACCTACGAGGACCTGGTGGCCGCGACCCTGCCGTACGGCCTTTCGCCCCTGGTGGTCCCGCAGCTGAAGACCATCACGCTCGGCGGTGCGGTCAGCGGCCTGGGTATCGAGTCGGCGTCGTTTCGCAACGGCCTGCCACACGAATCGGTGCTGGAGATGGACATCCTCACCGGCGCTGGCGAATTGCTCACCGCGTCGCGCTCCCAGCATCCCGACCTGTTTCGCGCCTTCCCGAATTCCTATGGGACACTGGGGTATTCGACGAGGCTTCGGATCGAGCTGGAGCCCGTCGCGCCGTTTGTGGCGCTGCGCCACGTCCGCTTTCGCTCGTTGCCCGAGTTGGTCGCGGCGATGGAGCGCATCATCGACACCGGCGGACAGGGCGGCACCGCGGTGGACTACTTGGACGGCGTGGTTTTCAGCGCCGACGAAAGCTACCTGTGCGTGGGCCGGCGGACTCAAACCCCGGGACCGGTCAGCGACTACACCGGGAAAAACATTTACTACCAATCAATTCAGCACGACGCCGTTGGGGTGGAAGCCACCAAAGACGACCGGCTGACGATTCACGACTACTTGTGGCGCTGGGACACCGACTGGTTCTGGTGCTCACGCGCGTTCGGCGCGCAGAACCCCCGGCTGCGACGCTGGTGGCCGCGCCGGTACCGGCGCAGCAGCGTCTACTCGAAGCTTGTCGCGCTGGACCAGCGTTTTGGCATCGCCGACCGGATCGACAAGCGCAATGGCCGCCCGGCCCGTGAGCGGGTGGTGCAGGACATCGAGGTGCCGGTCGAACGGACCTGCGCGTTCCTGGAGTGGTTCTTGGACAACGTGCCCATCACACCGATCTGGTTGTGCCCGCTGCGGCTGCGCGATCACGACGGCTGGCCGCTGTATCCGATGCGGCCGGATCACACCTACGTCAACATCGGGTTCTGGTCCTCGGTGCCGGCCGGCGCCACCGAGGGCGTGACCAACCGCACGATCGAGGCGAAGGTCAGCGGGCTCGACGGGCACAAGTCGCTATACTCCGACTCCTACTACACCCGCGAGGAGTTCGACGAACTCTACGGCGGCGAGGCCTACAAGACCGTCAAGAAGACCTACGATCCGGACTCTCGTCTCCTCGACCTCTATGCGAAGGCGGTGCAACGGCGATGACGACAACTAAAGAGACCAGGGAACCCCACCACACCACGACCGGCAAGTTGAGCATGGCGGAGATTCTGGAGATCTTCGCCGCGACCGGGCGGCAGCCGCTGAAGTTCACCGCGTACGACGGCAGCACGGCCGGCAACGAGGACGCCGTGCTGGGCCTCGACCTTCGGACGCCTCGGGGCGCCACCTACCTGGCCACGGCCCCCGGCGAACTCGGCCTTGCCCGCGCGTACGTATCGGGTGACCTGCAGACGTACGGCGTACATCCGGGCGATCCGTACCCGTTGCTCAAGACGCTGACCGACAGGGTCGACTTCAAGCGGCCGTCCGCGCGGGTGCTCGCCAATGTCATCCGTTCCATCGGCGTCGAATGTTTGTTACCCGTGGCCCCACCGCCGGAGGAGGCACCGCCGCGGTGGCGGCGGGTCGCTGCCGGCGTGATGCACAGCAAGACCCGTGACGCCGAGGCCATCCACCACCACTACGACGTCTCCAACACCTTCTACGAATGGGTGCTCGGTCCGTCGATGACCTACACCTGCGCGGCCTATCCCCACGCCGACGCGACGCTGGAAGAGGCCCAGGACAACAAGTACCGGCTGATCTTCGACAAGCTGCGGCTACAGCAGGGCGACCGGCTGCTCGACGTCGGCTGCGGCTGGGGAGGCATGGTGCGCTACGCGGCGCGACGCGGTGTCCGCGCGATCGGTGCCACCTTGTCGGCCGAACAGGCGAAGTGGGCGCAAAAGGCGATCGAGGACGAAGGGCTGACGGCCCTTGCTGAAGTGCGGCACTCCGACTATCGCGACGTCGGCGAGGCGGGATTCGACGCCGTCTCCTCGATCGGACTGACCGAGCACATCGGCGTCAAGAACTACCCCGCATACTTCGGCTTCCTGAAGTCGAAGCTGCGCACCGGCGGTCTGCTGCTCAATCACTGCATCACCCGCCACGACAACAAATCGACCTCCTTTGCGGGCGGATTCACCGACCGATACGTGTTCCCGGACGGGGAGCTGACCGGCTCGGGACGCATCGTCACCGACGTGCAGGACGCCGGTTTTGAGGTGTTGCACGAGGAGAACTTCCGCCACCACTACGCGATGACGTTGCGCGACTGGTGCCGCAACCTGGTCGAGCACTGGGATGAAGCGGTCGCCGAGGTCGGCTTGGCGACGGCCAAGGTGTGGGGCTTGTACATGGCGGCCTCGCGCGTGGCCTTCGAACAGAACAACCTTCAGCTGCACCACGTGCTGGCGGCGAATGTCGACGCCCGCGGCGACGACAGCCTGCCGCTGCGGCCTTGGTGGACGCCCTAGGCGTCATCTATACGACGCGCGCCCAACTCGTTCTGTAGCAGCTCGAGTGCGACCTCCTCGGGGTCGCGCCGCGGCGCCGACGGCTCGCTGCGGCCGGCTTCGGCAAGCATGTGTTCCTCTTCGTCTCGCCGAGCCGAATCCGCGTCGACGGGCTCGTCCGGGGGGGATTCCCGCCTGGCGGGCGGCGGGGCGCTCGCGGCGGGCGCCCCCGCGCCCACCTCACATCGCACCCGCCAGCTGACCCCCAGCGCGTCTTTGAGCGCTTCGGCGATGACTTCGGCGTTGCGCTGTTCGGACAGCCGCTTGGCCAGCGGCGCCGATGCATGGGTCAGCACCAAAGTGTTGTCCTCGACCGCCCGTACCGTGGCGCCCGCCAGCATCACCTCGGTGGTCCGGCTGCGTTGGCGCACCTTGTCGCGCACCGTCGGCCACATGGTTCGCACGGACGAGGCGTTGAGTTCACCGGGGGCAGAGGCCGATTCGGGCTCGGGCGCAGGCGCCGCGGGTGGTTCGGGCGCCGGCTTGGGCTTCGGCTCGGGCCTTAAAGCAGGCTCAGCAGCAGGCTCAGCAACAGGCTCCGCGGTCTCCTTGCGGGGCCGGACGGGAGCCGCCGCCGGAGCGGGCGGGGGTGCCGCGCTCTCGGAGGCGGGGACGGACACATCCAGCCGCGTCTCGATCCGCTCTACGCGCTGCAGCAGCGCCGACTCGGCGTCGCTGGCTGAGGGCAGCAGCAGTCGCGCACAGATCACCTCGAGCAGGAGACGCGGCGCCGTCGCACCGCGCATCTCACCCAGCCCCGCCTGCACGACCTCGGCGTACCGGGTCAGGGTCGCCGGGCCGATTCGCACGGATTGCTCGCGCATCCGGTCCAGCACGTCCTCGGGCGCATCCACCACGCCGCGGCTGACGGCATCCGGAACCGCTTGCAGCACCATGAGATCGCGGAACCGCTCGAGCATGTCGGTGGCGAAGCGCCGCGGGTCATGGCCGGCGTCGATCACCGATTCAACCGCGCCGAACAACGCGGACGCATCGCCTGCGGCAAGGGCGTCAACGGCGCCATCGATCAGTGCGACGTCGGTGGCGCCCAGCAGCCCGAGCGCGCGCTGATAGGTCAAGTGATTGCCCTCGGCTCCAGCCACCAACTGATCCAGCACCGAGAGCGTGTCACGTGGCGAACCACCGCCGGCCCGGATCACCAGCGGATACACCGCGTCGTCGACGCCGACACCCTCTTGCTCGCAGATCCGTCCGATCAATGCCCGCATCGTGCGCGGCGGCAGCAACCGGAACGGGTAGTGATGGGTGCGCGACCGAATCGTCGGCAACACCTTCTCCGGTTCGGTGGTGGCGAAGATGAAGATAAGGTGCTCGGGCGGTTCCTCCACGATCTTGAGCAGCGCGTTGAACCCCGCGGTGGTCACCATGTGCGCTTCGTCGATGATGAACACCCGGTAGCGCGACTGTGCCGGCGCGTAGAAGGCCCGGTCCCGCAGCTCGCGCGTGTCGTCCACGCCGCCGTGGCTGGCCGCGTCGAGCTCCACCACGTCGATGCTGCCGGGCGCGTTGGGCGCCAACGCCACGCAGGACTCGCAAACTCCGCACGGGTTGGCCGTCGGTCCCTGCGCACAGTTCAACGATCGGGCCAGGATGCGCGCCGACGAGGTCTTTCCGCAGCCGCGCGGCCCGGAAAACAGGTAGGCGTGGTTGATCCGGCCGGCTTCCAGGGCAATGGACAGCGGTTCGGTGACGTGCTCCTGCCCCACCACCTCGGCGAAGGTTGCCGGTCGGTACTTGCGGTAGAGGGCCACGGTCAGCAGGCTACCGGCGCGCGGTGACTAAAGCCCGGCGGGCGTCGAGTGTGCATCAGCGGCTCCCGGCGTGAAGCTAGGGCGGGATTTCGCGATTCTCGCCCTCAACGCACAGTCGGCGCCGACGTGGCCAGGCCCGGGTTGAGCAGCGACTCGGACGCCGCCAGCAGCGCGCAGGTCGCCAGCCCGTCGACCGCGTCGCGCAGGTCCGGTAACGACGGGAACGTGGGCGCGATCCGGATGTTCTTGTCGTCCGGATCTTTCCGGTACGGGAACGACGCGCCCGCCTCGGTCACCGCGATACCGGCGTCCTTGGCCAGCGCGACCGTCCGCCGCGCAGTACCGGGCAACACGTCGAGGCTGATGAAATAGCCGCCCTTGGGGTCCGTCCACGAGGCGATCTTGGAATCGCTCAGCCGCCGGTCCAGGATTTCGGCCGCCAGCGCGAACTTCGGCGCCAGTATCTGCTGGTGGCGCAGCATTTGCAGACGCACCCCGTCGGCATCGCCGAAGAAGCGCAGGTGCCGCAGCTGGTTGACCCTGTCCGGGCCGATCGACTTCTTCCCCGCGTACTGCAGATACCAGGCGATGTTGCCCAGCGACCCACCCAGGAAGCTGACTCCGGCGCCGGCGAAGGTGATCTTGGAGGTTGACGCGAAGACGTAGGGCCGGTTGGGATTGCCGGCCGTGGCCGCCAGCCCGAGCACGTCGACCTGGCGGATGAAGTCGTGCATCAGGGTGTGCACCGCATACGCGTTGTCCCAGAACAACCGGAAGTCGGGCGCCGCCGTCCGCATCTGGACGAGCCGGCGAACCGTCTCCCAGGAGTAGGTGACGCCGGTCGGGTTGCCGAACACCGGCACCGCCCACATCCCCTTGATGGCGGGATCGACGGCGACGAGCTCTTCGATCAGATCGACGTCCGGCCCGTCCTGCAGCATCGGCACGGGGATCATGCCGATGCCCATCGTCTCGGTAATCGCGAAGTGCCGGTCATAGCCGGGGACCGGGCACAGGAACTTGACGCTCGGCTCGTCCTTCCAGGGCCGCGGCGAGTCCACCCCGCCGTACAGCATTGAGAAGGCGACGAGATCGTGCATCAACTCGAGACTCGAATTGTTGCCTGCGATCAGGTTTTGCACCGGGATCCCGAGCAACTCCCCGAAGATGGCCCGCAGTTCCGGCAGGCCGTGCAGGCCGCCGTAGTTGCGGGTGTCGGTGCCCTCGGCGTCGCGGTAGTCCTCTCCGGGCAGGCTCAGCAGCTGGTTGGACAGGTCTAGCTGCGCCGGGGACGGTTTGCCGCGGGTGAGATCCAAAGCCAGCTTCTTGCCCTGCAGCTCCGCGTAATCCTGCTGGTTGCGCGCGTGCACGGCTGCCAGCTCTTCAGGGCTGAGGGACTCGAACGACACCATGGGCCCTTTCGCCGTCGAACGCTTGGGGGGTTCGGGGTCTGGCACGGCCCCGACCCTAGTGGCGATCGCAAGCGCGGCGGTGCCGGGCGCAGCGGGTCGCCACTCATTAAGCCTAGGGGACCCCGCGCACCCGACAGAGCCCATTGACCCTTGCTGCCTTCCGGCCCTGGGGGAATTCACAGGATAGACGCCGCGCGGGGTCCATGGCGAGTGTAATACCTGGCTCGAAGCGACCCGCGGCGACCGCAGGACACTCGGCTACCATGGCCACGGAGGATTCGCCTAGTGGCCTATGGCGCTCGCCTGGAACGCGGGTTGGGTTAACAGCCCTCGCGGGTTCAAATCCCGCATCCTCCGCCACCGGCTCTCACCGGTCGAGACGCGGCCAAGCACGGGTGTGTTTGGAATCGGTTTGAGCGGCCTTTAGGCTGGCGTGGGCTCACCACCAGCATGAGGAGGCGTATGGGGCGCAAGGTCGCCATACCGTGGCACTTGTTGTTTTCGATCGGTGCCGGCGTCCTCTACTTCTTTTTCGTGTTGCCCCGCTGGCCTGAGCTGATGGGTGACACCACGCATTCGGTGGGGACGACGCTGCGAATCGTGACGGGTGCGCTGACGGCCCTGGCCGCGCTGCCCGTCGTATTCACCCTGTTGCGGACCCGCAAGCCGGAGTTGGGGACCCCGCAGCTGGCGCTGTCC
Source organism: uncultured Actinomycetota bacterium (assembly GCA_963802525.1). GTDB lineage: Bacteria > Actinomycetota > Actinomycetes > Mycobacteriales > Mycobacteriaceae > Mycobacterium. The sequence goes on along the minus strand of CAWDJC010000003.1, from coordinate 63,869 downwards.
ACACGGGTTTGGTCGATCGTGGCCCATGTGCTGGCCGGCCTGCTGATCATCGGCACCGCTATCAGCGAGATCTGGCTCAGCCTGGACACGGCCGGGCAGTGGTTGTTCGGGATTTACGGCGCCGCCGCCGCGATCGGGGTGCTCGGCTTCTTCGCGTTCTATCTGTCGTTTATCGCCGAATTGCCACCGCCGCCGCCGAAACCGATCAAGCCGAAGAAGGAGAGGCGGCGACGTCTGCGCCGCAAGAAAGCTGAAGAGGCCGAAGCCGAAGAAGCCGAAGAGACCGAAGAACCGAAGAAACCGAGATAGCCGAAGAGGCCGAGGGCGCCGAATCCGAGGCCGAAGAAACCGAAGAAACCGAAGAGCCGGAACCGGCAGAAGAGCCCGTCGAGGCCAGCGCCGAAACCGAGGCGGAAGCCGAACCCGCCACCGAGGACACTCAAGCAGCGCCTGCCGACCAAGACACCGAGGCCACCGAAGCCTCCGAAGAGCCCCGGGGTGGCTTGCAAAACCGCCGCCCGACGGGCAAGGGGTCACATCGGATGCGACGCAGGCGCACCCGCGGTGGTGTCGCGCTCGACGAATAACTCAGCTATCGCGGCGCCGAAGGCCCTCGAGGTAGGCGGCGATGCGCTGCTGCGTCTCGTCCGCGCCCCACATGCGGCGGACCTCGCTGTCGATGAGGCCTCCCTCGCGCATCCGCGCCAGGGTGGGGGCTCGCAGCTGCGCTTTCGTATGGCGATAGGCGTCGGCTGGGATGCCGCCGAGGTCGGACGCCTCGGCCACCGCCGCCTCCACGAGATCGTCGGCGACGACGCGGTGGGCGAGTCCGTTCGTGACGGTGTCGGCGCCACGATAGACGCGGCCGCCAAGCAACACGTCCTCGGCGCGGTCCCCGCACGCGTAGCACATCACCTCGAGCGCGGCGACCGGGAACGGCACTCCGACGCGGACCTCGGACGCCCCGATCTGCGCTTCGGGGCCGATCAGCCGGCGGTCGCAGGCGCAGGCCAGCACACACCCCCCCGCGATGGCGGCACCGTTGACCGCGGCCACCGTCGGCCCGGGGTAGCAGAACAACGCCTCGAACGCCTCGGACAGCGCCGGGATCAGCCGGTCGGTGTAGTCCGCGCCGCCTTCGACGACGCTTTTCAGGTCCACCCCGGCGCTGAACGCGCGGCCGGCACCGGTGACGACGAGTGCGCCGGCGCCGGTGCGCTGCAGCTCTCCGAGCGCGCCCGTCAGCTCTTTCAGCAGCTCGACGTCGAGGGCGTTGACGCGCCCGGAGGAAAGGGTGAGTACCTGGACCGCGTCGACCGCTTCGATCTCAATCACGATGGCACTCCCGCCCTCAGCTCGACGACACGATAACGACCGGGATGTCGGTGTTCTCGTCGGTGTGGTAGCTCGCGCACACCCGGTGGTAGCCGTCGGCGATCTGCAGCGGGACGCCCGTCGTGAAGTCGCCGCGCACCAGCAGGATGGGCGACAGCGCTTGCCCCTTCTTGATCTTGGAGAGATCCGCGGCGACGTGGGGATTGTCATCGGGTAACAACCTCAGTTGCGCCGCCCGCAGAATGTCCTTGGCCTTCTTGTGGCTGACGATTCCTGTCTTCAGCTTTTCCGCCAGCTGATTGGCGGTACCCGGTTCCGCGAGCAAAGCGAGGTAGTCGGCCGCCGCCGGAAAGTCATGAGCCTCAGGCTTTTCCAGCCATTTCACGCCTGCCATCGCGCGTCTCCCTTCATGGGCCGTGTCGAGGCAGCCTACCGGGTCTTAGCGGGCCGGGGCCAAATTTGGGATCGGTAGCAACGCGGGAGGTCTGTACTTGCGCCCATGGCGACGCCAATGGGGCGGCGCATGAAGGAAGGAAATGGCAGTGAAACGTCTTCTCGCGGCTGCGATAGGAACCCTCGGCTGTGCGTCGGCCCTGGTGGCGTGCTCGAGCGGCGGCCACACGGCCGCCCCCGCGTCGAGCACGGCGCCCAGCGTCGCCACCGGCGGCGGGACGCAAGTCAAGGTCGGCGGTACCGATATGGCGGGCCTGGACCCGGCCTCGGTCACCTGCGTCAGGACGGGCGGCAAAATCGACATCGGCAGCGGGTCCACCAACGGCGGCCGGCAGGCGCTGGCCGTGGTGATGACCGATGAGCCCACTCCGAAGGTCGAGTCGCTCGCGCTCTTTGTCGACGGCAGCGCCTTGTCGGTCGCCAACGGCATGGGTGGGAAGGTGGGCTCGGCCAACGTGGCGGTGGACGGCAAGACCTACACCATCACCGGTCAGGCCCAGGGCGCCGACATGAAGAACCCGATGGCCGGAATGATCACCAAGGACTTCAACATCAAGGTGACTTGCGGTTGATCGATCGCACTCCGGGGCGGCGGGCGCCCCTGCACTCACACGCCCGCCGCCCCGGTTACTCGCCACGTCGACGGCGGCGGACTTATGATGCAGCCGTGTCGATCCCCGGCGAATTGGACAACGCCCGCCGGTTGGCGTTTGCCGCCGACGAGATACCGGCCCGGGATCTGCTGCTGTCGCTGGTGCCGCAGATCGAGCGGGAAGACCGAGACGATTTGATGCTGGAAGTCCTTGCGCAGCTTGGTGAGATCTACCTTGTGCGCGGAGCCAATGACGGGGTGCGCGAGTCTATCCGGCGCATCCGCGATTGCCTGGCCATCTATTCGGGAATCGCCGCCGGAACGATGCCGGAAGCCGCCGAGCAGGTGCGCATGTCCGATGCCGAGATGGCGCACCTGGTCTGCCGATACTCGCGACGGGCACAGTTCCTGGAAACGGGCCTGGCCGCGGCCCTCGGTGACCATGAGGGCGCCGCGTCGGCGCTGGCGGCATTGAGCGACATTGGATCCACCGAGGATTTTGCCGACCTCGCCGACGAGCACGGCTACCTCGTTACCTATGCGCAAATGCTGTGCGCGAGCACGCTCTGCGACGACGACCTGCATGTGCAGTCACTTCCGTTGTGGGAGCAGGTGCTGGCTGCCCTGGAAAACCCGGCTCGCCTGAGCAGTGACAGCCCGTTCGGCGACTATCTTCGGGTAGCCGCGGCCACCGAGTACGGCAGATTCTGCGTCGAGACGGGGCGATTGGCCGAGGCCGAACCCTGGCTGCGTCGTGCGGGAGCCCGGGCGCAAGCCAACGGCTGGGAACTTGCAACGGCCAGAACACAATTGGAGCGGGCGGCGGCATGCTGGTCGGCGGCCGACCACGCCGGCACCGAGAAACTGGTCTCGGAGGCCTACCCCGTCATCGCGCGCTACGCCCGAGCGCACGACGTCGCTCGTTGCTGGCTGTACATGGGCCTGACCCGGCTAGGATCCGGTGCACTGCAGGCAGCCGACGAGTGCTGGGAGCATGCCGAGCGGCACTGGCGCGAACTGGGAAAGCCGCTGCACCTACACCGTATTCTGTTGCAACGCAGCTGGATAGCAATCTTCTGGAGCCATTTTTCCGACGCGGTCGAACTGATCGCCCAGGCCCGGGAACTACTCGACTCGTCGCCACGCAGCAGTTGGCTGCAGTATGCTCGGCTCGACAATCATCTTGGCACCGTGTGGCGCGCGGATGCGTTGGCGGACCTCGGTTTCGACAGTTCAGGCGATCCCGAGGAGACGCTGGAGGAAACCGAGGCGCGGCAGGCCGAGGGACTCGGCATCCTCAAGGGCGAGGTCGGTACTCCGGAATACTGGCGCGGGATGACCAAGCTTGAACAGGCCGCGGAGCTCAAGGTGCCGGCCGCGCTCGCGGTCGACTCGGTGCGGTATTCGATCGCCGATGCCGATGCGAGGTCGCGCTGGGCGACCAGCGTTTCGGCGCCCATCCTGGCCAGCGCCTTCGCCGTCGCCTGGGAATGGGAGAACACCGAACTGATCAGTGAGCTGGTCGAATATCACAGCGCTCGAGGGACTTTCGACATCGAACCAGAGCGCTCCAAGATCGGCGAGTGGGCATCCACGGCCGCAGTACCGGTGCTGATCGACGATGGCGAAGCGCTGGCCGCGGCCGGACCGCCGGCGCGGGGTGGCCGTTCGCTCACGCGGCTGGGCCCGTTGCCGCCGCTGCAGATGCAGCCGGATGCCCCGCCGATCATGAGTCACTATCGCGCGCTGGCGTTGCAGCGATACGGCCGCGAGGTCACCTCCGTCGAACCTGCCTGGTCCACCTGGCCATGAGTGATACGGACCGGCTGACTCTGGTCCTGCGATTCGCCGACGTCGGGATCGTCACGTACGCGAGTTTGCGGATAGTCGGGCAGCCGTCCAGAACCGTCAACTGGGTGGTCGAGGAGCCGATCCTGCTCGCGGCCCTGCAGGAGCTGGTTGGCGCATTACCGGAGCCGCGCGGCTCGGAGAGCCGCCGTGACGCCATCGAGCGGGCACTGACCACCGGTCCCTTCGCGGCACCGGACACCGAACTGACGATCGCCTACATCCTGGGGGTACTGCTGATCGGCGCGCCCGGCTGGCAACTGCTGACGGAATGCGTGGCAACGCCGCGCGCGGTGTTGTTCGTCTCGCCCAGTTCCCGGCTGGCTCGGGTACCGTGGGGCCTGTTGGCGGTGCCGAAATCGGGGCCGAGCAAAGAAGAACTCGTGCGCGCCCGCCAGGATGCCATCACCGCCAGCGGCCGGGTGGCCGCCCAGATCCCCTGGCAGCTAGCCGATATCGGGGCACACACCGATGGCCATCGGCTGATGGAATTGGTCGACGTGCTGATGGCGGTGCCGCCCAACATCGTGCACTCGCCGCGGGCGCCGGCCGGCTGGGACGCCAGGCGGGACGGTCCGGCGGTACTGGTCCTCGACCCCCGGGTGCCCGGACAGCGTCCGGACTCCGCGCTCGGCTCGGTGCTCGGCAGGCCTTCGCCGGAAACGCAATTGGCGCAACACTTCAGCGGGCTGATGGAACGCCGGCCCGTGCTGCCGGATGTCGACGACGTTGTCGAGCTGTTCCGCCGTCAGGACGCCGACCGCGTCTGGCTGGCCAAGCAGCTGGCACAAGCCCCGAGTCGGCTCATGTACGTCGGCCACGCCAGTTCGGCGCACGGCCAGGCCGACCGTGCGGCGCTGCACCTGGCCTGCACGGCGGAGATTCCCGGAGAAGCCGAGGCAATCGGCGACCATCGCCCGCTTACCGCGTCGGACCTGATGTCATTGCAATTGCCCATCCCCCCGCGGGTTGCCCTGCTGGCTTGCGGATCGGGCGGGGACTATCAATTCGACGAGGCGACCGGTCTGGTGGCGGCGATGGTCCTGGGCGGCGCACAGCTCGTGAGCGCCACCTTGTGGTCGCTGCCTACCTCCGCGGCCTATCGACGGTTTGCGGCCTGCGAACGGGCCGATGCACCGGCCGATCCGATGGCCGATGTCGTCGTCGCCGTGGATGACGCGCACGAAGGCGCCGACGCGGGATGCGCGGTGAACCGTTGGCAGCGCGCACAGATGCGGCGCTGGCGTGACGGTGTGGTCACCGCCAGTCCGCTGTATTGGGGTGCCGTGGTCACTTTCGCGGTGGACGGCGCGCGGTAGCGCTCAGACCGACGCCAGCCAGGACGCGTGGACGGCCAGCACGTCATCCGGCAGCGAAAGCTCCTCGCGGGCAGCGGGATCGAACGCCACCAGGACGACGAGCCCGGGGCGCAGCATCGACACGTCCGGATCGTCTTCACAGGCCTTTCCCGCGAGCACCAATTTGCCGATGAACGTCTCGCCGGACACCGCCACCACCTCGATGAACACCTGACGCTCATCGCCGACCGTGCGCACGGTGCCGACTCCGACGGTAGGGCCCGCCGCAACCTGGCGCCGAGCGAACGGGAACCGGCCGGCCCCCGACAGCAACATGATCAGCTTCTTCATGCCACCAGGGTCTAACTGCCGGCCTGCTACCGAACCCAACTTTTCGGCTGCCGATATTTTCCGAAAGCCCCTATCCTGTGCTGATGAGCGCGGATTCGCAGGTTGCGACTGTCGTCGCGGTGGGCCACCCGCGCCGGTCGGTGATCGACCGGGCGTGGCGCGCAATCGGCCCCGGCGTCGAGGTGCTCAGCAGCGACGACGGCGGCCCCTTGAGCCGGACCGTCAAGCGCATCATCGACCCCTTGGTCCTGCGGCTGCGATCCAACCCGCAGTATTCGGCCCCGGTCGTCACACCGGAAACAGCGGCGGAGATGCACGCCCTGATCGTCGGAAGCGCACACGAATTACGCTCTGCCGCAGCATGGTTCAATACACTCAAGCTCGAGCGCCGGAGGCAGCGGATCCGCACCGGCAACGCCCAGGAATTGTACTTTCCGGTTTGCTTCGAGCTCGCTGTGACGAAAGGCGCACCGGCGCCGCAAGATCGGGAGACGGCGGCCACGGTGCTCACCGACATCCACCAGGGCCGCGACCGCACCGCGATCGAGGTGCTGCACCAATACGTGGCAAGCCCGGATGTCGTAGCCAGGCTCGCCGATCAGCTCGACCGCAGTTGGCGTGACGTGCGGGCCTCGGAAACAGCCCCGGCGACCATCACCGGCCCGTTCCTGGCCGAGCTCGGCACGGTGCTCGGACCTGCCAACAGCCATCGCGCCGCGGCGGCCCGGCAACGGGTCTGGTCGGCCATGATCGCCGACGCCACACCGTACAACCTGGGGGCGATAGCCCGCCTGGAAGGGCCGCAAGCGGCCGAGTTACCGTGGTCGATCGTCGAGCTAGGCTTGAGTTCGGTTGAGCCGCAACGCCAACCGCGGATCGCGGGCGGCGCCGACAGCGACCGCCCGCTGGATCGCAGCGTGGTGGACCGGGTACGCGCGACACTGCGGCGCGCCCTGGACCGCGACGCGCTACCCGACATCCCCCTGCTGTGCGAGGAGGAAGTCGACCGGGCCTCCGCGCCCTGGGGGCTGTTGTCCGAGGACAAGCAGGCCACGCTGGTCGCCGGCATCGAGGTGGCCGTCGAGCTGGCGCCGCTGGACCCATCCGTTTCCAGCCGCTACGCCCTGGCCGCGCAGATCCAGGCGCGGCTGCGCAAGGAGGCCTATGTGCTGCACGCGCGGCGATATCTCGCCGAGGGCGGCCCGATCCATCCACGCCAGCGGCAAGTGGTCAACGACCTCGCCTCGTACGCGCAGCCCTACCTGAGCCGGCTGTGGGCCCGGCTGCACGGACGCGACGTCTGGCAGGAGCCCTGCGACGACGTCGATGAGGTGCGGTCCCTGCTGGAGGGGGTCGCGCGGTCGGTGAGCCTCGACCACCGGCAACGGATCAAGTCGATGCTGGAATTGCAGGTCGCCGGATGAGATTGGTTGCCGATTCCGGTCTGTGGAGCAACGGGCCGAGCACCGTCGAAGCGCCGCTGGCGGCGGTGCTGGAAGTCAGTGGCGCCGTGCTGTCCTGGACCGTCGACGATCCACCGGGGGATGCGACGGCCCGGATCACCTTCACTGATTTGTCACGCGCCGACTGGCTTTGGCGCATCGTCGGCGAGTCCGGACACGTCGCCCTGGTGTCGGCGGTGGACGGCGCGGCCGAAACACCGCAGAGCATCGAGCTCGCCGGCGTCGACATCGCGCCTGGATCGGTCGACCCACTCCGGCGGCTGGCCGTGGGCCATTGGCTGCGGCGATGGTGGCCCGCCAGCCACCTGGAGGGCATCGCCGGCCTGGACGACGCGCTGCTCGACGTCGAGGTCGCCCTGCTGACCTCCGGCGCGCAGGGCTTCTTCACCGACGACACCCTGGATTCCGATGTGGTGGAGCTGCTGGCACCGCACGCCCCCGCCTTGATGGCACATTTGCGGGGCGGTGATCCCCGGATACTCGACTTGGTGCGGGCCGGCGCCGGGCTCGCCGACGAAGTCGGCGTGGACGACACCGGATGGCCGGAATTGTATGCTGCACTGGACGATTCGAGCGTAGCCCTCGCCATGCCGAGCGGACGCCGTGACGACTACGCGCTGGCCGCCGGCGCGGGCGCGGGCCCGCGCGGCGCGGTCCCGATCGCCCGGGGTGTCGCCTCCATCAGCTGGAGTGGGGTTCCCCCCGGGATATTCGACGCGGGTGAGAACACCGTCGACTGGAGCGTCGAGGCGGCCGGTGGGGCGGTGGTCGCCGTCGTGCGGGCGGCCGTCATCGGGCCGGACCCGGCCACCGGCATCCCGGTGCAACTGCGGTCCGGAGCGATCAGCGGCGGCGGCGCGCTGGATGCCGACGGCGACGCGATCGTCCCGCTGGTGGACGACCGGCAGCGGCCGGTGACGGAATCGACGGCCTGGGGCCACGATTGGTCGGCGACCTCGGTGATCATCGGCGCCGAGGTGCCGCAGGCGACGGAAACGCGCGAAATCCGAGAGCGGGTTCGCCGGTGGGCCAGGGCACGGCTGGACCGGCCACCGACGGACGCATTCCTGGCCGAGGTTCTGGCCGCCGAGTCCGATTACTGACCCCCGAGCGTGAATCGCGCGACGCCACGGCGGCGTGTCGCGTCGCCAGATTCACTGTCGCTCAGCCGGGCGTCATTCCCTATGCTGAGCGAGTGCCAAACAACTATCGGGTCGTTCAGTGGAACACCGGGAACGTCGGCAAGAGCTCGCTGCAATCGATCGCCGACAATTCCGCGCTTGAACTGGTGGGCTGTTACGCCTGGTCACCGCAGAAGGTCGGCCGCGACGCCGGCGAACTTGTCGGCATTCCGCCGCTCGGCGTCAAGGCCACCAACGATGTCGACGCGCTGCTCGCCCTGAAACCGGACTGCGTCGTCTACAACCCCATGTGGATCGACGTCGACGAGCTGGTCCGCATCCTGTCCGCCGGTGTCAACGTGGTGACGACGGCGTCCTTCATCACCGGAGGCAGCCTGGGCCCCGGCCGCGACCGGATCGTCGAAGCCTGCCAGAAGGGCGGATCGACGATATTCGGATCCGGCGTCAGCCCGGGCTTCGCCGAGTTGTTGGCCATCGTGTCGGCGATGGTGTGCAACAGGATCGACAAGGTCAGCGTGATCGAGGCCGCCGACACCACGTTCTACGACTCGCCGGAAACCGAGAAGCCGGTGGGCTTCGGCCAGCCGATCGACCACCCGGAGCTGCAGGCGATGGCGGCAAAGGGGACGGCCATCTTCGGCGAGGCCGTCCGGCTGGTGGCCGACGCGCTCGGCGTCGAGCTCGACGAGGTGCGTTGCGTGGCCGAATTTGCCCAGACCACAGCAGATCTCGAAATGGCGTCCTGGACCATTCCAGCGGGATGCGTCGCGGGCGTCTACATCAGCTGGCAGGGCGTCGTCGGCGGCAAGACATTGATCGACCTGAATGTCTGGTGGCGCAAGGGACAGACGCTCGAACCCGATTGGAAGATCGACCAGGACGGCTGGGTCATCCAGGTCGACGGACAGCCAACGGTGACAACGAAGGTCGGCTTCCTGCCGCCCCCATATTTCCAGGCCGAGACGATCGCGGACTTCATGGCGCTCGGGCACATCATGACGGCGATGCCCGCGATCAACGCGATCCCGGCCGTCGTCGCCGCGCCGCCGGGCATCGTCACATACGCCGATCTGCCGCTCACGCTCCCCCGAGGCTACGCAAAGGTATGACGGCGAAAAGCCAACGCAACATTTAAGTTTGGACCGAATCGGCGAAAACGGCCACAACTCAGACAGCGCCGGCTTCAACTCGGGCCTGGCGAACATGGGCGCCGCGTTACTGAGCTCGGGTGCGTTCAACATGGCCGCCATGAAGTCGGGCTCTTCGGCCTCTAAAGCTTGAGGCAGCTTGAGGCCGGGCTAACCTTCGGCCGACACCGCCGCCGTCGTTGACACGGGCACCCGTCGTCGAGCGGGTTTGGTGTACGTCGCACCCAGCTGCGGCACCTCGAGCGGACCCTGGTGACGGGCGGCCTCGATGGCGGTGCGCAGCGGACCGGCCAAGCCAGCGAACGATCCCATGTCGAAGAGCAACGGCGTCAGCAGCCGGTTGTGGACGAACCCGAAGGCGCTGCCGGATTCGGGGTCGGCCCATCCGAGGGTTCCGCCCAGGCCTACGTGTCCGAAACCCTTGAGCAAGCCGGGCACCGGCGATTCGTGGTAACCCAGGTGAAATGGCATGGGCACCAACATGTTTGCGTCGGGCCACTTGCGTAGCGGTTGCCCCGTCAGGCCGCGCACCAACTCCTTGGACAAATACTTCTTGCCGTCGATACGGCCGTCGTTGGCCAACACGGCGTATATCTTGGCCAGACCGCGGCCGGTCACCACGCCGTTGACCGCCGGCACCTCACCGTCGAGGAACGGAGTCTCCCCCTTGATCAGGGATATGACACCGGGGAAGTACATCGCGCCGAGGGCGCCCGAGAATGGCAGACCGGCCAGCCTCGGTGCGAGGAAATTGAAGACCGGGGCGCGCAGTTTTCCCTGCGGGATCAGGATCTGCGCCGCCTGGGTCGGCCCGCCCTCGGGCGGGCGGCCGAGGTGCACGCCGTCGGTGTTGAGCGGCCGCGCGACCTCCTGGCGGATCAGCTCTCGCATCCCCTTGCCCGTCACCGCCCTGGCCAGACCGGAGAGCAGCCATCCATAGGTCAGCGCGTGATAGGCCTGCACGCCTCGCAGGTGATCGACGGGCGCGGCGGCCAGGCGCTCCTCCATGGCGAGGTGGTCCATCAAATCCGCCTTGGTGACGCCCCTCAGATGCGACAGCCCGGATCGATGCCGCAAGACATCGCGAACCGTGATTTCTGCCTTCCCGTTGGCCGCGAACTCGGGCCAGTATTCGGCGACCGGATCGTCATAGGACAACAGGCCGCGATCGGCCAGCCGGTGAATCACCGTCGACGCGATGCCCTTGGTAGCCGAGAACACCATCGCCCCGGTGTCGGCGGTCCAGCCCTGGGTGCCGGCCCGATCCGACCAGCCCGTCCAGACGTCGACGACGGGCACGCCGTCGATGTAGACACAAAGGGCCCCTCCGCCGAACCGGCGACCGGGGAACAGCCGCGAGAACAGCTTCACGACGTTGGCGAAATGGGGGTCGGCGGCACCGGACACACCGCGTGGCAAGCCATCGTCTGTTATCAGAAGGGGTGAAGGTTTCACGGCGCCGTGAGGCCTCGTGTGCTCGGCGCAGTTATCGCTGCGGCGGTATCTCCCCGACGCGGTGCCATCACGAGGATGAAGCTATCAGCCAGGAACAGCGCTGGACATAAGCGGGCCGAACGCGCTGCGAAATTTGGCGCCAGCAAAGTTGTCACCCCCGGGGTCAGTTTGACGGTCGCGCGCCGTCGGGTAATCCGCGCGTAGTCGCAACGTAGGAGTGAAAGCGCATGACCGCCAATCTGAAAGATCGCCGCGCGAGGATGCGGGAGGCATTCCGGAGGTAGCCGACCGGGGCCGGGTCACTCCGGGGGTCGGGGCGCTTCGTCGCCGGGTGCCTGGTCTGGGGGCGCGGCGTTCAGCCACTTCTTCAGCCGGAGCAGCTGGTTGACCACCATGCCAATGCCCAGCAGCATTAGTACCACCACCACTGCCACCAGAATTGCGGTGCTCACGCACTCCATGATGGGCGGGCCGCATTCGGGGTTTCAAGCGCGCCTGCCGCAGGGTAGCCACAACCAGCACCACGAACCCGAAGGAGGCAGCAGCACATGAGCGGCACAGACAAGGCGAAGAACAAGATCGAGGATCTCGGCGGCCGGGCCAAAGAGGCCATCGGTAAGGCCACCGGCGATCACGACACCCGCAACGAAGGCCGGGCGGACCAGGCGAAGTCCAGCCTGAAAGACGCCGGCGAAAAGGTGAAAGACGCCTTCAAGAAGTGACGAGGTCTGACGGGGTGCGACGGCTCGCGAGGGCGCTTTCCGTGGCGGCGGTGATGACCGCCGCTGCGCTGGTGGGCGCGCCCGCCCCGTCGGCGTCCGGCGATCCGTGTCCCGACGTCGAGGTGGTGTTCGCCCGCGGCTCCGGTGAACCGCCCGGAGTCGGCGGCGTCGGAGGATCATTCGTCGACGCGCTGCGCGGGCAGGTCGGGGGCCGGTCCCTCGCTGTGTATGCGGTCAATTACCCGGCGAGCACCGACTTTTCCAACAGCAATTTCCCGCTGACCGTCATCGACGGCATTCGTGACGCCGGTTCTCATGTCGAGTCCATGGCGGCGAACTGCCCCAGGACCAGAGAAGTGCTCGGCGGATATTCCCAGGGCGCGGCCGTCGCTGGTTTCGTCACCTCTGCCTCGGTACCGCCGAGCGTGCCGGCTTCCGCGGTACCGCCGCCGATGCCGACGGAAATAGCCAACCACGTCGCCGCGGTCACCTTGTTCGGGACGCCGTCGGATCAATTTTTGGAAAAGTATCGCGCGCCCACGATCGCCATCGGCCCGCTGTATCAGCCCAAGACCCTCGAGTTGTGCGCCCCGGGCGACGGAATCTGCGGTAACGGCGACGATCCCGCCGCGCACGTTTCTTACGGGCTGAACGGTATGACGGCCCAAGCGGCGACCTACGCCGCGAGTCATTTGTAGCCCGTTGCAGAATCGCACTATGCAAGTTCTGGTCACGGGCGGCACGGGGTTCGTGGGTGGGTGGACCGCCAAGGCCATCGCCGACGCCGGGCACTCCATCCGATTCCTGGTGCGAAACCCCGATCGCCTGCAGACTTCCGTCGCCAAGTTAGGCGTCGACGTGTCGGATTTCGCCGTTGGGGATATCACCGATCGCGTTTCGGTTCGCGAGGCGTTGCGCGGCTGCGACGCCGTCGTGCACAGCGCCGCCCTGGTGGCGACCGACCCGCGTCAGACCGCGCAGATGCTGACCACGAACATGCAGGGCGCGCAGAACGTGCTCGGTCAGTCCGTGGAGCTGAGCCTGGATCCGATCGTCCACGTGTCGAGCTTCACCGCGCTGTTTCATCCGGGCCTCGAAATGCTGACGGCCGACCTGCCGGTCGTCGGCGGAGCAGACGGATACGGAACGTCCAAGGCGCAGGTCGAAATCTATGCCCGCGGGCTGCAGGACGCCGGCGCGCCGGTGAACATCACCTATCCCGGCATGGTCCTCGGCCCGCCGGCCGGCGACCAATTCGGTGAGGCCGGCGAGGGCGTCAAGGCGGCGCTGCAGATGCACGCGATCCCGGGACGGAGCGCGGCATGGTTGGTCGTCGACGTCCGCGATCTGGCCGCGCTGCACGCGGCGCTCCTGGAGCCGGGGCGCGGACCGCGCCGCTACACCGCGGGCGGTCATCGCGTTCCCGCGGCCGAGCTCGCGGCCATGCTCGGCCAGGTCGCCGGGACGACAATGGTCGCGGTCCCGATTCCGGACACCGCGCTGCGCGTTGCGGGAGCTGTGCTGGACAGGGCGGGCCGGTTTCTGCCCTTCGACACGCCCTTCACGTCGGCGGGGATGCAGTACTACACGCAGATGCCGGCGTCCGACGATTCGCCCAGTGAGCGAGAACTCGGCATCAACTACCGGGATCCGCGGGAAACCGTCGCCGACACGTCCGCTGCCCTGCGCGGGTGAGTCGTTAAGCGTTCCCACCCACGTCGTGGCCTTCGTCGCCGAGAGCGATGACCGCGTCAAAGCCTGCACGGATGCACGCCACGAAAGCGCCCAGATCCGGGACCGCCGCGGCGTCGACGTTGATGCCGACTAGCGCCTTGTGGTGATACCCCACCAGCGTGATGTTGGCGGCGGTGCCGATCGTGGGCCCGAAGGGAAAGATGCTGAGCACTTTCGCGCCGGCAAGGTAGAACGCGAAATCTCCGGCGTTGACATCGCTGAGCACGAAGTCGTCGTGTTTCATGATCAACCCGATGACGAGATTCACCGCCGGGCCGAAGGCGTTGATCGCCGTGCCCAGCGCGGCGGCCAACGGGAGTTTCGCGACCCCCTTCAAGCCTTTGATCAGGCCGTGATAGGTCTCCATCGCGGCGCCCGGGTCATCGGCGCCGATCGGGATCGCGATTCGGCAACCATTCACCCGGTTCCCGAACAGTGGGTCACCCGGCTTGCGGATATCAACGGGGATTGTGGTCCGTAGCCGGTCGACCGGTTTGCCGTGCCGTTGATGGTACAAAGCGAATCCGTGCGCGACGGCGGCGAGGAACGCGTCGTTGACGGTGCAGTCCCGGGTCTTGGCGGCTTTGCGCAATCCGTCGAGGTCGGCGTCGAGCGCCGCGAAGCGCAGCCACCCCCGGCGCTCGGTCATAAGCGGCGAAAGGGTCTTCAAGTTCGGCGCCACGATCCGGGTCACCGCCCGCAGATCCTTTGCGACAGTGGTCGCGGTATCGTGCGGTCGCCGCACCACGGTCGGCAACGTACGCGCGGTCGCGCCCGCAGACCGGCCAAGCAACCCGAGGATGCGGTGGGCGGTGTACCCGGCGGCTTCGACCGCCCGCCCGAGCCGGGACTGATCCTCGGCCTCAGGGACCGGCGGCATCGGGCCAAGGTCGCGCGGCTTTCGGGTCAGGTCGCCGAGCAACCCGAAGATCGCGAGGAGGCCGGTGCCGTCACTCATCACATGGTTCACCGTGAGGATCAACGCCGCCTGTCCGCCCGCGAGCCCTTCGACCACGGTGACGGTCCACAGCGGGCGCTCCCGGTCGAGCCCGGACATCGCCGACTGGCGCGCGAACTCCAGCACACCGTCCAAAGATCCATCGCCCGGCGCACCGATCCAGCGGACGTGATAGGAGAGATCGAAGTTCGGGTCGACAATCCAACGGGGAGTCGATAGGCGCAACGGTGCCTCCACCAGCCGGTGCCGAAATGCCGGCAGGGTCCGGCTGCAACGATCGAGCCGGTCGAGGAAGACCTCCCGGTCGGGCCCCCGATCGAGGATCAACACCACCGTGATCGTCTGCCGAAGCAACGGATCCTTCTCGATCCCCCACAGCATCGCGTCCAGATCGCCGGTGTGATGGGCCATCAGCAGGCGTAACGGTTGCGGAGTTTGGTCAACGTGGCTTCGATAGCGGCGGCATCGCGCTTGGCGAAACCCGTTCGCTCGTAATACTTCAGCCGATCCTTCAGCAGTCCGGTGTCGCGGTAGTCGAACGTCTCGGTGACGCGTGTGATCGTCGGTGTGAGTGGGGCGAACTCCCAACGCCAGTGGTGCCCGACGGGGTGGCGCCATTCGATCAGTTCGTCGGGTTTCATCGCGGTGACGGTGCTGGTGATGCGATAGGGCACCCCGAACATCGTCATCTTCGTGGTGAACCGCGCGCCGGCGACCAGCCGCTGCGGGGCGTGGATGTTGTCCCCAACGGTGCCAGAGCCGTCGAGTTCGTGATGTCGACGCGGGTCCGCGACGATCGCGAACAGGTCGGCTGCCGGGGCATGGACCTCAACCGAGCGGCTGACTTGATTGCTACCGGCGTCCACCGTGGTGACGGTCATTGTTTCTGCTACCGACTTTCTAGGTGGCGACCATGGCGAGGCTGCGCTCCCAGAGTTCACGCGCCAGCTCCGGGTCGTAGGCGCGGGGATTGGCCCGGGCGATTCTGTGGTTGGCGTAGTACTCGCCCGATCTCCAGTCGATTCCCGGTGTGGATGAGGCCAGCCACACCAACTCGTCGGATCCCCGCTCAGGTCCCGTCAACGCCAGGTACTTAATTGGGCCGCGAAACGCGGTTCGAATCCACCACGTGCGCGACTCTTTTCCGAAGTTGGTCGCCACGTTGCCGGGATGAAACGCGGCGGCGGAGATCCCGGCGGCGTGGTAGCGGCGGTGCAGTTCCTTGGCGAACAAGATGTTTTCCAGCTTCGCTCCGCCGTAGGCCTTGAGGGGGTGGTAGCCCCGTGCCAAGTCGAGGTCATCGACATTGACCCGGCCGAAGTAGGTGTTGACCACGCTCGAGGTGTTCAGCACCGTGCCGCTGGATTCCAGCAGCCGATCCAGCAACAGCGTCGTGAGCAGAAACGGGGCCAGGTAATCGACCTGGAAAGTCGTCTCATGGCCGTCGACGGTGAGCTCCCGCCGTCGCATGGCGCGGCCGGCGTTGTTGGCCAGCACATCGATGCGTCTGTAGGACCGCAGCAGCTGTTCGGCCAACCTCCGCACTTGCGCGAGATCCGTGAAATCGGCCACGAAATATTCGACGCCCAATCGCGCGGCGACCGCGGTTGTTTTCGCTTCGGATCGGCCGACCACCACCACGTTCTCGCCGCTTCGGCTCAGCCTGTCCGCCGCGACAGCGCCGAGGCCGTCGCTGGCGCCGGTGATGATCACCGTGCGACCCGCCATCGCTGTCCTTTCCGACGCCCCGCCGTTGCAGGGCGCCGCAAACCGTCGGCACAAACCGCCGCATCAATGATCGTTGCGAAGCCAGCGTGACGTCCACCCCCGGCCGATTGGCGCCGCCCTGGTGCGACGCGTTGCTGAGGGACTTACGGCGGCGATACCGGGGCCCTAGTGCCCTCGTCGACCGTGGTCCGCGGAGGGAACATCGCCGTAGCCTTCGGATCCTTGGGCACCGGGCCCGGCTGCCAGGACTTCGGATAGGAGGTATGGCATGTCCAAACCGATTCCGCCCCTGGACCTTTCGTGGCTCTTGATCGAATCACCGGCCGGCACGACGCATGTCGGTGCGATGCTGCTGTTCAAAAAGCCGCCCGGCCGCGCGCCCATCGTGCGCGAGATCGTGGACGCCTATCGCGCGTGCACGCCGGCGCCGCCGTTCAACTACGTCCCGGAGCTGCTCGGTCGGGGCGCGCCCCATTTCCGGGAGGTGACGAGCTGGGACCCGTACTACCACGTCGGGCACCTGGCGCTGCCCGCTCGAGCCTCCTACGACGACCTGCTGCGCCTCGTCGCCGACCTGCACGAGCCGCAACTCGACCGTGACCGGCCGCTCTTTCGCTGCTGGGTGATCGATGGGGTGCCGGACGGAATGTTCGCGATCTACACGAAGACCCATCACTCGATCATCGACGGCGAATCGGGCCTGAAGCGGCTATACGCGGGGCTGAGCAAGACCGATCGACGTACCATCCCGGCGCCCGCCTTCGCGCTGCGAGCGCCGGAACCCGCACCGCACCCACCGACGCCACTCGCAGAGCGAATCGCCGACTCGATTCGCGGGGCGATCACGCAGGTCGAGGCGCTTAACCAGGTTTCCGTCAGCGCGCTGCGCAAGGTGCTCGCCGGTCTATTCGGATCTCATCTCGAGGGCAGCCTGCCGTTCGCGGCGCAGCACGCCCCGACCAACGCGCCGCTCAAAATCGGGCGAAGATTCGCGACGCTGTCCCTGCCGCTCGACGAGATGCACGAGGTCGGCCGGCACTTCGGGGCGACTTTGAACGACGTGGCGGTCACCGTGGTCGACGCGGGGCTGCATGCCTACCTGCGGGAGACGGGCCGCGCCTTCGGGCACCCATTCATCGCGATGTGCCCGGTGTCGCTGCGCGCCGACGGCGACACGGCGATCGGCACGCGAGTGTCGGCGATGTTCGCGCGACTCGGTGAGCCCGGCGCGAGCGCGCCGGAACGCATCCGCCAAGTGGTGGACTCGGTCGCCACGTGCAAGAAGGAACTCGGCCGCTTGTCCAACGAGGCGGCGATGACCTACGCCGTCGGGCTCGTCACGCTCGCCGGACTGGGAGCCTCCACGCACCTGGATCGCGTCGCGCACCCGGCGTGCAACCTCGTAGTTTCCAACGTGGCGGGCGCCAAGGAGATCCGATACCTCAACGGCGCACGCCTGCTTGGCATCTACCCGGTTTCCGCCCTCGCCGCCTCGATCGGGCTCAACGCCACGTTCGCGTCCTACCACGACAGCATGGACTTCGGGTTCGTCGGCAACAGCGCGGCGTTCGATGACCTACCGCAACTCGCTCGCTGCGCGAGGGAGGCGTACGAGGAGCTGAAAGAGGCCGCGGGACTGCAACCGGCGGGCACTACGCGCGCCTCTTCCTGAACGGCGGCTATCTCCAACCCGAGCCGGTGTAGGAGGATCGACGAATGAAGAGCGTGACCTGCACCAATGCGAAGCTCGAGGTGGTCGACCAGCCCACCCCGACACCGGCCAAGGGTCAGTTGCTGATCGATGTACTCAGGTGTGGCATCTGCGGATCGGACCTGCATGCGCGCCATCACTGCGACGAACTCGCCGACGTTATGGCCGAATCGGGGTACGACGCGTTCATGCGATCGAATCAGCACGTGGTGTTCGGTCACGAGTTCTGCGGGGAGGTGGTCGATTACGGCCCCGGCACCCGCAAGGCCCTGCGGCCCGGCACACCGGTCGTGGCCCTGCCGCTGCTGCGGCGTGGCAAAGAGGTGCACGGGATCGGGCTGTCGACAATGGCGCCGGGCGCCTACGCCGAGCAGCTCCTCGTCGAGCAGTCGCTGACGTTTGCCGTTCCGAACGGGTTGGCCCCTGAGACGGCCGCGCTGACCGAGCCGATGGCCGTCGGGTGGCACGCCGTCCGCCGCGGCGAGGTGGGCAAGGGCGACGTCGCGATCGTGATCGGCTGCGGGCCGATCGGCCTCGCGGTGATCTGCATGCTCAAGTCGCACGGGGTGCGCACCGTGATCGCGAGCGACTTCTCAGCGGGCCGGCGGGCGCTCGCGACCGCGTGCGGGGCCGACATCGTCGTCGATCCCGCGCAGGACTCGCCGTACACCACGGCTGCGGGCCGCAAACACCTACAAGGCATCCTCGAGGCGTTTAACCTCGCGGTCGGCACGATCGAAAAGCTGCAAAGGCTGCGGCTGCCGTGGTGGCACGTTTGGCGGGCCGCCGAGGCGGCCGGCGCCGCAACGCCCAAGCACCCCGTCATCTTCGAATGTGTCGGTGTCCCAGGCATTATCGACGGCATCATCGCGAGCGCGCCGCTGTTCTCGCGCGTCGTCGTGGTCGGCGTCTGCATGGGCTCGGATCACATCCGGCCGGCGATGGCGATCAACAAGGAGATCGACCTTCGATTCGTGCTCGGCTACACCCCGCTCGAGTTCCGCGACACGCTGCACATGCTCGCCGACGGCAAGGTCAACGTCGCGCCGCTGATCACCGGAACGGTCGGGCTGTCCGGCGTCGAGGCCGCGTTCGACGCGCTCGGCGACCCCGAGGCCCACGCGAAGATCCTGATCGACCCCAAGAGCGACGCCGCGAGCCCGCAGCCGGTCGGCTAAACCTGGGTCGCGGCGCGGCGTAAAGCTTCGATCCGCGTCACATGCTGCGCAATGTACGCAAATTTCGGACAAAGCCGAGCACGGCCGCGCCCACGAATGGCACCGGGGCGAGCGTGGCGATCAACGCGCTTTTTGTACCAACAAGGGGCCTGCTGCGTAGCCCGACCAGAAGGTCGGCGCTATCGCTGATCAAACCGGCAGCCGCCCATTGCCGGAACGCGCCGTCGCCACCGCGCACCCAAGCGGCACAGGCACCCGACCCGAGGACCACGTCGCGAATCCCGATCGTTTGCATCAGTAGGGTGGCGGTGCCGGATTCGGGCTTGAAGAACCTGCCCGGCGCGAGGAGCATGGCGGCTCCCACCCCGACGCGGGCTGCTGCCACCAACGCCAAGATCCGCGGTGCTGTCCGGCTCCGATCCTGCGCCACAGGTCAAGCCTAATCACAACGCGGTTACGAACCCACCGTCGATGCGATAGTCGGATCCCGGGGTTTGGCGCTAATTCCTTTGACAGCGCCTCTTGCAAAATTGGGGCGACGGTTTTCCCATTTCGGATTTTCGCACTGGCCGAGTCAGCCTGTGTGCAACTCGTGGCCCCTTATGCGGGCACTCTGGCGGCGATCTGGTTTGCGATGTCGACGGCTGAGTTCTTGGGATCGGCGCTGCAAGTGTTGACGTCGACAATGACGTTGTTTCTGAGGACCAGCGCCCGTCCACAGGCCCAGCCTGCGGCCATGGCGTTCTGCTGAGTTGCGATCGTGCTCAGGACGCCGTTGGTGTTGGATATTGCCCCCACTGTCCACTCCGAATGGCTCTGGGTGTGCGTGTACTGCTTGCAGGCCCCCCACTGTTGGGCGGAGGCGGTGAAGAAGGCGCCGGCCTGTTTGGCGGTGGGAAATAGCACCACCGCCTGCTCTGCATAATGAGCGAAGTTATCGCCTTCCTGGAGTGCCTGATCGCGCACGGCCATGAAATTGCTGCCGGCATAGACCTGGGCCTGCGCCGACGAGTCGATGACTAGGCACTCCTTGGGCGCCATCGTGGCGCTGTCGTCAGACATCGCGATGAGGCTTTTCGCCACCTTCATTTCTGTTGCTCCCATCGCGACGTTGATTTGCTCGGGGGCGAGCAGGAACCCTTTCAGCGCACCCTCCGCAACAGGAGGTGGAGCTTTCGTGGTGGTGGTCGATGTGGTGGTCGACGCTTTAGGGCCTTGGTTGGGCTGGCTGTGACAGCTGGCGGTGAGAACGCAGATGCCGGCGACGGCTACTGCGGCGATTAATTGGCGCATTCATCCCCATTCCCGCGTAACCGTTACTGGTGTGGTTGGCCGTTGTCGGCCATTGCCGGGGTAACGGTTGCCCGGCCCTGTAGTCGCGTTCTTGCCCGGTTGGGTGCGCGGGATTTGGTTCCCCGTGTCCCTGACCGGTGGCGGCTACTGGTCGCCCGCTGGTTGTCGGGTGCGGCCTGGTCGGTAGCTCTCACGCGACGATCCTCTGGTCGTGGGCGTGTCACACCTTTCCGTCGCCGCGCCTTAAATCCTTGGGCGCGTCTGCCGATCACGGTGGCGGCTGCCTGGTGTCGGGTGACGTTGTCATACGGGGTGCGCCAGTGCTGGTCGCCCCACGCGCTGGTGTAGGCGGGATTGACCGCGTACAAGCTGATCCCGTGGTGGTGGGCTTGGGCGGAGAGCCGGTTGCGGAACACGCCCGTCGGCAAAGCGGCCACCGTCTTGCGGAAGCGTTTACCTCGCTGGCCGCGGCCCAGGGTTTCTCGCCCGATGGTGCGGGCGTCGGCGAAGTCGAGGTCTTCCACGGCGATGGTGGTGAGCCCGCGCCGCCGGGTGTAGTGGATCAGGCGGGTGATCGCGTGGCGCACTTGGGCATCCCGGCGTGTCGAGGTACCGCAGAGGTCGATGTCGATGTGGTGCGCTGACCCAACCGGGTTGCCGTGGGCGTCGAGGCGCCGCGCGGCGAGGTGGCCGTCGTTGAGGTCCACACCGACAATCGGACCCCGCGCGCGAACGTCGCTGTCGCCGCTGAGGCTGATGGCCTCGGGTGGGGTGGCCCAGGCGGCCGTGAGGTAACGGCCCGCTCGCCCGGGTTTACCGCTGATGGTGTAGGCCACTGATTTTCCGCCGGTGATCCTGGCCAGCCACTCGGCGCTGCGGTAGGAGAACACCGCGGCGCCGGACAGGACGTAGCGGCCGCGTTTGGCGTTGGCCAGGTACTCCAGCGGTTTGGGCAGCCGCAAACTAACTTGGCCGCCCGGGGTGACGGTGAGGGTGAGGTTGCCGAACGGCTCATCGGCGGAACCTTTCGCCTGGATGCGGCCGCGGGCGCAATCCCACTGCTGCCGCCATTGGGTCTCGGTGCGGCCTGCGGCGTCCAAGTGGTGGCGGCTGGTGGCCAACCGTTGACCACCTTCCACCACGCGCACCCACCCGCTCTCGAAATCCGAGCTGACGCGGGCCAACTCGGCCCGCAACACCTGCAGGCGGCGCTGCTTGGCGAACCGCTCCGCCTGGGTGGGATACCCCTTCGGCAATTTGGCTTGCCGGCGCTGCCGGCGCTGCGCGACGCACAGCATGTCGCCGCTAGGTTGGGCCAGCCGCTTCTCCAGCGTGGCGATTGCTGCCCGCAACCCAATCAGGTGACGAAACTGCGCATCGCGGGCCAACCGGTACTGGTCATCGTTGCCCGCGATGATCGCATTAGCCCACCGCGCGCTCGACTCAACGGTCAGCGCTCGCTTGCGGCTGTTGAGCCGATCCCGCTGTACTGCGTGTTTGGCCTCACCATCCAGGCCTGAGTCCATCCCAGCCGGCCGACACGCCCGCGCCAAATCCGCCCGCCGCAACCGTCCCAGATGTGCGGCGACCAGATGCAGTACCCGCTCATCCTCGGGGGAGGTCCGCAACCGGGTGCCAATCGTCACCCCAGATGGCCCCGCGACCGGTTTCACGCCACGCCACCCACGCAACCTCTCGGCCGTCACCACACCACCATCCCAAACCACACCGACAAAACCCCCAACCGCGACCAACCCTGACCAACCCTGACCAACCCTGACCAACAAAGACACCAACAGTTGCCAACCCGCAACCGACCGGCAAAGCGCGCCACCACTAAACCGGTTGGAGCTTGGAATCCATACGAAGAATTATCTCGCCTCACCCGCGACCGTTTTCCCGTCAAGTCGGCATTTCGGCTCGGCGGCACCCGCTTCCTAGGGCGTTTGCGGCGATGTCCGTGATGGGAGCGTATCCGGTGTGTCATTCTGCGTTGGTGTCCGCTTCTCCGGCAGCTGCGCCTTCGGGGGTGGTGACGTTTTTGTTCACCGATGTCGAGGGTTCGACCCGTCGGTGGGAGGCCGACGCCGAGGGGATGCGGGTGGCGCTGGCCGCCCATGACGAGGTATTGCGCGACGCGATCGAGGCGCACGGGGGCTGGTTGTTCAAGCACACCGGTGACGGTGTGTGCGCCGCGTTCTCCTCGCCGAGGTCCGCGGTGGATGCGGCGGTGGCCGCGCAGCGAGAGCTGGAGTTGCCGGTGCGGATGGGCATTGCGACCGGTGAAGCCGAATTGCGTGGAGCGGATTATTTCGGTGCGGTGCTTAATCGTGCGGCGCGGGTGATGGCCGCCGGGCACGGCGGTCAGATCCTTTTGGCGGAGTCGACGGCGGGTCTGCTCAGCGGGGTGGATCTGGTGGATCTGGGGCCGCGGCGGTTGCGGGATCTGTCGACGGCGGTCGGGCTGTTTCAGGTCCGGGCCGCAGGCCTGCGCACAGAGTTTCCGCCGTTGCGGGCACTGGATGCCAGTCCTGGGAACCTGCGGGCTGCGGTTGCCAGCTTCATCGGGCGTGAGTCCGAGGTCGCCGAGCTGCAAGCCGCGGTGAAGGCGCATCGGCTGGTCACGTTGACTGGGGTGGGCGGGGTCGGCAAGACCCGGCTGGCGCTCGAGGTCGCCGAACGTCTGCACGATGAATTTCCTGATGGTGTCTGGGTTTTCGAGCTGGCCGCGGTCGCCGATCCGGCCGCGGTGCCCGACGCAGTGGCGGCGGTGTTGGGCATCACCCAGCAACCGGACAAGAGCGTCAGCGAGTCCGTGGCCGCCGCCCTGGAGGGCAGGGTGCGGTTGTTGGTGTTCGACAACTGCGAGCACGTGCGCGACGCCGCCGCCGATCTGGTCGAGGCCATCCTCGCGCACTCGGCGACGGTGAAGATCCTGGCCACCAGCCGCGAAGGATTGGGGGTCGCGGACGAACAGTTGTGGCTGGTGCCGTCGCTGGACGTCGGCGCGGGTATCGACTCGGCAGCAGTGACCCTGTTTGTCGAACGTGCCCATAGCGTTGCCTCCCGATTCTCGGTGGCCACACCTGACGAGGCGGCCGCGGTGGTGGAGATCTGCCGCCGCCTCGACGGGATTCCGCTGGCCATCGAATTGGCGGCCTCGCGGATGGCGGCCATGACCGCGGGCGAGGTGCGGGATCGGCTCGATCAGCGGTTGCGGCTGCTGGTCGGCTCGCGGCGCGGTCTAGAACGCCATCAGACACTGCGCCACGCCGTCGCGTGGTCCTACGAGCTGCTCGACGAGTCGGAAAAGGCGCTGCTGGACCGGTGTTCGGTGTTCGCCGGTGGATTCGACCTCGAAAATGCCTGCGCCGTCATGGGTTCCGATGATGACTTCGCCACCCTGGATCTGCTCGATGCCCTGGTGCGCAAGTCGCTGCTGGTCGCTGACCGGTCTTCGGGGCGGACCCGGTTTTCGACGCTGGAAACGATCCGCCAGTTCGCCGAGGACCAACTCGTGGCCCGCGGCGAAGCGTCCGAGATTCGGGCCGCCCACTCGCGCTACTTCGCCGGACGCGAAGCCGACATCATGGCCCTGTGGGACAGCCCCCGCCAGCGTGAGGCCTACGACTGGTTCGCTATCGAGCTGGCCAATCTGCGCACCGCGTTTCGCTGGGCCGCCGACCAGGGCGATCTGGATGTCGCCGCCACCATCGCCACCTATGTGGGGTTCCTCGGCGCTTGGGTCCAAACCTATGAGCCGATAGCCTGGGCTGAAGAGCTGATCGAGCCCGCCCGCGTCGCCGACCACCCGCGGCTGGCGTTCCTGTACGTGATTGCGTCGCTGTGCTACACGACCGGACGGATCGAGGCGGCCGTCGGCTACGGCGAGGCCGGCCAGATCGTTCTCGGCAGGAGTCGCGATGCGCTGCCGGGCGGCATCGAAGCCGTGCTTGGAACTGTATACCTAGCCCTCGGGCAGCCCGAGCGGTTGGCCGAGTTGTGCCGCGCCCAGCTCGCACGCCGCCGCGACACCCACGTCCACATCCGGGCACGGCTGGTTGCCGCCCTTTCAGTGGCCGGTTCCGGTGAGGAGGCGATGGATTCCGCGGATGGCCTGATCGAGGCTGCGGAGGCAACAGAGAACCCGTCCGTGCTCGCGTCGGCGCTCGCTGCCTACGGTTTGGCCTTCCGTGACGCGGATCCCGTCCGGGCGCTTAACGCCCTGGGCCGGGGTCTGGTGATCGCTCAAGACAGCGGCAACCGCGCCCAAGCGTCAATCCTGGCGAACGGTCTAGCACTACTTGAGGCCGAACACGGCGACCCGGTGGCCGCATTCGATCACCTCACTGTGGCGATCCGCAACTGGCACAATGCGGGCAACACCATAACGATCCGCATCCCGCTGGCCGTCCTCGCCGCTCTTTTCGACCGGCTCGGACGCTACGAACCGGCGGCCACCATCGCCGGGTTCGCGCTCAGTCCCTTCGCCGCAGCGGGGGTCCCCGAGATCACCACCGCGATCACCCACCTGCGCGAGATCCTGGGCGACCAGACCTACGAATCGCTCGCCCGCAAGGGTGAGACGATGACCACCACCGAGATGGTGGCATACGCATACGACCAAATCGACCAGGCCCGAACAGAACTCGAACACCCCAGGGCGGATTCCTAGGCGGCGGGTTCGATCTCGAGGCCGACGTGCACCTTGTCGATGCCGCCACGCACGATCGAGTGCGCATAGAACCACCAGGCGTGGTACCAGTACCGCTTGAGCACGGCGTTGTAGACCCGCCGCGTCTCGGACTTCGGCAAGACCCGGGCGACCCCTTCGACCGGCTCGCTCTTGGGCTTGCCCAGGGATCCGCTCCTGGCGATCGTCACCCGGGGTGTGTTGCGGATCCTCCTGACTTTCCACGACCCGTCGTCGGTGATGACCAGGAGCTTGTCGCCCTCGGGCACTCCCCAGATCGCCGTCGGTTTCGGGCGGCCGTCCTTGGTGAATGTGGTCAAGAGCAGGTACTTGGATTTGATGACGTCCTGGAAGCTGAGAGCCACGCTGGTTCCTTATCTATGAATGGGCAGGCAGAACAGCGGTTCTTTAAGGTGCCCATTACGGCAACTCTTTAATTGTTGCGCCTGGACGTCAATTGGTTGCCGCAGCGGAAATCGATTGGCTCACTGTGTAGCTATCGATTCCTTCGGTTCCCAGTTCGCGACCGTAGCCGCTGTTCTTGACACCGCCGAACGGTGCCGCCGGATCCATGATGTAGCCCTCATTGACGCCGAAGGTGCCCGACCGCACCCGAGCGGCCACGCGGTACCCGCGCTCGACGTCGGCGGTGAACACCGAGCCGGCCAGCCCGTACTCGGAGTCGTTGGCGATCCGGATCGCCTCGTCCGCGTCGCGGTAGGAGATGACGGTCAGCACCGGGCCGAAGATTTCCTCGCGGGCGATCCGCATGTCATTGTTGGCATTGCTGAACAGCGTCGGCCTTACGTACCAACCAGTTTCGAGGCCGTCGGGCATGTCAGTGCCACCGGTCACCAGGCGGGCCCCTTCGCTTTTGCCCGATTCGATGTAACCGCGGACGCGCTCCTGCTGGCGCCGCGCCACCAGCGGGCCGATCTGCGTGTCGGGATCCGCGGGGTCCCCCACCGTCATCGACTCCATGCCCGCCGCCAACGCGTCGACGAACTCGTCCTTGCGCGCCTCCGGCACCAGGATCCGGCTCAGCGCGTTGCATACCTGGCCACTGTTGGCGAGGCTGGCCATCTGGATGGCGGTGGCGACCGTCGCGGGGTCGGCGTCGTCGAGCACGATGGCCGCCGATTTGCCGCCCAGTTCGAGGCTCACCTGCTTCAACCCCTCTGCGCACGCCAGCGCCACTTGCCGGCCGGCGGCCGTGGACCCGGTGAACGAAACCTTGTCGACGCCTGGGTGTCTCACCAGCCCTTTGCCGACGTCGCGGCCGCCGGGCACGACGTTCAGCACGCCGGGCGGAAGGTCGGCTTCCGCAACAAGATCGGCGAGCAGCTGCGCGTCGAGCACCGACTCGGGCGCGGGCTTGAGGACCACCGAACACCCGGCCAACAGCGCCGGCACAACCTTGCAGACGGTGAGGAACTGCGGCATGTTCCACGGCACCACCGCGGCCACGACCCCCACCGGCTGCTTCAGAACCCGGATGTCCTTGCCGTACAACCCCGGACGATCCTGCTGCCACTCGTAATGTGCCGCCATGCCACAGAATGCCGAGATCATGGTTAGGGGAAGGCGGACCTGCGCTCTCTTGGCAAACGTGATGGGCGCGCCGATCTCGGCCGAGATCAGCGCGGCCATGTCGCCCCGCCGTTCCTTGTAGATACCGGCCAGGCGGGTGATCGCCTCGATCCGTTCACCGGGTTGCGTGCGTGGCCATGGCCCGGTGTCGAACGCCGCCCGCGCGGCGACCACCGCGCGGTTCACATCCGCGGGTCCCGCGCAGACCGCGCGGCCGATGACCGCCTCGCTGTGCGGTGATATCACCGTGATTGCGGCCTCAGAGTCCGGTCCAGAAACCGGGGGAGCCCACTTCCCGCCGATGAAGAGCTGATCCCGCTCGTACATCAATCTCCTTGGAGCTCTTTGGTTCTCGAAGTCACGTGTTGCGGCCACCATTGACGCCGAGTATCTGCCCGGTGATATAGCCGGCTTCCTCGGACACGAAGAACGCACATGCGGCCGCAATATCCTCGGGCCGGCCGACCCGGCGCACCGGCGTGCGCTTGATGTGGTCCTCCACGGTTCCACCGAGCAGGTCCCGACTCTCGGCGCTGCGCAGCATCGGTGTGTCGACAAACCCCGGCGGTACCGCGTTGACGGTGATCCCGCTCGGACCGTATTCGAGGGCGAGTGATTTGGTCAGGCCGTTCACCGCGGACTTCGCCGCCACATAGTGGGCCATGAACGGCTGCCCGGAGTGAGTGCTCGACGACGAGATGTTGACGATGCGCCCCCATCCGGCTTCGACCATGTCGGGGAGCACGGCCTGAATGGTGTGGAAAACGCCGTTCAGGTTGACGTCGATCACCTTGGACCATTCCTGGAAGGACATGTTCAAGAACTTCTTGAAGCCTTCCACGCCGGCCGCGTTGACCAGCACCAAGATCGGGCCGAGCGCGTCGCGGATCGCCGATATCGCGGCGTCGACCTGCGCACGGTCGGACACGTCGGCGACATAGCCGAACTCGTCGTCAGTGGCTGACAGGTCAATGACGGCGACGCGAAATCCATCGCCGCGCAACCGTTCGGCGACGGCGCGGCCGATCCCCGACGCACCACCGGTCACCACCGCAGTCTTCGGGCCCAAGCCGCCCACCCACCTTCCTGAGCGATCGCTCAGACAATTGGCTCCACATGCCTATCACCCCCCGTCGACCAAGGTCAAGTGAATGGGGTTGGCCGCTGGGGTTTGGCCTGCCGTCCGGAACCGATTGATCTCTCCAGGCGGTTGATTCTCGGCGGCCGCTCAATTTAGTGTCCGTTGATGGACCGGCCCCCGTTTCGCTTCGCGGTGCAGGCGACAAACGCCGCTGGGATGAGCGAGTGGCGCGATACCGTTCGCAAGGTCGAAGACCACGGCTATTCAACGCTTTTCCTTGCCGATCACTACCTGGGCCCGGGTCCGGCGCAACGAGCGGCGCGCACCCCGCGCCAAGACCTGGCCCCGATCGCGGCGATGGCGGCGGCGGCCGCCTGCAGCGAGAGGTTGCGTATCGGGTGCAGGGTGTTCTGCATCGACTATCACGTGCCGGCGGTATTGGCCAAAGAGGCGGCGACACTCGATCTGCTCTCCGACGGTCGCCTGGAACTGGGGATCGGCGCCGGCTGGAGCGAAGTCGAGTACGCCGCAATGGGCCTCGACTTCGACCGTCCGGGTCGGCGAATCGCAAAGCTGGCCGAGGTCGTATCCCTCATCAAGGCCCACTGGCAAGGCGAAGAACTCGACTACTCGGGCGAGTTCGTGCAGGTACACGGTTACGCGGGGCGGCCGCGGCCGGTGCAACGGCCACATCCACCGATCATGATCGGCGGGGGCGGGAAACGCGTGCTCTCGCTAGCCGGCCGCGAAGCCGACATCGTCAGCATGTCCAGCGTGCCTTTCGTGGCACGCGACGCCGACGGCCTGGATCCGCAGGCGGTCGCGGAACGTCGGATCGGCTTCGTCCGCGCAGCGGCCGGCGAGCGCTACGGTCGTCTCGACGTGGAGAGCTCCCCGTACTTCACCGAAATCACCGACGATCGCGAGACGGTTCTGGCGGGCGTGGCGAAGTCGACGGGCATCTCGGCCGACCTGCTGCGCGACCATCCCAACGTTCTGATCGGCTCGACGGAAAGCGTTGTGGAATTACTGTGTTCGCGCCGCGAAACCCTCGGGGTCAATTACGTCACGGTGCAGCAGTCGCAGATCGAGTCTTTCGCGCCCGTGGTGGCAATTCTGGACGGGCGCTGAGCCTTGACCGCCGCGACCTGAGGTGCAAGCATTGCACGTGCGTTGTTTGGGCGATCGCTCAAATAGTGCGGGTGCCACTTTCACCACCGCGGGAATGAGACTCCATGGCAAAGCGGACCAGATACAGCGAGTACCACGATCGGTATGCGAACTATCGACTCGAACTGTCCGATGACGGAATTCTGTTCATGCAGTGCCACACCAACGGCGGCAGCCTGGTGTGGGACTGGCGGGCGCACGACGACATGTCGGACGTGTTCGCCGATATCGCCGGGGACCGCGAGATCAAAGTCCTGATACACACCGGCACCGGCGAGAACTACAACGCCAACTGGGGGCGCATGCCCAACGGCGACCCCGTCGAGAAGCCCGAGTATCTTCTCATGCCCGGCACCCGCGGCCTGGTCAAGCTCGACGAAAAGGCCTGGTATGCACGGCATCTGATTACCAACGTGCTCGATGTCGATGTGCCGATGATCAGCGCGGTAAATGGTCCGTGCAACATGCACTCCGAGGTGCCGCTGCTGGGCGACATCGTCCTGGCGTCGGAAGACGCCTACTTCCAGGACGCCTCCCACTTCCCCCGCGGCCAGGTGCCCGGCGACGGCCAGCATGTCATCTGGAGCTTCTTGGCCGGCCATACCCGCGCCCGCTATTTCCTGCTGACCGGTATGAAACTCGGCGCACAGGAAGCCAAGGAATGGGGTGTGGTCAACGAGGTGCTACCCAAAGACCAGTTGCTGGACCGGGCTTGGGAACTCGCTCGCGAACTGGTCAAGCGCCCACCGCTGACGCTGCGCTACTCACGTCAGCTCTTCACCAACCCACTCAAGCGGGCTTTCATCGACGAACTCGGCCACGGTCTGGCGCGGGAAACCTACGCGCAGCGGGCATTCTTCCCATTCGGCGGCGAGATGGCACCGCTGGATCGGGCCTGGGACCAAGAACCCTGGTCCGACGGTCGACGCAGTGAAGGAGTCCCATCGTGACCGGCATTCAGCAGCGACTGTCGACCGGCCGGGGCAAGTTCACCACCGACTATCCCGAACTCGGGACCGGCCCGGTCAACTACGAAGATTCGATCTCGGAGGAATTCTTCGCCGCCGAGCGCAAGGCGGTGTTCGAACGAAACTGGTTGTGCGTGGGACGCATCGAGCGGTTGCCGCGCAAGGGCTCCTACTTCACCCGCGACCTACCCGGGCGCCTCGCCTCCATCGTGATCGCCCGCGATCTGAACGACACCGTGCACGCGTTTCACAACGTCTGCGCCCACCGCGGCAACAAGGTCGTGTGGCAGGAACACCCGGCGCGCGAGTCCTCGGGAACCTGCCGCGCCTTCTCCTGCAAGTACCACGGTTGGCGATACGGCCTGGACGGCAGGGTCAACCACATCACCAATGAGGGCGAGTTCTTCGACCTCGACAAGAGCACACTGCGGATGCCGCCGGTGCACTGCGAGGTCTGGGCTGGTTTCATCTTCGTCAACCTCGCCGAGGACCCGGTGCCGCTGCGCAGTTTCCTCGGCGACGGGCTGTTAGGGATCGAGGCCTATCCGTTCGAGAGGATGACGCAGCATTACGGGTTCTCCACCAGGATCAACGGGAACTGGAAGCTGGCCGTCGACTCGGTATGCGAGTGGTACCACCCGCCGTATGTGCACGGTCGCTTCATCGACCCCGACGTCTCCAAGGCCGAGAAGATGGTGCCGCCCGTCGACGCCTACCACTACGAGTTGTTTCGGCCGCACATGCTCACCTCGGTCCCCGGGCCGCCCCCGCTGCCGCCCCGCGAACCCGGCACCGCCGGACCCGCCCGCCAAGACCAGCGTTGGGTCTACAAGCTGTTCCGCGCCGGGCTTTTCGGGCCCGATGACGTCCCGGATATAGGCGCTCCGCCTGATTTCCTGAACCGCGGCAACATCGCATCGTGGGGTAACGACCAGTTCTGGATCTTCCCGAACATTTCGATACAGATCTGGGCGCGCGGCTACTACATCACGTATACCTACTGGCCCGAGACCGTCGACTCACACATCTACGAGATCGACATGTACTTTGTGCCGCCAGCAAACGCGCGGGATCGCCTCGCGCAGGAGTTGGTGGTCGACAGCACGATTGAGTTCGCGATGCAGGACGTGAACACCATCGAGGCCACGCATTCGGCCCTGAAGACCCGTGCGCAGAACACCTTTCATCTCAGCGACCAGGAATTGCTGATTCGCCAGTTCCACACGGTCATTCGCGACACGGTCGACGCTTACCGGGCCGCCAACACCGCACGGGAGGCGTGATGTCCAGTTCGGGATTGCCGCAAGCGTTCGCTGATCTGGAGCCGTTTGTGGCCGATTGGGCGTTGCCGACGCGGGCCGAACGCTACGAGGCGCGCATCTCGAAGCCCTACGACGAACTCGTCAGGTTCTACGACGCCGTCGCCCCGAGGGCAGAGGAGGCGATCGCGTACCTGAATGGGTTGGACATCAACGCATTACCGGACGATGCGACCAGGTTGCTGCACCTGCTGTACTCGATGATCCTGGTCTCCTACGCCGTCAACGTGTTCAAGCAGAACCGCATCCCGGACTCCGGCGCCGCCTTCTTCGACATGGTCGTCGAGCCGGCGGTTTGATTCGAACGGATGCGCCTGTGGCTAACGCCGCCCTGCCGCTGTCGGGCTTACGGGTGATCGACACCGCGACGCTGGCCGCCGGGCCGCTGGTCGCCACGGCGCTCGGCGAGTTCGGCGCGGAGGTGATCAAAGTCGAGGAGCCCCGGTCCGGGGATCCGCTGCGCACCTGGGGAGCCCGGCGCGACGGGGTGGGCTTGGTCTGGAAAAGCGTTGGCCGCAACAAGAAGTGCGTCACGCTCGACCTCCGCAGTGCGGAGGGCCGGGAGGTGCTGCACCAGCTTCTCGACGTCAGTGACGTGCTGGTGGCCAACACGCGGCCAAGCACGCTGAAGCGGTGGCAGCTGGATTATGAGTCCGTGCATGCGCGTCATCCGGAACTGGTCATGCTCCACATCACCGGATATGGGCGCGGCGGGCCCGCCAGCGACCGCCCCGGATACGGAACACTGGCCGAGGCGATGAGCGGATTCGCCCACGTCACCGGCCAGCCGGGCGGCCCTCCGACCCTGCCCCCGTTCATGCTGGCTGACGGGGTCGCGTCGCTGGCGGCGACCTACGCGGTCATGATGGCCCTGTACCACCGCGATGTGCACGGCGCATCGGGCCAACTCGTCGACGTCAGCCTCATCGAGCCCCTCGCTCGCCTGGTCGAGCAGTCGACGCTGGCCTACGACCAGCTGGGGGTGGTCGAGACGCGCACCGGTAATCGCGCCGACGCGAGCGCGCCGCGCAACGTATACCGCACGTCCGACGATCAGTGGATCGCGATGTCGAGTGCCTCCGCCAGCACCGCGGCGCGGGTGTACTGCGCAATTGAAAGGCCCGATCTGGCAACACGTCCGGAGTACGTCGACCATGTGCCACGCCAGGAGCGGGCCGGCGAGATCGATGACCTGGTATCCGCGTGGGTCGGCAAGCACACCCTGGATCACGCGATGGCGGTGTTTCTCGACGCGGGAGTGGCGGCGTCGCCGGTCTACGATGCCCGCCAGCTCCTGGCTGACGAACACTTGCGCGCCCGCGGAACGTTCGTTGTCGTGGAGGATCCGGAGCTGGGCGCGGTGACCGTTCAGGCACCGATCGCGGTGCTGAGCGAAACACCGGGCCGGGTCAGCCATCTGGGCTCGCGCCTGGGAGCCGACAACGACACCGTCTACGGCGGGTTACTGGGTATGGACGCCGATCGCATCAGCGCCCTTCGCGCCGCAGGCACCATCTAAGACGCACCGGAGAAAGAGATGACGAAACCACGCATGCGGCGCTCGGAGTTGGCCACTCCGGCCAGCAGCGAGCACATGTGCGAACGAGCCGCGCGCGCGGGCGCCGATCTCGTGTTTCTCGACCTGGAGGATGCGTGCGCGCCGCAGGCCAAGGAGTCCGCGCGCGGCACCGCGGTGCGCGCTCTCACCGAGCTCGACTGGGGCACGACCCTGCGCGCCGTACGTATCAACGGCCTCGAAACCGAGTGGTGTCACGGCGATATCGTCGAACTGGTCACCGGC
This sequence comes from uncultured Actinomycetota bacterium, assembly GCA_963802525.1. GTDB lineage: Bacteria > Actinomycetota > Actinomycetes > Mycobacteriales > Mycobacteriaceae > Mycobacterium. The sequence goes on along the minus strand of CAWDJC010000003.1, from coordinate 30,838 downwards.
GCACGCGACAGGCTTGATGTCATCATCGTGCCCAAGGTTCGGTCCGCGCGCGACGTCTGGTGGGTGGATGTGCTGCTCACTCAGCTCGAGGCGAAGCTGCGATTGTTCCCCCCGATCGCCCTGGAGGCACTCATCGAAGAGGCCGAGGGACTGGTCAACGTGGCCGAGATCGCTCGGGCCAGCCCCCGCTTGGAGGCATTGATCTTCGGCGCGGGCGATCTATCGGCGTCACTGCGGTCCCGCGTCGACGGCAACTTCGAACCCGCCGGCGAATATCCCGGCGATTTCTGGCACACCGTGCGGGTCCAGGTACTGGCCGCGGCGCGGGCCGCCAACATCGATGCAATCGATGCGCCGTATCCCGGATACCGGGACATCGACGGTTATCGGCGTAGTGCCACACAAGCCAGCCTGCTCGGGTTCGACGGGAAGTGGGCAATCCACCCCGCGCAGGTGCCCGTCGCCAATGCGGTGTTTACGCCGGCACCCGAGGAGGTCGCGGAGGCTCGGTCCATAATCAGCGACTACCGGCGCGCCGAGGCAGGCGGTGTGGGTGCTTTGGGCAGGAATGGCAAGCTGATTGATGCAGCCCTCATCAGGCACGCACAGAACGTGCTACGCAGGGCCGGTGTGCCGGCCGACGCCGGAACCGATAGTGTCGCAACGGAGGACCAGACATCATGACCGCATCCGAACGCCCGAAGGCACGGGACTCCACCACTCGCGACGTGCTGGTCGCCGCAACGAGTCAGATCATGGTCGAGGAGGGTTACGCCGCCGCCACGTCGCGCCGGGTAGCCGCCAAAGCCGGCGTCAAACCGGCATTGGTGCATTACTACTTCCCCACGATGGACGAGCTGTATCTGGCCGTTTTCCGCCGTGGCGCCGCGGTCTACCTGGAGCGCCAGCAGAAAGCATTGGCCTCCGACCGCCCACTGCACGCCTTCTGGGACACCCTAATCGAGCCCAAGGACACCCGATTGCTGTTGGAGTTCATGGGACTTGCCAACCATCGCAAGGAGATTCGGTCTGAGATCGCGGCCTGGTCGGACCGGTGGCGCGAGCAGCAAATCACCGCGCTGAACTTCATCGTTCGCGAGCATGGCATCGACACGGACGAGTTCCCGCCCGCGGGCCTCGCGGTCGTGATCGCCTCCATCGGGCGCACCCTCATACTCGAGCAGGGGCTCGGTACCAAAGGTGGCCACGACGCTGCCGTCGCTCTGGTTAACCGCTACCTTGACCGCTTCGAGATGCCGACACCCAGGGCTCGGCGCGGTACACCGGACGCGGCCCCTTAGGGCAGCACGACCCGCAGCCGTTCCCAGCCGCGCACCGTCGATGTCGGCGCCAATTGCGCTGTGTCGTAGTCGATGTCCCACTCGGGCCAGCGGTTGAGGATCGCGTCGAGCGCGACGCTGCCCTCCAGGCGTGCCAGGTTCGCCCCGAGGCAGTAATGCACGCCTTTTCCGAAGGTGATGTGCGAGATGTTGTCGCGGTGGATGTTGAACGTGTCGGGGTCGGCATAGCGGCGGTGATCGCGGTTGGCGGCGCCGAACAGCAGCAGCATGGCGCTGCCGGCGAGGATCTTCGTGCCGTAGCACTCGAAATCCTTTGCCATCCAACGGGCGACGTGGGGTCCCGTGGGCTCGAACCGTAGCGTCTCGTCGATGGTGCGGTTCAGCAGCGACCGATCGTGGTAGACCTCCCGGCGCTGATCGGGATGCTCGGCGAGCACCTTGGCCAACCAGCCGATCAGTCGACCGGTCGTCTCGTTGCCCGCGCCGGCGACCACCTGGGTGTAATGCAGCACCTCCTTGCGCGTCAGCTTTCTGCGCACACCGTGCTCGTCGTCGAACTCGACATTGAGCAGCGTCGTCATGAGGTCGTCCGACGGGTTCTTGGATCGCCACTCGACGTAGTCTGCATATATCCGGCCGTCGGCGATCGAGTCGGCGTCGGCGACCTTGAGCGGTGCGCCCCGCTTGGTGCGCAGGTTGGCGTCATTAGCGTCGCGAACCGAAATCTGTTCCGACTCGGGGATTCCCAGGAGCATCCCGATCACTCGCATCGGCATCATCGACGCGAGCTCGGCGATGATGTCGAATCCCCCCGATCCGACGAGCGGATCCAGGCACCGGACGCAGTACCGCCGGATCTGGTCTTCGAGTTCGGCCATTCGGCGCGGAGTGAACACCCGCGACATCAGCCCGCGCAGCCTCGTATGTTCGGGCGGATCCTGGAACATCATGACGCCGCCGGGCATGTCGAATTTCGACTGGATCAACTCAAGGATATCGCTGCGCCGGTTGGAGAAGACCTCCCAGTTGGCCAATGCCCGTTCAACGTCGGAATGCCTTGATATGGCCCAGAAGTCGTATCGCTCGTTGTAGTAGAGCGGCGCCTCCTCGCGCAAGCGCGCATAGGTCGGGTACGGGTCGGCATTGATGCCGACGTCGTAGGGGTCGTAGTAGACGTCCGTGTCGTTGGTGACGGTCATCAATGCTTCCTTACTTCAGGCAGCTGCCGGCATCCACCGGGAGCGCGACACCGGTGATGTAGCGCGCTTCGTCGGATGCCAGAAACAGCACGGCGTTGCTGATGTCTTCGGGGGTCACCCAGGGGATCGGCAAGTAGTGGAAGCTCTGGCACACCGGCGCGAGGTCGTCGGGTCCGGGGTTTTCCAACTCCGGCCGGAAGGCGCGGTAGGTGGCCTCGTTCATCAGCAGCGGCGAGTTCACGTGCGTCGGGAGGACGGCGTTGACCCTGACCATGCGCTGGCCCAATTCGACGGCGAACGAACGCATCAGCCCGATCACACCGTGCTTTGCGGCGACGTAGTGGCCCACGTGCCGATAGGCCTTGTTTCCTGCGACCGAGGACGTCAGGACGATCGAGCCGCCGCGACCGCCGTCCAGGATGTGGGGCACCCCCGCCTTCACCGTCTTCCACACCCCGCTGAGGTTGACGTCGATCATCTCCTGCCACAGCGCCTCGTCGGTCTTGTGCAGCTTTCCCGCCGTCGTACCGATGCCGGCGTTGGCGACGATGACGTCCAGGCGACCCAGCTGTTCGACGCCGCTGTCAACGGCGGCATTCAATGCGTCGAAATCGCGAACGTCGACTTCGGCGGTCACGACACGGCCGCCGGCGTCCTTGACCAATCCCGCGGTCACGTCGAGGTCTTCTGGCGTCGCGCCGTCCGCGGGCGAGGCCTCGAACTTCCGGCAGATGTCGACGGCGATGATGTCGGCCCCCTCCTGCGCGAGCCGGACCGCGTGACTTCTCCCCTGCCCCCGCGCCGCGCCGGTCACGAACGCGACCTTGCCGTCCATCCGGCCCATTGCCACCTCGATTCCGGTATTGGGCGATCGCCCAATTTCTTGGCGCACGCCATGTCTAGCAGCACGGAGAGGAGCTCGTCAAGAGCTCAGCGCCGCATCGATCAAGGTGGCCGCGGCCGCGCGGGCATGGACAACCGGCGCGGTGTCGTTCAGCGAGGTCGCCATCGCCGTGGCGCCCTCGAACAGGACGGCCAGCTGCTGGCCCAGCAGGTCGGGATCGGTCGCGCCGGCCTCGCGTGCGACGGAGGCGAGGCGGCGGGTGAACTCCCGTTTGTGGGCCCGCACGATCTCGTCGGCGCTCGGGAGCGCTCCAGCCGATTCCACGGCCGCATTGTGAAAGGGGCAGCCCCGCAATACCTTCGAGTGGGACATCTCGAAAATCCCCAGCAGGCGCTCGCGGGCGGACAGTCGGTTGTCGTCGAGGCGCTTCTCGATGGGTGATCCGCCGCGGGCTTCGAAGCCGCGCAGATAGTTGTCGACGAGGTCGTTCTTGCTGGCGAAGTGCTGGTAGAGGGTGCGCTTGGACACGCTGGCCTCTTGAGCAATGAGTTCGACTCCGGTCGCGTGGATGCCGTTGCGGTAGAAGAGCCTGGCGGCGGCGCGCTCGATACGCTCGCGCGCTCCGCGCCCGCCCGCTGGACGTGGCGACATAGTGGCATCACTCACATGCTCAGAGTACACCGATCGGTTTACAAATGGCGAATACGCCACTAGCGTCTAGTGACGATGTAAACCGATCAGTTTCCCCGGGAGGTTGGCACATGACGGTTTCTCAGGACACGCGCGGCGGCGCCGAAACGGCGTGGGGCGCGGAACAGTCGCGATTGGTCAGCTGGCACGACCCGATCACCACCCAGGCCGCCACCGCGTCGATGTCGGGCCTTGCCTATTGGAGGGCTGTCGCCGACGAGCACTTGCCGCCGTCGCCGATCGGCCGACTCATGCGAATGGATGTCACCGACGTCGAGAACGGGCGAATCGCCTTCGGTTGCACACCCGACGGGTCCATGTACAACCCGCTCGGAACGGTTCACGGCGGCGCTGTTTGCACCCTGCTCGACACGGTGACCGGCTGCGCACTGCACACCACGCTGCCCGAAGGCGTCGGTTACACGTCGGTCGAGATCAAGGTCAACTACCTCAAGGCGGTCACCGTGTCCGGCGGTCGGCTGACGGCGGTGGGCACCGTGGTCAAGGCGGGGTCGCGGATCGGGTTCGCCGAAGGGAAGCTCACCGACGCGTCGGGAAACCTCGTCGCCACCGCGAGCAGCACGCTATTGATCTTCGAAACACGCAGTCACTGAGAGGATTCGCCGCCATGTCATCCGTCCTGATTACCGGAGCCAACCGTGGCATCGGCCGCGCCACCGCCACCGAGTTCGCCCGCCGCGGGCATCGCGTCGTGGCCACCGCACGCGATCCACGCACGCTGGCCGACCTGGACGTCAGCCAACGGCTGGCCCTCGACGTCACCGACGACGCGAGCGTGACAGCGGCCGTCGCGGCCGCCGGCGGCATCGACATCGTGATCGCCAACGCCGGTGTTATCTTCTACGCCGCCGTGGAAGCCACCCCGCTGGCCGAGCTGCAGCGCCTGCTCAACCTCAACACCATCGGCGCCATCCGCGTCGCCCAGGCGGTGCTGCCGCAGATGCGCGCCCGTGGCGACGGGAAGCTGATGTTCATGTCCAGCATCGTCGGACGCGTCGTGCTGCCGCCCGGCGCGGCCTACGCGTCGACCAAGTGGGCGCTGGAGGCGCTGGTCGAAGCGCTCGCCATCGAGATCGCACCGTTCGGCGTCCAGGCCGCGCTGCTCGAACCCGGCGCGGTGAGCTCCGGCGCCCTCGACGACGTGACCACCTACACGCTGCCCGACGACCCCTACGCCGCGATCCTCAAAGGCGGCGGGCCGCGCGCCGGCATCATCACGCCCGAGCAGGTCGCGGCCGAGGTCGCGGACGCGGCCGAGAAACCTGAGCTGCCGCTGCGGATACCGATCGGCGACGCCGCGCGGACGCTGTTGGCGGCCCGCAAAGCGGCGCCCGACGACGTCCCGCTTGTCCCGGCGAACTACTTCGCTTAGCCGTGGCGCACCGCTTCCCGGGCGAGCTGCATCGCGGGAGGAGGACATCGGCGAAAACGCGGAGATTTGCGCGCCAGAAACGCGGATAACGCGGGCCGCAGTGCTGAATCCGTGAAGATTAATCACACGGGTGTGAAAGCTTCGTTAAGAATGCGGCGGATCCCGCCTTATACCCGCATCGTGGGAGTATGACGCTGTTCGAGCTGCTTCCATCGCTGCGGGACGAGGCGAAACCGCACCTCGACCGCGCGATCTGGCCGCTGAGCAGCTCCGTCGACGAAATGGGCCGGTTGTGCGTCGGCGGGGTGGCCGCCACCGAGCTGGCCGCCGAGTTCGGCACCCCCACCTACGTGGTCGATGAAGAAGACTTCCGGGCGCGCATCCGTCGCTATCGCGCGGCGCTCCCCGGTGTCGACGTGATCTACGCCGGTCGGGCGCTACTGAGCGCGGCCGTGGCCGGGTGGGCCGCCGCCGAAGGTGCGGGCGTAGACGTCTGCTCGGGCGGCGAACTGGCCACCGCCCTGACCGGCGAGGTGCCGCCGTCGAAGATCGTCCTCAATGGCAACGCCAAGACCGCCGGCGAGTTGGATGACGCGGTCGCGGCCGGCGTGGGGCGAATCGTGATCGACACGCCGTACGAGATCGCGCTGCTTGCCGGGCGGGTGCGCCGTCGCCAACGTGTGCTGATCCGGGTGATTCCCGACATCGACGCCGGCGCGATGAGGGCCGGGGTGCTCGACCAGAAATTCGGCTTTGCCTTAGCGGGCGGCCACGCGTCCAATGCGGTGAAGCGCGTCCTGGGTGAGCCGTGGCTTGACTTGGTCGGGTTGCACTGCCAATTGGGGTCGCAGCTCGCCGATGTCGGGCTGTACGGCCGGGCCATCGAGCAAATGGTGGCGTTGATGGCCGAGGTCCGCGACCGGCATGGGGTCGTGCTGACCGAGCTCAACCTCGGCGGCGGACACGCGGTCCCGTATAGGTCCGGCGATCCCGAACTCGACCCGCGGGCACTGGGCACCGTCATCGACGCCGCACTCCAATCCACCTGTGCGGAATACGGCTATCCCCGACCGCGGATCGTGCTCCAACCGGGCCGAGCGATCGCAGCCCGCGCCGGGATGACGCTATACCGGGTGGTCGCCGTCAAACGCCAGCCCGACGGACGCACCTTCGTCGCGGTCGACGGCGGCATGAGCGACAACCCGCGCGTGGCGGGCACCGACGCGAGATACACTGTGGCACTGGCTAATCGGTGCGCGCGAGCCGCCACTGCGCCGGTCACGGTGGTGGGTCGACACTGCGAGGCCGGCGACGAGATCGCTAGCGACGTCGAGCTGCCCGCCGACATCCATCCCGGCGACCTGTTGGCCATGGCCTGCACCGGCGCCTACCACTACTCGATGGGATCGAGCTGCAGCCTGGTCGGGCGCCCGCCGCTGGTCGCGGTCGCAGCGGGCCAGGCGCGTGAACTGGTGCGCCGCGAGACCATCGCAGACCTGCTGGCCCGAGACCGTGGCTGGTCGGGCCACTCGAACAAAGACGAATGACGATGGCGGCCATCACTGTTCGCGACAACACCGAGGGTTGGGCCGCGGTGGCCGCGCGCACGCTGTCCGCCGCGGCATCGGTGCGCATCACCGCGGCGTACGCCATCGTCCTGGCAGCGGTCTCCCTCATGCTGACGGCGCTCGGTCCACACGCACGCGAGGTCGCGGTGAGTCGCATGAGCACCAACTTGCACAACCTGGCGCACGGCCGCCTGAGCACGTTGGTCGGCAGTGCGTTCGTCGACGACGGCGGCGACGTCTATCTCTGGCTACCCGCACTCGCCTGCTTGCTGGCGTTGGGCGAATTGATCTGGCGCGGTAGCGGTTTGGTCATCGCCTTCGCGGTCGGTCACATCGGTGCCACATTGATCGTCGCGGTGGGGCTGGTCGTTGCGCTTAAGGCGGGCTGGCTGCCGTTCTCTATCACACGGGCGAGCGACGTGGGGGTCAGTTATGGCGCGGTTTGTGTCCTGGGCGCGCTGACGGCATCCATACCGTCGCGCTGGCGACCGGCGTGGGTCGGGTGGTGGCTCGGCATCGCGCTGATGGCGGCCTCGGGAGCGGACTTCACCGCCGTCGGGCATGTTCTGGCGTTGCTGCTGGGCATCGGTCTGTCCTATCGGCTGCCAGCGACGGCCGACTGGACACCTACACGCATCGCTTTGCTCATCGTCGGTACCGCTTACGGCTATTTCTTGCTGTCGGGATCGTCGGTGGTGACAACGGCCGCCGGGTTGGCGGGGTCGCTGATCGCTTTCCTCACCGGCTGGGTCCTGCAGTCGCGCAACGATCAGGACCTAATGCCCGCGCGCCAACCCCAATTTGTGCCACAGCCGGCGCTGACCTAGTTGCCGAGCGAGTCATGCCTGGCGGGCTGCCTCCTGGGCTAGTTGCACCCGCGAGGTCAGGCCAAGTTTGGCGTAGACGTGCGTCAGGTGGGATTGCACGGTCCGGTGTGAGACGAAAAGCCGAGTAGCGATGTCGTTGTTGCCCAGTCCTTCGCTGACGAGTCTCACGACATCGCGCTCGGTCGGAGTCAATGACGCCCAGCCGCTCGTGGGTCGTTTGCGCTCGCCGCGACCTCGCTGCGCATCGGCGATCGCCTCTTCGGTGGACAGGGCCGCGCCCTCGGCCCGCGCTAGCCACGCGTCGGGTGGCAACGTGTCAACGACTAACGACTCGGTCGTGCCGGAAAGCACCGTCTGGCCGCCATGGGCCAAATCGCGCAGCCGCGCCGTCCGGTTGATAGTGGGACCGATGTAATTACCTTCATCGCGCAACTGCACCTCGCCGGTGTGCACGCCGATCCTCAAACTGATCGGGGCCAGAGGCGCCAACTGCAGCCCATGCGCACACGCCACCGCGTCACTGGCCCGCGCGAAGCCCACGACAAAGCTGTCGCCCTCACCCTGTTCCACCGGCCGCACCCCGCGATGAGCGGCGACCAAATCCGATAGCTCGCGATCCAGTCGCGCGAACGCCGCCGTCATCTGCTCGGGCTGCGTCTCCCACAGCCGCGTCGAGCCCTCGACGTCAGCCAAAAGCAACGTCACCGTGCCCGTCGGCAAAAGCCCACTCACGCCCAGATCGCTCCAGTTCACCAGCGGCGTCTCCGCACGTGGATCAATCTCGCTCATGCTAGCCAGAATGCGACCACCACGAGCCGAAAAACATCAGCAGAAATGCGTAGAGTCGCCGCCCTATTACACGGATTTCTCCCAGGTCAATCGACAGAGTGTTGGCCTCGCGCTGGTTCCTCGAGGCTTCCCTCGCCCGCGCCGGCGGCGGTCAGCGCGCCGGGTCTGATCTTGGCGCATTCGCGCCCGCGGAGCCCGCGCCTGCGCAAAGATCGTTAACGTGCTCGCCCTCGAGTTGATCGTCCGCGTCGGCCTGGCGACCGTCCTGGGACTGGCGATCGGGATCGAACGCCAGTGGCGGTCCCGGATGGCGGGTCTGCAGACGATGGCCCTGGTCAGCATGGGGTCGGCGCTGTTTCTGATCCTGGGCGCCTACACCTTCCACCGCGACACCGACCCCACCCGGGTGGCCGCGCAAATCGTGACCGGCATCGGTTTTCTCGGCGCCGGGGTCATCATGAAACAGGGCATGTCGGTGACCGGGCTGAACACCGCCGCCACGCTGTGGGCGACCGCCGCGGTGGGCGCGCTGGCGGGAGCATGGGCCTGGCGGGAGGCCCTCGCCGGGGCCGCGATCATCATCGCCGCGAACAGTTTCCTGCATCCGCTGGCCGCGCGGATGGACCGTGTGCACTCCAGGGCGGGCCGTGAGATACCCCCTGCCGACTACCTGCTGGAAGTGGCCTGCGGACCCGACGCGGAGCAGACGGCGCGCAACGAGATCGTCCAGGCCGTCAATCAGCCGGGCCTGCAGCTGCACTCGCTGCGTTTCGTCGAGGGCGCCCCATCCGACCAGATCGGGCTCCGCGCCGAAGTGTCAGCCGCGTCCCGCGACGACACCCTGCTGGAGAACGCGGTGCGGGCGTTGAGCGTGCAGCCCGGTGTCAGGTCGGTTCGCTGGGCGATCCAGAACGTCGCCGCCGCGGATTGGCTCGGCAGGGGCTCGGATTAGTCGCTTCTGGCGCTTTCCTGCAGTTTGGCCATCACCTGGTCGAGGTTGAAGCTGGCGGACCGTTGCCGCTGCGGGAATTCGACGAGCGTCTGGGCCTTTGGACCCGAAAGTCGGCGCACCCCATGCCGCTTCCGGCCCGGCACCGCACCCTCAGCGGCGACCCCGTGGCTGTGAGCTGGGCTCCCGCACCGCGGCGGGGCCCTAGTCCATCGCTACGACGCGGGTCGTTTCCGGCACGGCCCGCTCAATCTCGGCTCGCGCGTTGCTCGTCGACGACTCCAGCGCGGATCAGGAGCAGGCCGCTGACGACCAGCATCCAGATGGGAAACGCCAGCGTCAGCCACATGGTCAGGTCGCTGGCGATCAGCAACGCCACCGCCACCAGATAGCTGATGGCGACTAGCCAGCGCGGCATCAGGCCGGTCTTGAGCCAGATGGTGGCCAGCGAAATCATGAACACCGCCGCCATCCGGATGGCGTAGGTTTTGGCGGCCGACACCACGATCCCCTTGCCGAACTCGATCACCTCGGCATGCGCTGCGGGATCGGTGACGCCCGTGTTGCTGGCCACCAGCGCGGCCGCGACCGCGGTCGAGACGAACATCACCGCCAAAAACAACAGACCGCTGCCCAAAAATACCGTCGCGAAGAACCGATCCTCGTAGCGCCCGAAGCCATCCCGCACCACCGCGATGAACCATAAGAAAGTGATCCCGGCGAACGGCATCAGCTTTGTTGCGGTCAGGATGCCGCCCCGTTCAGAGTTGAGCCATTGCGTCGAGTCGCCCACTCCCTCGGGCATCTTGGTACGGATCAGGATCAGTACCGCCGCGAAGAGCAGGGCCGACAGAACCCCCGCCAGGGCCGCCGCTCGCGGCGTCGTCAACGGGTGCAGGATCGGCCCGGATGGTTGCGCCGATGACGTGGACATAGCGTCATCCTGTCAAAGCGGCGCAACCAAGGCGGCGGTTTCACCCGTTATCCGAGCCCCGCGCGCGCCGATGTCGTGTTCACAGACGCGCGTCGCCTCCGTTCTCACCCGGTTTCCGATGTGGCGCAGTGGCTTTCGAAACGGTGTCGTTCGCGGGCGGTGGGGAACCGGTGTCGGCCGCCGCCGTCGCGCCCTGGGCGCATAACCGGATTCCCAGAGGTGCGGTGAGGCTGTGCAAGACGAGGCTCATCGTCACGGTCACCACCACGGCCTGCCGTATCAGGGCACCCTGCTGGATTTCGCCCCTGTCGATCACGAGCAGGCCCAGGACGAGAGTTCCGATTCCGCGGGGGCCGAACCATCCCATGAACATTGTGCTACGCGTCGACAGCCCGCTGCCGGCCACTGCGATCGCAACCGACGCGACGCGCACCGCGATCAAGGCGACGACCGCGAACAAGACCACCCGCCAGCCGGCGTCGCGCCAGGCCGGCACGACTGCCACCGCGCCGAAAAGCGCGAACACGAGCAGTTCGAGAAGTTGGCCGGCCGCGTCGGAGACCTGTGTCGCCGCCGCCTGGGTACCGCTGCGGCGCGAAACAACTGCGTAGGCCAGCCCGCCGACGAAGGCGGTGACGAACCCGCTGCCGTGCAACCGCTCGCCAAGCCCGAAGCAGACGAGCGCGAGCGCCAGGGTCGCCAGCTGCGCCCAGGTGCCACTCATCCACCCGCGCGCACTGGATCGTGAGATCACCACGCCGCCGATCACACCAATGAGCGCGCCGACCGCCAGCGAGGCGAACTCGGTACGAAACGCGAACCAGGCCCAGCGGACCGGAGCGGGATGAGTCTGCTCCGAGGCGAGCGCCAGCGCGGCCAGCAAAGCGGCCAGCGCAAAGCCGTCATAAAGGCCGCTCTCAATCGAGAGCGCATGGCGGACACGCTCAGGGATGCGCCGATCCTCGAGCAGGGCGTCCAGCAACGACACCTCGGTGGGCGCCACGATAATGGCCAGGCACACCGCTTCCCAAAACGGCAGCACCGGCAGCCCTGAGACGGCGATTGCCGTGTTGAGGGCGATAGTCACGGGTATTCCTATCGCGATCAGGCGCATCGGCAGATGGCCCCGCCGAAACACGGTCCGCAGGTTCAGCGTGGAGGCTTGATTGAACAGAATCACCGTCAGCGCCAGCTCCGAAAGGACCGTGAAACCCTTCGTGTCGGACCCCGCCTCGATCAACCCCAAGCACGACGGACCGAGAACTATCCCGAGGATGACGAATATCAGCGCGGGCGCCAGGTACCAGCGTCGGACCAGCCCGGAGACAGCGGCGTAGCAGAGCACCAAAACTGTGAGGACGAACGCGGTCTCACTGTGCATTCTCTGGCTCCTGCCTCAGCGTCGGCTCCATACTGACACTCGTCGACACGCCCCCAGGGTCCCTCGTCTGCGGTGTCGCCTCAGTCTGTCCCTTCCTGGATGTTCGCTGCGCGCCACCTAGCGGTGAGATGTCAACGTCCGCTGGCGGATTCGTCAGGCACCGGATGCCGCGACCGGTCACCGGTCTCGAAGTCTGCCGACATCCAATGCCGAGCCGTGGGATTGGCAGTCGATGCCCGCAAGATTTGCTCTTGCGGTTCCTTTCGAATTGTTGTTCGCCACAATGTCTTATTTTGTTGTGCTTAGCTAAGTGGTATCGATAGCGGTTCGGGCACTCGATGAGAAGGAGCAAGCATGATGCTGTCAAGGCGTGCCATGCGTAGCGCACTGGTGGGAGCGATCGGCACTTCGGCGATGGCCGGTGCGATGCTGTTTGGGGGCGCCTCGTTGGCGTCTGCTGAGCCCACGCCCGCACCGCCAGCTCCAGCCCCTGCGGCACCGGCGCCTGGGTGCACGGCCGCCGACCTGGCGCAGGTGTCGGGCACAGTCGGGACCGCGATGGGGGTCTACTTGTTTAGCCACCCGGACGTCAACAACTTCTTCACCGGCCTTCGAGGGCAGCCGAACGAGGAGATTCGCGGCGACGTCCAGAACTACATGAACGCCAACCCCCAGGTTGAGTCCGAAATCAACGGGATCCGCCAACCCCTCACCGACCTGAAGAATCGCTGCGATTACCAACCTAATTTGGGTCAATAGTCACCTAAGTGGTGCTACGCCCGACCATCGCCTTCGACATAGATACGCCAGCCACGCCGGTGAGGAGACAAGCAAGATGAGTCATTGGATACGATCAGGGACTATCACGGCCGCGACCGTCTTGGCGCTCGCGGCCGTCCCCGGGGCGATCGTCACAATTCCCGCACCCGGGGTCGCTAACGCCGACGTCTGCGCAAGCGCCGGCCGACGAGTATCGGTGAGTGGCTGCGCGAACGTCGCCGACGCGGTTGCGCCTTACGTTCCGCCGCCGGCCTACTACGCTCCCATGCCGTATGACCCACCGCCACCCCCGAACGTCACCGGATGCGTGAGCTATAACGGTCGGTGGGTCAACGCCGCCGGGTGCAATTAGCCGCAACGACTGGGGTGATACCAGCGACCCTCGGCGGCAACGGGAACACCGGGGTATGTGTCATCAAGCCAACGGTGTGAGCTGTTGCTGCGTGGCTCTAACCAGTTCCCGGCGGGTATGCCGTCAATGGCAACGTCTAGCTGCATGCTTGGTCGACCCGGCCGACATCGCCGACATCGCCGACATCGCCGTCGTCGCCGACTGGATCAAAACCCAAAAGGCCGTGCGCTGAAACGATCTGGCGATAGAAAAGGTCATACGACGCGATCGTCACCCAGTTCGTTTCGCAGCACCTTCCCGGTGGGGTTGCGCGGGATCGCGGCGACGAGGGTGATGTCTCGCGGTTGTTCGAAACGAGACACCCTGTCCTTCAAGTACTCCCGCAGTTTGGCTTCGTCGATGTCGGAGCCAGGGCGGGGGACCACGAACGCAGCGAGCCGCTGCCCGAAGTCCTCATCCGGGACACCGATCACCGCGTTGTCGGCCAAGTCGGGATGTTCGCCAAGCGCGTTCTCAACCGCGCGGGCGTAGACGTTCTCACCGCCGGAGACGATCATGTCGTCTCCGCGGCCGACGATGAACAGCCGTCCTGCCTCGTCGAAGTAACCCACGTCCCCGGTGTCCGTCATCCTGGCGACCACATCCTTGTCACCGCCGCCGGTGTAGCCGTCGAACGTCATACCACCGCCCACGAACACCCGCCCGGTGACATGCGGTCCGACGGGACCGTCGTTCTCGTCGAGAATTCTGACCGGACAACCGGGAACCGGCCTGCCAACCGTTTCCGGCGCCTCCCGTAAATCGGCGGGCGTCGCAAACGACCCGATGCCGACCTCCGAAGAGCCATAGCCGTTGTAGAGGATTTCGCCGTAGACGTCCATGAACCGCTGCGCCAGGCTCGGATCCAGGCGTGCCCCGGCGGTCATCACCACGCGCAGCGACGGAACCGGGTTTCGTGCCCGCACCTCGTCCGAAAGGTCAAGAATCCGGGCGAGCATGACCGGGACCGCGGCGAGCGCGTGCGCGCTATGCAACGACGTCTGCGCGAGCACTGTTTCGGCGTCGAACCGGCGTCTCGTCAGCAGCGTGCCACCGAGTATCACCGTGAGCAACAGCATCCCGAACCCGAACGCGTGAAACATGGGCACCGACACGACGATTCGGCTTCCAGCGCGCAGCCCGATGCGGTCGAGGAACACGACTCCGACACCCAGTACCGGAGTGATACTGGGTGTGCGCGGCACACCCTTGGGTGTGCCCGTCGTGCCGGACGTCAGGAGCACGATCCGACCGGACGGCCCAGCCTTCGGCCGCGGCTCGCACTGGTCGCTCTCGAGCGCCGCGAGATCCACGACGGCGACGCCCTCGTCTGCCGCACGCACCCGGTCGGCGAATTCGTCGTCACAAATCACGGTTTGGATCTGGTGCGCGCCCAACGCGGCCGCCAGCGCGTCGGTGCGGAAATCTGTGTTGAGCAGCACCACGTCGGCACCGACTGACGCCGCGGCGAACACCCCCCGCATGAAGGCACGACCGTTGCGGCACAGGATGCCGACCGAGACCCCGGGTCCGACGCGGTGGCGGTAGACCAGTGCGGCCGCGAGGGATTCGGTGCGGGACTGCAGCTGGCCGTAGCTCAGCGCACCGTCATCGTCGATCAACGCGGTCCGGTACGGCCAGCGAGCCGCCGCGATCGCCATCACGGTAGCCGGGTTCGCACCACCTCGAACCGCCTCACGCACAATTCGGAACATCGTCAGCGGCCCGGCGGGCGCAATCAATCCCGATCGCAGCACCACCCTGGCCGCGCTGGTCACGACGTTCGCGACCGTCATTGCTGAATCCCCCGGGCGCTTGGGGAATCGGTGGAGAACCGATACATCAGTCCCATCCCGACCCCGAGTGGCCCGGGCAGCAGCATCGAGCTGATTTCGATCGGCCACACCCACCACGGCTGCACCGTGCGGGGCCGGTCGATGATCGCCTTCGCGACGATGTCGGCGGCCTGCTCCGCAGACAGACCCGGCATCATGCGCAGGATCGGCGTCGGATCGCTCATGGGGGTGTGAACCAACGTCATGTACACCGAGGAGACGTGCACGCCGTCGGCGCGGAGTTCCGGTGCGACACTGCGCAACCACACATCGAACGCGCTCTTGGACGCCAGATAGCTGCCCCAGCGCGGGCCTGGTGCGATGCGCACACCGACCGTAGAAACGCTCACGATGTGCCCGCTGCCGCGGCGCCTCATCGCGGGAAGCAGCCCGAGCAGCAACCGGACCGGGCCGAGGTAGTTGACGCCGATCGTGCACTCGAAATCCTGCGGCCGGTCGTATTGCAAATGCAGCGACCGCCGGATGGACTTGCCGGCGTTGCTGACGACGATGTCCATCGGGCCATGGTTTTCGGTGAGCTCCTTCGCCAGCGCGGCGACCGCTGTCAGGTCGGTGAGATCGGCCGGGTACGCGGTGGCGCGGCCGCCGCCCGCGTTGATCGACGCTGCGAGGCCTGTCAGCCTGTCCGCGGAACGGGCGACCAGCAGCACGATCGCCCCGGCCGCCCCGAGCTTGCGCGCGGTGGCCTCGCCGAGTCCGTAGGAGGCACCGGTCACCAGGACGGTCTTGCCGGACACCGCTGCGCGTAGCCGGTCCGGATCCGATACCCGCGGTGGATTGACGACCTTATTGAGAGCCTTGGCTACCGGGTTCATTGGACTGCCTTACTAGTCGGACGAGTCGCAGCATAGCCCCGCACCAACGCGACGTCGCCTGCCACAGTGCGAGGCCGCGATCAAGCACCCGCTTCGGCTCCCCCGGCATCCTCGGGGTGTCGCCGTGCCGGTAATCATGCTCAGCTGCATCGACGCAGCATGAGGGCATCAGCCATGCGGCATGTTGCCGCGCGAGTTCTCGCCCGTTTTGAAACAGACACACTTCGACCCAAGCCATTGTCGCGGCGACGTTAGGTGTGGCGGGCTGCTTCCTGGGCGAGTCAAGGCGAGATCATCAACGATCGTCGGCAATCCGTAGGGCATCCTCGATTTAGGTCCGCGCCGGCATGCCGCCTGACGGCCCGGCCGAGCCTGACGATTTCCGATGATGATGGCAGCATTTAGAGATGAATACACGCAACATCGCTCGCATCCTTGGAGTTGCGGTGGTGATGACGTGGACGCTGCTCAGCACGCCCATCGCCATTCCTTCCGCGTCTGCAGCGTCATGTCCCGACAGCGAGGTGGTGTTCGCTCGCGGCACCAACGAGCCCCCTGGTGTCGGTGGGGTCGGCCAGGCATTCATCGACTCGCTTAGGTCGCAAGTTCCTGGACGGTCCATCGGGGTCTATGCGGTCAACTACCCAGCCACCGACGATTTCGTCAGGAGCTCGTTGGCCGGGGCCGGCGATGTGCGTGCTCATGTCCAATCCATGGCTGCGAACTGCCCCAACACCAAAATGGTGCTTGGTGGATATTCTCAGGGCGCCGGCGTGATCGATATGACCACCGATGATCTGCAGCCCCAGGTGGCTCAGCATGTCGCCGCGGTCGCCGTCTTCGGCAACCCGGAGAGTGCATTCGCGAGGACACTGGGGGGCGGCCGGCTTCCGGTAATCAGCCCGCTATATCGCCCTAAAACGATTGACTTGTGCGTTCCCGACGATCCAATCTGCTCCGAAGGCCGCAACCCGGCCGCGCACGTTGCGTATGTTCCCGGGATGACCAACCAGGCCGCGGCATTCGCGGCGAGTCGGCTCTAGCCGCCATCGACAGGGGTTGAGGTGCCAGCACCGCGCTTGCAGCGGCTGGCCTGACAGCAGGCCAAAGACGACCTCGAACGTGCAAGCTCAGTTGCGCTTCTTTTCGCTCTTCCGATCCGTATCCCGGCTCGGCTGCACCCGTTTCGGCTCCCCCGGCATCTTCGGGGTGCCATCGTGCTACTGATCATGCTCTGCTGCGTATTTCCAGCGTGTGAGCATCAGCCATGCCGCATGTTGTCGGGCGAGTTTTCGCCCGTCTCGAGCGGGCGTGCCGGCATCCGAACCTGCAGGCACCACCACTGTCCTCCTCCAAGGGTCCGAACACCTCCCCGCGCTTATCATGGCCAGACGCTGTTGGCTGAGGCATCCACAAACCGACGAACCTCTTTCGTAGCTACCGCCCAAGTAGGCATTCGACGGCGTCGCGAATAATCTCACGCTGCCGTTTGGCGGCCGATACGTCGGCGACTGTCAGGACCTCGAGGCTGCTGCCCGTGGTCCACAACGAGGCGACGTTGATGATCAGCGCCAACAGCACGCCCGGTTCGAAATGGTCAGACACCGTACCGTCGGCTTGCGCCTTTGCGATCGCGTCAACGGTGGCCTTGGCGTTCTGAACCGCGAACAGATGGGGTCCATCATGACCACGCTCGAGGCGCCGCCAGCTCACCAGCCGCCTGATCTCCGGATGTTGGCTATACGTGTCCGCCAGTCTTGCCGCATACCCGGCGAGATCGGTGGCATCGATCGGGGTGGACTCGACGACCTGCTGCACCACCGATTCCCAGACCGCGTCGAACAGTCGGTCCTTGCTTCCGAAATAGTTGTAAATCTGGGCCTTGTTGGCCCCGGCATTGGCGGCGATGCGGTCCACACGCGAACCGGCGATGCCGTACTGAGCGAACTCGGCGCGGGCGGCGTCGATCAGGCGCTGACGGGTCGCTGCGGCGTCACGGATGACGGTCATTGCCACAGCATAACTAACTAACTAGATAGTTGACACCAGGCATGGTCGTGGCGTAGCTTCCCAACTATCTAGTTAGTCAGGAAGAAGCTCCCCGATGCTCGGCTCCGACCTATGCAGTAGCGCCAGCTGCGCGTTTTCGGCCCGCCTCATGCAGGCGCCGTTTCCGCCCCAGGCTTACGCGCCACCACGAGGAGAAAAAACGGAAACCCTGGACCGATCAACGGGGGTCACACAGGTGCCCACCACACCACTCGAGCCGAGCCGCGCCTCCGCCAGGCCTAGCACCCGGACTGGGCGGGACGGGTTTCGATCCCGATTCAGAGTCACAGAGCCGACGCCGACCGCGCAGCAGCCAGACGCTGTAGATCGCCTGAACTCGGGTTCGTCCCCGGGTACCGATCAGCAGCTGAGATCGCTGATCGCAGATGCCATGCGGCAGTTGCCTTTCGAGCACCGCGCAGTGATCTGCAGGGCCTATTACCAGGGATGGACGACCGGCAGAATCGCCGACGACCTGAAGATCACCGAAGCTGCCGTGAAGTCACGACTACACGATGGCCTACGCACACTACAGCTCACAATCCACCGAATGGGGCGGCGGCGCTGAGACTCAACCAATGATCACCAGAGCCACGTCTTCCGTTTTCCTGCCGATCGCCGGCACAGTCCCGCGATGGCTGGGCATGTTGACCGTTGCGACGCGCACCCTCAAGTCCGCTTGTTAGCCTTCAGATCCGTGTCCCGGCTGGGCTGAACCCGCTTCGGTTCTCCCGGCATCTTCGGGGTGCCACCGTGCTACAGATCATGCTTAGCTGCGTATTTCCAGCTGGCGAGCATCAGCCATGCGACAGGTTGTCGGGCGAATTTCGCCCGACTCCGGCCGTGGTCATGGCATCGCCTCGGCCCAAGCTATATGCCCGTCGAAGCCAATGGATTTCGCCATGTCCCGGTAGCGATCCCGGAAGTGCGCATAGGCCGCGGCATCACCCCGCGCCCGCGCCAGCAGGGCGCGCAGCCGCATCAGCCAGATGTCACATACCGCCAGACCCTCGTCGGCTGGCGCGGCCGCTAACCGCTCAATGGCGGCCACGGCGTCGGCCACGTCACCCCGGGGCCCGCGCTCAAGCAGTGTCTCCACCAGAACACCGGTCGCGGGAACGCCCCACTGCAGCAGGTGTCCAGATTCAATGAGAGCCATCCACGTCCCGCCGGTGACCGCCTAGTCGGCAAGCGCCAGCACCTCGTCGAACCCGTCGACGAGGCAGTCGTGGAACACGTCGAAGTCCGGAATCGCGCCCGCATCGACGTTAATTCCTAGCGCACACGTGTCGACGTAGCTGAGCAACGTGACATTCACCGCCGCACCGATCGTCGGGCCGAAACCGTACGCCATCCGCAGTGCGGCTCCACCGAGACGTACAGGAATCGGGATACCGGGAACGTCGCTGGCCACGAAATCGACGCGGCGCAAAACCGCTCCAATGTACCAGCGCGGGAACACGTTCAACGCACCGGCGATCAGTTGCATGTAGGGCAGCGAGCGCTCGTCGCGTTGCCTTGTGGCCCGGTGATGGATCTCTTCGATTCGCCGCGCCGGGTCGGCGAGGCCGACCGGCACGTCGAACCGCATCATCGTGACCCGGTTTCCGCCAATCGCGTCGCCTTCGGTGGGCAGACTGATCGGCATGCCCACATGAAAGTCCCCAACCGCGACGCTGTGCTTTTCGTGGTAGCGGCGCAGCGCGCCGGTCACGCCCGCTTGGAACGCATCGTTGAGCGAACCCCCGCCTGCGTGTCCGGCATCGCGCAGCCGCAGCCTCGACACTTCGTGGATCCCGAGGCGACGGACCGTCGTGCGGTCTTTCATGAGCGACGAGCCGGACTTGGCGATCGGCCGCATGATGCGGTAGACCGACGACGCGACCGCCGCCGCGGAGGTGGCTGCCTGCACCGGCCGCCGTCCGGCCCTTCGCACCACGCCGGGAATGCCCGTAACCGAAGCCGTGGCCGCATTGGCGAGTAGCCCGGCGTCGTAGCGGAGTGTGTCGCGCAGTCCGTCCAACGGCGAAGGCATCCGTGGTGGCGGCGCGGCGGGCAGTGCGCGGCCCCGCCGGGCCGTGACATCGAATAGCGTCATCGCGATCTGGACGCCGCCGATGCCGTCGGCCAGCGAATGGTGCATCTCGTCATCAGTGCGGTGCCGCCGTCCGCAAGTCCGTCGACCAGGGTGATCTCCCACATTGGTCTGGCCGGGTCGAAGTCCGACATCGCGGCCAGCCGGCCCATCTCCAGCACCGTGTCGAGAGTTGCCGGCTGCGACGCGCTCACACGACGCACGTGGAAGCCGAGATCGAAGTCCGGGCAGTCCTCCCAGCGGGGCGGGGCCGGGCGAAGCGACGACACTACCCGCTGGCGGAAGATCGGCAGTCGTCGGCTGAGCCCGTCGAACCGCTCAACCAATTCCCCCCAATCCGGGGTGCTGTCCAGCAGAGAGATCGTGATAATGGTCGACCGTAAAACAGGATCGCTTTCCATCGCCCACAGGAAAGCGTCGGTATTCTGCATGAACTCGCTCATTGTGTTCATACTGCGCCGAGATCGAGGCTTTGGCATCGATTCCGACGACAAGTTGTCCCTGCCCTACAGTCAGGGCCAATATGTCACGGTGACAAATTGCCGTCGATAACTGACCGAGGCGGCACGCCGCCCCGGGGTGAGCGCCGCTGGCCCAGTATCGGCACTTCGCGGCCAAAGATCAGCTTTTGGCGGCCGCCGCCGAACAGAGGACCCGGCCGAAGCTCTCGGCCAGGGATTCCAGGGACTCGGGCGCCGACATGATTATCCCAGGTCATCAGGAGAGTTCCTGCCATGCTAAACAGCACCCGGCGTCAATCAGGATTATTCTTGCTGCTCAGATCCCTATTTCTGCTGGGCTGCACCCGTTTCGGCTCCCCCGGCATCTTCGGGGTGCCACCGTGCTCCTGATCATGTTTAGCTGCGTATTTCCAGCTCGCGAGCATCAGCCATGCGGCAGGTTGTCGCGCGAATTTTCGCCTCCGTCTCAACGCCCACACGTAAACGCCTCGTCACCATAAAGCGGAATCAAACTCGCGGCGCTCTCGGAACGCCGCGACGTCACTGTAGCTGGGTGGCTTGATCCTCGGTGTCCGGATTCGGCGTGTTGTATGGATCCCCTGACCCCCTGTCAGGATTGATCTCTTCTGACGGCCCAGCAGGGGAAGAGTGCCTCGGCACTTGGCGGAGGGATTTGAACCCTGTTCAGGGGTCCACGCCGAAGAGCTGCTAGCCCCTTGACCTGGCTTTTTGGGTCTCACTCAATCCCACTCCGTCATGCTGTTTTACGACCAAGTGTGGGCAAAATGTAGGCACGACCCTAGCCTTTCCACCCAGTGATCACTCTTTGACAGTGCGGCCTAGATTTTCGCGATGTCTACTACGACCTGGTGGCGCACACACCATCGGCACTGGTCCCACACCGTTCGTCGGGACCGGCCGGCGCAGCGTGGGCTTTTGGGCTAGACCACCCGCATGCAGTCCCGGGCGATGGCCAGTTCTTCGTTGGTCGGGATCACCAGCACGGCAATCGGCGAGTCGTCGGTAGAAATCCGCCGCGCGTCGGCCGCCGGGCTGGCGTTACGGTGCTCGTCGAGCTCGATGCCAAGCTCCCCCATCCCGGCCAGCGCGTCGCGGCGCAGCGCCGCGACGCGCTGGCCGATCCCGGCGGTGAAGCTCAGCACGTCGGTGTGTCCCAGCACCGCCAGGTACGCTCCGATGTACTTACGCAGCCGGTGAACGTACACGTCGTAAGCCAATTTCGCTGAGCCGTCACCGGATTCGATCATTTCACGCAGTCGGCGGAAGTCGAGTTCACCGGCCAGGCCGAACAACCCTGAGCGATGGTTGAGCATCGACTCGATGTCCTCGACGCTCATCTTCGCCTCGCGACACAGGTAGCTGATGATGCCGGGGTCGACGTCACCGCTGCGGGTACCCATCACCAGACCCTCCATCGGGGTCAAGCCCATCGACGTCTCGACGGGCCGGCCGTTGGCGATCGCCGACGCCGAGGCGCCGTTACCCAGATGCAGCACAATCTGGTTCACGCTGTCCAGCGGCCTGCCCAGGAACGCGGCGGCCTGCTCGCTGACGTACTGGTGCGAGGTGCCGTGGAATCCGTAGCGCCGGATCTGCCACTTCTCGGCAAGCCCGCCGTCGATGGCGTAGGTCGCCGCCGCAGCGGGCAGGTCGTGAAAGAACGCGGTGTCGAACACCGCGACGTGCGGGATGTCGGGCAGCAGCTTGCGCGCCACCTCGATTCCCAGCACGTTCGGCGGGTTGTGCAACGGTGCCAGTGGCGACAGCTCCTTCAGCTTGGCGATCAGCGCGTCTTCGACGACGGTTGGCCGGTAGAAGTCGTTGCCGCCGTGCACCACCCGATGCCCGACCGCCACCAAGCCGCTGGTCTCCGGTTCGATGCCGGCCTCGGCCAGCAGGTCGAATGCCAAGCGCAGTGCCGCTTCGTGGTCGGCGACCCGGTCGTCGCGTTCCGCATGATGCTTCCCGGCATCCACATGAGCCAACGACGACTGTTCGCCGATCTGCTCGACGATGCCGACCGCCAATTCGGTGCCCGAATCCGGCTCGAGGAGCTGGTATTTCAGCGACGACGAGCCGGCGTTGATCACCAGCACAACACGGTTGTCGGTGGTCATCAGATCCCCTGCGCCTGGATCGCGGTGATGGCGACGGTGTTGACGATGTCTTCGACCAGCGCACCGCGGGACAGGTCGTTCACCGGCTTGTTCAGGCCCTGCAGCACCGGGCCGATCGCGATCGCCCCGGCGGTGCGCTGCACCGCCTTATAAGTGTTGTTGCCGGTGTTGAGGTCAGGGAAGATCAGCACCGTGGCACGGCCGGCGACCGGCGAGTCCGGCATCTTGGTCGCGGCCACACTGGGTTCCACCGCGGCGTCGTATTGGATAGGTCCTTCCACCAGCAGGTCGGGCTGTCGTTGCCGCACCAGCTCGGTTGCCTGTCTGACCTTGTCGACGTCGGCTCCGGCGCCGGATACGCCGGTGGAATAGGACAGCATCGCCACCCGCGGCTCAATGCCGAATCGTGCCGCGGTCCCGCTTGATGAGATCGCGATGTCGGCGAGCTGCTCCGCGGTGGGGTTCGGCACGATCGCGCAGTCCCCGTACGCCAGGACCCGGTCTTCCAGACACATCAGGAAGATGCTCGACACAATGGAGATGTCGGGTTTGGTCTTGATGACCTCAAGCGCCGGCCGCACGGTGTGCTCGGTGGTGTGGGCGGCGCCGGACACCATCCCGTCCACAAAACCGTTGTACACCAGCATGGTTCCGAAATACGTGGTGTCTTGCATGATCTCGCCGGCCTGCTCCAGGGTGACGCCCTTGCTCTCGCGCAGGTCTGCGTACTGCGCGACGAATTTCTCGCACAGCTCGCTGCTGCGTGGGTCCAGTATCGCGGCGTCGGACAGATTGACACCCAGTTCGGCTGCCCGGGAACGAATCTCGGCCTCGTCGCCAAGAATGGTCAGATCGACCACGCGGTGCCGCAACAGCCGCCCGGCCGCCCGCAGGATGCGGTCGTCTGATCCCTCGGGCAGCACAATGCGCTTGCGGTCCGCCCGGGCGCGGTCCAGCAGCTGGTGGGTGAACATCTGCGGCGTGATGACTGTCGGGATCGGAATCGGCGCCAGCCGCACCCCCAGCAGGTCCGCAATATTGACATGGCGCTCCACCAGCGCCACCGCCGTATCGATCTTGCGGGGCGATGCCGGGGTGACCCGACCGCGGGCCGACGCCGCGGCGATGGCGGTCTCGAAGGTGCCGGTCGTGGTCGCGATGATCGGCAGCCGCAGTCGCAGCCCGGACACCAGCTTGGCGATGGCCGGATGCATCTTCAGGGCCCCGTTGAGGATCAGACACGACAGCGACGGATAACTGTCGGCCCCGTGGGCACACGTTACCGCGAGCACAACGTCGTCACGATCGGCCGGGGTGATCACCGCCTGCCCCTCGGTCAGCCGCTCCAGCACGTTTGGGGCCGTCATTCCGCAGACGAGGACGCTCATGCATTCGCGGGACATCATTGCCTCGTCACCGCTGATCAGAGTTCCGTTCACGGCTTGCTGCATTTCGGCGACCGTCGGGGCCTCCAGCAGCGGCTCGTCTGGCAGCACATAGCTCTTCGGCTCGAAGCGCCGCAACGCCTCGGCCACCGCGGTCATGTCGTCTGGTCGGCAGCGGGCGGCCACCACCGCCGCGGTATGGGCATGGTGAGCCGCCAGCTCCTCCAGGGATAGTTCGACGACTTGGGCGATCCGGTCGGGGGTGCGGCCTCTAGCGCGCACCGCAAGCACCACCGGCGCTCCGAGGTTGGCCGCGATGCGGGCGTTGACGGACAGCTCGGCGGGGCCGCCGGTGACGTCGGTGTAGTCGCTGCCGACGATCACCACCGCGTCACACCGATCGGCCAGCCACTGGTAGGAGTCGACGATGTCGGCGAGTGCCGCGTCGGGGTCGGAGTGCAGCTGCTGATACGTCACGCCGACGCACCGCTCGCGGGGCAGACCGGCGGTGGCATGCGCCAGCAACAGTTCCAGGATGGTATCGCGGTCCTCACCCAGCGGCGTGATCGGCCGAAACACCCCGACCTTGGCCACTATGGCCGTCAGGCGGTGCAGGAGTCCCAGCGCGATTATCGCCTTGCCGGTCTCCCCCTCGGACGCGGCGATGTAGATCGCGGAGGGCGAATCGGACATGCTATAAACCTCCCGTAAGCAGGGCACTCATCATGCTTACCCACTCGCTAGATCACGGGGACAGACATCTCTCATCAGAGCGTCACACGTCGGCCCGAGAATAGGGTCCAAAGTCACCGGCTCCATGGCTGTTGGTTTTAGCGAAGACTGTGTAGCGCTGCAACGTCTGTCAGTCAGATCAACCCGGCGATCTCGGCCAAATTGATTTCCAGGTGCACGACACCGTCTTCGGACCCGGTGTGTCGCGACTGCAGTCCGGCGTCATCAAGCACCCTGAACATCAGGTGATTCGTGGTCAAGACGTCGGCGACGAAGTACTGAATTCCGTTGCGGCGGGCAACCTGTGCGAGCGTGCGAAGCAATGCCCTTCCCACTCCGCGCTCATGATCGTTGTGGGCGACGACGATGGCCCATTCAGCGGTGTCGGGCCTGTCGCACACCAGATAGTTGGCCACACCGACCAAAGCTCCGTAGTTGTACCAGGTCAACGTCATCCGGTGTTGTAGAGGAACAGCAGCAGGGCTCGATCCCGCAGCGCGAGCCGACCCTCGTTTCCGGCTCCTCTTCCGTGTAAGTCAGTGCCTCCAGGGCAGGCACTCCTATCTCGGTAGGTGGTGGTGCGCTAGTGATTGTAAGGAATAGTCAAGACTTGTGGACGGGGGATTACCATTTCATCGAGGTTCCGCATACGGCAATTCTCGGAAAGCGTTGGTGTGTAAACCATTTCGACGTACTGGCGGAGTGGTGGAGCCCGCATCGGCAGTGGGCAGTACCTACAGGGGCTCGACCACACCAGGAAACGAAAGGACGCGCAGATGTACCACACCATCGTCAAGCGCATCGCCACAAAAAACTTCGAGCGCGTCAACGACAACGACTACGACGCCCTGCTCAAGGACTGCGCACCCAACATCCACCACCGGTTCGCGGGTCAGCACGCACTCGGTGGCGAGCGCCACGACCGGGAGACGCTGCGCCGCTGGTTCCAACGGTTGGGCCGACTCTGCCCCACCCTGAAGCTGACCGTGCACGACGTGTGGGTGAAGGGCTGGCCCCACAATACGACGATCATCATCCGCTGGACCGGCACGCAGACCCTGCCCAACGGGTCACCGTATGAGAACCACGGCGTCCACATCGTGCGCATGCGCTGGGGCAAAGTCGTCGACATCGACGCCAACGAAGACTCCCAGGTCGTCGCCGAATCCATGAAACTGTTCGCCGCACACGGCGTGCAGGAAGCACTCGCTGACCCGATCGTCAGCTGAACATATCTCCGTCGTGTTGTTCGGAGAAGGCCGGGGCTTGTAGCTAACCCGAAGTTCCCCCTGGTGTGTTGCCGTATTGGGGTGTTGACCTGAGGTTTTGGGTTGTGGCTGGGTCGGTGTACTGACTACGTCAGCCCGTGACGGGGTGAGACATCGAGTAGTTCGAAGGCTCGCCGCTGCAGTGGGGTCGGGGTGGTGAGCATGGTGAATGCTGGCATGTCGTCGGCTGGCTGGATCTGGTTGGCGCAGAGGGTGGCCAGGTCGGCGAGCAGGCTGGTGAAGCTGTGCACCGGGGCGTTGTCGGCGGTGTGTTTGCGGGCGGCCTTGGCCAGGGCGTTGTCGGAGCGTTGGGCCGCGGCAACGGGATTGGTGCGTTTAGCGGCCGCGCCGGGTTTGTCGTTGTCCTGAAACAGGATCGGGGCCAGGACTTGTTTCATGTGCCAGCTGATGTAGTAGGACAGCATCCGCAAGAACATGTGGGCGCGGACCCGGTCGGCGAGGCGGTGGTGGATGGGGCGCACGTCGAGTTCGGTGTTAAGGGTGCGGAAGAACCGTTCGACGTCTTCGAGACCCTTGTAACGCAACACCACATTGTCGTGGTCGAGGGTGTCGGCGGGCAGGCTGGTGCGCAGCACGTAGATGCCATCGAGGGCGGCCTCGGCGGCGATCGCCTCGTCGTTGCGGGTGAACTCGAAGGTGTCCTCGGTGATGGTCAGGATGAAGTGTTTGGCCATCTTGTAGTGGTTGATCACCTTGCCGACCCGCAGCGCGATCTTGTCTTGGCCGCGCAACGGCCGTTTGTCTCGGGTGGTGGCAGCGGCGATGGTGGTCAATTCTTTTTCGGTGGCGGCCAACAGGTCTTGGCGTTTGCGGGCCCGTTCGGCGGCCAGGGCGGGGTTGTGGCAGCACACCAGCCGCTCCCCGGGAAAATCCGGGGAGCTGATCTCGACGAGGTCTTGCTGGTCGAACAGCGTCAGTTGCAGCGCGTCGGCTTGCACGAGGGCCTTGATCTGTGGGGCGCGTAGCGCGCTGATCCAGTCCAGGCCGGCCGGGCGCAGCTCGTCGGTGATGCGCGCGCTGGTGAGCATGCCGCGATCGCCGACCAGACAGATGCGGGCCAGCCCGAACCGGTCCTTGAGTTTGGTGATCTGGGTGCCCAGAGTTTTCGGGTCGGCGGTGTTGCCGTCGAACACCTCGATGGCCACCGGCACCCCGGCGGTCGAACACAGCAGCCCGTAGACGATCTGCAGCCGGCCCTTGACCCCGTCGCGGGCGTGTCCGATCGCCCCCAGCGGGCAGGTGCGGCCCTCAAACGCCGCCGAGGACACGTCATAGAGCACCAGCGTCCCGTTAACCAAATGCCGGGCGGCCAAGGCATTTTCGATGGTGTCTTTGCGGGCCAGCACCCAGTCCATCGCCGCATACAGGTCGTCCTCATCACAACCGGAGATACCCAGCACGGCGCCCAACGAGCTGGTGGCCGTCTCGGTGCGCAGCCCACGCGCGGTGGCCAGCTTGGAGCCCGGCGCGATCACCTGGGCGACCAGCATCGCGGTGACCAGATCCCGCCGCCGCGACGGCGTGGGGTCAATGAGTGTCTCCAGGCCCAGTCGCGCCGCGGTGCCCAGCACGGCTGCCACATGCCCGTGGGGCAGGCTGCGGGTGATCTCAAAGGCCTCGGAAAGATCCCGCGCCGCCGGCAGGCCCTTGAGCGCCCGCTGCAGCTTCTCCACCTTGTGCTCGGGCCAGCGTGACAGGTTGGCCAGGGTGCGAGTTCTCACCTTGCCGTCTTCACGGTAGCTTTCGCGCAACAGGATCGCTGGCGGTGACCCACGGTTCGGCACCCGCGTCACATACATGATTACTTTATAACACAAAGGCAGCACGACAATAACCAGATAGCAAAACGACACGCTGACATACTCTGCTCGATACATGAGTACGCCTTGCGGCCACACATGAACACAGAACACCAGCTCACAAAGCACATCGGGAATTCAGACCCCGCTTAGCGGGGGGAACTTCGGGCTAACGCTAGCTACTGGTCAAGACGGGAGCACTGACCTGATTGTCATCCCTGAAGGGGCGGGGCATTGTCAAGGGGTGTTTTGCCTGGTTCCGACCTCCATGTGGACAGCGCTGAACCGAACCCCGGTGTCAAGGTGGAGCGCCCGCAGCGCAGCGAGGACGAGCGACCTTGACGGCGGGGTCGGCGAGGTTCAGCGCGCGCTCGGTCAGGAGTCGAAGCCGGGCATCGGCAAGGGTATGTGGTTGTGGTGCAACGTCTCCATAGTGATGCGTATGCGTTTGGGCAGGGCCGAGATCTCGGCTGCCGGTCATCCCTTCGCCCCGCGCTATGGGGGCATGGAGCGTTGTGCGTGCAGCACGCGGGATCAATCAAGTCGGCGACCGCGCCGGGATACGGGGGTCAGACAATTGCACGACCGCGCGCGTGTTGCGTCCGAGATGCTCACGCTGCCTGGCGGTGGGCCAGCGCGCGGATGTGTTCGTCGCGCAGCCCGTAGTAGACGAGGGTGAGCAGTTTGCGGGCCGCAGCCACCTTGGCGATGTTGCGGCCGCGGCGGTCCTCGATCCGTTTGCGATCCCGGGCGATTTTGGTGCTGTCTGGCTGGCGCTGGATGGCCTCGACGGCGGCCCATCGCACAAGTTTGCTGCCCTGTTTGGTGATGTGCCCGCGCCGAACGACGGTGTCGGATTCGCGGTGTGTGGGGGTCAAACCGGCCCACGCGCACAAGTGTGCAGGATCTTTGAACCGGTGGACGTCGCCGACCTCGGCGACGAACACCGCCGCCAACACCGGTCCGACGCCGGGCAGCTGCTGGATCGCTTGATAGCCCCGATGTGTGCGCAACCGCTCGGCGATCATCGCTGCAAAGCGTGTTTCGTGGCCGTCAAGAGTATCGATGAGCTCGAGTAGTGAGTGGATTCGTTCGGCGTAGGCCCGTTCCAGCGGCACCTTCGCCAGGCGTTGCCGGCCGGTGACGCCGAACACATCCGCGGCCGTGATCAATACCCCTGCTTTGGCCAGCACGGCATGGGTCTGGGCTTTCAGGCCAGATCGGAGCGCGACCAGCTTGGCCCGGTAACGCACCAACTCCCGCAGTTCCCGTGTCTGCGGCGGGGCGATCCACGCCTCGGGCAAGCGGCCCATCCGCAGCAGATCGGCCAGATCACCAGCGTCGCGCACGTCGTTTTTCACTCGACGGTACCGAAATCCTTTGACCCCCAAAGGATGTGCCAGATGCACCCGCGCTCCGTGGGCTTGCAGCACATCGACCGCCCAATACCATCCGTACGTTGCTTCCAGCACCACCTCGGGGTCGGCGCCGGCGTCCTCAAGCTGCAGCTGCAACGCGACCGGGTCGTTGACGATCCGTACCGCCGAGAGCTGCTCACCAGACTCGGACTGGCGCACGATCACCGACCGCTGCCGATGCAGATCGATCCCGACGAACTGCCTACCGTCATACTCGTCCATAGGGGCCTCCCGTGATTCGTGGAAAGTGAACACCCCCAGCATCCGCCGGGAACGTCACGAGGAGCGGAGGCCCCGCCCCTTCATCGCATCAATACCTGTGGATCAAGATCTTTTTCAGGCGGCCTCCTTCCGGATCTCGTCAGCGACCTGTTCGTCGGGGCGCTCGATGAGCTTGCCGTTCTCGAACTTGGCGCCGGCACGGACGAGGGCGACCAGGTGCGGCGCGTTGACCGCGCGCCAGCGTGACTGCGCGGCCTCGATCAGCTTGTAGGCCATGGCGATTCCCTGCGCTCGTGAACCCGGCCCCTTGGTGATCTTGCTGCGGTTGCGCACGGTCGCGAAGGTCGACTCGATCGGATTTGTCGTTCTCAGGTGCACCCAATGCTCGGCCGGGAAGTCGTAGAAGGCCAGCAGCTGGTCGAGGTCGTCGGTGATCTTGGCGACCGCCTTGGGGTACTTGGCGCCATAGGCCGCCTCGAACGCCTTGACCGCGTCCAGCGCGCGGGTCTTGTCCTCGGCGTTCCAGATCTCCGCCAAGGCTTTCTTCGCGCCGGGATGCGCCGATTTCGGCAGCGCGGCAAGAACATTCGCAATCTTATGGAACCAACAGCGCTGCTCCTTGGTCTCCGGGAACACCTCGCGCAGCGCACCCCAGAACCCCAGCGCGCCGTCCCCGATCGCCAGCACCGGCGCGCGCATACCGCGCCGTTTGCAGTCACGCAGCAGATCCGCCCACGACTCGGCCGCCTCCCGGTAGCCGTCGGTGAGCGCGATCAGCTCCTTGCGCCCATCCGCGCGCACCCCGATCAGCACCAACAGGCACAGCTTGGCTTCCTCCAGGCGCACGTTGACGTGAATGCCATCGGCCCAGAGGTACACGTAGTCCACATTCGACAGGTCGCGGGCCGCGAACGCCTTCTGCTCGGCCTGCCAGGTCTCGGTCAGCTTGGTGATCGTCGCCGCCGACAGCCCCTTGGTCGAGCCCAAGAACTGCCCCAGCGCCGGCCCGAAATCCTGGCTGGACAGCCCGTGCAGGTACAAAAGCGGCAGCACCTCCTGGACCTGCGGCGTCTTGCGCGCCCACGGCGGCAGGATCGCCGACGAAAACTGCCGCCGCTCACCAGTTTCCGGGTCAACCCGCTTGTCGTTCACCCGCGGCGCATGCACCTGCACGGCACCAGCTGCGGTGGTTACCTCCCGCGGCTCGTGATAGCCATTGCGCACCACCAGCCGGCACCCGTTCTCATCGCGCTCATCGGCGAACTGGGCGCAGTAGGCGGCCACCTCGGCCCGCAACGCCGCGGCCAGCATCCGCTGCGCGCCCTCCCGCACGATCTCATCGATCACCGACGACACCGGTCCCGCCAACGCGACCGACACCGCCGAACCATCACCGATGCCGGCCTCAGGGACTACATTGAGCATGGGTCGTACCTTCCCGGCCGACGCTATCCACGCCGGCCTAGCTTGGAACCTTCACTGACCACTCGGGAAGGTACGCCCCTTCCCAAGCAAATCCACAGATTTCAAGCA
>CAWDJC010000002.1:0-191203 GCA_963802525.1 uncultured Actinomycetota bacterium | reverse complement strand
GGCCTCGAAGCGGCAGTAGCCGAGTCCACTCGCCGGCTCACAGGCCCCCAGCAAGCGGGGCCGAGCGGCCACGGCGCTGCCCGCCAGCCCCGACCCCGCTTTCTACCGCAGACCAGTATGTCTCCCGCTCCTCGAGCAGCCTGACACCGGCGGCCCAGTCAGCGACATCGTCGAAGATCCCGACACCGTCCGGCGTGAGCTCGATCGGCTCGCAGACGCCAAGCAACTGAAGCTGTCGCAGCAGCGTCGCGACCGTGGGGATTCGCCCGACGTCCTCATTCGAGGTGAGGACTGGACGGAGAAGATCTCGTTTGTGCCTAGGACTCATTCGTCACGTGACCGGTGCCAGCGATCGGCGACCGGAGGACGAAGTTGTACGCCGGACCGTTTGAGCGCCTTGCCGACCGTGCTCGCTTCGACACCGAGTTGTTTGCCGATAGCGACAAGCGAATGACCGTCGGCGTAGAGCTGTTTGGCCCGTTCTATCAGCCGTGGTGACATCATCTTGCGTTGTGGACGCACGGCAACGCCTTCCCGTTCCAGGTGCGCCGCGACCGTGTGACGGTGCATCTTGAACTGCCGAGCGAGTTCTAGAGCGGACGTGCCGACGCGATACTGCTCGGCGAGCTGCGCTCGTTTGGTCGTGTTAAGCGCGGGCGCAGCGTTCGGCGCGGCCGGAACACGGCTCGAAGCCGAGCCCGCGCGCACCGTCGACGAGCAAATGCCCGCCTCGGACTTTGATGCACTGCTGACGATGGTCGGCCCCGTGTGCGGATTGCACATCCGCCACGCCGCGCCGGGCGAGCCGATTCGCTGTCTGCTGCTTCCCAACGCTGCGAAGTTTTTCTCGACGGCCCGCTTTGGGTTAACCCAGCAACCGAGCCTGGCCATCGATGTTGGCGACGATGCGCTCTGGGTCATCGACCGGTACCGGAATACGCTCATGGCCTCGGCTTGGGTTGGGCAAGTAACCGCCGTGCCGGCAATGTACACGAGCCAGTACCGGGGGGACATAACCATGCCCGCCCTGGTCCTGTACGTTCCTGGTCTGCAACCACTGATGATCGGATATCCCGACCCTCAACGGTTTTCGTGGCCCGGCGCGGTGGGTGAGGTGGAAAAACCTGCTTACCTCGTCTCGGGCGCGGATTGGTTGACGCTGGTCGAGAGATTCGGCTTGACCCGGTATCTCGAGACGCACGACACGACCAATTAGCTGCACCCGACCACCGATGTGAACGCAGAAGCTACGGCAGCACCGTGTGCATCAACATCACGTCGTACGCCGACCACAGCGACAGGTTGAAATACAGGTCCCTACCCGACGACCAGGGATGGATCATCGGCGCATAGATGCCACCGGGCATCTGGAATGACGACACGAGCGGCTGCTCCCCGCTCCACGGTCCTTGCGGCGTCGGCGCGGTCCTTGCCACGACGTCGTTGCTGCCACCGTTGGTGTACAGCACCAGGTACTGCTTGAGATAGCTGTTGTACTGGGCCGACATCTCACCCACCGGGCCCGGGAAGATCGGCGTTGCCGCCCCCGGATTGGCCGGGACCCAGCGCCCCCCTTGATCGCCATTCCAGTACTGGTACTTGCTGAGGTCCGGCAGATAGTTCGGGGGCACCCGCGACAGAAACGCCGCACCGCCACGCCCCGAAGGGGTCCCGAACTGGTAGAGGTAACCGTCGGTACCCTTCATGAACGCGCTCATTTGGAAATTCTCATTTCCGGGCGTGAACCCCACTCCCGGAATGGCGTCCGCCGACGCCGTCCGGATGGTACTGGGGAAGATCCCCCAGTTCTGACCGTTGTCAACGGATCTCGCGATCGCAGAGTAGTTCGTTTGCCAATCCCCGTCGCGGCCCCACTGCCTGATGGACATGTAGCTCATGTACTGGGTTCGCCCTAGGGAGATGGCGGCGGTCGGAATGATGCCCGTCTCATGCGGCGCCTTGTGGATGGTGTTGACGACCTGTTTGGAAAGGCCCGTTGTCCACACCGGTGAGCCGGAGTATCGGTCGTTCGGCACGCCGTCGGCGATGTGGATTCCGTGGGACAGATCGTGGTCCGAACTGCGGAACAGCACGTTGTATCGCCATTGCTGGCCGTGCACCTTGCAATAGCCGAATGTGTCGCCAAACGCCATGAGGACCTGACGGTTGGCGGGATCGCCGTTGTCCCAAACGATCCCGAGGTCGGTCCCGGAGATGCCGAAACGCTGCAGGGTCTTGTTGGGGCCGTCCGTTCCGGTCACCCAGTCGACCAGCGACGTCGGTGCCCCCGCGATCGAGGCGGGAGGCGGTGGCGCCGGTTGCGGTGGAACCGGCGCCGCGTTCGGCTGTAGCTGGTTAGCATTCGGCGGCTGCGGGATGCCCGGCGCGGGCGGATTAGGTCCAGGCGGCGGAACTACCCCCGCTTGAGGTTGTATCGGCGCGGAGTATCGCTGGCCCCCCGCTCCCGGCTTGAGCAACGAAGAGATCAGCGGACCCAACTTGGGCAGCGGCGCCTGGTCATTCGCATGAGAGGGCCTGCGGCCCGTCGGCGGTTGGACGACCGGCTGGGGCGCCGGCATCGGCGGGGGCGCGGCCGGGGGGTCGACGTTCGCTTCCGGCGCGCTGCAAGGCGTGGCGTTCGCCGACGGTGCGGGGCCTATCGCAACGAAGAAACCGATGGCGGTCACCGACACCACCGATAGCGACACGACTCGAGGAATCGCCGTCAATGTCACACCTTTCCAGGGGCAGGCCGTCGCATTGACGTCCGCAGTTGGCTCATGTGACGATAGTGATTCACGTGGCCCCTGTGACCAGTGATCTGCGGATAGGTATGCATCCGTGACCGTGTCGCAACGCATCGGTTTCACGCCAAGCACACGCGACCGGCACCTATGCACAGCGCTAAATTCTCGAAACCACTTCAGTTGCTGAGACCCTGAAGCCGCTGCCTCAATGCCCCACACAGGCTCCCTTTTCGTTAGTGCTTCGGCTGTTGCTGCGCTGTCATGACCGCCACGCCGACCAGCAGCATCGAGACGTCGGCGCCAACAACGACACCCATTCCGCTTACCACGTTGCCGCCGCTCCCCTAACCGCTGACTGTCTGCTTCACCGCGACAACGTCGAAGCCGCGGCGGGGAGTCTTCACGGTGTTGCTCACTGGGACTCCTGAGCCCAACGGGGCGAACGCTGCGATACGTCGCCCGGACGGGTACGCTCCGATCCGCCAGCACAGCCATCCGGCCGTGCACCTCAAGGAGGACCTCCGGTGAGCGTGGGTAATCAGTTGCGGCCGGACCCGTTCCAAGTCCCTACATTTCTTCGCCGAGTGGTCGCCGCGTCCATGGCCGGCACCGTCGTCGAGTGGTATGAGTTCTTCCTCTATGGCACCGCCGCAACGCTGGTCTTCAGCAAGGTGTTTTTCGCGCGGGGCGCCAACGACCTCGACGCAATCCTTGCCGCCTTCGTGACCTACGCCGTCGGCTTCGCCGCCCGCCCGGTCGGCGGCCTCGTCTTCGGCCACCTTGGAGACCGGCACGGCCGCAAGAAACTGCTACAGCTCAGCCTGCTGCTGGTGGGCGCCGCCACCGTCCTCATGGGTTGCCTGCCCACTTTCGCCCAGATCGGATACTGGGCCCCCGCGCTACTCGTGGTGCTGCGCTTCATCCAGGGCTTCGCCGTCGGCGGCGAGTGGGGCGGCGCCGTCCTGCTCGTCGCCGAGCACAGCCCGAAAGCCAGCCGTGGATTCTGGGCGAGCTGGCCGCAGGCCGCCGTGCCCGGCGGGAACATGCTGGCCACGGGCGTGTTGCTGGTTCTCACGTCGACGCTTTCGGATGCGGCGTTCCTCAGCTGGGGGTGGCGCGTCGCGTTCTGGTTGTCCGCGGTCGTGGTCCTGATCGGCTACTACATACGCACCAAGGTGACAGACGCACCCATCTTCGTTGAAGCGCAGCAAGAGGCCGAGCGGTCCGAGGCGAGCCGGTTGGGCGCCGTCGAGGTTTTAAAGCGTTATCCGCGTGGCATTTTCACCGCCATGGGTTTGCGTTTCGGCGAGAACACCATGTACTACCTCGTGGTTACCTTCTCGATCACTTATCTCAAAGTGCAGGTGCACGCCGACACCAAGGTCATCCTGTGGTGGCTGTTGGCCGCGCATGCCGTGCACTTCGTGGTCATCCCGGTGGCCGGACGTCTCAGTGACCGGTTTGGCAGGCGCCCAATCTATTTCGTTGGCGCCGTCTGCGCCTGTACCTGGGGGTTCTTCGCATTCCCGATGATGGACAGCGGCCGCCACGCGATCATCTTGGCGGCGGTGGTTATCGGTTTGGTGTTCCACGGTCTTATGTACGCGGTCCAGCCGGCGGCCATGGCGGAGATGTTCCCGACCCGGATGCGGTATTCGGGGGTGTCGTTCGGCTATCAGGTCACCTCCATCGTGGCGGGTTCGCTCGCACCGATCATCGCCGTTCGCCTGCTCCAGATTTACAAATCCTCAGTGCCCATCGCTTGGTATCTGGCGGCCACGGCGGCGGTGAGCGCAGTGGCTGCGGTGGCCGCCCGCGAGACCAAGGGCATCGACTTGGCGGCCGTCGATCTCGCCGACGCCCAGGCTCTCCAGCGGCATGCCAGCGTCCCCGCAGGGCACCCGGACGGGCCCGAGCCGACGGAGCTTGTCGAAGACACCGCCTAGCCCCGGACGCGCCCCGAACAGCGCAATCGCGAATTGCCGCATGTCAGCGCCCCTTTTCCAAACGCCGGCCACGAGGTTGATTCAGCATGTTTGTCGACCGCCCTCGGCGGCAATGTTCCAACAGAGGCGAGCGCGTCGGCCGGCCTTCGCGCCCGTCTAGGTCCCGTCGGTTCAGCCCGAGAGCCGACGGGGCCGCCCTCTCTCGAGCCCCTCGGCGATCACACCGCCTCGCGGATAGGTCCCAACGGGCACGTCATCCAGGAGTACCGTGCCGCGTATGGATGGCTCGACTGGCGTATGGATACTCGGCGGCTACCAAAGTGATTTCGCGCGCAACCTCACCAAGGAAGACCGCGACTTCGCTTCGTTGACCGCCGAGGTCGTCGACGGCACGCTCGCCGCGGCCGAGGTGAACGCCGCCGACATAGCCGATAGGGGCGTCGTCCACGTCGGCAATGCCTTCGGTGAGATGTTCGCGAGCCAGGGTCACCTCGGGGCGATGCCGGCCACTGTCTGCGACGAGCTCTGGGATACCCCGGCCTCGCGGCACGAGGCCGCGTGCGCGTCGGGCAGCGTGGCGGCGCTGTCGGCGATCGCCGATTTGCGGTCGGGCGCCTACGACACCGCGCTGGTGGTGGGAATCGAGCTGGAGAAGACGGTGCCCGGCGACACCGCCGCCCAGCATCTCGGCGCCGCCGCCTGGACGGGACACGAGGGGGCCGGCGCTCGCTACCTCTGGCCGTCAATGTTCGCCCAGATCGCCGACGAGTACGACCGCCGCTACGGCCTGGACGACACGCATCTGCGAGCCATCGCGCAGCTCAATTTCGCCAACGCCCGGCGTAACCCCAACGCCCAAACGCGCGCGTGGACGGTTCCCGACCCCATCACGGATGACGACGCGACCAACCCGATCACCGAAGGCCGGTTGCGCCGATTCGACTGCAGCCAGATGACGGACGGCGGAGCGGGACTTGTCTTGGTCAACGACACGTATCTGCGCGACCACCCGGATGCGCGCCCGATCGGCCGCATCGACGGCTGGGGACACCGCACCGTCGGGCTGGGTCTACAACAAAAACTGCGCCGGGCCGCCGACAACCCTTACGTCCTACCGCACGTGCGGGCCGCGGTCCTCGATGCCCTGCGCCGCGCGCAGTTGACCCTTGACGACCTGGACGGATTCGAGGTGCACGACTGCTTCACCCCCAGCGAATACCTGGCCATCGACCACATCGGGCTGACCGGCCCGGGCGAGTCGTGGAAGGCCATCGAAAACGGCGAGATCGAGATCGGCGGCCGGCTGCCGATCAACCCCAGCGGCGGACTGATCGGCGGCGGACACCCCGTCGGAGCTTCCGGTGTGCGCATGCTGCTCGACGCGGCCAAGCAGGTCAGCGGCGCGGCCGGCGACTACCAGGTCGAGGACGCGAAGGCGTTCGGCACCCTGAACTTCGGCGGCAGCACCGCCACCACCGTCAGCTTCGTCGTGAGCACAACCAGGGGTGCGTGACTATGGATGTTGAGATCGTCGGCAAGTTCCTGTCGACCCTGCCCGAAGACGACGACCACCCTTACCGGACCGGCCCCTGGCGGCCGCAGACCACCGAGTGGGACGCCGACGACCTCACCGCCGTGGAGGGTGAAATCCCCCGCGACCTCGACGGCATCTACCTGCGCAACACCGAGAACCCGCTGCACCCGGCGCTCAAGACCTATCACCCGTTCGACGGCGACGGCATGCTGCACGTGGTCGGCTTCCGCGATGGAAAAGCCTTCTACCGCAACCGCTTTGTTCGCACGGATGGTTTCCTGGCGGAGAACGAGGCCGGCGAGCCGCTGTGGCCGGGTCTGGCCGAACCGGTGCAATTGGCCAAACGGGAGGAGGGCTGGGGTGCTCGTACCCTGATGAAGGACGCGTCGAGCACCGACGTGATCGTCCACCGGGGCATCGCGCTGACCAGCTTCTACCAGTGCGGAGATCTGTACCGGGTCGACCCGTACTCGGCCGACACGATCGGCAAGGAGACCTGGCATGGGCGCTTCCCCGCCGACTGGGGCGTGTCGGCGCATCCGAAGGTAGACAACAAGACCGGCGAGCTGTTGTTCTTCAACTACAGCAAGCAAGAGCCGTACATGCACTACGGCGTGGTCGACGAGAACGACGAATTGGTCCATTATGTCGACGTTCCGCTGCCCGGACCGCGCCTGCCGCACGACATGGCTTTCACCGAAAACTACGTGATCCTCAACGATTTCCCGCTGTTCTGGGATCCCAGACTGCTCGAGCACGATGTGCACCTGCCGCGCTTCTATCCCGACATTCCGTCGCGCTTCGCGGTGCTGCCGCGCCGGGGGAAAACCGGCGACATTCGATGGTTCGAGGCGAGCCCGACCTTCGTGCTGCACTTCGTCAACGCCTACGAGGACGGCGACGAGATCGTGCTCGACGGCTTCTTCGAAAGCGATCCCCAGCCCGCGGAAAGCGGGGCCACCGGGGGAACGAAGTGGGAGAAGCTCTTTCGCTTCCTGGCGCTGGATCGCCTGCAGGCCCGGCTGCACCGGTGGCGATTCAATCTGGTCACCGGCGCCGTGAAAGAGGAGCAACTGTCGGAATCCATCACCGAGTTCGGGACCATCAACTCCGACTACGCAGCGGGCAGCTACCGCTA
The DNA here is from genome assembly GCA_963802525.1 of uncultured Actinomycetota bacterium. Classification (GTDB taxonomy): domain Bacteria; phylum Actinomycetota; class Actinomycetes; order Mycobacteriales; family Mycobacteriaceae; genus Mycobacterium. The sequence goes on along the minus strand of CAWDJC010000002.1, from coordinate 183,838 downwards.
CACCTACGCCGCCACCGGCAAGCCGGGCTGGTTCCTTTTCGACGGCTTGGTCAAACACGACCTGGTCACCGGCAACCAGGAGGGCATCTCCTTCGGTGACGGTGTCTACGGAAGCGAGACGGCGATGGCGCCACGGGTCGGCGCAACCGGTGAAGACGACGGCTACCTGGTCACCCTGACCACCGACATGAACGCCGACGCGTCTTACTGCGTGGTCTTCGACGCTGCCCGGATCGGTGACGGTCCGGTGTGCAAACTCCAACTGCCGGAACGCATTTCCAGCGGCACGCATTCGACGTGGGCATCCGGCGATCAGCTGCGGCGCTGGCATACCGCGGAGTCGGCGGCAAGCGCCATCGGGATGTGACCGTGTACCCGAGCTCGGGGCGCCGGACAACGCACTGGCCCACACGGTTGGCATCGATCGGCGCCATCCGCTTCGCTCGCCGCTCGTCGAACTTCGAGGAGACCGTACGGTTTTACCGCGAGCTGGTGGGCCTGCCGCTCTACGAGACGTTCGAGGCCAGCTACGGCAGCAACGGTGCCATATTCGGCCTGCCCAGCTGGAACCTGACGCTGGAGATCGTCGAGTCGGCCGACCCCGTCGCCGTGGACCACCACGAACAGCTGTGCCTGTACTTCCCCGACGGGGAGGCTCAGCAGGCCGCGATCGCGCGGCTTCAGGCGGCGGGGCTGACGCCCGTGCAGCAGCACCCGTACTGGGAAGCGACGGGTGCGGTCACCTATCGTGATCCGGACGGCCGCGAAGTCGTGTTCGCGCCCTTCGTGTTCGGCGTCAACGAGCCCGGGGACAGCGCGACGTCGGGCAAGCACGAGTTCCCGTCGGCGTGAAAGCTCACCGGCCTGATCGACCGGAAGCCAACGCCGCGATCACTGCCGCAACCGAGCACGCCACCGCACAGGCCGCGCCGACAGCACCGACGTAGAGCCCGTATTCGGCCGACACCGGCGGGTTGACGTTGAGCTTGTAGTACCACACCGTCAGCGCCACGATCAGCAGCGAAATGGCCAGCGCGGCAATCGAAGCGAGCTTCACCGACAGGCCCCGGCCCACCATCGCTCCGGCCACCAGCAGCGTCGAGGACAGCAACACGATGAGCTGGCCCGCGCCGAATCCCTTCGGTAGTTCCAGGTTGCCGTGGGTGCCCCCGATGGCGTTGGCCCAGCCCCCGCCGTTGACCACCGTCGTCAGCCACGGCATCCAGGCGCTGGCCGAGATGAGCAGTGCGAAAAATGCCACCAGCCAACCAGGGCGCAGGCGGCGAGTCACAATTGCGAGATTAGCCGACTTGGGTCTGGCCCTGTGTGACCGGACTGGGGGCACGCCCCCACAAGTGGGTGGGGTCCCCGCTCGGCAGGGGAGTACCCCCACCCGCTTGCGGGGGACACGCTAGCGTGGCGTTCGTCGACGACGGCCACGCCAGCGTGACGCTCGCCGCTAGCTCTCCAGCGAGGACAGATTGAAGATGACCCCCGTCGGGTCGGTCGCCGCGGCCAACCGACCGTAGGGGGTGTCCTCGGCCCCTCGCACCACGGCGCCGCCGTTGTCGGCGATCACCGACAGCGTCTTGTCGACATCCTCGGCGCCGAAGAAGATCGTCCAATTCGAGGGGACGCCGTCTGGCAGGAAGCCGGCACCGTCCATCACGCCGAGCAACTGCTGGTCGCCGAACCAGGCTGTGGTGTAACGGAATTCGTCGGTGTCGGAAACCGGCTCGGTCCGCCACCCGAGGACCTCGCGGTAGAAGTCGACCGCGGCGCGGTAGTCGCGTGAGGTCAGTTGGTGCCACACCGGCGAGCCGGCCTCACCGATCACCTCGAAGCCGCGGTGCTCCAGCGGCTGCCACAGCCCGAAGAATGCGCCCGACGGGTCGGTCGCCACGCCCATGTAACCCTTGGACGGTACTTCCATCGGCCCCATGCACGCCGCGCCACCCGCCGCGGTCACCGCCGACATGGTCGCGTTGATGTCGGCGGTGTGAAAGTAGGTGGCCCAGTTGTCCGGCGACTGAAATTCCGGCCGATTGGCCATCAGGCCGGCAACGCGGTGGCCGTCCTTGGCGGCGTTGACGTATCCGCCGTACTCAGGTCCGGCGGACTCGAACGTCCAGCCGAATACCGTGCCGTAAAAGTCCTGGGCACGGTCGACGTCCGACGTCGTCAAATCGATCCAGCAGGCAGCGCCCAGCGGCGCGCCATCACGGATGGTCACGATGACCCCCTCCTAATGTGTCGTAATGTGCCCCGTGATCGGGGTTCACACATATCGACTCGCGCCGACCCGGAAACTCATCGGCCGCGGCGGTCAGCGCCGGATGCCGCGGTTCCCGTTCATCCCCGGATCAGCGGCGGTGAACACCGTGACGAAGTTCCGCAGCGATTGATTGATGTCGCTACGCAGCGCCGCGGCGACGATCATGCCGATCGGCCCGAACAGCGCCGGACCGCCGAGGTGGACGTCGAAGCCGACGACCGATCCCTCGTCCGCCGGCTGCACCTTGGCCATCAGCTTGACCTTGACGCCGCCGACGCCATCGCCGTTGAGCGTCATGCCTTCCGGTGGCTTGTAGCGCACGACCGTCCATTTGATCCGGTTGTACATGCCCGTGACCTCGACGATCGACTCGACGACCGTGCCCTTTTCGATGTCGTCGGGCAACTTGCTGCGCCACACCCGGTGGATGGTCAGCCATTCCTTGTACCGGGACAGGTCGGAGGCGTGCTTCCAGGCCACCTCGGGGGGCAGCGGTACGTCGATGGATCCAGATAGTTTCGCCATGCGCTCAGTTCTGCTGGTCGCCCTTGGTAGCCGAGTCGGCAGCCTTCTTGGCCTCTTCCTGCACCTTATGGATGGTGTCGGAGTACTTGCCCTGCGTCTTGTCGTCGACGAATTCGCCCGCGTTGTCTATCGCCGTCTCGACCTTGTCGGCGTTCTGCGATAACAGGTCCTTCGCCTTGTCCAGGAAACCCATGCGCCGTCCCTTCCCCCGTCCTGTTGCTGGTCAAAGCCTACTTGTCGGCGTCGGAGCCACCCTAGCCAGCCCCGCCCGGCTCCCGCCACAACCGCGGCCGCACGCCCAGAATCCTGGCCCGGATCCACCACATTGCCTCGATCGCGGCGGCGCCCAGCACGCCGATCCCCAGCGCGGTCGACGTCACCACCAGATCCGACGGGTCGAGCAGGAACTTCTCCTGCGCCAGCGGGATGCTGAAAATGACCACGTAGGCCAGCCCGGAGAAAACGACCAGGGCCACCCGCCACCATTGGTAGGGTCGCGCCGCCACCGCGAGCACCCATAGCGCGGTCACCAGCAACGTGATCAGCGCGCCGGTCGACGCTTGCTCCTGCTGCTGGAACGTGGCGTGGCGGCCGTGGTAGGCCACCAGGTATGAGACGAACGTGGCGACGCCGACGACAAGCCCGGCCGGCAGCGCCGATGTCAACACCCGGCGCACGAAGCCCGGGTGAGCGCGTTCGTTGTTGGGTGCCAGCGACAGGATGAACGACGGGATCCCGATGGTGAACCACGCCGCGATGGTGACGTGGATCGGCTGAAACGGATACAGCAGGGGATCGGCTTGGAGGAGTTTGGCGGACAAACATTCGATGCCCACAAACAGCGCCAGCAGCACCGAGTACACCGTCTTGGTCAGAAACAGCGTGGCCACCCGCTCGATGTTGCCGATCACCCGCCGGCCCTCGCCGACGACATACGGCAGCGTGGCAAACCTGTTGTCCAGCAGGACGATCTGCGCCACCGCGCGCGACGCCGGGCTGCCGGCCCCCATCGCGACACCGATATCGGCATCCTTGAGGGCGAGCACATCGTTGACGCCGTCGCCGGTCATCGCCACGCTGTGGCCGTGCGATTGCAGGGCGTGCACGATGGCGCGTTTCTGGTCGGGCCGCACCCGGCCGAAGGTGGTGTAGGTGTCCAGCGTGTCGGCCAGTTCGGCCGGGTCGGTTGGCAGTTGACGCGCGTCCACGGTGTCCCCATGCAGCCCGAGTTTGCCGGCGACGGCGCCGACCGAGACCGCGTTGTCGCCGGAGATCACCTTGACCGAAACCTCCTGGGCTGCAAAGTAGTCCAGGGTCTCGCGGGCGTCGGGGCGCACCTTCTGTTCCAGCACCACCAGCGCGACGGGGGTGACCCGGCCCGGCCCGTCGGGGTGGTCCACCGCCGTCTCGCCGCGACCCAACAGCAGCACCCGCAACCCTTGGGCCCCGATCCTCTCCGCCCGTTCGGCGACCGCCGAGGCCGGATCCAGCAGCACGTCGGGCGCGCCGATCACCCAGTTACCGTGATCCCGGAAGGACACGCCGCTCCACTTGGTGGCCGACTTGAAAGGTGCAGTGGCGGTGGGGATCCACCCGGGTGGCCGGTCAAAGGTCTCGGCGATCGCCTGCATGCTCGCATTGGGGCGCGCGTCGGCCGCGGCAAGCGAAGCCAACACATCGGCGACCGTTTCCGATTGCTCGGCCACGGCCCCGACCTCCGAGACATTGGAAACCCGCATACCGTTTTCGGTCAAGGTGCCCGTCTTGTCGGCGCAAACCACGTCGACGCGCGCGAGCCCCTCGATGGCGGGCAGCTCCTGCACCAGGCATTGGCGTTGACCGAGCCGGATGACCCCGACCGCGAACGCGACCGACGTCAGCAGGACCAGGCCTTCGGGCACCATCGGAACCAGCGCGCCCACCGTCCGCAGCACGGATTGCTGCCAGCCGACGTGTGTGGTGAACAACTGGGTGTAGATCGTCAGCAGGCCGGCCGGCACCAACAGGTAGGTGACGAACTGCAGAATCCGGTTAATGCCATTGCGCAGTTCGGATTTCACCAGAGTGAATTTGCTGGCCTCCTCGGCGAGCTTGGCGGCGTAGGCCTCCGGGCCGACCCTGGTGGCGCGGTAGGCGCCGACGCCGGTGACGACGAAGCTACCCGACATCACCGCGTCGCCGGGGGCCTTGGTGATCGGGTCGGCCTCGCCGGTCAGCAGCGATTCATCGACCTCGAGGCTCTCCTCTTCGACGATCTCGCCGTCGACGACGATCTGATCCCCGGGGCCGAGCTCGATGATGTCGTCGAGCACGACCTCGCTCGGAATCAGCGTTTGGGTACCGGATTGCCTGCGCACCAACGGTTTCGCCTGCCCGACGATCGCAAGCTTGTCCAGCGTCTGCTTGGCTCGGATCTCCTGGACCATGCCGATCACGCTGTTGGCGACGATGAGCAGGCCGAACAGCCCGTTGATCACCGAGCCGGTCGCCAACACGATCATCAGCAACACGCCCAGGATCGCGTTGATCCGGGTGAAGACGTTGGCCCGAACGATCGCCGGGATGCTGCGGGTGGCGCGCTCGGCAACGGCGTTGCTCTTGCCCTCGGCTACCCGCTGTGCCACCTCGGCATCGGTCAGGCCCGCGATCATCGGGTGAAGGTTCCCAGCTTGTCCGAATCGAAGTACTCCAGGTTCAGCGTGGCGCGGGGGAACCCGTAGAAGGCCGCCTTGGAAATTGTTCCGGGAGGAGCGTTTTCGTCCGTCACGGTGAATGTGAAGGTGTCACCGTCCCAGTGCACCAACGGGAAGGCCTGATTTTTCGGGCCCAGCGACAGCTGCAGCGCGCCGTCGCGTTCGGTCACGATGGCCGGACCCCAGTAGTCACTGGCGTAGACGCCGGCGTAGTCGCTGAGCGGTCTGGCCGGCGCGGGATTGGCCGGGGGCTGCTTGCCAACCAGCGAGCCTTCCGGGCTGTTCATCCCGCCGAGCGCCTGCTTGTACAGGTCGGCCCAATTCTCGCGAATTTGGCCGTACTGCAGCAGATCCATGAATTCGGCGGTCAGCGTCTCCGGCACGCCGATCGGTGCGGCGTTGGTCAGTGCGATGATGCCCACATCCTCGGACGGCATCACCACGAAGTTCGTCGCTTCCCCCAACGAGAAGGCACCGGAGTGGCTGTACTCGGTGCGGCCCGACGAGGTGACCGACACGTTGAAACCGTAACCGTAGAATCCGGAACGCGCCTTCGGCGTCGTCGCGGGGGCCGACACAACCTGCGCGGTGGTGGCGGCCAGCAGGGCTTCCGGTGAAGCGATGCGCTGGCCGTTGTAAGTTCCGTTGCCCAGCAGCATGATCAGCCAGCGGGCCATGTCGTTGACCGACGAACTCACCCCACCCGCGGCCGACTGGGGATCCGGATCGCGTTGGAAGCGCGGCTCCCATTTGTCTCCGACCTTGACGTGGTTGACGGCGTGGTCGGGCCTGGCCAGGAAGTCGGCGAAGCGCGAACTCGTGGCCGTCATTCCCAGCGGGCGGTACAGCACCTCATCGGACAGGTCCTCCCATGGTTTGCCCGCCGCGGCCGCGACCGCCTCGGCGGCGGCGGTCACTCCGAAGTTGGTGTAGGCATAGCTGTCTCGGAAAGGCGCCAGCGGCAAGTACTTCAGGCGTTCGAGCACCTGCCGGCGGTCGTACCCCAGGTCCTCCAGCTTGTCACCAGCGTGGTCGGGCAGCCCGGAACGATGCGAATACAGGTCTGCGATGGTCACGTGGCTGGTGACGTAGGGGTCGTTCAGTGCAAACCACGGCAACTTCGAGACCTCGGTCGTGTCCCATTTGACGAGATTGTCGCTGACTTCGTGTGCCACCACCGTCGCGCCGACCGACTTGGAAACCGAGGCCAATTGGAAGACGGTGTCGGCGTCGACCTTGTTGTCCGGGGCGTCGCCCTTGCTCGTGTCCCTGACTCCGAAACCCTTGGCATATAGCGTCTTTCCGCCGTGAACAATGGCTACGGCCATTCCGGGGATTCCGGTGCTTTTCATCAGGTCGCCGACCAGGCCGTCGACCTTCGCCACGGCATCGTCGATGCGGCCAGCGGGAATGGCCAGGCCCGACACCTCGTTGGGCGGCGCGTCAGACGGTGCGGGCGGCGGGCTGGATACCGGTTGCGTGGGCCCACATCCGATCAACGCGAGCACGGCGACCGCCACAGCGGCCGTTGCCGCGCGTTTCGTCATGGCCGCACACTTTAGCCTGACAACAATGCCGGCCGGAACGACAATCGATTTAACATCCCGGACTTCCCGCCGACACGACGCGACGCCACATTAATCGGAAGAAAGTGCAACGAAAGGTGCTCAACACGGACGACTTGGAATCCTTGCGGGACTGCCTGGAGTGATCACAGACAATCCCTATTGGGAGGCCATCAAGGATTGCGTTGAGGCCGACAGTTTCCGGGGCAACCCGGTGGTCGGCGAGTTCCGTTTGGACCGAACCGTCGAAGAGAGCATGGCCCGCACGCCGAACCGGCAACTACTCGTCAGGAAGTACTGCTGGACCATCCCCGACCCCGACACCGTGGCGTTCGTCGCCAAACACGCTCACGGCGGCCTGGTCGATCCCATCGCGGGCACGGGCTATTGGGCCTACCTGCTTGCGCAGGTGGGCGTCGATGTCGTCTGCTACGACCTGAATCCGGGTGCAGCGCTGGTCACCAATGGTTGGCACGGCGACGACCTCTACGTTGGCGTCTGCGCGAAAGACTGCGCCGAAGCGGCGGCACTGCATCCCGACAGGACGCTATTCCTTTCCTGGCCGCCCCACGGCCAGGATGTCGGCGCGCGCATCTTGATGGCCTACAGCGGGAACCGAGTCGTATACCTCGGCGACGGCCGGGGCGGCGCCACCGGCGATGATCAGATGCACCTGATACTCGACACGCATTGGAGCGAAGTCGATTCCCGCCAGCCGGTTCAATGGTGGGGTCAGCACGATCGGGTGACCGTGTATGAGCGCGTTGAGCCGGTGTTCCCGAACGGCCAGTGAGTCAGAGCCGCCACCACGGGTTGAATCTGCGGGGGGCGGCGGGATCAATGCGCTGACCGGGCGCCGGCACCGCCACATCGACGCGCGCGGGAGTCGCGGCAGCCAGCAGGCGCTCGACGGGCTCTGCCCACGGGTGGGGGGCCAGCCGGAAGGTGCCCCAGTGGATCGGCACCAGCAGTCCCGATCCCGAATCGGTGACGTCCAGATGCGCGCGAACCGCCTCCTCGGGGTTCATGTGGATGTCCGGCCATGCCGTGTTATAGGCCCCGATGGGCAGCAGGGTCAGGTCGAACGGGCCGTGGTCGGCCCCGATCTGGGTGAAGCTCTTGGTGTAGCCGGTGTCGCCGCCGAAATAGGCGCGATGGCTCGGACCAAGAAAGACCCAGGACGCCCAGAGCGTAGTGTTGCGATCGAAGAAACGGCCCGAAAAGTGGCGTGCCGGCATGCATATCACGGTGAGCTCATCGAGCTTTGCGCCCTGATGCCAGTCGAGTTCGACCATGCGGTGCTCGGGAATTCCCCACGCGCGCAGGTGGGCGCCGACTCCGAGCGGTACGAAAAACGGGGCCCGCTGCGTGTGCGCTAGCGCGATGACGGTGTCGATATCGAGGTGGTCGTAGTGGTCGTGGCTGATCACCACCGCGTCGACGGCGGGCAGCCCTTCCAGCTGCACCGGCGGCGGGTGCAGCCGCTGTGGCCCGACGGTGTCCGACGGCGAGCATCGGTTACTCCACACCGGATCGGTGAGCACCCGGTAACCGTCGATTTCCAGCAGCGCCGTCGAGTGACCGAACCAGCTCACGGCGAGCCGGCTGGGGTGGCCGTCGAAAATTTCCGGCGCGGCCAACGGGATCGGCGCGTTCGGCCGGCTGCCGCCGCGGTTTCCCATCAGCTCCCACACGATGAGCCGCAGCTGCTCGCGATCCATCTTGTATATCGAGGCGGGGTCGAGGTTGACGAACACGCCGTCGGAATAGTTGGGCGACCCCTCCGCCACCGCCCGGATCGAACCGGGGGACGCACCGAGGGCAGCCGGCGCGCCGTGCAGCGCGCGCAGCAACCAACTGCCGGCCGCCAGTGAGGCCGTGCCGGCGGCCAGTCGCAGCGCCCCCCGCGGCATGACCGTCAGGCTCCCTGGAACTTCGGTGGCCGCTTCTCGAACCGCGCGACCTGCGCCTCGATGACATCCTGGCTGGACCAGGCTCTGTCGAAGAGCTCCTTGTGGATCGGCGACTGTGCCTCGTAGGCGCCGTCATCGTTGAGCACCCGCTTGGCGTGCTGTATCGCCAGCGGCGCCAGGCCGGCGATCTCGGCGGCCCAGGCCTGCGCGTCGGCAAGGGTCCCGATGCGGTTGGCCATTCCGGTCTGCAGCGCCACCTCGGCGGTCAGCTTCTCCGCGGTCAGCAGCATCGCGCGGGCCCGGCCGTGACCGACCAGCGAAGACAGTCGGCGGATACTCCAGTTGTCGAGGGCCAGACCATATTTCGAAGTCGGGAACTGGAAAAACGCATCCGGCTCGACGACCCGCAGATCGCATACCATGGCCAACTGCAAGCCGGCGCCGATGGCGGGGCCGTTGATAGCGCCAATCACCGGCATCGGAGCTGCGTCGATGGCCCTGTTCAGCTCGATCAGCCGGTCGGGATAGTCGGCGGCGAACGCGTCTCCGGTCAGGTCCGCGCCCGCACAGAACACGGTGCCCTGCCCGGTCAGGACGATGGCGCGGGCATCCTCGGTCGTGGCTTTCTGCACCGCCTCGCGCAGCTCCTCTGCGAGCTGCGAATTCAGGGCGTTGCGGCGCTCGGGCCGCTGCAGCTCAATGGTCATTACGGCTTCGGTCTGGGTCACGCCGATCATTCATCAAGCCTATATAGCCTCATCGGGTGACCCGTATCACGACCGAACAGCTGCGGGATGCCGTGCTCGACGAGGGCTCTTTCATCAGCTGGGACAGCGATCCGATGGCAGTCCCTGTTTCCGAGCAGGTGTCCGAGTCCTACGCGCGGGAGCTGGCCGACGCTCGAGCCGCCACCGGCCGGGACGAAGCGGTGCTGACCGGCGAGGGGCGCATCTTGGGGCGTCGCGTTGCGGTGGTGGTCTGCGAATTCGACTTTCTCGGCGGCTCGATCGGGGTGGCCGCGGCCGAACGAATCACCGCCGCCGTGGAACGGGCAACCGCCGAGCGGCTGCCCCTGCTGGCCTCGCCGAGCTCCGGCGGGACCCGCATGCAGGAGGGCACGGTCGCGTTTCTGCAGATGGTGAAGATCGCCGCGGCCGTCCGACTCCACAAACGGGCGCACCTGCCCTACCTGGTCTACTTGCGCAACCCGACCACCGGCGGGGTGTTCGCGTCGTGGGGCTCGCTGGGACATGTCACCGTCGCCGAACCGGGCGCTTTGATCGGCTTCCTCGGACCCCGGGTGTATCAGCAGCTCTATGGCGAACCATTCCCGGCCGGCATCCAAACCGCGGAGAACTTGCAGCGGCACGGGGTGATCGACGGCGTCGTTGCGCTCGACGAGCTGCGCCGGACGCTGGATCGCGCGCTGAAGGTGATCGCCGACCCTCCCGATCCGCTGCCCGAGCCGGAGCCGGCAGAACCGATACCCGACGTGCCGGCGTGGGACTCCGTCGTGGCGTCCCGACGGCCCGACCGGCCCGGTGTCGGCCCTCTGCTGCGTCACGGCGCCACCGACTGCGTACTGCTGTCCGGCACCGGTCGCGGGGAGGCGGCGACCACGCTGCTGGCGCTGGCCCGCTTCAACGGCCAGCCCGCGGTGGTCCTCGGACAGCAGCGGACCACCGGCGGGATCGTCGGGCCCGCGTCGCTGCGCGCGGCCCGACGGGGCATGGGGCTGGCCGCCGAGCTGCGCTTGCCGCTGGTGCTGCTCATCGACGCCGCCGGGCCCGCGTTATCGGCGGAGGCCGAGGAGGGCGGCCTGGCCGGCCAGATCGCCCAGTGCGTCGCCGAACTCGTCACGCTCGATACCCCGACGGTGTCGGTCCTGCTGGGCCAGGGCAGCGGCGGACCGGCGCTCGCGATGGTCCCCGCCGACCGCGTGCTGGCCGCGCTGCACGGCTGGCTCGCGCCGCTACCGCCGGAGGGCGCGAGCGCGATTGTCTTCCGCGACACCATCCATGCACCCGAACTTGCTGCGGCCCAAGGCATTCGGTCAGCCGACTTGCTTGCGTCCGGGATCGTCGACGCCATAGTGGCCGAGCATCCCGACGCCGCCGACGAGCCGGTCGAGTTCTCCCAACGACTCTCGCGCGCCATCGCCTCTGAGGTACACACGCTGCGCGAGATACCGCCCGCCGAGCGCCTGGCCGCTCGCTTGCAGCGCTACCGGCACATCGGCCTGCCCTGAATCGGTCTGCCCCGCGACACATAAACCACGCACACGACACCCCGTAGAACACGGCCATGGTTTAAGTCTCGACGACGACGCACTCCGGCAGGCCGAGGTAGCGCTGGATCAGTCGGGCCGAGCCAGTCGACGATCTCGGCGGATCGGTCTGCCCTGAATCGGTCTGCCCCGCGACACATAAACCACGCACACGACACCCCGTAGAACGTGACCATGGTTTATGTCTCGGCGACGCCGTCATCCCTCTGGCAGCCCGAGGTAGCGCTGGATCGTCGGTCCGAGCCATTCGACGATTTCGTCCCGGGTCATCTCGACGACCGGCGGCAGCCGTAACACGAAGCGGCACAACGCCATACCCAGGATCTGGGTGGCGATCAGCCCCGCCCGCACACCGGCGTCTTCAGCGGGGGCCAGCGTGGCCACCAGCGGCTGCAGTTGGCTCCCGAAAATCTCGTGCATCCGTTGCGCCGCTTCGCCGTTGGTGGCGCTGGACCGCAGCAGGATGACCAGCGCCTCGTCGCCCTCCCAGCGTTCGAGAAAGTGCCGAACCACCGACCGGCCGACCTGTGTCCGGTCGGTCGCCGCGAATTCCGGAAACCTCAGATCAAACTCCGCCGCAGCGGCGAACAGCTTGTCCTTGCTGCCGTAGTACCGCATCACCATCGCGGGGTCCACCCCGGCGTCGGCAGCGATCGCCCGAATGGTGGCGCCCTGGAAGCCGGCCCTGCCGAACCGCTCGCGCGCGGCCGCCAGGATCACGGCTTTGGTCTGGTCCGACGATCTTCTCATGTCAACAATTGTAGGCCAACAACTGTTGACATTGTTCCAGCGGCGCGCCACCATGGAGTTATGCCAACAAGCGTTGACTAGCCATCGAGAGAGGAGCCCGACCATGAACGACACCGATGTCCTGGTGGTAGGCGCCGGCCCCACCGGCCTCGCACTGGGCGCTTCGCTGATCGCCCACGGGGCCCGGGTGGTCGTGGTGGACACCCTGGCCGAGGGGCAGAACACCTCCCGGGCGGCCGCGGTGAACGCCCGCACGCTGGAGGTGCTCGAAGACCTCGACGTGGCCCGCCGAATGGTCAAAGCGGGGCTGATCGCGCCGCGATTCACCATGCGGGAGGGCCGACGCACGCTCATCGCCGTCGACTTCAGCGAGCTGCCGACGAAACACCCGTACACCTTGATGCTCTCGCAGGCCGATACCGAACGGCTGTTGCTGGAGCGACTGCACGAGCTGGGCGGTGATGTGGTCCGACCCAAGACCCTGAGCCGCATCACCCAGGACGCGGACGGCGTCACAGCCACCTTCGACGATGGTGAGACCATCCGGGCCAGCTATATCGTCGGCGCCGACGGCATGCACAGTACGGTCCGCGAACAGGCCGGAATCGGTTTCACCGGAGGCCAATTCGCCGAGTCCTTCGCACTCGCCGACGTCCGGCTGGCCGGCGACGCGCCCCGCGGCGAGGTGATCCTGTTCTACGCCAAGCAAGGCCTGAACGTGCTGGCGCCGATGCCCGGCGGCATCTTCCGCATCGTCGCTCCGGCCGCGAACGTACCGAAGGTGCCCTCGGCGGCATTCGTGCAAGAGCTGCTGGACACCCGGGCCTTCGGGCCGGGCCAGTTGGTGGTTACCGACCTGCTCTGGGGAACGCGGTTCCACATCCACCACCGCGTCGCCGACAGTTACCGGGCCGGCCGACTGCTGCTGGCCGGCGACGCCGCCCATGTGCACAGCCCCGCCGGTGGCCAGGGCATGAATCTCGGCATCACCGACGCGATCTCACTGGCCGGCGCGCTCGGCGAAGTTCTGGACGGTGGTTCCGACACCGCGTTGGACGCGTACGCCACCGCGCAGCGGCGACGGGCCGGGCAGGTGCTGAAACTGACCGGACGGCTGACCCGGGTCGCCACCCTGCCCCGCCCGCTACGGCCGATCCGCAACTCGGGGATGCGCCTGGCAGCGCGTGTTCCCGCCGTGCGGCGGCAGCTGGCGGTCCAGCTGAGCGGCCTTGGCCACCCGTGATCCAAACCCTCACGGCGGCAACGAGATTACGGCGAACAGGCGCAGAATCGCACAAACTCCACGAGTTTGATGCGATTCTGCGATCCCCCGCAAGCGGGTGGGGGTCCCCCCTCTGGGGGAGTGCCCCCAGCCCGCGCAATGTTCGGCACTCCCGGCGGTGATCCTCCCACCGTCACAGGCAACAATCAGGCAAAATGGGCGGCATGGACGCTGGTATGACCTCGCCTCGGGTATTGGTCGTGGACGACGACTCCGACGTGCTCGCCTCGCTGGAGCGCGGCCTGCGCCTATCCGGATTCGAGGTGTCGACGGCGGTCGACGGCGCCGAGGCCCTGCGCAGCGCCACCGAAACGCGGCCCGATGCGATCGTCCTCGACATCAACATGCCGGTGCTGGACGGCGTCAGCGTCGTCACGGCGCTGAGGGCCATGGACAACGACGTGCCGGTCTGTGTGCTCAGCGCGCGCAGCTCGGTCGACGACCGGGTGGCGGGGCTGGAGGCCGGTGCCGACGATTACCTGGTCAAGCCGTTCGTGCTGGCCGAGTTGGTCGCGCGGGTGAAGGCGCTGTTGCGTCGCCGCGGAGCCACCGCCACGTCCTCCTCGGAGACCATCACGGTCGGTCCGCTGGAAGTGGACATCCCCGGCCGGCGGGCGCGGGTCAACGGCGTCGACGTCGACCTGACCAAGCGGGAATTCGATCTCCTGGCGGTGCTGGCCGAGCACAAGACCGCGGTGCTGTCCCGCGCGCAGCTGTTGGAGCTGGTGTGGGGGTATGACTTCGCCGCCGACACCAACGTCGTCGACGTCTTCATCGGGTACCTGCGCCGCAAGCTGGAGGCCAACGGCGGCCCCCGGCTGCTGCACACCGTCCGCGGAGTCGGGTTCGTGCTGCGAATGCAGTGACCATGAAGCGGCCATGAACGTCCTGTCCCGGATTTTCGCCCGTACGCCCTCGCTGCGGACCCGGGTAGTGGTCGCGACGGCCATCGGCGCCGCGATTCCGGTGCTCATCGTCGGCACCGTCGTCTGGGTTGGGATCACCAACGACCGCAAGGAGCGGCTGGACCGCCGGCTCGACGAGGCCGCGGGTTTCGCCATTCCCTTCCTGCCGCGTGGCCTTGACGAAATTCCGCGTTCGCCCAACGACCGCGACGCCATCATGACGATCCGCCGCGGCGACCTCGTGAAGTCGAATTCCGACGTCACGCTGCCGAAGCTGGACGTCGACTACGCCGACACCTATGTCCGGGGCGTGCGCTACCGGGTGCGGACGGTGGAGATTCCCGGGCCGGTGCCGACGGCGCTCGCCGTGGGCGCGACGTATGACGCCACCATCGCCGAAACCAACAACCTGCATCGCCGGGTGATGCTGATCTGCGGGTTCGCCATCGGTGCGGCGGCCGTGTTCGCGTGGCTGCTGGCCGCGTTCGCGGTGCGGCCGTTCAAACAGCTCGCCCAGCAGACCCGATCGATCGATGCCGGGGACGAGGCGCCGCGGGTCGAAGTGCACGGTGCGAGCGAGGCCGTCGAGATCGCCGAGGCGATGAGGGGGATGCTGCAGCGCATCTGGAACGAGCAGAACCGGACCATGGACGCGCTCGCTTCCGCCCGCGACTTCGCCGCGGTCTCCTCCCACGAGCTGCGCACCCCGCTGACCGCGATGCGCACCAACCTCGAGGTGCTGGCCACCCTGGACATGTCCGACGACCAGCGCAAGGAGGTGCTCAACGACGTCATCCGCACCCAGTCGCGGATCGAGGCCACCCTGAGTGCGCTGGAGCGGTTGGCCCAGGGCGAGCTGTCGACGTCCGACGACCACGCGCCGGTCGACATCACCGAGTTGCTCGACCGCGCCGCGCACGATGCCATCCGGGTTTACCCGGACCTCGAAGTCTCGCTGGTGCCATCGCCAACCTGCATCATCGTGGGATTGCCGGCCGGCTTGCGCCTCGCCGTCGACAATGCGATCGCCAACGCCGTCAAGCACGGCGGCGCCACGCGGGTTCAACTGTCGGCGGTCAGCTCGCGAGCCGGGGTCGAAATAGCCGTCGACGACAACGGCGGCGGGGTTCCGGAAGCCGAACGCCAAGTGGTGTTCGAGCGGTTCTCCCGCGGGTCGACGGCCTCGCATTCGGGGTCCGGGCTGGGACTGGCGTTGGTGGCCCAGCAGGCCCAGCTGCACGGCGGGACGGCCTCGCTGGAAGACAGCCCACTGGGCGGCGCGCGGCTGCTGCTGCGCATCCCCGCCCCGAGTTAGCGCGCGCCGAACGTCGACTTGTTGGGCGAAACGACGCCGTCTTGGCTCAACGACTCCACGTTCGGCGACCTGGTCACTTCCTCGAGCTCTTGCGCCACGGCGTGAAACAGGCCCGCACGGCGGATTCCTCGTCCTTGAACCAAACCTGGGCGACGGTCGGATCGTAGGTCGGATCGTCGGGTGTGTAGTAGAGCCGGGTATCCGAACGGCCCTTGACCAGCCATCCCGCCGGTCCGCCGCCATCCGGCGTGGCGCGAGCGGAGCCCGGACCGAACGGCTCATACGGCAAGACGGGAATCCTCTTGGTCGGCGACTCCGTACCGACCGGCGCCTTTTTCGCCGGCCGCCCCATGGCAGGCGGAGCCTTCTTCCCCGGCGCCACCCTCGTGCCGCCCGGAACCTTTTTCGGCGGCGGCCTTTTCGCGCCCGGGATCTTCCTCGCCGGCGCCCCCTTGGTCGGGCGAGCCTTCTTCGGGGGCGCCTTTCTCACGGCCGAACGCTTGGCCTTCGACGACTCTTCGTCGGCCGTAGCCCTCTTCGGCAGGAATCTCCTGAAGAAGGAAAACCTGGTCTTCGGAGCCTCTTTCGCGACAGGCGCCGTCGTCGTTGACTCTTCGGCGACCGGAATCTTCGTGGTGTCAAACTCTTGCTCAACCGGAATCACGGTCGTCGGCGGCTCGTGCTCCACCGGAATCACGGTCGTCGGCGGCTCGTGCTCCACCGGAATCGTGGTCGTCGGCGACTCGTGCTCGACCGGAATCGTCGCAGTCGGGGACTCCTCTTCGACGGGAATCACGGTTGTGGGCGGTTCGTTTTGGGCCGGGACATCGGGCGCGAAGAACTCTTGTGCGGCCGGAATGCGCGTCGTGGGCGGCTCCGACTCGATGTGCGCCTCGGGGCCCGACCCATTCGCCGGGGTCCCTACTGGCACTTGACGTTTGGCGGGTCGCAGGGTCAGCGCGAACGTCAACACCAAGCCCATCACGAAGGACAGGCCGACAAGCCACCAGTGCACGTGGTTCATCGCTCCCCGCCTGTCTCAGGGCCGGCCGAAACGGCGGGGACGTCGACGTTGCCGCGTTTGTTCAAGAAGTTGGCGATCACCCGGGCAACGGCCGAGCCCGCCACGAAAGCGAGCAGGTACCACAACCACTGGATCACGAAATCCATGCTGGATCTCCTTAGCTGACAACGATTTCGACGCGGCGATTCTTGGTGCGGCCCTCGACCGTGTCGTTCGGGGCGATGGGGTTGACCGAACCGAGACCCTTGACGACCAGCTGAGCGCCGACAACGCCATGGGCGACAAGGAAGTCGACGACAATTTGGGCCCGCTGGCTGCTCAACGGAATGTTGATGGCCTCGGTGCCGGAATTGTCGGTGTAGCCGTTGATCGTCGCATGCGCGGTCGGACACGCCTTGAGCCTGTCTGCCACCTGAGGCAGAATCTGCTCGTCGGCCGGGGTCAAGCTAAACCCGTCGTTCCCGAACATAATCGGTCCGCCCGTCACGGCATTGATGGCCGACTGTAGGTCGGTGCACGAGGCGGGCAGCGCGGGCGGTGGGAGAGGCCCGGGTGGCGCAGGCGGAACCGGACCGTTGACCACAAGCTTGTCAACGACCTTCAGGTTTGACCAAATGCGCACCGCCTCCTGGTCGACGGTGGTCTTTTGGTCCTGGGATACGGCGGTGCCGGCCAAGGTGATGGTGTCCTCGTTGACCGTGATGCTGAAATCGGGAATCGAGGCGCTGTCTATGAAAATCGGTCCGGCTTTTGAGAAATCGAGCGCGTCGACATCGGGGTTGATGTGGATTTGGTCGATGATGTTGACGCCCGGCGGCAGCGATCCGCTGAGCGCCTTCAGCAACGCTGCTTTGGCGGAGTCATCGGGAAAATCACCGCTGAGCGTAAAGTTGTTGCCATTGCGGGTAATTGAGAGTGGCGCCAAGGACAACTTCGGAGCGGCGGACTTGCTCGACGGAGCCAGCGTTGGTAGCGCTCCGGTAGGCCCACCAGCGGACCCGTGTCGGTCGAAAGCACCGTAGCCGATGGTCGCGATCAGCAAGGGAATAACCACCAGGGCAACCAGCCACGGAAGGCCAAGCGGCGGCCGGCGAAACTCCGGAGCCCGCCCCGAGTCGGTGCTCGCGGCCGATTGCCGCAAACCCGCGCCTAACCCCACTATGCCCCCTTCTCAATCCGCTACCGGACTTCTCCATCCTGCAGGCGATATGCAGCCTACCGAGTCGATGCGGCGACACCTGTCAAGTCGGGCACACTGGAGCGATGGGCAACGGCAAAAAACCGACCGACAATGAGACCCTGGCACACATCCGCGAGCTCGTCGCCGAGGAGAAAGCCCTGCGGGCGCAGCTGCAGCACGGCGACATCACCGAGTCCGAGGAGCATGATCGCCTGCGCCGCGTGGAGGTCGAACTCGACCAGTGCTGGGACCTGCTGCGGCAGCGTCGTGCGCTGCGCGAAACCGGCGGTGACCCACGCGAGGCGGAGGTGCGGCCCCCCGACGAGGTCGAGGGCTACCTGAACTGAGCGAGCGCGCGGCGGATGTCGACGCCATAGACGCCATAGTCATAGGCGGGGGCCACAACGGCCTGGTCGCGGCCGGCTACCTGGCCCGGGCGGGACTTCGGGTGCGGCTCCTGGAGCGGCTGGAACAGATCGGCGGGGCCGCGGTGTCGGCGCGGGCCTTCGACGGCGTCGAGGTGCGGGTGTCGCGGTATTCGTACCTGGTCAGCCTGCTGCCGTCGCGCATCGTCGACGACCTGGGCGCTACCGTGCGATTGGCCCGCCGGCGATTTTCGTCGTATACGCCCGACCCCGCTGACGGCGGCCGCAGCGGGCTGCTGATCGGGCGCCCCGGCGCGTTCGCCGCCATCGGCGCCGCCGCGGATGAGCGGGGTTTCGCCGCGTTCTACCAACGCTGCCGGCTGGTGACCGAACGGCTCTGGCCGACGCTGCTCGAGCCGCTGCGCACCCGCGGGCAGGCCCGCCGGCACGTCATCGACGTCGGTGATCCCGCCGCGGCGGCCGCATGGCGGGCCGTGGTCGACGAGCCGATCGGCCACTCCATCGTCGACGCGGTGCGCAATGACCTGGTGCGTGGCGTGATCGCGACCGATGCGGTGATCGGCACCTTCGCACGCCTCGACGACCCGTCGCTGCGGCAGAACATCTGCTTCGTGTATCACGTCCTCGGCGGGGGCACCGGAGACTGGGACGTGCCCGTCGGCGGGATGGGCGCCGTAACCGGGGCCCTGGCTACGGCGGCCATAGGCCACGGCGCCGAAATAATAACCGGTGCAGAGGTTTTCGCTGTCGAGCCGGACGGCCGGGTACGCTATCGCAGCGGCGGCGAGGAGCATGTGGTGCAAGGTCGGTTTGTTCTGGCCGGGGTCACACCGGCGGTCCTGGCCGGCCTGCTCGGCGAACGACCGGCGACCCCGGCCCAGGGCGCGCAGGTCAAGGTGAACATGGTGCTGCGGCGCCTGCCGCGGTTGCGCGACGACGGCGTCACACCCGAGCAGGCATTCGCCGGGACGTTCCACGTCAACGAGACGTGGACCCAACTGGACACCGCGTATTCGCGCGCGGCCAGCGGGCAACTCCCGGATCCCCTACCCTGCGAGGCGTATTGCCACTCGCTGACCGACCCGAGCATCCTGTCCGCCGGGTTGCGCGACTCGGGCGCGCACACGATGACGGTGTTCGGCCTGCACACCCCGCACTCGCTGTTCGACGGCACCTACTCCGGGGCACTGCGTGACCGGCTGACCGATTCGGTACTGGCGTCGCTGAATTCCGTTCTGGCCGAACCGATCCAGGACGTATTGATGAGCGATGCCCATGGTCGGCCGTGTATCGAGACGACGACCACCCTGGACCTGCATCGCACACTGGGGATGACCGCGGGCAACATCTTTCACGGCGGCCTGTCCTGGCCGTTCGCCGACGACGACGATCCGCTGGACACCCCGGCGCGGCAGTGGGGCGTCGCCACGAACCACGATCGGATCGTGTTGTGCGGCTCGGGCGCCCGCCGCGGCGGGGCGGTGTCGGGCATCGGCGGCCACAACGCCGCGATGGCCGTGCTGGCCTCCGTTTAACTAGCGGTCGTTGATGGTGGCGTAGTCGCGCTCGGTGTAACCGGTGTAGATCTGTCGCGGACGGCCGATCTTGTCGCCGCCCTCGTCGTGCATCTCACGCCAGTGCGCGATCCAGCCGGGCAGCCGGCCCAGCGCGAACAACACGGTGAACATCCGGGTCGGGAACCCGAGAGCGCGGTAGATCAGCCCGGTGTAGAAGTCGACGTTCGGGTAGAGCTTGCGCTCGATGAAGTAGTCGTCGGTCAGCGCCGCCTCTTCGAGATCCTTGGCGATGCCCAGCAGGTCGTCGTCGCCGCCGAGCTTGGCCAGGATCTTGTCGGCCTGTTCCTTGACGATGCGCGCCCGCGGGTCGTAGTTCTTGTAGACGCGGTGGCCAAAGCCCATCAACCTGACGCCGGCTTCGCGGTTCTTCACCTTGCGGACAAACTCGCGCACGTCGCCGCCACTTTCGCGGATCTGCTCGAGCATCTCCAGCACCGCCTGGTTGGCGCCGCCATGCAGCGGGCCCCACAGCGCGTTGATGCCCCCGGAGATCGAGGTGAACAGGTTGGCCTGCGACGACCCGACCAGCCGCACCGTCGACGTCGAGCAGTTCTGCTCGTGGTCGGCGTGCAGGATGAACAGCATGTCCAGCGCGCGCACTACCTCGGGATCGGCGTGGTAGGGCTCGGCCGGCAACCCGAACGTCATCCGCAGGAAGTTCTCCACCAGGCTCAGTGAGTTGTCCGGGTACAGGAACGGCTGGCCGATCGACTTCTTGTAGGAGTAGGCGGCGATGGTGGGCAGCTTGGCCAGCAGCCGGATCGTGGACAGCTCGACCTGACCGTTGTCGATCGGGTCCAGCGAATCCGGGTAGTACGCGCTCAGCGCGTTGACCACGCTGGACAGCACCGGCATCGGGTGCGCATTGCGTGGGAAGCCGTCGTAAAACCGTTTCAGGTCCTCGTGCAGCATGGTGTGCCGCTGGATCTGGTGGGTGAACGCGGCCAGCTGCTCCTCGTCCGGCAGCTCGCCGTAGATCAGCAGGTAGCTGACTTCGATGTAGGTCGACTTCTCGGCGAGCTGCTCAATCGGGTAGCCGCGGTAGCGCAGGATGCCGGCGTCGCCGTCGATGTAAGTGATGGAGCTCTTGCAAGCGGCGGTGTTGACGAAGCCGTTGTCGAACGTCGTGTAGCCGGTCTTCGACAACAGCGAGCCCAGCTCGATGCCGTCAGCGCCTTCACTAGCGCGGACGATCTGCAGGTCGATCTCGCCCCCTGGGTACTTCAGAGTTGCGGTGTCGTCGGTGTCGGCCACGAGAACCCCTTTGCGCTCTGGCTGGTATGGCTGCCCTGACTCGGTGCTTACAGCTGAAGGTAGTCGTTATCGGGAGGAGGCGCCTGCGCGGGGTCGCGTCTGCCGAGCTTCCTTAAACAATCATCAGGTGAGCCGGTGATGATCTCGGCCGATGACGACATTTGGTACCCGATACCGGCCGAACACCGGCGCCGGCGGCGAAGCGGACCCCAACTCCGGAGAACGACCGACCCTCCTCCTCCTCCGGCGCGGGTGGTCATAGTGCAGGTTCGCCATCCGAGCGGCGCGTCGTGGACGTCATTGATGTCGGCGTTGGACCGGCCAGACTGAATAGCTGCGCGGCGTTGTTGTAGAACACTTTCCGCAGCCATTCGTCGTCGATGCCGGGCAACCGGGTCAAGACGCGCATCGCGTTGATGTAGCCGTGCGGGATGTTGGGAAAGTCACTTCCGAACAGGATGCGGTCGGCGTGGTGGCGCAGCCGGCCATAGTCCGATTGCCGGAAGGGCATGGTCTCCTCGATGAACGGGGTGAACGCCACGGCGGTGTCGAGTCGCACGTCGTCGTACCGATCGGCCAGGTTGAGGAAGTCGGTGTACTCGGGCATGCCCAGGTGTGCGATGACCAGGCGCAACCGGGGATGGCGAGCCAGCAGCGCCCCGACGGGCTCCGCGCCTGTGTGTTCGCCGGGGACGGGACCGGAGCCGCAGTGGATGACGACGGGGACGTCGGCGTCTTCGATGACGCCCCATGCCCGATCGAGCAGCGGATCGGTGGGGCTGTATCGGCCCACCTGAATATGGACCTTGAACACTTGCGCGCCCAGGTCGATCGCCTGACGGACGTAGTTCTCGACGCCAGGCTCGGGATAGAACGTCGCCGTGTGTAGGCAGTCGGGCGCCGCAGCGGCGAACGCCGTCGCCCACTGGTTCAGCCAGGCCGCCATCTGAGGCTTGTGCGGATAAACCAGCGATGTGAACGCCCGAACGCCGAACCCGCGCAGCGTGCGCAGACGCTGCTCCTCGTCGGTGCGGTAGGCGATCGGCCAGCGGCGTCCCACCAGCGGGCCAGCGTCATCGAAATACTGCCAAACCTTGTCCATTACTGGCTTGGGCATGAAATGCGTGTGCACATCGACGACGCCCGGCAGTCCGAGCGACTGCCAGATCTGGCGCACCGCTTTCGTCTCGTCCATCGTCAGGGCTGCAAGCGCTCGACTCGAGCGCCGATGACCCGAATCCGGTTGTGCACCCGGTTTTCCCGCCCCTGCCAGAATTCCACCACCTCGGGCGCGAGTAGGTAGCCGCCCCAGTTGGGCGGCACCGGCACGCACTCCGAGTCGGCGAAGCGCGCGGTGACCTCTTCGAGCTGGTCCAGCAGCGCCGCGCGCGACGCGATCGGCCGCGATTGGTGTGATGCCCACGCACCCAGTTGTGAGCCGCGCGGCCGCTGGGACCAATAATCCTGCGTGACCTGCGCGTCGACCCTGCTCACCGGGCCGCGGATGTGCACCTGCCGTCCCAGCTGAAACCAGGGGAAGGTTGCCGACGCGTACGGCGTCGCCGCCAGCTCAAAGCCCTTGGCGGAGTCATAGTTGGTGAAGAAAGTGATTCCGGTCTCATCGGCGCTCTTGCAGAGCACCGCTCGGCTGACCGGCCTGCCCTCGGCGACGGTGGCCAGCACCATGGCGTTGGGCTCGGGCACCCCGGCGCGTCCGGCGTCGTCAATCCACTTGCGGAACAAGGCAAGCCATCCGTCGGCCAACCAGTCCGCGTCCAGGTCGGGACTGCCGTCCTGCTCGACGGACCCGTACTCCACGCGCATCCCCGCCAGGTGCTGGTCGTCTGATCCTGCCATCGCGCCAACGCTACCGGGGGTTGCTACCGGCCGGTAGCGTCGGTCCGGCGGTGGGGTGCGAGAATTCGCGTATGACTGTCGTCCCCGAAGACTTTGTCCCCGGCCTGGAAGGCGTGGTGGTCTTCACCACCGAAATTGCCGAACCGGATAAAGACGGCGGCGCGCTGCGCTACCGCGGTGTCGACATCGAGGATTTGGTGACTCAGCAGGTCACGTTCGGTGACGTGTGGGCGCTGCTGGTCGACGGCAAGTTCGGTCACGGGCTGCCGCCCGCCGAGCCGTTCCCGCTGCCGATCCACACCGGCGACGTGCGGGTCGACGTGCAGGCGGGCCTGGCGATGCTGGCACCCATCTGGGGGTACAAGCCGCTGCTCGACACCGACGAAGCCACCGCCCGCGATCAGCTGGCCCGGGCCTCGGTGATGGCCCTGTCCTACGTTGCGCAGTCGGCGCGCGGCATCTATCAGCCGGCGGTCCCGCAGCGAGTCATCGACGAATGCCCAACCGTCACAGCGCGATTCATGACGCGCTGGCAGGGCGATCCGGACCCCAGGCACATCGAGGCCATCGACGCCTACTGGGTGTCGGCCGCCGAGCACGGCATGAACGCCTCCACGTTCACCGCGCGGGTGATCGCCTCGACCGGTGCCGACGTGGCGGCAGCGCTATCGGGGGCGATCGGCGCGATGAGTGGCCCGCTACACGGTGGGGCGCCGGCGCGGGTGCTGCCGATGCTCGAGGAGGTCGAGCGCACCGGAGACGCCCGCGGCCTGGTCAAGTCGATCCTGGACCGCGGCGACAAACTGATGGGATTCGGTCACCGCGTGTACCGCGCGG
Organism: uncultured Actinomycetota bacterium; assembly: GCA_963802525.1. GTDB lineage: Bacteria > Actinomycetota > Actinomycetes > Mycobacteriales > Mycobacteriaceae > Mycobacterium. Next base: position 160,213 of record CAWDJC010000002.1, on the reverse strand, counting down.
AGGACCCCCGGGCGCGCGTGCTGCGGGCGGCCGCGGAACGGCTGGGCGCGCCGCGCCACGAGGTCGCGGTTGCAGTGGAGCAGGCCGCGCTGGCCGAACTGCGGGAGCGCCGTCCGGATCGGGCGATCGAGACGAATGTCGAGTTCTGGGCAGCGGTGATCCTGGACTTCGCCCGGGTGCCGGCCAACATGATGCCCGCCATGTTCACCTGTGGACGCACCGCGGGATGGTGCGCGCACATCCTCGAGCAGAAGCGGCTCGGCAAGCTGGTCCGCCCGTCGGCCATCTACGTGGGACCGGGCCCACGCCGCCCGGAGGCCGTCGAAGGTTGGGATCGGGTCCTCACCAGCGCCTGAGTCGAGTCGGTTTGCCGGCCGTTGGGCGCGAGCGTAACGCCACGGCGAACTTCGGCTCAATTTTTCGCCTTGGCGTTACGCCCGCGTGCGCTGGTTGTCGGTGCGCGTCGATTAAATGGTTCGGTGCCGCGATGACCCCGATGAGTTTGCGTCGCGGGACGAGTCAATAACCGTGAGCCGGCCCGCGCCTGGGGCCGGCATACGAGACCGACAAGGAGACGACCATGGCCATCAACATCGAACCCGCACTGTCCCCGCACCTCGTGGTTGACGACGCCGCCGCGGCGATCGACTTCTACGTCAAGGCTTTTGGGGCCGTCGAGCTGGGCCGAGTGCCCGGTCCGGACGGCAGGCTGATCCACGCCGCGTTACGCATCAACGGTTTCACGGTGATGCTCAACGACGACTTCCCGGAAACGTGCGGTGGCAAGTCGATGACGCCCAAGTCCCTGGGCGGAACTCCGGTGACAATTCACCTGACGGTCACCGACGTCGATGACAAGTTCCAGCAGGCACTGGACGCGGGCGCCACCGTGGTGGCTCCGTTGGAGGACCAGTTCTGGGGAGACCGCTACGGCGTGGTCGCCGACCCGTTCGGCCACCACTGGTCGATGGGGCAGCCGGTGCGCGAAGTCAGCATGGACGAGATCGCGGCCGCGATGTCGGGGCAGGCAGGCTAGTTAGCCGGTCGGCTAAAAATCACCCAGCCGGGCCAGCAGCCGGCGTCGCAGCGGCGGCGCCGGCTGCGCGGTGGCCGCCGCGGCGAGCATGTCGGCGACATCGGTGAATTTGTTGCGTGGGCGTCCGTCGTGGTGGCCGCGCGCGATCTCCGCGGCGTCGATCGCACGCCATCCCGCCGAGTCGACGACGTCGGGCCGGCGGGCGTGCACCAGATTGGCCAGCGATCCCGGCTTGGCCGCCGGGTCGGTCAACCTGCCGGCATTGAAATCGGCCACCAGGGCGTGGACGGTTTGCACAGAGCAGGACTTGTTGGTTCCGATGAACCCCGTCGGTCCGCGCTTGATCCAGCCCGCGACGTATGTGCCGGGTACCGGTCGGTCGGAGTCGGGGTCGACGACACGTCCACCGTCGTTGGGCACAACAGCCGCGGATTCGTCAAACGGGAGATCGCGAATCCCCTTGCCGCGGTAGCCAATCGACGTCAGCACCAGGCCCGCTTCGAGTCGGCGCACCTCGCCGGTGCCGGTGACCGAGAACTCGACGCCGGTCGCGCGTTGCTCACCCAGCACGCGCTCGGGCGTGAGTTGATAGGCCAGCCGGATTCGTGGGCCCGACACCGGCGCAGCACCGTCGCCGAGTTTGCTCAAGATCTCCAGCTTGTTCTTGGTCAGCGCGTCGGAAACCTCGGAAACCCCCGCCAGATCGCTTGCCACGCGCTGGTGATCGTCGGCGTCGAGCACGACCGCGGACGTGCCGGTGAGCCCGATCAGTTCGGGCAGGGTGAACGCCGAATGGGCGGGCCCGCGCCGGGCCGCGATCACCACTTCGCGCACCGCCGAGCGGCGGAACGCTTCGAGTGCATGGTCGGAGATGTCGGTACGCGCCATGTCGTCGGGGTCTGCCGTGAGCACCCGGGCCACGTCGAGGGCGACATTGCCGTTACCGATGATCACCACCCGTTCGTGACTGAGATCCACTGGCAGAGCGGTGAAGTCGGGATGCCCGTTGATCCATGCGACCAACTCGGTGGCGGTTCCGGTGCCCGGCAGGCCCATGCCGTCGATGTCCAGCCGACGATCGTCGGGCGCACCGACCGCATACAGCACGGCGTGATGGTGCGCCAGCAGATCCGCGTGGCTCAGATGCTTGCCGATCTCAACGTTGAGGTAGAACCGGAAGTGGCGATGACGGGAGACCCGGTCGAAGAGCCGGGTGACTCTTTTGGTGTTCTGGTGGTCGGGCGCAACCCCGGCGCGCACCAATCCGTAAGGCGTGGGCAGCTTTTCGAAGACGTTGACCCGCACCCCGTGTTGGGTGAGCAGTTCGTCGGCGGCATACATGGCCGCGGGGCCGGAACCCACGATGGCCACGGTCAGCGGCTGACGGCGCGCGCGCACCTCGGCGGCCGGGATCACCGGGGCCAGCTTCGACGTCGGCGGCAGCTTCACGTCGGCGGGTCGCTCCGGGTAGAAGGAAGCGTTGATCTCCACGAACGGTAGTTGCTTGGGCTCGAGCCGGGTCTCGGGCGCGATCGCGCCAACCGGGCACGCGCTCACACACGCACCGCAGTCCACGCAGGCCACCGGATCGATGTAGAGCATCTCCGACGTCGCGAAGCCCGGCTCGTCGGGTGTCGGGTGGATGCAGTTCACCGGGCACGCGAAAACACAGGACCCGTCGTTGCAGCACGACTGGGTAATAACGTGCGGCATAGGAAAACCCGTGCAGCCCTAGGCGGCCGGCGCGGCGGCCAGGTGCTGGCGCTGCGGCTCGCTGCGGTAGCGCGACGGCTTGCCGTTGATCTTGCAGATCCGCCACATCAGCCGCGCGGAGCGGGTTTCCATCAGGCCGGTGTCGTGGGCGAGCATCCGGACGTCAGCGAACATGTCGCTGAGCCACTTTCGCGATTCCGGCGACCGGAAGAACAGTTCCTTCTTGACGTCGCGCGGGATGTCGAACTCCTGCCAGAACGACTTGGGCGGCACGGTGATCGCCTGGCACAGCGCGCGCATCGTCAGCGGCAAGTACAACGCCGTCCAGAACCGCTGCCGCTTGGTCAACTGCGGCAACCGCCTGCGCAGGAACTCGTGCGCGAACGAGATGTGACGGGCCTCCTCGGCCACGTGAATGGCCATCACCCGCTCCATGATCGGATGCAGCGACTTGCCTTCGCGCAGAACGTTTTTCTGCGTGTGGTCGATGGGCTCCTCGCCGGCCAGCACCCCGATGAAGAACGCCACCGGCAACGGACCGGCCACCAGCGGAACCAGCGGCGAGATCCAGCGCAGCATCCGCGGCATGCCCGGGACGTCGGCGCCGACGCGGTTGACCATCTCCTGGAACATCATGGTGTGGTTGCACTCTTCAACCGATTCGTGCAGGCAGTACCGATATTCCGGTGAGCCGTTGGGCACCCAGAACGTGTAGTTCATCAGGCCGCGGATTAGGATCGACTCGAAGTGCAGGCCCACCTTGGCCACATTGGCCTGCCGCCACATGCCGATCTTGATCTTGCGTTCCTCGGACTGGGCTTGATACCAGGGATGCCGCCCCAACGGGTCGGTCAACGGCAAGATCCACCGGGGATCGTTATCCGTGACCGCGAATTCCGGTGAATTCCAGTCGATGTCGGTGTAGGGATTAAAGTTTCGCCGCACCGACCCCTCGGACAGTGTGGCAAGCATGTTCACGTACTCGGCGTCGTCGCGGACCTCCATATTGCGGCGCCAACGCCGGACCATTCGCGTCCTAGCCATTCCAAGCCTCCCCGACGAGGTTTACATTTGGACGTGCTGTGTCCAGACAGTACCGCAGGTACCGGATATTTTCTAGACCCGCCGGAGGCACTGTGGCCTGACCAGTGGTCAGCCAATCGGTGTGGCCTGACTCACACCGCCGGGACGTCACAGGTGGTCAGCCAGGCGCTATCGGATGGCCGCAGCCGCCCACCACAGCCCGCGACGTCGCCGCCTCCGGACCGCTCACTAGGCTGGCCGATATGGCCGACCAGCTCGAGATCCCCTCCGACATCAAACCCCGCGATGGCCGCTTTGGCTCCGGTCCCTCAAAGGTCCGACCCGAACAACTCAAGGCGTTGACCACCACCGCCGCGCCGTTGTTCGGCACGTCGCACCGGCAAGCGCCCGTCAAGGATCTGGTGGGCCGAGTTCGCTCGGGAGTGACCGAGCTGTTCTCCGTGCCGGACGGCTACGAGGTGATTCTGGGCAACGGTGGTGCGACGGCGTTCTGGGATGCCGCCGCTTTCGGGTTGATCGACAAGCGGTCGCTGCACCTGTCCTACGGCGAGTTCAGCTCCAAGTTCGCCTCCGCGGTCGCCAAGAACCCGTTCGTCGGCGACCCCATCGTCATCAAGTCGGATCCCGGCACTGCCCCCGAACCGCAGGCCGATCCGTCGGTCGATGCGATCGGGTGGGCGCACAACGAGACGTCGACCGGTGTCGCGGTGCCGGTCCGGCGCCCCGCCGGCTCGGACGACGCCCTGGTGCTCATCGACGCGACCTCGGGCGCCGGCGGTCTACCGGTCGACATCACCCAGGCAGACGCCTACTACTTCTCGCCACAGAAGAACTTCGCCAGCGATGGCGGGCTGTGGCTGGCCATCATGAGCCCGGCCGCGCTGGCCCGCGTCGAGTCAATCGCCGCCTCCGGTCGCTGGGTTCCCGACTTTTTGTCGCTGCCGATCGCGGTGGAGAACAGCCTGAAGAATCAGACGTACAACACCCCGGCGATCGGCACGCTGGCGCTGATGGCCGAGCAGCTGGACTGGCTGCTGGGCAACGGCGGGCTCGACTGGGCGGTCAAGCGCACGGCGGACTCGTCGCAGCGGTTGTACTCCTGGGCCCAGGAGCGGCCCTACACCACGCCGTTCGTCGCCGACCCCGCGTTGCGGTCTCAGGTGGTCGGCACGATCGACCTCGTCGACGACGTCGACGCCGCGGCCGTCGCCAAGACCTTGCGGGCTAACGGCATCGTCGACACCGAGCCCTACCGCAAACTGGGCCGCAACCAGTTGCGGGTCGCGATGTTCCCCGCGGTCGACCCCGATGACGTCAGCGCCCTCACCCAGTGCATCGACTGGGTGGTCGAGCGCCTTTAACCTGACGGTCATCGGCCAGCAACCCGCCAGCGTGTCAGAGCGGGTTATCGGCGTTAGCTGCACTAGAGTGCGCACCAGACGGGTCCGGCGCTGACCAGCACGGAGTCGGCGAGGAGAAGCCATGCGGGAACTCAAAGTGGTTGGTCTCGATGACGACGGCAAATACATCATCTGCGAGGGTGATGACCCCGCTGAACGGTTCAAGCTGGCGGTCGACGACCGACTGCGGACCACCGTGCGCGGCGAGCCGCCACCGCCGGAGCAACCGCAGCTCGACATCGAAGTCACCAACATGTTGAGCCCCAAGGAAATTCAGGCCAGGATTCGCGCAGGCGCGTCCGTTGAGCAGGTGGCCGCGGCGTCGGGCACCGATGTGGTGCGGGTTCGTCGGTTTGCCCACCCGGTGTTGCTGGAACGCGCCCGCGCCGCCGAGCTGGCAACGGCCGCCCATCCGATACTCGCCGATGGGCCCGCGGTGCTGACGCTGCTGGAGACCATCAGCACCGCATTGGTGGCGCGCGGCCTCGAGCCCGACAGACTCAGCTGGGACGCCTGGCGCAACGAAGACAGCCGCTGGACGGTGCAGCTTGCCTGGAAGGCCGGCCGCACCGACAACATCGCACATTTCTGCTTCGCGCCCGGCGCCCACGGCGGAACAGTCACCGCGATCGACGACGGGGCCAGTGAGCTGATCGACCCCAACTTCGAGCGTCCGCTGCGGCCGCTCGCGCAGGTGGCCCACCTCGAATTTGAAGTGGAGGCACCGCCCGCTTGCGGGGGAGAAGCGAAGCCGGCGCCCCCCGCGGCACCCGAGCAGCCGGTCCACACCCGACGCGGCAAGCCGGTCATTCCGGCTTGGGAGGATGTGCTGCTCGGGGTGCGCTCAGGCGGGCACCGCTAGGCACCGCCCGACGCCGTCATCGCCAGCAGCGTCAGCCAGGCGCCCGCCACGCCTACGGCCGCACCCAGCACAAACCAGCGCAGCACCGGGGTGTTCCGCCAGCCCCACAACGTCGGCGCCAGCCCGCCTGCCGCCACGACGTTGAGGCCGACCGCCAACAGCGGATGCACCCGTATCAGCCCGAGGCTGAGCACCACGACCGCAATCCCGGTCACGGCGGCGACGAACGCGGAGACCGTCAAACCCGTTGCCCAGGGCCCAGAATGGTCGCGCTCGTCGCTCACGACGAGAGCCTAGCCCGCTCGTAGAACGCCAGAGCCGCCGCCGTCGCGACGTTGAGCGAGTCGGTGCCGCGCGACATCGGGATGCGCACCCGCACATCGCTGAGCCGCAGGGCGGCCGCCGTCAGCCCCGGGCCCTCCGCGCCCACCACCACCGCGACCCGTTCGTCAACCGCCGAGTCCATCGCCTCGGCCAGCGCGCACGCCTCGCTCTGCGGGGTCATTGCCAGCAGCCGAAATCCGCTTTCCTTCAACAGCACAAGGTCGCCGGGCCAATTGGATGCTCGCGCGTACGGCACCAGCAGTGCGTGGCCCATGGACACCCGGACGGCGCGACGGTACAGCGGGTCCGCGCAGCCGCTGCCGAACACCACCGCGTCCACTCCCAGCCCCGCCGCGTTGCGAAAGATCGAGCCCAGGTTCTCGTGGTCGTTGACGCCCTCGAGTACCGCGACGGTGCGCGCGCCGTCGACCACCTGTGCGACGCCGGGTTCCGGCACCCTCCGCGCGGCCGCCAACACGCCGCGATTGAGGTGGAAGCCGACCACCCGCGCCATCACATCGGCCGACGCCCGGTAGAACGGCGTTGCGGCACCGGCCAGATCATCCTGGAGCTCGGACAGTCTCCGGTCGGTTCCCAGCAACGCGTGCGGGGTGAATCGGGACGCCAGCATTCGCCGCACGACCAGCACGCCTTCGGCGATCACCAGCCCCTTGCCGGTCGGAAGATCGGGACGACGATCGACGCTGTTCAGGTCGCGGAAATCGTCGAGGCGCGGATCGTCGGGATCGGTGACGTCCTGAACATTGACGCCGTCGCTCACGGGCCTTCGTCGACCAGGGCCAACATCAAGTCGGCGGCCTCGCGCAGGGTCTCACGTTGGCCGCCGTCCAGCGTCGACAGCCGCTTGCCCAGCCACTCCTGCCGAGCGCGACGGTTCGCCTTGACCAGTTCGGAGCCGGACTCGGACACCGAGACCAGCACCTGTCGGCCGTCGACCGGGTGCGGGGTGCGGTCCACCAGACCCATCTCGGCCAGCGACGCGATCACCCGGGTCATCGACGGCGGACGTACGCGTTCGCGAATCGCCAGCGCGCCGGGGGTCATCGCGCCCTCGTTGGCCAGGGTTGCCAGCGCCGAAAACTGGGACAGCGACACCGGCGATGACGGGTTGCGAAACCGCAGTTGGCGGGCCAGCCGCATGACTGCCAGCGAAAGGTCGCTGGCCAGCCGGGCATCGCTGTCAGGCATGGCGCGAGGTTACACGGAACGCGAGAAACTCGGGATACGAAACGGCCAACGACGGACTTTGGTCCCTCCGCCCGCGCTCGTGCAGATTTCGGCCCGCATCGTCGCCGGGCTATGTTGATCGCGATGTCTGTCGAACCCGGCCAGAGCCCCGAGGCGCCGCCGCTGCCGCCCGCACTGCTCGAGGTGTGGCCCGTCGTCGCGGTCGGCTTCCTGGGCTGGCTGATCGCCGCGGGCCTCGCATTCGGCGTGCCGGCCCTGCAGAGTTGGCGCCCGGTGACGCTGGGCGGACTGGGAGTCGGGCTGATCGGCACGTCCATCTTCGTGTGGCAACTTGCCGCCGCCCGCCGTGGCGCACGTGGCGCGCAGGCCGGGCTCGAAACCTACCTCGACCGCGAATAGATTCCGCACCCGGGAGGAGCAATGGTCGCCCCGCTACTGCAAACGCAAGTCGACATCGATGCGCCGGCCTCGAAGGTCTGGGCGCTGATATCGGATTTCCGGCGGATGCCCGAGTGGAGCCCGCAGTGTCGCTGGATGAGGCCCTTCGGCCCGCTCCGCGCGGGCACCCGCACCTTCAACCTCAACCGCCGTAACCGCATGTTCTGGCCCACCACCTGCACGGTGGTAGAGGTCATCCCCGAAAAGAAGCTCGCGTTCCGGGTCAATGCCAACGGCACTGTTTGGAGCTACGAGCTCGAGCCCAACGGCCAGGGCACGCGCGTTGTTGAGAGCCGCCACGCCGAGAACGGCGTCAGCGCATTCTCGAACCTGTCGGTGAACGCGCTCTTCGGTGGGACCGCGAACTTCGAACGCGAGTTGCTCGAGGGCATGAACACCTCGCTGACAAACATCAAGGCCGCCGCCGAGCGCTAGTCCGGCGACTCCGTCGGCTCGGGCGCGGACTCCGGCGATTCGGGCGGCGAGTCCAGCTCCATCTCCGGCTGAACCTCCGGCGATTCGGGCGGCGACTCCGCCGGCTCGGCCTGGGCCTCCGGTGGGTTGTCCGCAACGTCCAGCACGCCGTCGTCGTAGGGCTCATACATCGGCGAGCCGGTGCCCGCCGGCGCCGGGGTGTCCGAATGGGCACCGCAGCCGTACTGCTTGTCGACGACATGCCCGTCGGCGGACAGCTCGTTACCGCATACCCCGAACATCGCGCCGAGCGATCCCGCCAGCGGCAGGAAAAAACCACAATCGCGGCATACGCGCTTGGTGGAACGAGCCATCGCCGAGTCGGGACCGTAGTCCCCGGTGTGCCATCGCTCGGCCGCCTCGAAGCGGCCCCCGGCGCCCATCAGCCAGCGTCGGCCCAACCCGATTTCGGCGGCGGTCTCGTCGACCTGCGGGTCTCCGCTGGCGGTGTAGCCGGGAACCAGTCGTGGGTCGCCCGCCGCCGGCGCCAAAAGGTCGCCGGGGCTCAGATCCCCTGGCCGCACCCGCTGTTCCCAGGGCACCCACTCCGGCGCGAGCAACGCCGTCGGCCCGGGGATCAGCACGACTTCGCTGATTGTGGCGTGGGCGGCGCCGGGGTAGGCGGCGACCACGGCGGCCCACTGCCACCCCTGGTAACCGGGCAGATGCGCCAGGAACCGGTGGGTCGCGGCGTTCGGATCCTCGTAGCTGACGCCCAGGTAGTCCCCGACGGCCTCCGCGCCGGCGAACTCCTCGACGGCGGCCCTGGCCCGGTCGGCCGCACCCGTGAGCACCGCCGCCAACTCGTCGGGCCACTCGGCCACGGTCGTCGCGGCGGGTTCCTCGATGGGTCCGGTCACGCTGTCCCCTCTCTGCGGTGCGTCTCCATACTAGGTTGGCGAGCCACGCCCGGTTGCCTGCCGGCATAGGACAGAATTGACTTGTGTCTGGACGGCGGCGTGATGATCCGGGCCGGGTGGCCTCCAACCCGGGCCGCCGGACCCGTAACGGATCGGCCAACCAGCACCCGGGCATGGCCAACTACCCGGCCGATGACTCTGGCTACCGGCGGGCGCGGCGTCCGCCGCCGATGCCGAGCGCCAACCGCTATCTGCCGCCGCTGGGCGAGCAGTCGGAGCCAGATCGCGGTAGCGGCGCGACCCCACGTGGTCCCGCCGCGGGCGAACGCGTCACCGTCACCCGCGCCGCCGCGCAGCGAAGCCGCGAAATGGGTTCACGGATGTACTGGATGGTGCAGCGGGCCGCCACCGCCGACGGCGCCGACAAGTCTGGCTTGACCGCGCTGACGTGGCCGGTGGTCGCCAACTTCGCCGTCGACGCCGCGATGGCCGTCGCGCTGGCCAACACCCTGTTCTTCGCCGCGGCCAGCGGCGAGAGCAAGTCCAAAGTGGCGCTGTACCTGTTGATCACCATCGCGCCGTTCGCGGTGATCGCACCGCTGATCGGTCCGGCGCTGGACAGGTTGCAGCACGGCCGCCGCGTCGCGCTAGCGACCTCGTTCGCACTCCGCACCGCGCTGGCGGTGGTGCTGATCATGAACTACGACGGAGCCACCAACAGCTACCCGTCGATCCTGCTCTATCCGTGCGCGCTGGCCATGATGGTGCTCTCGAAGTCGTTCAGCGTGCTGCGCAGCGCGGTGACACCGAGGGTGATGCCGCCGACCATCGACCTGGTGCGGGTCAACTCCCGGCTGACGGTGTTCGGCCTGCTCGGCGGCACCATCGCCGGCGGAGCCATCGCGGGCGGCGTCGAGTTCGTCTGCACCCACCTGTTCAAGCTGCCCGGGGCCTTGTTCGTCGTCGTCGCGGTCACCGTCGCCGGCGCCTTGCTGTCGATGCGGATCCCGCGCTGGGTCGAGGTGACCGCGGGTGAGGTGCCGGCCACCCTGAGCTACCGCCACGGTGGCGGCGAACCGCGGCGGGACTGGCCCCAAGAGGTCAAAAAGGTCGGCGGAACGCTTCGACAACCGTTTGGCCGGAACATAATTACCTCGCTGTGGGGTAATTGCACCGTCAAGGTGATGGTCGGCTTCTTGTTCTTGTACCCGGCGTTTGTCGCCAAGGCGCATCAGGCCAACGGTTGGGTTCAGGTGGGCATGCTGGGCATGATCGGGGCCGCGGCGGCGATCGGCAACTTCGCCGGTAACTTCACCAGCGCACGCCTGCGGCTGGGCCGGCCGGCGGTGCTGGTGGTGCGCTGCACGGTGGCGGTGTGCGCCGCCGCCTTGGCGGCCGCCGTGGCGGGCACCCTGATGGCTGCGGTGATTGCCACCCTGATCACCTCGGGATCCAGCGCCATTGCGAAGGCCTCGCTGGACGCCTCCCTGCAACACGATCTGCCCGAGGAATCGCGGGCATCGGGATTCGGGCGCTCGGAGTCGACCCTGCAGCTGGCGTGGGTGCTGGGCGGGGCGCTGGGTGTCCTGGTGTACACGGAACTGTGGGTCGGCTTCACCGCGGTCAGCGCCCTGCTCATCCTCGGGCTGGCCCAGACCCTGGTCAGCTTCCGCGGGAACTCGCTGATCCCCGGCCTCGGAGGCAATAGGCCCGTCATGGTCGAGCAGGAGGGCATGCGGCAGGGAGCCGGTAGGCAGGCGGCGGTGCCGGAGTGAAACGCGGCGCGGTCGCGCTCGTCGCGGCCCTGGTGACACTGGCGTCCCTTGGGGCCGGCTTCGGAACATGGCTGCTCGTGCGCCAACCCGGTCCGCAGCGACCCGAGATCAGCGCGTACTCGCACGGGCACCTGACCCGGGTGGGGCCGTACCTGTACTGCGACGTGCTCAATCTCAACGACTGCCAGACGCCGCAGACCCAGGGCGAGTTAACGTTCAATGAGCATTACCCGGTGCAACTTTCGGTTCCCGACGCCATTTCCCGGGCACCATGGCGGCTACTGCAGGTCTATGACGATCCCGCGAACACGACAACCACCATGTTTCGGCCGGGCAGCCGGCTCGCGGTGACCATTCCGTCGGTTGACCCGCAGCGCGGGCGGCTGACCGGGATAGTCGTGCAGTTGCTGACGTTGGTGGTCGACAATAGCCAAGTGAATGACACCGCTACGGTTCGCGCCGTCCCACACGCGGAATGGTCGGTGCGGCTGACCTTTTGACGTGTCGGCGCCGAACGTGCCCACGCCCACGCGCCGAACGTGCCCACGCCCACGCGCCGAACGTGGAGTTGTTGAGCGAAAACCGGATGATTTCGCGCCACAACTCGACGTTGGGCCGCACATGTCGGTGCTGACCGGCACCGTGTGCGCATGGAAATCCTGGACTGGCCATTCAGAGGCACCGACGCGCTCGCAGCTGGAGTCGTCACTAGACATCGGCTACGGACCGATTTCGAGATGGTTCATCGCAACGTCTACATTCGCCGCGGCCAGAAGTTGACCCCCGTAACCCGAGCCGTGGCCGCCTGGCTGTGGTCCGGGCGGACGGCGACGGTAGCGGGCCTATCTGCGGCGGCGTTACACCGCACGGCATGGATCGACGACTGGCTGCCTGCCGAGCTGAACCGGCCGAGCCGCGATAAGGCACGCGGCATCATTCTGCGCAGTGACACCCTGGACGACGACGAAACGTGTGTGCGCGACGGGATCCGCATGACCACGCCCGCCCGCACGGCATTCGACCTGGGAAGACGAAAAGGCTTTACCGCGGCGGCGATTCGACTGGACGCGCTGATGCACGCGACCGAGGTGAAGGCAGCTGACGTCGAGCTGCTCGCCGACCGCCATCGGGGCGCGCGCGGGTTGGTTCAGTTGCGACGGGTTCTGCACTTGGCCGACGGCGGCGCGGAATCACCGTACGAGACAAAGACCCGCCTGGTCCTCGTCGGCGGTGGATTACAACGGCCCCAGACACAGATCGAGGTGCTCAACGAGTGGGGTGCGGTCATGGCACGGATCGACATGGGGTGGGAGGAGTGGAAGGTCGGCGTCGAATTCGACGGCGCGCAACATTGGACGGATCCCGCGCAGCGAAGCCGGGACATCGATCGGCTGGCCGAACTCGAGGCACGCGGATGGGCGATCATCCGTGTCAGCGCCGATATGCTGCGACGCCGACCCCATGTCGTGATTGCGCGCGTGCATCGCGCCTTGCTGGCCGCAGGTTGCCCGCTATGACCGGCCGAACGTGGAGTTGTTGTGCGAAAACGGCGTGATTTCGCGCCACAAGTCGACGCTCGACAAGGGAATGGTCATGCGCTATGGCCGGCTGGCACTCGCTCTCCGTCGATAGGGGGCCCGGGAGGGGTTCCGTCCCCGAAAGGCCTGCCGCCCAACGCCTCCCGTCCATGTGGGCTGAGCCAGCCGGCCAGGTCCGGGCCCTTGGGCACGATGCGGGTGGGGTTGATGTCGGCGTGCACGATGTAGTAGTGCTGCTTGATCTGGACGAAGTCGACGGTATCGCCGAAACCGGGTGTCTGAAACAGGTCACGCGCGTAGGCCCACAACACCGGCATCTCGGACAGTTTGCTTCGATTGCACTTGAAATGCCCCTGGTAGACCGGGTCGAAGCGGGCCAGAGTGGTGAACAGCCGGACGTCTGCCTCGGTGATGGTGTCGCCGACCAGGTATCGCTGGTTGGTCAGGCGATCGCTCACCCAATCCAACGCGGTGAACAGCCGGTCGTAGGCCGCCTCGTAGGCCTGCTGCGTGCCGGCGAATCCACAGCGGTAGACGCCGTTGTTGATCTCGGTGTAGATCCTCTTGCTCACCTCGTCGATCTCGGCGCGCAGCGGTTCCGGGTAGAGCCGGGGTGCGCCGTCGCGGTGGTACGCGGTCCACTCGGTTGAGAAATCCAGGGTCATCTGCGCGAAATCGTTAGTGACCACCGCACCGGTCGGCACGTCGACGACCGCCGGGACGGTGATGCCTTTGGGGTAGTCGGGGAAGCGTTTGAAGTAGGCGTCCTGCAGCCGTGGGATCTTCAGCACCGGGTCGACACCGCCCGGATCCAGGTCGAATGTCCAGCTGCGCTTGTCGTGGGTGGGACCGCAAAACCCGATGGAGAGAACACCTTCCAGGCCCAGCAGCCGCCGGACGATGATCGCGCGGTTGGCCCACGGGCAAGCGCGGGCCACGATAAGCCGATACCGGCCGGGCTCTACCGGGTAGCCGTCGCGCCCGTCGGCGGTGATGCGGGTGGTGATGTAGTTGGTATCGCGGGTGAATTCGCCCGCCGGGGCAACATAGGAGGCCATGGCCACAATTCTGCCCCACCGCGAGCGGCGGCCGCCGGGGAGTCGGTGTGCAGGTTAGAAACCTTGCAGCACAATAGCTTCAGCTATTCGACGGGAGCGGGCACCGTCAGAAACCGGCGAGCCAAGTCGGTCTCGGTCGATGCCGCCGGTTCCCAGTGCGCGATCCACGGTCCGGTCCCCTCCGACTGGTCGACGATCCCGTCCTCCAGCCAGGTGTACCGCCCTTCCAGCACGTCGTGGGTCAGCCGAACGTCGCTGCTGTCGGTGTTGGCCCACAAGGCCTGGAACAGGGCCTCGACCCGCAGCGTCGCCTGCTGACAGAACGTTTCGGCGAGCTCGTATGCCTGTCGGCCGACCACGGGATCCGCGGCCCGCTGACCCTCGGCCCGCACGCACACCGCGGACATCGCGAACAGCTCCGCGCCGATGTCGACGATGCGGCCCAGGAACCCCTGCCGTTGCTCTAGCTTGGCCTGCCAGCGCGCCATCCCGTAGAAGGTGTTGCGGGCCAGCTTGCGGGTGGAGCGTTCGACGAACCGCAGGTGTGACGCCAACGGGCCGAACTCGTTGTACGCCGTGGGGCGTTGCCCTTCGCCGAATACCAGCTGTGGCAACCACTTTGCGTAGAATCCGCTCGCACCAACGGCCGCGGCGGCCTTCTGCCGCAGACCCGTGTCGGGCTTGGCGAGGTCACCGGCCGCGGCCAGGTGAGCGTCGACCGCCTCGCGCGCGATGAGCAGCCTCATGATCTCGCTCGATCCCTCGAAGATGCGGTTGATCCGCAGGTCGCGCACCGCCTGCTCCACTGGTACAGCGCGCTCCCCGCGCGCGGCCAGCGACTCCGCGGTCTCGTAGCCTCGGCCCCCGCGGATCTGCAACAGCTCGTCGGCGATGAGGCAGGCCATCTCGCTGGACCACAATTTGGCCAGCGCCGCCTCGATCCTGATGTCGTTGCGACCTTCGTCGGCCATCTGAGCGGACAGCTCGAGGACCGCGTCCAGCGCGTACGCGGTGGCCGCGATGAACGAGATCTTGCTCGCCACCGCTTCGTGTTTGGCGAGCGGCTTGCCCCATTGCACGCGCTCGCCAGACCATTCGCGGGCTATCTTCAGCGCCCACTTGGACGATCCCGTTGCGCTCGCGGGAATCGACAGCCGTCCCGCGTTGAGCGTGGTCAGCGCGATCTTCAGGCCATCGCCTTCCCGGCCGATCAGGTTTTCGGCGGCCACCCGCACTCTGTGCAGCCTGGTCACGCCGTTCTCAATGCCGCGTAACCCCATGAACTTGTTGCGCCGCTCCACGGTGATCCCGGGCGAGTCGGCCTCGACAACGAATGCGCTGATGCCGCCCCGGTGCCCTTCGCTCTTGGGCACCCGGGCCATGACCACCAGCAATTCGGCGACGACGCCGTTGGTGGTCCACAACTTCACGCCCTCGAGTTCGTACGCGTTCCCGTCCTCGACCGGTGTCGCCGTCGACGCCAGGCGCGCTGGGTCCGAGCCCACGTCCGGTTCGGTGAGCAGAAAGGCCGATACGGCGCCAGCGGCGCACCGCGGCAAGAACTGCCGCTTCTGTTCGGGCGTGCCGGCGAGTTTGAGCGGCTCGGGCACCCCGATCGACTGATGGGCCGACAACAGTGTGCCGAGGCTGGGATGAACCGACGCGACCATCACCAATGCCCGGTTGTAGGCGACCTGCGACATGCCCAGGCCGCCATACTCGGCGGGTATCTTCATGCCGAAGCACCCCAGTTCGGCCAAGCCCTTCACGTATTCATCGGGGATTTGCGCGTCGCGTTCGATGACGCTGCCGTCGACGGTGTCGAGGAACTCCCGCAGCTTGTCGAGGAAGGCGCGGGTGCGCGCCTCCTCGGCCTCCGATGGTTTGGGAAACGGGTGGATCAGCTCTAACGGGAAACGACCGAGAAACAGTTCTTTGGCGAATGATGGTTTATCCCAGCCACTTTCGCGGGATTCCTCGGCGAGGGCTCTCGCTTGTTCCTCGGTGACTTGTGCCTGCTGTGCCATCGGACGCCCTCTCGTTTGTTACTCCAGAGTAGCTCGCAAGTTACTCCACAGTAGCTCTTGAGAGTGCGTTTAAGGTATAAGGTCGGTGGCAAAAGAATTAGGTTCGATTGCCCGGTCCCCCGCAAGCGGGTCGTGCCCCCACTTGCTGCATCGTCGCCGAGCTAGGAGTCGAGCTCCCGGGCCACCGCCTTGACCACCTCGGAGACCCGACGAGCCGTCTTGCGGTCCGGGTACCGACCTTTGCGCAACTCGGGCTGCACGGTGCTCTCCAGCAGCGTGATCATGTCCTCGACCATGCCGTGCAGCTCGTCGGGGCTGTGTTTGTGCTCGACGGGCGCCTCGCGGCGCGTCTTGGCCAGGGTGGGCGGCGGATCGATCAGCTTGAGACTCAACGCCTGCGGTCCGCGCCTGCCGGACGCGACGCCGAACTCAACTCGCTGTCCCGCTTTGAGCCCCTCGACCCCAGCGGGCAACGCCGACGAGCGGACATAGACGTCCTCGCCGTCCTCCTGCGACAGGAAGCCAAACCCCTTTTCGGCGTCGTACCACTTAACCTTGCCGGTCGGCACTGGTCTCACCTGCTTGTCTGACGGATCACTAGGATGGGCAACGCAAGAAGCGTCCCGCCGGCGCAGGACGCGATATTGAATCGTGATCCTACTCGGATGCTTGCCTGACGAGCACCCCCGCTACTCGTTACTCGGTAGGCTGGCATTACCGCTGGAGGAGTTATGCGCCTGATCCTGAACATTATCTGGCTGTTGTTCGGCGGCCTGTGGATGGCCGCCGGATACCTGTTGGCGGCCCTCATCAGCTTCTTGCTCATCATCACCATTCCTTTTGGCTTCGCATCGCTCCGCATCGCCTCGTACGCGTTGTGGCCGTTCGGCCGGACGATCGTCGAAAAGCCGACCGCCGGGACCGGCGCCCTGGTCGGAAATGTCATCTGGGTGCTGCTGTTCGGCTTATGGCTGGCGATCGGTCATCTGGTGAGCGCGGTGGCGATGGCGGTCACGATCATCGGCATTCCGCTGGCGCTGGCCAACCTCAAATTGATCCCGGTGTCGTTGATGCCGCTGGGCAAGGAGATCGTTCCTATCGGCTCGCCGACCCGATTCTCCCCGGTGCCCGCATGACGCTGACCGCATTGGGTTTACCGACGGTGCCAGGCCGGACCGACGGCGCCGTCGCTCGCGACGTCCCCACGAGCGGCCCACTGTTGGATACATACGGGCGGGCCGCCACCGACCTACGGGTGTCGCTGACCGATCGCTGCAATCTGCGGTGCAGCTACTGCATGCCGGCCGAGGGCCTGGACTGGCTACCCGGAGAGCAACTGCTGCGGCCCGACGAGCTGGCCAGGCTCATGCATATCGCAGTCACCCGGCTCGGCATCACCAGCGTGCGGTTCACCGGCGGCGAGCCCTTGTTGTCCCGCCACCTCGAAGAGGTGGTCGCCGCGGCGGCCAGTCTGCGGCCCCGCCCCGAGATCTCGCTGACCACCAATGGTGTGGGACTGGCACGACGGGCCGCCGCGCTCGCCCAGGCCGGCCTGGACCGCGTCAATGTGTCGCTGGACAGCGTGGACCGGGACCACTTCGCGACCATCACCCGTCGGGATCGGCTCGCCGAAGTGCTGGCCGGCTTGACGGCCGCCGAGGAGGCAGGGCTGACGCCGGTCAAGGTGAACGCCGTGCTGGACCCCGCGACCGGACGCGCGGACGTCGTCGGCCTGTTGCGGTTCTGCCTCGAGCATGGCTATCAATTGCGGGTCATCGAGCAGATGCCGCTGGACGCCGGGCATCAGTGGCGCCGCGGCGCCGCGCTGACCGCCGACGATGTGCTGGCCGCGCTGCGCCCGCAGTTCCGGCTGCGGCCGGACCCGTCGCCGCGCGGTTCGGCGCCGGCCGAGCTGTGGCTCGTGGACATGGGTCCGAACACGCCGAGCGGAAAGTTCGGGGTCATCGCCTCCGTGTCGCACGCCTTCTGCTCGGCCTGCGACCGCACGCGGCTCACGGCCGACGGCCAAATCCGCAGCTGCCTGTTCTCGGCGGAGGAGATCGACCTTCGAGGCCTGCTACGCCGCGGGGCGGACGACGACACGATCGAGGCGGCGTGGCGCGCCGCGATGTGGGGCAAGCCCGCCGGCCATGGCATTAACGATCCGAACTTCATCCAGCCCGCCCGCCCGATGAGCGCGATCGGTGGCTAGCTCTAGGGCTCAAGCCCCCGTCGAAGCGGAGGGCATCCAGGTGACGGTCCGCTACTTCGCCGCCGCGCGCGCGGCCGCGGAAGCCGAGTCGGAGACGCTGGTGGTGCGTCCCGGCACCACGGTGGCCGAGCTGGTCGAGCGGCTCGCCGTCCGGGGATCGCGCCTCGCCACCGTGTTGAGCCGGTGCTCCTATCTTTGCGACGGGATCGCTGTTCGCGACGAAACCACACCGTTACGGTCCGGTGACACGATCGACGTTCTACCGCCCTTCGCCGGCGGCTAAAACTGTGAAATAGCTCACGTAACGGAACGATAACGACGCAGTCACGCTCCGATCTCAGCTCCTATGACCTGCGCAAATCTTCGGCGTTCCTGGGCTTTTCGCAGATGGCCGTGAGGGAAACGCCGGGTTTCCCGAGACGTGACGAGACCAACATAAGCCGCTAGCGTTTCCGAAGGCTCGCCAAGCAACCGCTGGCGTTCCTCCCCTCCCTATTCGCGCCGAGCTCCATCCAGTAGGCGGGGGGACACCGAAAGTGGATGGAGGCGGGGGACCCACCGGTCCACCGTGATCGGACTGGGGCCGCTTGCGGCCCCTTGGGGTGAAGCCTGCGTCGGCTCCCATGCGGAGTACGGCGACGGCCGGGTAGCCTCTCCAACCCGAACCCGACAGCTGACCTCGCAGGCGCGTCACGAGAGAGGAATATTTCGGCGCGTATGAGTGGACGTCATCGTAAGCCCACCACTTCGAGCATCAGCGTCGCCAAGATCGCCCTTACGGGGGCGGTGCTTGGTGGCGGCAGCATCGCCATGGCCGGCCAGGCGGCCGCGGCCACAGACGGCGAATGGGATCAGGTAGCCCGTTGCGAGTCCGGCGGCAACTGGGGAATCAACACCGGCAACGGCTACTTCGGCGGTGTCCAGTTCACCTCAAGCACCTGGGCCTCACACGGCGGCGGCGAGTACGCCCCGTCGGCCCAGCTGGCCACCAAGGACCAGCAGATCGCGGTCGCCGAGCGGGTGCTGGCGACCCAGGGTCGCGGCGCATGGCCCGTGTGTGGTGGTCCCCTGTCGGGCCCCACGCCGCGCGAGGCTCCTGCACCGGCCGGGTTGAACGGGCCGCTGGATGCGCCCGGGCTCAACGGCTTGCCGGCACCGCTGGCACCGCCGCCGGCAGACGCGCCTCCCCCACCGCCCGCTGATCCGGCCCCGCCGGTGCAGCTGGCCTCCTTTGGCCAAGTGGCGCCCCCGGCGGACGTGCCGCCGGCCCCTCCGGCAGATCTGGCACCTCCGGCTCCTCCCGCGGACGCCGTCCCGCCGGGTCCTCCCGCAGACGCCGTCCCGCCCGCGCCTCCCGCAGACGCCATCCCGCCGGCACCTCCCGCGGACGCCGTCCTGCCGGCACCTCCCGCGGACGCCGTCCCGCCGGCACCTCCCGCGGACGCGCGGGTCGTCGACGCGGGATCCCAGGCGCCCGCCGGCTACACGCAGCAACTGTGGAAAGCGATTCGGGGCGCGGACATCCACGGCAACGATGCGCTGGACGCCCTTGCGCAGCCGGCTCCCGCCGGCTGACAGCTGTAATTAGTCAGACTCTCGGCGCTCTCCCGCAATCAGCAGGCTTGCGGGAGAGCGCCGGGGCACGGTCTCTAGGCCGAGCCCACCCATTCTTCGGTTCCGTCGTCGAAGAACTGGCGCTTCCACACCGGTAGCCGCGCCTTGACGGTGTCGACCAGACGCGCGCAGGTATCGAATGCCGCCTGCCGGTGGTCGGCGGCGACTGCGGCCACCAGCGCCGCCTCTCCTATGTGCAGCGCGCCGACGCGGTGGCTGGCCGCGACGGCGCGCACCCCGGTGGACTCCTCAGCGACCTCGGCGACCACCTGGGCAAGGACCTGCGCGGCCGACGGGTGCGCGGAATACTCCAACCGCACCACCCGGCGGCCAGCGTCGTGATCGCGGATCATGCCGACGAAACCGACGATGGCTCCGGCCGACTGATGGCCCACCAGCTCCTCATGCTCCGCCAGAAAAATCGGCTCTTCGGTCATGGCGGCGCGCAAGACGCGCGTCATTGCTGGTGATCCCCGCCGGCGAGTTGGTCGAGCGCGTGGTCGAGCACACCGGCGAGCACGCCGAGGCCATCGCGTACCCCGCCGGGTGAACCCGGCAGGTTCACGATCAGCGTCCGGCCGGCCACACCGCATACGCCGCGCGAGAGCACCGACGTCGGCACCTTCGGCAACCCGGAGCGGCGGATGGCGTCCGCCAAACCCGGAATCATGTAGTCCAGCACCGCCACGGTCTGGTCCGGGGTGCCGTCGCTGGGCGAGATGCCGGTCCCACCCGAGGTGATGATCAGGTCGACGCTTGCGTCGAGCGCGCCACGCAGCGCCTCACCGACCGGTTCCCCGTCAGCGACCACCTCGGGCTGCACGGATGAAAACCTATGCTGCTCAAGCCATTCCGCGATGATCGGCCCGCATCGATCGTCATACACGCCGGCCGACGCGCGGGTCGAAGCGATGATTACTCGTGCGGATCGCTCGCTCATCACCGTTCCCAATTTCCGGTTTTGCCGCCCTCTTTGCGGACTACCCGAATGTCATCGATTCGAGCGGCCGGGTCAACCGCTTTGATCATGTCGTAGAGCGTGAGCCCCGCCACGCTGACGGCGGTCAGCGCTTCCATCTCCACGCCCGTACGGTCGGTGCTGCGCACGGTCGCGGTGATCTCGATGTCCGACTCGCCGACCGTGAAATCGACGTCGACCCCGGTGAGCGCCAGCTGATGGCAGAGCGGGATCAGGTCGCTGGTGCGCTTTGCCGCCAGAATGCCCGCCACCCGGGCGGTAGCCAACGCATCGCCCTTGGGCAGGCCGCCGGTCGAGATCAGCGCCACCACCTGCGGCGAGGTACGCAAGGCACCCGCGGCGACGGCGGTGCGCTTAGTGGCGCCCTTTTCCGTGACGTCGACCATGTGCGCCGCTCCTCGCTCATCCAGGTGCGAGAGCGTGCCTGCGGGGGCCTTGGATGCCTCAGAGGCCCTGGCCATCGGGGCGACCTACCTGTTGACGACGGTAACCGGGTGGAGGTAGGGCAGGTCGGTCGCGGGCAGCGGGAACTCCAGTTCACCGAAGGGTGACAACGCACCCGTCCGATCGCTCACCAGTTCGCTCACGGCGTGGTCGTCCGGGTCCGTCGTCGGCCAGCCGTTGTCGACATAGTTCATTTTGCGCGCATTGCCCTCAGCAGTGTCAGCCACGGGGTCCATTCTGACAGGTCGCGCACGCGCAAGTGGCGCAAGGGCGGCCTGACCGTGGCCTTTGGCTTCGCCCACTGCCTTACGCTGGTCAGCGATGACCGACAACACCCCGGATATCCCGCTGGGGTCCTGGCTGGCCGACTTGCCCGACGAGCGGCTGATCCGACTGCTGGAACTACGGCCAGACCTCGCCCAGCCGCCGCCTGGCAGCATCGCCGCGCTGGCCGCGCGCGCACAGGCGCGCCAGTCGGTCAAGGCTGCCACCGACGATCTCGACTTCCTCCGGCTGGCGGTGCTCGACGCGCTGTTGGTGCTGCAGGCCGATTCCACCCCGGTGCCAATCGCAAAGCTGCTGGCACTGATCGGCGACCGCGCTTCCGAAGCCGACGTGGTCGGCGCGCTGGACGGCCTCAGGCAGCGCGCCCTGGTCTGGGGCGAGGCGGCAGTCCGGGTGGCCGCCGATGCCGGCACGGCTTTGCCATGGCATCCGGGGCAAGTCACGCTCGAGGACTCCTCACGCACGGGCGAAGAGATCGCGGGTCTGATCGACGGCCTCAACCAGGCGCAGGTCGTCGTGCTGGACAAACTGGTCGAAGGCTCGCCAATGGGCCGCACCCGCGACGCCGCGCCCGGTGCCCCGGCGGACCGGCCGGTGCCGCAGCTACTGGCGATGGGCCTGCTGCGGCGAATCGACGCCGAGACGGTCATCCTGCCCCGGCACGTGGCGCAGGTGCTGCGGGGCGAGGACCCCGGTCCCATGCAGCTGACGGCCCCCGACCCGGTCGTGTCGACCACCACGCCCGACGACGTCGACGCGGTCGCGGCCGGAGCCGTCATCGACCTGCTACGAGAGCTCGACGTGCTACTCCAAACCCTTGGCGTCGCACCGGTTTCCGAGCTACGCAGTGGCGGACTGGGAATCCGTGACGTCAAACGGCTGGCCAAGGCGACCGGCATCGGCGAGCCGCGACTGGGCCTGATCCTCGAAATCGCGGCCGCGGCCGGACTGATCACCAGCGGCATGCCCGATCCGGAGCCCGCTGACGGCGACGGACCCTATTGGGCTCCAACGGTGGCCACCGAACGGTTCTCCGCGATGTCCCCCGCCGAGCGTTGGCATCTGCTGGCCGGCACCTGGATTGACCTGCCGGGCCGGCCGGCGTTGATCGGCACCCGCGGTCCTGACGCCAAACCTTACGGCGCCCTTACGGATTCGCTGTACTCGACGGCCGCACCGCTGGATCGCCGACTGCTGCTTGGCATGCTCGCCGGCCTGCCACCCGGTGCCGGGGTCGATGCGGTCACGGCCTCGGCGGCGCTGATCTGGCGTCGTCCGCGCTGGACCCGGCGGCTGCAGCCGCAACCCGTGGCCGATCTGCTGGCCGAGAGCCACGCGCTGGGCCTGGTGGGTCGCGGGGCGATCAGCACGCCCGGCCGGGCGCTGCTGGACGAAGCCGGTGACCCGGAGACCGCGGTGCGCGCGATGGCGCGGGCGATGCCCGCACCAATCGACCACTTTTTGGTGCAGGCCGATCTGACCGTCGTGGTACCCGGGCCACTACAACGCGAGCTTGCCGAGGACCTGGCCGCGGTCGCAACCGTCGAATCGGCCGGCGCGGCGATGGTGTACCGCATCAGCGAGCAGTCGATCCGGCATGCCCTCGACATCGGCAAGACGCGTGATTGGATGCATGACCTTTTCAGCAAGCACTCGAAAACTCCGGTGCCGCAAGGGCTAACGTACCTCATCGACGACGTCGCCCGTCGGCATGGCCAGCTTCGAATCGGCATGGCCGCCTCGTTCGTGCGGTGCGAGGACCCGGCGCTGCTCGCCCAGGCGGTCGCGGCCGCCGAGGAGCTGCAGTTGCGTGCCCTGGCGCCGACGGTGGCGGTGTCGCCCGCGCCGATCGCGGAGGTGCTTAGCCGGTTGCGGAACGCCGGCTTCGCCCCGGCCGCCGAAGATTCCTCGGGGTCCATCGTCGATGTCCGGCCCCGCGGAGCGCGGGTGCCCACTCCGCAGCAGCGCAGGCCGTACCGCCCCACGCCGCGCCCAAGCAGCGAGACACTCAACGCGGTCGTCTCGGTGCTGCGCAAGGTGACCGCCGCACCGTTCGGGAACATCCGCGTCGACCCCGCGGTCACCATGTCGCTGCTGCAGCGCGCGGCCAAGGACCAGGACATGTTGGTGATCGGCTACCTCGACGCCGCCGGCGTGGCCACCCAGCGGGTGGTGTCGCCGATCACCATACGGGGCGGGCAGCTGGTGGCCTTCGATTCGGCGTCCGGCCGGCTGCGTGACTTCGCCATCCACCGCATCACGTCGGTGGTGTCGGCGGGCGACTGAATAATGGATCACATGACTGACGGGCCATTGATCGTGCAGTCCGACAAGACGGTGCTGCTGGAAGTGGATCACGAGCTGGCCGGCGCGGCACGCGCCGCCATCGCGCCGTTCGCCGAGCTGGAACGCGCCCCCGAACACATCCACACCTACCGCATCACACCGCTGGCGCTGTGGAACGCCCGTGCCGCCGGCCATGACGCCGAACAGGTCGTCGACGCGCTGGTCAGCTTCTCCCGCTACGCGGTGCCCCAGCCGCTGCTGGTCGACATCGTCGACACCATGGCCCGCTACGGCCGCCTGCAGCTGGTCAAGCACCCCGCGCACGGCCTGACGCTGGTGAGCCTGGATCGCGCGGTGCTCGAGGAGGTGCTGCGCCACAAGAAGATCGCGCCGATGCTGGGCGGCCGGATCGACGAAGACACGGTCCTCGTGCACCCAAGCGAACGCGGCCGGGTCAAGCAGATGCTCCTCAAGATCGGCTGGCCCGCAGAGGATCTCGCCGGTTACGTCGATGGTGAGGCGCACGCGATCAGCCTGCGGCAGGACGGCTGGCACCTGCGCGATTATCAGCAGATGGCCGCAGACTCGTTCTGGTCCGGCGGTTCCGGGGTGGTGGTACTTCCGTGCGGTGCCGGCAAGACGCTGGTCGGCGCGGCCGCGATGGCGAAAGCCGGTGCGACGACGCTGATCCTGGTCACCAACATCGTGGCCGCCCGGCAATGGAAACGCGAGCTGGTTGCGCGCACCTCGCTGACCGAGGACGAGATCGGCGAATATTCCGGCGAGCGCAAGGAAATTCGGCCGGTCACCATCTCGACGTACCAGATGATCACCCGCCGCACCAAGGGCGAGTACCGGCATCTTGAACTGTTCGACAGTCGCGACTGGGGGCTGATCATCTACGACGAGGTGCACTTGCTGCCCGCGCCGGTGTTCCGGATGACCGCCGACCTGCAGTCCAAGCGGCGACTGGGCCTGACTGCCACGTTGATCCGCGAAGACGGCCGCGAAGGCGACGTGTTTTCCCTAATCGGCCCGAAGCGCTATGACGCGCCGTGGAAGGACATCGAGGCGCAGGGCTGGATCGCGCCAGCGGAGTGTGTCGAGGTGCGGGTCACCATGACCGACAACGAGCGAATGATGTACGCCACCGCCGAACCCGAAGAGCGTTACCGGCTGTGCTCGACGGTGCACACCAAAATCGCTGTGGTCAAGTCGATTCTGGAAAAGCATCCCGGCGAGCAGACCCTGGTGATCGGCGCCTACTTGGATCAGCTCGACGAGCTTGGTGCCGAGCTGGACGCTCCGGTGATCCAGGGGTCCACTCGAACCCGGGAACGCGAAGAACTGTTCGACGCCTTCCGTCGCGGCGAAGTATCCACTCTGGTGGTTTCCAAGGTCGCCAACTTTTCCATTGACTTGCCGGAAGCATCTGTGGCGGTTCAGGTTTCGGGCACGTTCGGTTCACGCCAAGAGGAGGCTCAGCGGCTGGGCCGGCTGTTGCGACCCAAGTCCGACGGCGGCGGCGCCATCTTTTATTCCGTGGTGGCCCGCGACAGCTTGGACGCCGAATACGCGGCGCATCGTCAGCGCTTCTTGGCGGAGCAGGGCTACGGCTACATCATCCGCGACGCCGACGATCTGCTGGGCCCGGCGGTTTAGAGCTGCTCGCGAGCCACTTCTCAGAGCGACACGATCGTCGCCGACGCGGTGCCGGGCGCGCCGTACACCTGAGCCAGGCCGACACGTGGGTTGCCGGGCACCTGGCGCTCCCCCGCCTCGCCCCGCAGCTGACGCACCAGCTCGTGCATCTGCCGCAGCCCCGACGCGCCGATCGGCTCACCGTTGGCGATCAACCCGCCGTCGGTGTTGACCGGCATCGATCCGTGGATTTCGGTGGCGCCGTCGGCCACCAGCTTCTCTTGCTCGCCGTCTGCGCACAGCCCCGTCTCGGCCATATGGATGACCTCGCTGCCGGCGTCAGTGTCCTGTAGTTGAGCCACGTCGACGTCCTCGGGCCCGATGCCTGCGGCCTCGTAGGCCGCTTTGGCGGCGTACACCGTCGGGGAGACGTCCTCGTCGAGCGGAGCGAAGGTGGCGTGCACTTCGTAGGCGCCGTATCGGCGGGTGCGGATTTCGCAGGCACGCACGTACACCGGCTTGTCGGTGAACTTGTGCGCGATGTCGGCCCGGCACATGACAACCGCGGCGGCCCCTTCGTCGGGCGCGCAGAACATGTACTGGGTCAACGGGTAGTTGAGCACGGCCGAGTTGAGGATCTCTTCCTCGGGAATCGCCTTGCGACGGAACGCGTTCGGGTTCAGCGCACCGTTGCGGAAATTCTTGGCGGCCACCTTGGCCAGCGTGGCCTGGGAGATGTTGTGATCGTGGAGGTACTTGTTGGCCTTCATTCCGAAGAACTTGGTGGTGACGAACTGCCCGTTCTGCGCGTACCACTGCGGCAGCGCCAGCTTGGCGGGGTCGTCGGTGAACGCGCCGCGCGGGTGCTTGTCCAGGCCGATGGCGATGCCGATGTCGTACTTGCCGAGTCGGATGGTGTCGGCGGTCTGCTGAATGGCGCTGGCGGCGGTGGCACAGGCGTTGAACACGTTGGTGAACGTGATGCCGGTCAGCCCGACCAGGCGGGTCACCGCGTCGGGGTTGGACACTTCGTGGCTACCGCCGAAGCCGAACTGGATGTCCTTCCAGTCCAGGCCGGCGTCGGTCAGCGCGAACTGGATGGCCTCGGCCCCCATCTGCATTGCGGTCTTCTCGAACCTGCCGAATGGGTGCAGGCCCACGCCGATGATGGCCACGTCGTTAGTCATTTCGGGCTCCTTCTCAGACCGGCTGGAAAGCGAACGTCATGACCTCGTTGCCGTCGTCGTCGGTGGTCAACGGCACCATGGTCAGCTCGACCTCCTGGCCGAATTGCAGCTTGGCCGGGTCGTTCTCGGTCAGCCGCCCCTCGACTCGAATCACGTCGTTCAGCTGGATCAGCCCCACGCCGAACGGCACGAAGTCCTTACCGGTCGGACCGGCGAAGGGCGCTCCGGGCGGGAAACCCTGGGTGGTCCACGCCACCAGCGTTCCGCGGCGCGGCAACAACAGCTCGGTCATCTCGGCCCCGCTGCAGCGCGGGCACCACTGCTGCACTGGGAACGTCGTGGCACCACAGCTGCCGCAGCGACTGCCGATCAGCTGCGGGTTCTCGTCGGGCCAGGTGGAGATTTCGGGGGCGAGTGCCTTTTGCATCGAGGGTCCTCCGTGTCCGCACCACAATAATGCGCTCCCTGAAAGGTACAACAGCGTTCAACAAAAGTGGAAATTGCGTTCTCGCTTCCTGCCTGGGCGCCCATTGTCGCTCCGAGGCGGGCACAACGAGCTTCCTTCCTCGCAGAGGCCAATGTGACGGATGTGAGTAGTCTTGGCGGAGTTCCGGGCGACGCGATGTGAGGAGGCGAGGATGCCGGTCACGGTGACACTCGAACTCAGGCTGAAGCCCGAGGTGGTGAGTGCGGCGCGCGATGTTATGAGCCGGGCGCTCAAAGACACCCGGGCATTCGACGGCAACCTCGGTACCGACGTGCTCGTCGATGCGGACGACGAAGCGCATTGGCTCATCTACGAACTCTGGGAGACCGTCGAGCACGATGAGGCCTACCGCAGGTTTCGTGCCGGCGAAGGAAAACTGACGGAGCTCCCGCCCCTGCTGGCCGCGCCTCCCGTCAAGACGAGGTACGTCACTACTGATATCTAGCTCAGCGCGGGAATGACTTCGCGCTCGAACAGCTCGATGCCGGAACGGTCGTAGGCGGCGTCCGGGAAATAGCAGATCGCGTAGTCGCAGCCGAGGTCGCGAATCTTCGCCATCCGCTCGATCACCTGTTCCGGTGTGCCCGTCGCCGAATCCGGCCCGCTGCCACCGGCGATCATCGAATCCGCCACCGCCTCGGGCACATAGCCGATCATGCGCTCGCGCACCCGCTGCAGCCGGTCTTTGACGTCGGCGTCCGACGTGCCAACGAGGGCGGTGAAGTTCGCCGAACGCACGATCGCGTCGAAGTCGGTGCCCACGTCGCGACAATGCTGTGCCAGCACCTCCGACTTGTGGGCGAATGCCTCTGGCTCCGGCGTGAAATTGGTGTACTGCGCGTATTTCGCCGCGATGCGCAACGTCACCTTCTCCCCGCCGCCGGCGATCCACATTGGTATGCCGTTGTCCTGCAACGGCTTCGGGGCAACAATCGCACCATCGATCTGGTAGTGCTCGCCTTCGAAACTGACCTTGCCGTCGCGCCAAGCATCGCGCATGATCTGCACGCCTTCGTCCAGCCGGGCCAACCGCACCTTGGCCGACGGGAACCCGTAACCGTAAGCGCGCCACTCGTGTTCGTACCAGCCGCCGCCGATACCCATCTGAATGCGGCCACCGGAGATGGCGTCGGTGGTAGCGGCGACCTTGGCCAGGTACACCGGATTGCGATAGCTCATCGCCGTGCACATCTGGCCGAGTTTGATCCGCGACGTGGTCGCCGCGTACGCCGCCATCAGCGACCACGCCTCGTGCGTGGCCTCACCCGTTGGCATCGGGACGGTGTGGAAGTGGTCGTAGACCCACAGCGAGTCCCACGCGCTGTTGTCCGCGTAGGTAGCCAGGTCGCGCATCACCGCCCAGTGCTTCTCGGTGTCGATGCCGACCAGATCCATACGCCAGCCTTGCGGGACGAACAGTCCAAAGCGCATAGCAATGGACTCTAGCCCGCCGACGCCTTGACCTCACAGCGGATCGATAGCTCGGGCTCAGGCGCCGCTGACAACCGAGCCCTAAACAGAATGGATGACAAACCTCGGGCATGAAAGAAATCCATCCGACACCCGGCGTCGGCAAATCCGTGTGATGCAACTGTTATTCGCCGGGGCCGCGACTGTGGCGACGCTCACGCTATTCGGCGCCTCGCGACCCGCCGACACCGGAACCGTCGTCGCGTTCGGCCCCTCGGCCAGCGCGCCGTCCGCGACTGACGACACCAATTTCGTCAATGACCAGGGCCAGACCTCGGGCGACATCTTCACGCAGAACGCTCAGGACCAGAGCAGCCCGTAACGCCGTCCAGCTCGACGACAGGAAAGCCGAGCATCCACGGAGCTTCTCCGCCAGTACCGGCCGTTAGGCTTACCGAACGTTGAGTAAGCGCGAGGAGGCCGCCATGCGGATTTTGGTCTCCGGCGCCAGCATCGCTGGCCCGGTGCTGGCGTACTGGCTAACCCGTCACGGCTTCGACGTCACCGTCGTCGAGCGCGCGCAGACGCTGCGCAAGACGGGCGGCCACGCCGTCGACTTGTTTCGTCCCGCCATGGAGATCTCGGAAAAGATGGGCGTCTTGCCGCGCATCGAGGCGCTCGCCACGGGAACTGACCACCTGACAATGTATCGGGAAGGCCGGCCGCGAGCCACCGAGATCGACCTCACGAAGCTCGTCGGCGTCGCGTCGGACCGGCACGTGGAGATCATGCGCGACGATCTCAGCGAGATCTACTATGACGCCGCCCGCGACGACGTCGACTACCTCTTCGGCGACTCCATCACGGCGATCGAGCACGACGGCGAGGTGACATTCGAGCACTCCCCCGCCCGTAAGTTCGACGTCATCGTCGGCGCCGACGGGCTGCACTCCAACGTTCGGCGCCTGAC
Organism: uncultured Actinomycetota bacterium; assembly: GCA_963802525.1. Classification (GTDB taxonomy): domain Bacteria; phylum Actinomycetota; class Actinomycetes; order Mycobacteriales; family Mycobacteriaceae; genus Mycobacterium. The sequence goes on along the minus strand of CAWDJC010000002.1, from coordinate 130,940 downwards.
CTTCGGTGAGGAGGCCAGCCTGACCCGGTTCCTCGGCGGCTATCTGGCGGTGGTGTCCGCGCCCAAGTCGCTGGCCAAGCTCGGCGAGACGGTCGGCCACGTCGGCGTCGGCCGCCTCGCGGCGATCTACAGCGCAGAGCATTTGGACGACGCGCGAGCGGTGTTTATGTTTCGCGGCAGAGAGGAACTCGACTACGACCATCGAGATTCGTTGCGTCAAAAGGAACTACTGCGCAACGCGTTCGCGGGCATGCATCCCCAGGTGGACCGCTGGTTGGAGGAAATCGACCGGACACCGACGTTCTACTTCGATGCGATCAGTCAACTAAGCATGAACATCTGGTCGCGCCGGCGGGTCACGCTCGTCGGCGACGCCGGGTACTGCCCCGGCCCCGCGGTCGGGGGCAGCACCAGCCTTGCGGTCCTCGGCGCCTACGTGCTTGCCGGGGAATTGGCCCGCGCGGACGGCGACCACCTGCGCGCGTTCGCCGCCTACGAGCTACAGATGCACGAGCCCGTGCACCTCAGCCGAGCCTTCGCCCGCGGCGCCGCCAAGACCATCATCCCCGGCTCCCGAGCCGGAGTGTGGACGTTAACCCGTGGGCTGCAGCTAATCTCTCTGATGCCCGGCTCGCTCTCCCGGGCGTTGGCGAAGCTGAACACCAAGGGCGTGCGCATGCACGACTCGATGCAGGTGCCCGACTACAGCAAAGCCGAGGTTTGAGACGAAGGGAATGATCGCCGATGGAGCTTAGCGGTGTGGGTATCTGGAGCAGCCAACTGCGCTACGGCGACCCATCCGAATCCGCCGACGCAGCAGCGGAATTGGACGAGCTGGGCTTCACGGCGCTGTGGATTCCCGACGTGGGCGGACCGGTGTTCGACGCGGTGGGCGGCCTGCTTGCCGCGACCAAGCGCACGGTGATCGCCACGGGGATCCTGAATCTGTGGATGCACTCGGCCGGCGACGTCGCCGAATCCTATGCCGCGCTGACCGCCGATCACGGCGACCGTTTCCTCCTGGGAATCGGAGTCAGCCATGCGCCGCTGATCGACGCCGACCGGCCCGGGCGATACCGCAAACCGCTGGCGGCGACGGCGTCGTTTCTGGACGGATTGGATGCCGCGCCGCAGCCCGTGCCCACCGAGCGGCGGGTTCTTGCCGCGCTCGGTCCGAAGATGTTGGCGCTGTCCGCAACCCGGGCACGCGGAGCCCACCCCTATCTCGTCACCCCTGAGCACACCGCTTCCGCCCGCTCGACTTTGGGCGAAGGTCCGTTGCTGCTGCCGGAGCAGAGCGTGATCCTGTGTGACACTGCCGAGGAGGCGCGCCGCATCGGAACCGACTGGCTCCGAGCGTATTTGGCGTTGCCCAACTACGCCAATAACCTGCTGCGCAGCGGGTTCTCCGAAGACGATCTGTCTCGCGTGAGCGATCGGCTCCTCGACGCGATCATCGCGTGGGGCGACGAAGGCGCCATCATGCGCAGGGTCGCCGAGCATCGTGCAGCCGGCGCCGACCACGTCTGCGTGCAGGTGCTCACGGCCGACCCGCGGGAGTTCCCCCGCGAGCAATGGCGCCGGATCGCCGCCGTCATGTAGGCCTGTTTAGGCCTACGGTGAGCTATGGCTTCTAAACAGACCCTGTTCCGGGTCTTCTACCGGATCGGCTTCACCCCGTGGGACGGTCATCCGCTCGCACAGCGCCTGCGAGATCTCGTCGAGGGGTCCAATGACACGTCAGCGATGCCCGTGGGATCGGCACTTGATCTCGGATGCGGCACCGGAGACGCTTCGATCTACCTTGCCCGACACGGGTGGAAGGTCACCGGGGTCGACTTTGTGGCGAAGGCACTCGAGAAGGCGCGCGCCAAGGCACGCGCCGCCGGGGTCTCGATCGACTTCGTCCGCGCCGACGTCACACAGCTGAGTCATGCGGGAATCGGCGCGGACTTCCCGTTGATCGTCGACAACGGCTGCCTGCACAACATGAGCGACGACGACCGCGACGCGTACGTCCGAGAGGTCAGCGCACTCGCGGCACCCGACGCGCGGCTGTTGGTGGTCGCGTTCGTTCCCGGCGGCAGGTTCGGCGTGCGGGGCATCGAGCCCGCCGAGATGGAGCGACGATTCGCGGCCACCTGGACGATGTTGTCTGCCGGCGACGAGCGGGAGCTCGACCGTGAGAAGACCCCGGCCCGGTACCACCTCTTTCAGCGCCGCGCCTGACCTTTGGCCGGCGAGCGCCAGAAGCTAAGTCAGCGAGTCCGGCGGCAGGAAGCGGTCGCCGTACTTGTCCGCCAGCTCGCGCGCCCGGGCCACGAAGGCCTCCTTGCCCGTACCGCCCGGACCCGAGTAGCCGACGATGTACTGCGCGCTACCACCGGTCCACGGCGGGAAGCCGATACCCATGATCGACCCGATGTTGGCGTCGGCCGTCGACGTCAACACGCCCTCGTCGAGGCACTTCTGGGTTTCCAGCGCCTCGGCGAACAGCATCCGGTCGATCATGTCCTGCAGCGGCGGCTGCGAACTCCCGGACTTGAACGTCTCCCGCAGGCCCGGCCACAGGCCGGTCCGCTTGCCGTCGACGTACTCGTAGAAGCCGGCGCCCTTCAGCCGGCCGGACCGGCCGATCTCGATCATCTTCTCGACCACGGCTTCGGCCGGGTGCGGCTCGTAGGTGCCGCCGGCGTCCTCGACACCCCTGCGGGTGGCGACCGCGATCTTGTGCATCAACTCCAGGTTGAGCTCGTCGGACAGCTGCAGCGGCGGAGCCGGGTAGCCGGCCTGCGAACCGGCCTGCTCGACGCTGGCCGGCTCGACGCCCTCGCCGAGCATCGCCAGCGCCTCGTTGACGAAGGTGCCGATGACGCGGGAGGTGAAGAAGCCGCGGCTGTCGTTGACGACGATCGGGGTCTTGCCGATGGCCAGCGTGTAGTCGAACACTCGGGCCAGCGCCTCGTCAGATGTCTTCTCGCCCTTGATGATTTCGACCAGCGGCATCTTATCGACCGGCGAGAAGAAGTGGATCCCGATGAAGTCTTCTTGCCGCTTGACGCCGGTCGCAAGACCGGTGATCGGCAGGGTCGACGTGTTGGAACCCAGCACGGCGTTGGGCTCGACGATGTCCTCGATCTCCTGGAACACCTTGTGCTTGAGGTCCTGGTTCTCGAACACCGCCTCGATCACGAAGTCCACGCCCTTGAGGTCGGCCGGATCGGCCGTCGGGGTGATCCGGTCGAGCAGCGCCTTGGACTTCTGTTCGGTGGTACGGCCACGCTCCAGCGCCTTGGTCTCCAGCTTCTCCGAGTAGCCCTTGCCCTTCTGCGCCGCCTCGAGGCTCACATCCTTGAGCACCACGTCGTAGCCGGCCTTGGCCGAGACGTAGGCGATGCCGGCGCCCATCATGCCGGCACCGAGCACACCGATCTTGTTGATCGGGGTCTGGCCAATGCCTTCGGGACGCGAGCCGCCGCCGTTGATGGTCTGCAGGTCGAAGAAAAACGCCTGGATCATGTTCTTGGCGACCTGACCGGTGACCAGTGAGGCGAAGTAGCGGCTCTCGATGCGGCTGGCGGTATCGAAGTCGACCTGCGCACCCTCGACCGCCGCGGCCAGGATGGCCTTCGGCGCGGGCATCGGCGCACCCTTGAGCTGCTTACGCAGCAGCGCCGGGAACGACGGCAGAATGGATGCCAGCCCAGGCGACGACGGAGTGCCGCCGGGCATCTTGTAACCCTTCTTGTCCCACGGCTGTTCGTGGGAATCCGGGTTGGCCTTGATCCACGCCTTGGCGGCGGGCACCAGCTCCTCGACGGTCGGCAAAACCTCGTCGACCAGCCCGATCTCCTTGGCCTTGGCCGGCTTGAACCGGGTGCCCTGCGACAGCACCGTGACGAACGCGTTCTGGATGCCGAGCATCCGGACCGTGCGGGTGACCCCGCCGCCGCCGGGCAACAGCCCCAGCGTCACTTCGGGCAGGCCGAGCTGGCTGCCCTTGACGTCGGCGGCGATGCGGTGATGACACGCCAGCGCGATCTCCAGGCCGCCACCGAGTGCGGCGCCGTTGATGGCGGCGACCACCGGCTTGCCCAGCGTCTCCAGGGTGCGCAGCTGCTTCTTGACCGTCTCGACGGTGTCGAAGGACTGCCCGGCGTCTTCCGGGCCGGCCTGAATCATGGCGGTCAAGTCACCGCCGGCGAAGAATGTCTTCTTCGCGCTGGTGATCACCACGCCGGTGATCGAATCCTTCTCGGCGACAAGGCGATCCACCGCCTTGCCCATCGACTCGATGTAGGCCTCGTTCACGACGTTGGCCGACCCGGACGGGTCGTCCAAGGTCAGCGTGACGATGCCGTCGGCATCCTTATCCCACTGAATGGTGTTGTCGGCCATGTGCTTAAACCCTCTCGATGATCGTCGCGACACCCATGCCGCCACCAATACACAGCGTGACAAGCGCGCGCCGGGCGTTGCGGCGCTCCAGCTCGTCGACCATGGTGCCGAGAATCATCGCGCCGGTGGCACCCAACGGGTGGCCCATCGCGATGGCGCCGCCGTTGACGTTGAGCTTCTCGTCGGGGATGTTCAGGTCCTTCTGGAACTTCAGCACCACGGATGCGAAGGCCTCGTTGAGCTCGAACAGGTCGATGTCGTCAACGGTCAGCCCGGCACGGTCGAGCACCTTGCGGGTGGCGGGCGTCGGTCCGGTCAGCATGATCACCGGGTCGGCGCCGCTGGTGGCGGTCGCCACGATGCGGGCCCGCGGGGTCAGGCCCTGCGATTTGCCGGCGGCCTCGGAGCCGATCATGACCAGAGCGGCGCCGTCGACAATCCCGGACGAGTTGCCGCCGGTGTGCACGTGGTCGATCTTCTCCACCCAGTGGTACCTCTGCAGGGCGACGTCATCGAAGCCGCCCATCGCCGCAAGGCCCTCGAAGGCCGGCTTGAGCTTGGCCAGGCCTTCCTTGGTGGTGTCGGGCCGCATGTGCTCGTCGTGGTCGAGAATCAGCAGGCCGTTCTGGTCGCGGACGGGCACCACGGACTTGGCGAAGTAGCCGCCCGACCACGCCTCGGCGGCCTTCTCCTGACTGCGCAACGCATAGTTGTCGACGTCGTCGCGGGAGAAGCCCTCGATGGTGGCGATCAGGTCGGCGCCGATGCCCTGCGGAACGAACATGACGTCGTAGTTGGTGGCCGGGTCCAGCCCCATGGCGCCGCCGTCGGATCCCATCGGCACCCGGCTCATCGACTCCACACCGCCGGCCAGGACCAGGTCATCCCACCCCGAGCGCACCTTCTGCGCGGCGGTGTTGACGGCCTCCAAACCCGACGCGCAGAACCGGTTGAGCTGCACGCCGCCGGAGGTGACGGGCATCCCGGAGGCCAGCACCGCGGCGCGGGCGATGTCGCCGCCCTGGTCACCGACGGGTGACACGCATCCCAAGATGACGTCGCTGATCAGGTTCTCGTCCAGGTCGGGGTTGCGCTTGCGCAACTCGTCGATCAGGCCAACAACCAGGTTCAATGGCTTGACCTCGTTCAGCGACCCGTTCTTCTGCTTACCGCGCGGGGTGCGGATCGCCTCGTAGACAAAGGCTTCTTCGGACATGTCGGCTTCCTATTCACAAATGGGGGTTCGGATCCGTTCTTAACGGTTAGGTCCGGTACCAGCACCCTAACAGGGGCCCCCGGCCAACCTGTTGGTTGGGCAGGATTTCGCTGGTCAGGGCCCGAACGTGAAACTGCGGGCACGTTGGACGCCGAAGGTGACGCTGTGCTCACGTTCGACGCCGAGCGCCCACTGTCACGCCAGCGTGGCGCTCGCGACCGGCCGTCACGCTGGCGTGACGCTCGAGGCGGACGTCCGAGCTTAAGCTCGACGACCATGACGGTGTCGCGACTGCGGCCGTACGCGACGACGGTGTTCGCCGAGATGTCCGCGCTGGCCGCGCGGATCGGTGCGGTGAACCTCGGCCAGGGTTTCCCCGACGAGGACGGGCCCCCGGCGTTGCTGAAGGCCGCCCAAGACGCCATCGCCGCGGGGGCCAATCAGTACCCGCCCGGCATAGGCATCGCGCCGCTGCGCCAGGCCATCGCCGCGCACCGCCGGCGGCATTTCGGCATCGAGTACAACCCCGACACCGAAGTGTTGGTGACGGTCGGCGCCACCGAAGCCATTGCCGCTGCGGTGATCGGGCTGATCGAGCCGGGCTCAGAAGTAATCCTGATTGAACCCTTCTACGATTCCTACTCGCCCGTGGTGGCGATGGCCTGCGCGCATCGGGTCGCGGTGCCGCTGGTTCCCGATGGGCGCGGCTTCGCCCTGGACGCCGACGCCCTGCGGCGGGCGGTGACCCCCCGGACCCGCGCGCTGATCGTCAACTCGCCGCACAACCCGACCGGCACCGTGCTGAGCGCGACGGAGCTGGCGGCCATCGCCGAGATCGCGGTGGCGGCCGACCTCTTGGTGATCACCGACGAGGTCTACGAGCACCTGGTGTACCCGTCCCCTAAAGGCAACAACCATTTGCCGCTGGCCGCCTTCGACGGCATGGCCGAGCGCACGATCACCATCTCCAGCGCGGCCAAGATGTTCAACTGCACGGGTTGGAAGATCGGATGGGCCTGCGGGCCAGCGCATTTCATCGCCGGGGTGCGCGCGGCGAAACAGTATCTGAGTTACGTCGGTGGCGCGCCATTCCAGCCCGCAGTGGCCCTTGCGCTCGACACCGAGGACGCCTGGGTGGCCGGGCTCCGCCGCTCGTTGCAGGCCAGACGGGATCGGCTGGCCGCTGGGCTGACCGAGATCGGCTTTGCGGTGCACGACAGCGACGGCACTTATTTCCTGTGCGCCGACCCGCGCCCGCTCGGGTACGACGACAGCACCGCGTTCTGCGCGGCACTACCGGAAAAGGTCGGCGTCGCGGCCATACCGATGTCGGCGTTCTGCGATCCGGCGGCGCACCATGCTGACGTGTGGAATCATTTGGTGCGCTTCGCTTTCTGCAAACGCGACGACACCCTCGACGAGGCGATCAAGCGACTGACAGCGTTGCGTGACCGACCCGCTATCTAGCCTCACTTGAATCGTCGGTGCCCATCACGCGCTTGCGCAGTCCTTCCAGCGCGGAATTGAGGATCTTCTTGCGCGCCCATTTGACCCAAAACGCGGGCAGCGGCGCCCACGGTTCAACCGTGATGCTGAATCGCACCAGGGTCCTGTCGTCGCCCTCGCGTCGCAGGTTGTATTCGCCATGCTGACCGTGTTGCTGGGCGGTCTTTTGGGCATCCCAGACCATCCAGTCCGGTCCCCAGTGGTATTCGAGCATTTCGGTGTCGACGATGCCCGTCACCGAGATGGTGACCTTCACATGAAACGGTCGCCCGTCCGGGTGCTTATCGACGACCTCCACCCGTTTGTGCACCGACGACCAGGACGGCACGGCATCCATATCGGCCAGCGCCTCCATGATGACTTCCGGGGGCGCGTCAATGAATATTTCGCTCGACGCTTGTACGGCCACTGTTAATAAATTAGCAATCGCGAAGCCCTGCGGACGCACCAAAGTGCAATTACTTCGCCCCGGAATCCTCGCCGCCCGTCACCAGATCACTGAGCCCCTTCACCGCGGCGTCGAGGACTTTTTCGCTCGACCGCCGGACGATGAATGCGGGTATGGGCCCCGCGGGTTCGACCGTGATGTCGAAACGTACTCGTGTCTTGTCGAGACCCTCGGGTTTGACGGTGTACTCGACATGCTGGCCATGCTGCTGGGCGGTCCCCTTGGCGTCATAGACAACCCAGTCGGGGCCCCAGTGATATTCCAGGATCTCTTTGTCGACGAGCCCCAGAATCTTGATGGTGGTCTTGACATGATGAGGTCGGTCGTCGGGATAACGATCGATCACTTCGATGTGCTTGTGTAGCGGCGACCACGATGAAAGGACGCCGACATCTGTCAGCGCCTCCATGACCACTTCTGGCGGCGCGTCAACGACAAATTCCCGTGATGCTTTTACGGCCACTGAGAACAACCTAACCCCACGGCCCTTTGCGCGGATGGTGTTCGCCGTAAATTTTTACTTACCAGCCGATTTCGTCAAGCGGTGTGGTTGTCGCCGGCGGCGGCCCGACCGGACCGGCCGGCGTTCGGGAAAAGCGCGGCGCCGGCGCGGCCTGGTCGACCCCATGCGCGGTGATCACCGTCGACCGTGCCTTTATATGGTCGTTGGCGGCAGCTTCGCGCCAGGTCAACACCGGGGTCACACAGGCATCGGTGCCGAGAAAGATTTCCGTCCACTCGTCACGGGTGCGACTGGCGAACCGCTCGGCGAAGAGGTCGTACATCCGCTGGTATGAACCGATGTCGAGCTGGCTGGGCACCTCGTCGGGCGACAGGCCGAGTCCGGCCAGCAACGCGGCGAAGAACTGCGGCTCGATGGCTCCGACGGCCATGTACTTGCCGTCTGAGGTCTCGTAGCAACGGTAGAACGGCGCGCCACCGTCGAGGAGGAACGATTCGCGCTCTTCGCGCAGTGCACCGGTCGACTTCATGGTCCACATCATCTGCGCGAGCAGGCTGACCCCGTCGACCATCGCGGCGTCGACGACCTGACCCTTCCCCGACCGCTCCCGCTCGTACAGCGCGACCACAATGCCCAGCAGCACCAGCATCGAACCGCCGCCGAAGTCGGCGACCAGGTTCAGCGGCGGCATCGGCGGCCGATCCCGATAGCCCAGCGCCGACAGCGCACCGGTCTGCGACAAATAGTTGATGTCGTGGCCCGCCGTCTGCGCCAGCGGCCCCTCCTGCCCCCACCCGGTGATCCGCGCGAAGATCAGCCGTGGATTGACCGCCGCGCAGTCGTCGGGACCGATGCCGAGTCGTTCGCAGGTGCCGGGCCGGAAGCCGTCGAGCAGCACGTCGGCCTTGCCGGCCAGCTTCAGCAGCGCCTGCGGCCGGGTCTTGACGTCCAGGTCGACGATCCGCTTCCCGCGGTGCAGCAAGTCACGGTCCTCGGACGGCATCGTCAGGCCGCCGGGCCGACGCACCCGCACCACATCGGCGCCCAGGTCGGCGAGCACCATCCCCGCGTGCGGACCCGGACCTATGCCGCCGAGTTCGATCACCCTCACCCCGGCCAGGGGTCCCGCGCTGGTCACCGTGCTTACTTGCCCTTCTTCACTTTCAGCACCCGGTTCCGCAGCTCCTTGGTCGCGGAATCGATCGTCCCCTTGATGGCGCGCTTGAGCACGAAACCGGGCAGTGGCACGTTCGGGTCGACGCTGATTTCCATCTTGACGAGGGTGCCTTCAGAACCCTGCGGAACCAAGGTGTACTTTCCGTCCTGCGACTTCTGCTGGCCGGAGCTGACCAGCGTCCAGATCACCTCGCTGTCGCTCCAGGTGTAGGCCACCACCTGCTCGTCGGTGATGCCCGCCGTCCTGACCCTCATCTTGACTTTGCTGGGCCGCCCGTCATCTCCGGTTTCGAGGATTTCCGCGCTTTGGTGGGGTTCCGACCACTCGGGCATCGCTTCGAAATCTGCGATGACATCCAGAATCTCCTCGGGGCTGGCTTCGATGACGATGTCGCGGGATTCTTTGATTGCCATGGCCCGCACGATACTGAAATGGCGTGTTGGCTGGAATGGTTTCGACCGAGCGTACCGTCGTGCTTGTGACTGATCCCCTCCCCGGCCGTGGCCCCGGCCCTGGCCATTTGGTCTACACCGTCGGTGACTACCTGTTGGACCGCCTCGCCGAACTCGGCGTCTCCGAGATCTTCGGCGTTCCGGGCGACTATAACCTGGAATTCCTTGACCACATCGTCGCCCACCCGACGATCCGGTGGGTGGGCAGCGCCAACGAGCTCAACGCCGGTTACGCCGCCGACGGGTACGGACGGCTGCGCGGAATGTCGGCTGTGGTAACGACATTCGGAGTCGGTGAACTCTCGGCGACTAACGCGATCGCGGGCAGCTATGCCGAGCACGTGCCCGTCGTGCACATCGTCGGCGGCCCCTCGAAAGACGCGCAGGGCACCAGGCGCGCGCTGCACCATTCGCTCGGCGACGGGGACTTCGAGCACTTCTTCCGGATCAGCCGCGAAATCACCTGCGCCCAGGCCAATCTCATGCCGGCTACGGCCTGCAGAGAGATCGACCGGGTGCTCAGCGAGGTGCGCGAACACAAGCGGCCCGGCTACATACTGCTGTCCACCGACGTAGCGCGCTTCCCCACCGAACCGCCCGACTCGCCGTTGCCCCGCTACACCGGCGGCACCAGCCCCCGCGCGCTGTCGCTGTTTGTCGATGCCGCCACCGAACTCATCGGCGAGCACCGGTTGACCGTGCTCGCCGACTTGCTGGTCCACCGGCTGCAAGCCGTCAAAGAACTCGAGGCGTTACTGGCGGCGGATGTGGTGCCGCACGCCACGTTGATGTGGGGAAAGAGCCTCCTGGATGAGAGCTCCCCCAACTTTCTTGGGATTTATGCGGGTTCGGCCAGCGCCGAATGGGTGCGCACGGCGATTGAAGACGCGCCGGTGCTGGTGACCGCGGGCGTCGTGTTCACCGACATGGTCAGCGGCTTCTTCAGCCAGCGGATCGACCCGGTGCGGACCATCGACGTCGGGCAGTACCAAAGCACTGTGGCCGGTAAGGTTTTCGCGCCCCTGGAGATGGGCGCCGCCTTGGAGGCGCTGGCCACAATCCTGGTCCGGCGCGGGATCGCGTCGCCGCCCGTGGCGTCGCCGCCGGCCGAGCCCCCGCCGCCGGCCCCCGCGCGCGATCAGCCCCTCACCCAACAGATGCTGTGGGACCGGCTTTGCGCTGCGCTCACACCGGGAAACGTGGTCCTAGCCGATCAGGGCACCTCGTTCTACGGCATGGCGGATCACCGGTTGCCGCAGGGAGTCACCTTCATCGGCCAACCACTCTGGGGCTCAATCGGTTACACGCTACCCGCGGCGGTCGGCGCCGCGGTGGCGCATCCGGACCGCAGGACGGTGTTGCTGATCGGCGACGGGGCCGCGCAACTGACCGTCCAGGAGCTCGGCATCTTCTCCCGCGAAGGGCTGTCCCCGGTGATCGTGGTGGTCAACAACGACGGTTACACCGTCGAACGGGCGATTCACGGAAAGACCGCCCCCTACAACGACATTGTCAGCTGGAGTTGGACCGATATCCCCAAGGCGCTGGGGGTGGCCAACCACCTGGTGTTCCGCGCGCAGACCTATGGCGAACTCGACGACGCATTCACCGCGGCGGCGGAGCACAAGGACCGCATGGTGTTCGTCGAGGTGGTCTTGCCGCGGCTGGAGATCCCTCATCTGCTCGGCCAACTCGTTGGACCCATGTCACCGGAAGGCGGCGCACGCCGCTGAGGCGCCTAGATCGAGTGAGCCGTCCGATCGGGACTTGATGAGCGCAGTATCGCCTGGACGGTGCGCCGGCAGCGCCCGCAATCGGCGCCCGCTCCGCAGGCCTTGGCGACCTCCTTGGTCGTCGACGCCCCGGCCGCGACGACCTCGGCCACCGTCTGGCTGGTGACGCCGTTGCACAGGCACACGAACATCGGGTGAGCTCAGTCCGCCTCGACGCGCATCATGTCGAAGAATCGGCCGACGAACAGCGGTGGGTAGGGACCGACGCCCGCCCCCGACATCCATTGCGCGGCCGCGTCGGGATGGTCAATCCACAGCCGCGCGCCCTCCTCGTCGGGAAACTCCTGCAAAATCAGGACCTCGTGGTCATCGTCAAAAGCCTGGAAAATCCACGTCTTTCGGATTCCGGCGGCGGTGAACCTGTCCATTGCCGAGCGGACCCCCGCCGTCAGATTCGACACGTCGTCGACGGACGCGATCGCGCACACCACAACGCCGGGCGCCCCTGGCGTCGGCGGCGGCTCCGGAACGAACCTGTCGATGATCTCGCCGGCAAAGACGGCGGGTATGTCCTCGACGCCGGCGGCATCGAACCAATCGAAGAAGACCCGCGAGCGCAGCAGTTCCACGATGGGCTCACGGCTGTGCACCCCGATCATCACCAGCACGCGCCCGTAGTCGTGCGTGGACGTGTACACCAGAACGTATTGTGCGCCAATTTCGGCGAGTGCCGCCTTATTGCGCTGGAGCAGCGGCCACACCCGGGTCGGGTCCGGGACGCGATAATCCGACGCGATCACCATCGAGTGGATATCGCCGTTAATCAACGTGACAGCCCTACACCGGATTGAACGACGAGATGAGCCATTTCCCATTAGCTTTCGTCAGCGTGACCGTTACGCTGCTGTTGCTGAACGCCGGCTCCGGCCGATCCTTGCTCTGTGTGCTCTGATTGACGAACAGCAGCACGACGGCCGAATCCGGATGCAGTTCCGACACCGCGGCGCGAAGCACCACGGCGCTGGTCTTCACCGACTTCTGTTTGGCGGCAGGGGCGACGATCTGCTGGGTGAATTGGTCGTAATAGGACAAGAAGTCGCCCGTCAGATGTGACTTCGCGGAGGAGAAGTCGCGGTCGAGGGTGTCGGGCGAATAGGACAGCACCGCAACCGTTCCTTCGCTTGCGGCCGAGATCGCCGCCTTCGCGGCTGCCGCATCGGTCGCCCGGTCCGGTCGGTACGAGAACCAGTACAGCCCGCCCAGCAAGGCCAGCGAGGCGACCACGAGCAACGCCACTACGGCGGGAAGCACTTTTCCGGACGACCGCTTCTTCGCCTGCGCGGCGAACCGCTTCAGCCGACCCGGCTCTTTGCCACGGTCGTCGATGTCGTCGGTGTCGTCGGTGTCGTCGCTGTTCGAGGCGGAGTCGACGTCCGTCGGGTTTTCGGCGTCAGCCGTCTCCTCGACTTCTGCGGTCTCTTCGATTTCGGCAGTCTTTTGGACCGATGTTTCGTCTGCGGTCACGGCACGAACTCGACTTTCGATATCTTGAGCTGGCCACCGTCGCGTGCGACCGTCACGATGAGCCGGTAGTTACGTGGATCCTGCTTGGCGCCGGCCGCATTGGTGACCTCCGAGGTGGAGGCGACCAGCACCACCGCCGAATCATTCGTCATCGTGTCCAGTTCGACGGCGGCAGCCTGGACACTGCCCTGCGAGACCACCTTCGACTGTTCCACCACCTTGGTGAAGTCGTCGGCCATCTTGAGGAAATCGTCCCTGAATGAGCCCGTGGAGTTGTCGGCGATGCGCTGCACCCCTTGCTTGGCGTTGTTGAAGTCCAGCGATGTCAAAGTCACGACGCCCTGGCGTGCCGCGGCGACGAACTCGGCCGCCCGCTGACGCTGCCGGACCGCGTCGCGATGCTCCTTGAGCATGTAGCCGCTGAACAACAGCGCGCCGAGGGTCACGGTGATCGCCAGGCTTGCGGCGATGGTGGACCATTTGGGACGGCGAAGGCGGCTTAGAACGCGGGGCCCGCGTCGTGCCGGCTTCGTCGCGTCGGCAGAGGCATCGGCTTCAGCTTCCGCGACGGCGTCGTCTTCACGCTCTTCGGTCTCGACATCCGCCGGCTCCTCGGCAGACTCGGTATCCTCGGCCTCCACCTCGGCCGGGGTGTCCGGCTCCTCGGTCTCAACGGATTCCGTTGCGTCGGCTTCGTCTTCCGCCGCGACGGCGTCTTCAGTCGCTTGTTGTTTGGCTTCGGCGAGTTCGGCCTCGCGACGCAACTGGATGGCCCGCGCGCGGGCGCGGGCGGCGGCAGCAAGGGCTTCCGCTTCGTCGGCCTCTGCCTCGGCCTGTTCGGCCAGCGCCCGGATTTCGGCGGCAGTGCTTGGGGTTTCGTCCTCGTTCACCGGAACCGATTTCGTGTCAGCGGCATTCTGGCGGGCGCCGCCGCTCACCGCTCACCACCCCGAGAACGAGGGTGCTCGTGACTCAATGCCAAACTCCTCTACCGCTTGCCCGTCGTGGCAAGGTCTGCTTCTGGCCGCCGACGACCAGGCCATGGCGTCCCGGCGTGGGCGTCGTCGCCGTTGGGCAACCCTACTCGGGATGCGCATCAGCGGCGAGCACCTGCGCCGATATTCTTCCGCCGCGAATGTCGTGACGACCAGGAGAGCCACGTTATCACCCTCTCCTGAGTGTCCCGCCGATACCGCCGCGCCGTCGCTATACAAACACTCAACAAGCTGGGGAAATGTGGTTCTCTTATCGAGCATATGGTGAGGCGCAGGTTTAGCGCAGTAAGTCTTTGACCACCTTGCCGGTGGCGTTGAGCGGCAGCGCCTCGACAAACTGCAGCGACCGGGGCACCTTGAAACCCGCCATGCGTTCGCGGCACCACCCGATCAATTCTTCAGCGCTGACAGCGCCATTCCGGACCACGAACGCCTTGCCCACTTGTCCGAGCCGCTCGTCGGGAACACCGATGACCGCCGCCTGCGCGACGGCCGGGTGGTGCATCAGGAAGCCCTCGATCTCGGCCGGATACGCGTTGAACCCGCCGACGATGAACATGTCCTTCTTGCGGCCGACCACGCGGAGGCGGCCCGCGTCGTCCAGGTTGCCCAGGTCTCCGGTATGCAGCCAGCCGTCCGCGTCGATCGTTTCTGCGGTGGCGACGGGATCGTCGAGGTAGCCCTGCATGACGCCGTAGCCGCGGACCAACACCTCGCCGTCGTCGGCGATCCGCACCTCAACCCCCTCGCAGGGCAGACCCGCGGTGGTGGCCACGTCCTCAAAGGAATCACCGGGCCGGGACAGGGTCACGTTGCCGGCCTCGGTGAGCCCGTAACCGGTCATCAACGTCCGGAACGGCAGCTCGGTATGTATGCGCCGGACCAGTTCAACGGGAATGTCGGCGGCGCCGGTCACGCCCGCCCGCAAAGTCGATAGCTTTGCCTTATCGCGAACCGTCAGCAACGAGTGGTACAGGGTCGGCGGACCGGGCAGCATCGTGATGCGTTCGCGTTCAATGAGATCCACCACCGTGTCGACGTCGAATACCGCGACCGGGAGCATCGTCGCACCGCGTAGGAAGGACGTGATGAGTCCGGCTTTCAAGCCGAACGTGTGGAAGTACGGGTTGATTTGCAAATAGCGGTCGCCCTGGCGCAGATCCGCCAGCGTCGCCCACTCCTCGTACATCCGCAGGGTTTGCTGATGATGCATCATCGCGCCCTTCGGGCGCCCGGTCGTGCCCGAGGTGAAGATGATGTCCGAGATGTCGGTGCCGCTCACCGCCCGCTCGAACGGGGAACCGCCGGAGAGGAAGTCGGATTTCAGATCGATGACCGGGATGCCCGCGGGCGCGGTGTAGGCGGTGTAATCAAAGCCCAGAAACCCCTTCTGCACCAGGACGGCCTTCGCTCCGCTACGGGCGATGATGTCGCCCGCTTCTTCCGTCTTGAACCGGGTGTTGACCGGGACTAGCACGCCGCCGGCGGTGAGCAAGCCGAACGCCGCGATAATCCACTCCGCGGAGTTGGGTGCCCAGATGGCGACCCGTTCACCCTTGCCGATGCCGAGGTCGGCGAAAGCACCTGCGGCGCAACGTATTCGCTCGACAACTTCGGCGAAAGTCAAACGCAACGGACCGTCGACGACTGCTTCCGCGTCGCCGAAGCGGTCCGCTGCGCTCAAGACCATCTCGGGGATGGTCTGCCACGGTTGAGTGTTCAGCGCGCTACTACACCGAAACGAGACGACCGAGGTTCCCGCCCATGATCTTTGCTTGATCTTCGACCGGCAGGTGCGACAGCGCGTTGACGTAGAAGGTCGGCTCCGCCAGCCCTTCCGGGTGCGGCCAGTCCGAGCCGTACAACACCTGATCCACGCCGACGAGGTTGACCAGATCGTCGATGCCGTCCTCGAAGAACGGGCTGACGTGGATTCGGTTCTTGACCATCTCGACGGGGTCGCTCGGGAAAGCTTCCGGGGCCTTCCGGTAGACCTCCGTCAGGCCGTCCAGCAGCGGCAACATCCACTTCGAACCGGCCTCGACGATCGCGACCTTCAGCTTGGGATGGCGGTAGAGCGCGCCGTGAATCACCCACGACCCCACCGAGTCCTGGATCGGCCGCCATTCGTTGAGGATGCCCATCGCATTGGTTTGGAACGGCAGCATCTCCTGGTCGGCACCGTCCCACTCGGAGGTATACCGGGAGTAGCCGCTGTCGCTGGAGTGCATGCCGACCAGCAAGTCGTGTTCGACGACCCGCTCCCAGAACGGGTCGAACTCGGGCAGCGCGAACGACCGGGGGCCGCGGAAGCCGGGGACCGGCGCCGGGCGGACCAGGATGCAGCGGGCGCCGCGCTTGACCACCCACTCCAGCTCCTCGATCGCCTTTTCGACGATCGGCAGCGTGATGACCGGGGTGGTGAAGATGCGGTTCTGGTAGTTGAAGCCCCAGACCTCATCGAGCCACTGGTTCAGCGCGTGGATCAGGACGTGGATGGCGACCGGGTCGTCGCGCAGCCGCTCCTCGAGCAGGCTGGCCAGAGTCGGGAACATCAGGGTGCGGTCCAGGCCCAGCTCGTTCATCTGCTCGAGGCGCGGGCCGGGCTCGAAGAACGCCGGGATCGCACGCATCGGCTCGCCGAACAGCTCGCGCTTGGTCTTGCCTTCCGGGTTGCCGTACTTGAAGTACTCCTCCCAGGCACCCGGCCGGGCGACGACCTCGAAGGTCGGGTTGGGAATGTAGTTGCTGATCTGGCCGCGGATCGCAATCTTGGTGCGCCCGTTGATCTGCACGTATTGAACGAAGTCCTTGTACTCCTTAGGCAGGAACTTGGTCAGCGCCTCCGGCGGCTCGTAGAGGTGGTTATCCGCGTCAAAGATTGGAAACGGGACGTCTTCCCGATGCGACAACTGACCCATGAAATCCTCCTTCGCAATTTCTGAGAATTGTATTCTCTTCGGGTCGCCAACCGCAACGTGGCCCCGCTCGAGCCCTCGGCGCGGGCCGTCAGCAGTTTGCGACGATTTTGAAATTGGCGGTCGCCGGTTCGCCCGGCTGGTCGGCCTTATAGCCGTTGGCGGTGCCGGTGATCGTGAACCTGGCGCCGCTCAGGCTTATGTCCGCATTGCCGCCGTCGTGTGCCGAATACATGCCGGTGAAGCCGCCCAGGTTTTGGATGCGCACCGATTCGGCGGTGAACGGCTCCGCTCGCTGATCGATGACGACCTTGGCTCCGGCGAAGTCGCCGCCGATGTCAATCGTCCGGTACCACTCCAACTGACTGCACTTGACGACGTGGATGTTCGCATCGTTTCCGTTGACGGTCACCGATGCCGTACTGGAGATCTGGCTTGGTGATTTCGGACTGCAGGCGACGAGGCCGGCGACAGCAAGCGCCCCACCGGCTACGGCCACGATTCGGTTGGGCACTTGGCCACCTCGATCCTGGGTGACGAAACTTCTGGGCCTGCTGCGATGATGTTATTCTCCCCGAAAGAGAATGCCAATATCGGTTGTTCTCGGTTGTAATTGTCACTGGAGCGACGAAGCATGGTGGACCTGGAGTACAACCCTGATCTCGAAGACGGGTTGGCGGTGCTCACCATCGATCGTCCTCACGCGCGCAATGCCATCGCGCTGGACACCATGGAGCAGCTGGAGAAGGCAATCGATGCCGCGGCGGGCGCGCGAACCCTGGTCATCAAGGGCGCGGGCGAACGGGCATTCGTATCGGGCGGTGACCTCAAGGAGCTGAGCGCGCTCAGAACCGAGCAAGACGCCGCGGCTATGGCGAAACGGATGCGGTCCATCTGCGATCAGCTTGCGACGTTTCCGGCTCCGGTCGTCGCCGCCCTGAACGGTCACGCCTTCGGCGGCGGCGCCGAATTCGCCGTGGCCGCCGACATCCGGGTGGCCGCCGACGACATCAAGATCGCCTTCAATCAGGTGGCGCTGGAGATCATGCCGGCCTGGGGCGGCGCCGAACGCCTGGCCGCGATCGTCGGAAAGAGCAAGGCATTGCTCCTGGCGGGCACGGGAACCGCCCTCGACGCCGCCGAGGCCGAGCGGATTGGCTTGGTGGATCTGGTGTTTCCGCGCGCCTCATTCGACGAGGGCTGGCGATCGGTCGCCACCTCGCTGGCCCGCCATCCGGCAGCCGAGATAAAACGGGTAATCAGCGGTGTTTCGCCTGATGAAGCGATAGCATCCTTTGCACGGCTGTGGGTTGCCGACGCCCACTGGGAGGCCGCAGAGCGGGTGATGAACCGCACCGCCAGTCCGCGCCCGGCAGCCGGAGGAGTGACATGAGCACCGTGAAGAAACTGTGGGGCGTCGGCTTGGCGACGTTGTTGGGACTTACGGGCGTCCTGGTGGGTACCGGGCGGGCACATGCCGACCCGGTCTGGCATCAGGTCGTCTACATCGTCTCGTCCAGGAACCCGGCCTACGTCGATATCTTCTATCAGGATCAGGACCCGACGCTCTTCTCCGACTACAGCCATAACAACTACACGTTCACCCCGCAGGTCCACGCCGATGTCGCCCCCGGAAAGCCGTGGGTTCAACCCGTGAACCTGTTGAACCCCGATCAATGGGCGATGGTCACCGTCACCACCGGTCGCGAACCGGGAGAACCCGGCATTCAATGCGACCTGTCGGTGGACGGCAAGGTCGTGGTGTCCAAGGTCGGCCCCAAAGGCGCGCTCTGTTCACTGCGGAACTGGTGAACCACCCAGGTAGGCGGTATACCCGCAACGGGCTGCGGCTCGCCCTCCAGGCGGCGCAGGTAACTTTCGACCAGCTCCAAGGTTTCGGCGTGACCGCCGGAAATGCCGACCGCCTGCTCGAGCACCAGAAACCGCGACAGGCTGGTCATGAGAACCGTCCACACCACCGGCGGCACGTCCTCGCTGTGCACACCGTAGCGCTGCAGCGCAGCGGTCACCGCTTGGCGTTGTTCGTCGCGGAAACGTTCGGCGTAGTAAGCGATTTCGGCTCGCATCTCCTTGCGGTGATTGGCCAGCGCCATGAACTCCATCGAAATTCGGGTGAACGCGGGATCGGTGCCGAATCTCCACGCCGCCCACAACGGCTGCGGCGATTGCAGCGCTTGCGCTTGCACCTGAAGACCTTCTTCGGCGCGGCGGCGGAAGACCTCGAGAAACAGCTCGTCCATGGTGCGGAAGTAGTAGTGCACGAGTTGGGGTTTCAGCCCCGCCCGGCTGGCGAGCCGGCGCGACGTGACGGCGGCGTAGCCCTCTGCGAGCATCAACTGCTCGGCAGCATCGAGCAGCAGGCCGCGATTCTTCGCGTCCGGCGCCCCGATCCTGCGGGCCGATGTCATCCCTTGACTCCATACTCTCGACACACTCGCGACATCCCAGTGTCGACCATGCCTGATCGTAGCCAGCTCGTCGGCCCGCCCGGCTTTAGAACCGGCTCCGTGACCTTGACCCTGACATTACCGCCATGCTAAGCAGGTGCTCAGCACTTCATGGATACCCGACTCGGGCGGCGCAGAGTCTCGCCGCTAAACCACCATTCGGCCACAGCCGGCTCTTGGAGGCACGCACCACATGAGCAACTTCGACACGATCGACTTCTTCACCGATCCGTCTCTAGTGCCCGATCCGCATCCCTACTTCGACTACCTGCGCAGCCAGAACCCGGTGCTGCGGCTGCCGCACCATGGGGTCGTTGCCGTCACCGGCTACGAAGAGGCCACCGAGGTCTACAAGGACCCCGACACCTTCTCGAACATCGTCGCGCTCGGTGGGCCCTTTCCCCCGCTGCCTTTCCAACCCGAGGGTGACGACATCAGCCCGCAGATCGACCAGCACCGCAGTTACTTTCCGATGAACGAGCACATGGTGACCATGGATCCACCGGACCACACCCGTGCCCGGTCGGTGCTGAGCCGGCTGCTGACGCCCAGCAGGCTGAAGCAGAACGAGGAATTCATGTGGCGCCTCGCCGACCGCCAACTCGACGAGTTTCTGGTCAATGGCGAATGCCAGTTCATCAGCGAATACTCAAAGCCCTTCGCCACCCTGGTGATCGCCGACCTGCTCGGTGTTCCCGAGGAAGACCACAAGGAGTTCCGCGTCGTCTTGGGTGCCGGCGGTCGCGAGTCGAAGGTGGGCGCCCTGGACCACGAATCGGTCGGCATCAACCCGCTGGAGTGGCTCGACGACAAGTTCTGCTCCTACATCGAGGACCGGCGACGCGAACCGCGCAACGACGTCCTGACCTCCCTGGCGACCGCGAAATATCCGGACGGGTCCACACCCGAGGTCATCGATGTGGTTCGGTCCGCGACGTTCCTTTTCGCCGCCGGACAGGAGACCACGGCCAAGCTGCTCAGCGCGGCGCTGCAGGTGATGGGCGACCGGCCCGACATACAGCAACAGCTCCGCGACGACCGCAGCCTGATCCCCGGGTTCATCGAGGAATCACTGCGGATGGACAGCCCGGTCAAGTGTGACTCGCGGCTGGCGCGCAGGGCCACCACAGTCGGCGGCGTCGACATCGCGCCCGGCACCGTCGTGATGGTGTTGCCGGGTGCGGCCAACCGCGATCCACGCCGGTTCGACAACCCGCACGAGTTCGACCTCCACCGAAAGAATGTCCGCGAGCACATGGCGTTCGCGCGCGGCGTGCACTCGTGTCCGGGTGGACCGCTCGCCCGGGTCGAGGGCCGGGTCTCCGTCGAGCGCATTCTGGACCGGATGGACGACATCGGGATCAATGAGGTCAAGCACGGGCCGGCCAGCGACCGCCGGTACACCTATGAGCCGACGTACATCCTCCGCGGGCTCAGCCAACTACACATCACCTTCACGCCGAAAGGGTAGGTGCTTAGACCGGGTTTGATAGCACATACGCTATCGATTTGGGGACTCACCTATCACCACCGGAAGCCGGGGCGCTCCGGACCAAGCACGGTTCACCGGATTTGATAGCACATGCGCCATCAATTTCGGGACCTACCTATCACCACCAGCGGCCGGGGCGCTCCGGACAGCGCGAAACTCCCCACCCGTGGCGCTACCGGATCGCCACGCCGGCGAAGTAGCAGCCCAGCAGGCTCACGGCGATGAGTATCACCCACGCGTCCGTCAGGCGGCACAGCAACTCGGGAGCCTGTCTGACTTCCATGAACTCCCGAAAGATGATGCGCACCTTGATAACTGCGATCACGATCACGCCCGACGTGACCGCCGCACTCGCCCGCAGGGCCCCACTGGAGTGGTCTATCCAGAGGTAGGTCAGCGTGAGCGTGGCCAGAACCAGCCAAACGACGAGCAGCCTCTTGTTGAACTTGATCACCGATCACCTCACCACGTACAGCAGCGCGAAGATGAGTACCCAGAGGAAGTCGACGGTGTGCCAATAGGTTGCGCACGTTTCGACGAGCTCCTGCGAACGCCGCGCACTGCTCCTCAGTTGATAGACGATGACGCCGAGCGCGACGAAGCCGATCAGCAGGTGGACGAAGTGGATTCCGGTGAGAAAGAAGTAGTAGGTGAAGAAGTCGTTGCTGTCGAAGCCGTTTCCCGCGCGGACCAATCGGGCCCACTCAAACACCTTGAAAAACAGGAAAACTCCGGCGAAAGCGGCCGTGATGAAGACGTCTCGCAGCGCCGCCCGGTAGGCGCCGGCGCGGGACGACTGAACGCACCGCGCCACCGACCAGGAGCTCAGCAGCAAAACCAAGGTGTTGAAGACTCCGATACGTAGGTCGAGGTGGGCCTGAGAGCGTAGGAAAAGCTCCGGGTTGCGAGCGCGGTAGAACAGGTAGAAGCCGAAATACGCTGTGAAGACCAATGTCTCGAACAGCACGAAGGCCCACATGTCGGGCTGGCCAGGCACGAACCTGGCGCGTTTATTCTTATCGGCTAGGTCGGCCATTACGCACCCACCGGTTTCCGGGCGAGGTCGGGCAGCGGCCCGGTGCCGAAGTCTTCGCGCTGGATCATCCGAAACAGCATGACAATGAAAGTGACTTGGTAGACGCCGAACACGACCATGTCCAGCCACCACGCGATCTGGCCATTCCATGCCAACACACCGCGGCGGAAGATCCAGCAGGGCGCCACGACGACCTCGGTAAGCGCGTTGCACAGGTTGAGATAGCCGAACCACTTGGGGAACACCCGATTCTTGTCGAGCAGAATCGCGAGCATCCAGATCAGCGAGCCGATGAGGAACACTCCCATGGTTCCGTCGAAAGACAAGAAGGCGAAGTCGTAGAGCCAACCGACCGCTTCGGGGTCTCGCTCTGGTCGCAGCGTCCCGACGATCAGAGCGATGCAGAGCAGCAGCAGGCCAGGAATCGCACTGAGCGAGTAAATAATCAAATACGAATACGCAAACGCGCGGCTGACCGACATCCGTCGCATCGAATACGCGATGAGGGCATTGTTTACGGCGGTCATGCCGCCGATGCCGAAAATGATGCCAAAGCCAACCGGTATTCCCAGGTGGCGTTCGTGGAACCAGTGCACCTGCGTCGCGAGGTCCCAGGTGGGCTGCGGCGGGGGCTGGACGCTCGACACTAAGAAGAACACCGGGAAGAAGAGGTTGTAGAAGACAACGAGCGCCCACCAAGCGAACCACAGCTCACGCTTGGGGTTGTGCCGACAGTGCCAGGCGATCCGGTGATGCAGCGGCCCCGCGGGCGGCGTGGCCGCAGATGCGTGCGGTGCCACTACCGCGCTCATGCGCTGACCAGTTCTTGCTGGCGATACTCAGCGCGCTCCCGGTAAACGGCCTGCCCCAAAACAACGCCCATCACGACGATCCAGACGGCGATGGCAACGTTCTTCACCCAGAACGACAAGAAGCCGTCCCACGCCAGCGGGCCGGTCAATGCCAGGCCGACAAAGGCCGCGGGCACCAGCGCGGCGGCCACGAGAAGGTTGAAGTGGGCTACCCAGCGGTTGAATATCGGCCGCGGCTGATCATCGAAATAGATTGCCAGGGCGAGGATTACGCTTTGCCCAATCAGGAAGGGGACCAGGATGGTGAAGGTGATCCAGGCGAAATCGTTGAGCAACTGAGTCAGCTCGGGGCTCCGTTCCGGCCGAAAGGCGGCCAGCAGCCAGCAGACGTTAGCGATGAGAAAAAGAGTCGGACCGCCGGCCACACAACTCAGCATCGCGTAGGAGAAGATCGGCGTCCGATGTGCCATCCGGCGGATCTGCAGCACGATCAGAGTCAGAATCGGGACGAGGCACACGCCAAACCAGTTGAACACGACCATGCTGTACCGAATCTCCGGCAGGTGGGCCGGATCGCGATAGAACGCAGCAACCTGTTCCGCCGGCATCGTGGGAGACATCGGCGGATTGAACCCCGGAAATAGGAAGAATGCGCCGATCCAGATCAGCACTGTCGCTGGCAGCGTCCACAACAGAATCAGCTCACCATCGATGCGCCGCAACGTATTTCGCGGAGATCGAGGGGCTTCGGTACCCATTTCGCCGTCGTCGGCCATCGGTGACTCCTTCCGGCGCTAGTCAGCGAAGCTAGCCGATCGGCTATCCTACAGTCAATAGCCGATCGGCTACGCTCTGGGGCGTGGCTTCCCCGCAGGCCGACAGCCGGTTTCGTTTCATCACGCGCACCACGGCACAGACACGCGTGCTGGATGCTGCTCTGGGCTTGATTGCCGAGCACGGTGTGGGCGGAACGTCATTGCAGATGATCGCCGACGCGATCGGGGTCACGAAGGCGGCGGTCTACCACCAGTTCAAAACGAAGGAACAGATCGTCATCGCGCTCACCGAACGCGAACTCGGGGGTCTCGAGGAGGCGTTGGAGGCCGCCGAGGCCGATCCTTCCCGGGCCCGCGAGTTGCTGCTGGACAGGGTCATCGATGTGGCCATCGAGCGCCGGGGCGCGGCCAGCACCCTGCAGTTCGACCCAGTCATCGTTCGGCTGCTGGCTGACTACCTACCGTTTCAGCAGTTCATTCAGCGCCTCTACAGCGTGCTGGTTGGTGACGCCGGCGACGACCGCCGCGTGTTGGCGGCGATGCTGTCAGGTGCAATCGCGGTCGGCGTGGTACACCCGCTCATCGGCGATGTCGACGACGAGACACTGCGTTCTCAGCTGCGGCGCATTACCGGCCGGCTCGTGGACGCGGCCGAAGGCTGATCGCGAGTTCCAAACTCGCGGCAGTGCTTTTCGGGCCGTTCAGGTACCGTTTTCGCATGAACACAGTCGCGCGTTTCGCCGCCGCAGCGATCATGATGGCCACCGGTTTCGGACTCGCTGGTGTGGGCACCGCGACCACCGCTCGCGCCGATGTTCCCTGGCCGTTCGTCGGATATCACTGGTGCCCGGGCCAGCCCTTCGACCCAAGCTGGGGGCCGCAGTGGGACCCGACCACCTGCCACGACGCGCACCATCGCGACAGGGACGGCACGATTCACAACGGCGACTACTGGGGACCCAGCCCCTTCCAAACGTGGCCCGAGATTCCGAACACGCTGCCGTGAGTTCGGCGGCGAATCGGGATTAGGTGTCGCCGCGCTCCCAGTTTTGTACTCCGTCACGCGCGTTGCAGACCAGGAATAGGCCATCCGGCGCCTGCGCGACGTAGTACTCCGGATAATCGGTGCAAGACGAGTTCTCTTCCTTGACACCGGCCATCGGTGGCGACCGGAACCAACGGGGCTCATACCTCCGCGGTGAGCCGCAGAACATCAGCCGTCCCGTCTGCGTGGTGCCGGACACGTAGTAATCGGCGGTACCGAACACGTAGTAGGTGGTGTTGTCGCAGTAGGTACCGAGTATGACGTGCGGCCTGATGCCCGGCGTGCAGTCCGCATAATCGCAATTAACCGGTCCGGCGGCGGCCCGCGGCGCCGCCAAGACACCGTGGCCTTGGAAGAGGCCCAGGAATACGGCGACCGCTGCCACGATGAATCGCACGAGGTTACTTTAAATTACTTCGCCCACCGCTGGGAATAGAATTCTCCCACTCGGAGAAGAAGGCATCTAATGCCGCCGTCGCCAGCGCCGGCGTGCCCGCCTGGCAGTGATAACGTGGCTCTCCTGTAGGCGCGGACGAGGAGGTGATCCAGTGCCGCGGCGCAAGCTTTCCGCTGGGGCGACCGACGCAGACGACCGACGAGTGGGGGTCCTGTCCGCATCGTCGTCCACTTCGGTGGCAGAAGCCGAAGAAGCCGCGGAAATCACCCAGGCGCAAGCGCGTGCCGAGGCCGCTCGTGCCCGTGCGATGCGGCTGCGCCAACAAGCCGAGGCGGCGTCAAGCGATCAAGACAGCCGGGCCGGCACCGCGGAGACCGAGCCGCCGCCGTCGCGCCGGCGCTGGCTGCGTCCGCCAAGCCGGAAGGTTGTGGTCGCGGCCGCAGGCGTTGTGGTCATCTGCGCCTCGCTGGCGACCAGTGGGTACTTGGTGTGGCATCACCGTGGGGTCGCCCAGCAAAGGCAGCGCACCGCGGAGTTCGCCACGGCGGCCCGCAACGGCGTGGTGATGATGATGTCGATCGATCCGAATAAGGCGCGAGACGACATGCAGCGTTGGGCCGACGACACCACCGGAGTATTCAAGGCCGGCATCTTGATGGGCGCCGAGGATGCCGTAAAGGCACTGGAGCAGTCGAAGGTCAGCTCCAAGGGCTCCGTGCAAGCAGCCGCTGTGGAATCCATGACCGACGATTCGGCGATCGTTCTGATCGCGGCGAAGTCTGAGCTCACCAAACCCGGTCAGGCCAAGCCGGACTCGCGGTCGTTGCGCCTGGTCGTCAGCGTCAAACGGGACGGCGGGCAGCTCAAGATTTCCAGAGTCGAGTTCGTCCCGTGACGGTTGACAGCGCAGCACCTAAAGAGCCGGCGCCCGGCCGCCGAACCGGCGTGATTGCGCGCTGGACGCGTCGTTGCCTGGCAAGGTGGCGTCCAATCCTGTTGACGATCCTGCTTGTTGGGGCCATCTTGTCCGCGGGGTTCGGTGCCGGCTACTTCTACTTCGTGTACCGTCCGGATTTGCAGACCAACAAGGCCGCAGCGCACCGGGTCATCGAGGCGGCCAGCGATGGTGCCGTGGCGCTGCTGTCCTACTCGCCTGCCACCCTTGACCGAGATTTCGCCAACGCCAGATCCCGGCTCACCGAGGACTATCTGGCCTATTACCAGCGGTTCGCAGACCAGATCGTCGGGCCGTCGGCGCAGCGCGGCCAGGTCACGACGACCGCCACGGTGGTCAAGGCCGCCGTGTCGGAAATGCATCCGAGTTCGGCCGTCGTGCTCGTGTTCGTCAAGCAGAAGACAACAAGCAAGGACAAGCCGCAACCGGTGGTGACGTCGAGCAGCCTTCGGGTAGCGCTGACAAAGGTCAACGGTTCGTGGCTTATTGAGAAATTCGACGCCGTGTGAGCGCCCCGTGAGGCCTCGATCTAAACCATTCCGAGATATGCGAAGTTGGTGTTAGTCTGTGAATTCGATTCGCTTGAGAATGGCGGTATTTAGCGCGTCAAGGAGCACGTGATGCGTCCGATAAATATGGCGGTAAGCGCAACACTGGTGGCCGCCGGCGTGGCCGGCGGCGTGGGCGTGGCTCCGTTGGCGCGGGCCTACGACCCCGCCATCAACGGGACATACACCGCCACGGTGATCGGCGACTGGGCGAGAACCAACAACGTTTATCACCAAGAGACGGTGGTGCGCAGCACCTGGAAGATCACCTCTTCGTGCACCACCGGCGAGGACTGCACCGGCCAGGTGACCAGCGACCAGGGCTGGAGCGCACCGATGCACATGCATGACGGGCTCAACTGGTACATGAAACGCGACATCCCGAATTGGGAAACCTGTCCTGACGGAACCTCATTCACCGGTAAGGACTACGTCTACTTTTATCCCGCGAACCCCGACACCGGTGAAAACACGCTCGGGTCGCCAGTGCTAGCCGGGAGGGATAAGACGACCGGCCCGGTCGGCGTCTGCGGCACCAACGCTCCGCTCACCATCGACCAGCCGTTCAGGTTGGACAAGATAGGCTGATTTGGCGCGCTATTCCCGGTTTTAAGGCCTAACGGCCTTGCCGGCCTTCGGCGTTTGGCTTACGTGGCGAACATGTCCTTCCACGTTTTGGGTGCCTTGGGCGAGCTGGGCTTGACCAGATCCGACTGGCGGTACACTCGACCATCCGGGGCCACGTAGCTGCCGGTGTGCGCGTCGTACTGCGCGACGGCGACCGACGGGCCCGCTTGCGCCCCACCGCCTTCGAACGCGCTCGGCGCCACTGAAGGCCCGACCGGCGCGCCGGGTGCCGCACCGGTCGGGGACGCGGCCGGGAGAGAAGGAACGTCGACCGGTGCTATGGGTGACACCTCCCCCATCTGCGCCGCCGGGTTGAGCGGCGCCGGCAACGGCGGCGGTCCCCCCGACGGGGGCGTTCCCCTCGGAACCGCCCCCGGGGGCAGTGGCGTTCCCTCCACCGGCCCGAAGATTCTCTCGCGGTTCCAGTTGACCCGGTCGTCGGGCGGGATGCCCTGCGCGATCAGGTTCGGGTCCAGCGGGTAGGTGCCGAAGACGTGTTGTCTCATCGCGAGCGGCTCGAATGGCTTGTCGCTCTCGCAGATTTCGACGGTCGGCGCGCGTTTCCCGGGCTGCCCCATACAGGGGTAGTTGCGGGCGCCGCGCACTCCGATGGGTGAATCCTGAGGAAGCTTGCAATACAGCCCGTCGGGCGTGTCGACGACGCGGGTATCTGCTGGGGCACGCCATTTGCTCGGCGGCAGGAAGCCGACCGTGCAGGCCGGCGGATCACTGAGGACGAGATTGAATGCGCCCGTGGCCAACCCGGTCGGCGACTTCGTGCCGAGGAACGACTGAATCGCGGCGGTGAACGGGGGCAGCAACACCAACACCTGCTCGAGTGAAGCGTGGTAGGTCACGCCGATCTGGCCGATCGTGGTGAGGTTGGCGAGCAGCACCGGCAGCGTCGGTTTGATCTGGTCGAGCAGCCGGGACGCCTCGTCGAAGGCCCCTGGCCCCCTTTCCAGCAGAGTGCGGATCTGTGGGTCGTTCTTGGCCAGCTGCCCGCTGACGCCGGCAAGGCTGCGCGCCCACGTTCGGATTGAGTCGGTGGTCTGGGCTTGCGCGTCGAGGAAGGGCCCGGTGTCTTCGGTCAGGCTTCGTGCGCGGTCGGCGACGCCATTCAGATCACCCGAGAGTTTTGCTGAAGAGTCGAACAGCGATCCGAAATCGTAACCGGCGCCGTTGAATGCCTGGAAGGACTCGTCGAGCAATTGGCTGATCTTGCCCTTGGGGATGCTGTTGATCAAGGCACTGCTCTGGTCGAGGACGGGACCGATCGGCTGCGGGATCGTCGCGTCGTTCGCGGCGATGACCGAGCCGTCGCGAAGGTAGGGCGGCGAGTCGTTTCGTGGCCGCAAATCGACGTAATACTCGCCCACCGCGGAGATGCTGCGCACCTCCGCTTTCAGGTCCGCCGGGATCTTCGGCGAAGTGTCAAGGGCGAGAGTGGCTTGCGCGCCGTTGGGGGTCAGCGACACCGCGGTCACCTTGCCGATTTGCACGCCGCGGTAGGTCACGTTGCTGAAGCGGTACAGCCCACCGGCGGCGGGCAGTTTCAGGGTGACCGTCATCTTTCCGATACCGAGCAGCGTCGGCGCCTGGATGTACCACAGCACCATGAAGATCACACCGATGGTCCCCACGATCGTGAAGACCGCCAGTTGGATACGGACTAAGCGGGTCAGCATCTACGGGCCCCCGTCCGTCGGCTGGCTCGTGGCCGGAGTCGCGCCCGGTACCGGGGCACCCTGGTCGGCCGGCGGTGCCGCGGATGGCGGCGGGCCGGGCAGTGCGGGCGCAGTGGGCGGCGGAGCGTTCTGCGCGTCCGGGCCGAGCATCGTCAGGCCCGCGACCAACGGCGATACCGGTGGCGCCGGTGCCGCGGATGGCGGTGCGTCTGCCGACTGCGGGTTGAGGGGCGCCGGCGTCGCGGATGGCGGCGGTCCCGGGGGCGGTCCCCAGGGCGGCGGCCAGTGCACCCGCGCCGGCTCCCCGACAGGCCCGGGCGCCGTCACTCCCCCGGGTGCGCCCGGTGGCGCACCGTATTTGAATTGCAGGTACTCGGGGTCGCCGGGCGCCGGCACGCTCTCGGCGCCCAGCCTTCCCCAGTGTGTGCCCAGCAGGATGCTCTTGCGGAGCCCGGCGTTCGTCAAGTCGATGAGGAAATACCCGTTGGTGTAGTCGCCCCGGATGTACCGGTCGATGAAGCCCTGGGTGAACGGGAACGTCGGCGCGTACGCGATGGCCGCGTCGAGATCCGGCCCGATGTCGGCGAGCGCCTTGATCGTCGGCTCGAGGTTTTTCAGGTTCCTGACCAAGTCATCGCCTGCGTCGTTGACGAGCCTGGTGGCGGTGTTGCTGAACGTCCCCAGCTTGTCGAGAGCCGTAACCAACCGCGGCCGCTCTTTGATGAGCACGTCCAGCGCCGGCGGGATCTTGTACAGCGCCTGGGTGATCACGTCGCGTTGAGCGGCGAACGTGCCGGAGAGGCGGTTGAGTGCCTGTATCGACGCGACGAGGTTGTCGCGCTGCTGGTCGAATGTGCCTACGAATCTGTCGAGGCGCTCGATGAGATCGCGAACGGCGCCTCCGTTTCCGGACAGGGCGGCGTTGAAGTTGTGGATGATGTCCCCGATCTGGCCCAACCCTCCGGCGTTGAGGATCACCGACAGCGACGAAAGGGTCTGTTCGGTCGACGGATAGGTCGACGAGCGGTTCAGCGGGATGGTGGCGCCCGGTTGCAGCCGTCCGGTGCCCTGTTCGCCGAGTGGCGGATTCACTTCCAGGTGCATGGATCCCAGCAGGCTGGTCTGGCCGACGCTGGCCACGGCATTGGCGGGGATCACAACACCGGGCTGCACCGAGATTTCGACGTCGGCGTGCCATCCGCGCACCCTCATCTTGCTGATGCTGCCGACGATGACATCGTCGATCATCACCGGTGAATTCGCTTCCAAAGTCACGACGTTGGCGATCTCGACGTGGTAGGTGCTGGCGCCCGGCCCGCGTCCCACCGCGCCCGGCAGGGGCAGCGAGTTCAGGCCGTTGAACGCGCATCCGGAAGTGGCGAGCATGACGCATGAGGCGATGCCGAGCACCCGCCGCATCGCGACCCGGGCGGTCATGGTTGCGGCCCTTCGCCCGGGAGCAGCATGTCCGACACGTTCGCCGGGGCCGGCGGCGGCGCGGCCGGCGTGCTCGGCGGCGGGGGCTCCGGCATCGCCGCGCCCGGAATCCGCCCCGGCGGCGGCGGTGGCGGTGGCGCCGGCGGAGTGTCACCCGGCAACCCGGTGTACGCGGACACCGCGGGCGGCAAATCGGGCGGCGCCGGCTTCGGGCCCTCCCCGCCGGGTGCCAACCGTTGCTCGGTGTACACGACGTTTTTGGAGTCAAACACCGGGGCCAGGAACGGGTTGATCGGAATCGGGAAATAGTTGAAGTTGAAGTACAGCAAGGGATTGAACACCCGCAACGCCGGGCTCAGGTACAGGCCGCACAGCTTGCCCGACTCATTCGCCGTGGCGTTCTCAAGGGCGCTGATTGTTGAGCACAGGGCCCACACCGGATTGGTGAGGTTTTGAAGTCCAACCCCGCCGCGGATGTTCCCGACGTCCGGGTCGTAGTCGGCGTAGGCGTTGGCGAGTGCGTTCGGCGTGACGTGCAGGACGTTTTTCAGCGACATCTTGTTGTCGACGAGAATCTGCGTCAGGTCGGCCAGCCGCGCAACCTGCTCGGAGGTCTGCTCACGACTACCCGCGACGAACCGCTGCACCTCGCCGACCGCGCTCGACAGGTCCGTCAATGCCGCGTCTAGGTCGGACTTGTTGTCGTCGAGCACGCCGGTGAACGTGGCCAGCCGGTTGTTGAACTGCACGAGCTGGACGTTGCTGTCCCGCAGGGCCGCGACGAAAGCCTGCAGATTCTTGATGATGTCGACGAGGTTGCCGCTGCCGTTGGCCAGGATCCGCGCCACCCCGGACAGTTGCGCCAGCGTCTGCCGCAGCTTCTCGCCGTTCCCGCCGCCCAGCGCGTCGGCGGCGCTGTCGATGAACCGCGCGACCGACGGGGTCGACACCTTGCTGTTGGGACCCAATTCGGTTGCCAAACGCATCAATTGGTCCTTGACCTCGTCCCATTCGACGGGCACCGCCGTCCGCTCGACCGGAATGACCGCGCCGTCACGCATCGTGGGGCCGCTCGACCGGTAGGCCGGGGTGAGCTGGACGTAGCGCGCCGCCACCAGGTTCTGGGCGACGATGACCGCTTTCGCGTCCGCCGGGATGCGCACGTTGCGATCGACGTGCATCACCAGCTTCGCCTGGGTGCCCTGCGGTTGGATGGACGCGATCGTGCCGACCTTCATGCCGGACACCCGCACGTCGTCGCCCGGATAGGTCGCGGTGGCGGTGGGGAAGTAGGCGGTGATCGTCGTGGGACGGAAGAAGGTGTTACGGATGGCGATTGCCGTGCCGAAAACGATGAGCCCCGCCAGCAGAATTGCCAGGCCGATTTTCGGCTTGTTGCGCGGGAGCCGCTCGAGCCGCGTCATCGCGACCCTCCCGGGTTCTGGTTGTACGGCCATGGGAACAACGCCCGCGGCCCGGCGGTGTCCGGCGGTATACCCGGGGCGCCGTAGGCGCGGAATCCCCAGGTGTAGTCGAACAACCACTGGAAGAACTGCACCGTGAACAAGTTCGGGATGAACGGGTTGTAGTAGAACCCGCTGGACACGGTCTCCCCTTGCGTCAGCTCATACTTCGCCAGCCCGGGTAGCGCCTTGGAGAGGCTGTCTCGATTCTTTTCCAGCATCGCCGTCACGGAGTTCAGCTTCTCCAGCGACGGCGCCAGCTTCGCCTCGTTGTCGTGCACCACGCCGGACAGCTGCCTGGCCACCGCGGATGTGCTGGCCAGCAGCCGCACGATCGCCTGCCGCCGCGCCACCAGCATGGACAACAAATCATTGGAGTTGAGGATCAGCGTGTTGAGTTGCTGACTGCGCTGCCCCAGGATGCCCGTGACATCGGCGGCGCCCTTGAGCAGCTGCCCGAGTGTCTGGTTGCGGGCGTTGAGTGTCTGTGAAAGCCGCGTAATCCCGTCGAACGCGGGACCCAGTTGCGGCGCAATCTGATTCAGTGTCGCCGACAGCGTGTCAAGCGACTGGTTGAGTGCTTCGGTGTTGGTTCCCCCGATGTCGGTCGTCAGGTCACTGACGGCCTCGGACAGCGAATAGGGCGAGGAGGTGCGCGACACCGGGATCACGGCCAGCGGATGTAAATTGCCGCTGCCCGCGGAGTCGACGGTGAGCACCCGCTGGCCCAACAGGGAACCGGTCTTGATGTGTGCGGTACTGGCCGACCCGAGCAGGACATTCCCCTTGGCGGTGAACGTCACCAGGACGTCGCCGTGTTGCAGCGACATGCCCGTCACGCTGCCGACTTTGGTTCCCGATACCGTCACGTCATTGCCGAGTGCGAGGCCGCCGGCATCGGAGAACAGCGCCTGGTAGCGGACTGTTGTGGCCCGCTGTATCAATTGGTCGGGATTCAGTCCGACGGCGATGATCAAGGCGATCAGCACGGCGCCGATGAATCCGGCCTTGATGAGGCCCGCTCCGCGGTATCTATTCATCGGGATCCTTCGGTTCCGCGCATCTCCCGGTGACCTCGTGGTTTATGCCGACGTCCACTGTCCGGTACTGCAGGTCGGTGACACGCAGCGCCAGTCCGCACAGGTAGTAGGGGAACCAGGCGCCGTAGGATCCGAGCCTCGTCAGTTTGCGGTAGTTGTTCGGCAACTTCTTCAGCGAGATGTCGATGAGGTTCTTGTCCTTGTCCAGCAACGGGGCTATCCGATTCAGTTGGTCCACGGTGCCGGCCAGCGGCGGGCGCGCGCGGGTGAGCAGATCCGCGATCGAGGCGGTCCCGTTGTCCAGGGCGCTGATCGCGGTGCCGATGGTGTCGCGGTCTTGCGACAGTCCGCTGATCAGCTTCTCCAGGCGGTCGATGGCGCCGGAGAATTTGGTGCCGTCCTTGTCGACGGTGCCCACAACGGTGTTGAGGTTGTCGATCAGCTCCTGCACCGTTTGGCTGTTGTCGGCCAGCGCGTTGGAAAACGACGACGTCTTCGACAGCAGCGACTCCAGGGTTCCGCCCTCGCCTTGGAAAACCTGAATGAAGTATGCGCTGAGCGAATTGACGTCTTGCGGGTTGAGGCCCTGGGTAACCGGTTTCAGCCCACCGAGGAGCAGGTCGAGATCGAGCGCCGGCGCCGTGCGATCGATCGGGATCTCCGCCCCGGGCGGCAGCACCTTGGTGGATCCGGGACCGTCGACGAGCTCGAGGTAGCGATCGCCGACCAGGTTCAGATAGCGAACCACAGCGCGGCTGCCGGTGGTGAGCACGACGCTGCGATCCGCGTCGAACTTCACCAGAACCTTCTTGTCCGGTTGCAACGAGACGCTGTTGACCGTGCCCACGCGAATACCGGCGACCCGCACCGTCTCCCCGGGCTTCAGCTTCGACACATCCGTGAAGAGCGCCGAATACCCGTTGGTCGAACCCGTTGTGTATTGCCCGAAGATGAAGAACAGGAACACGGTCAGCAGGATCATCACGGCGGCGAAGGTGCCGAACTTGATGATCATCCCGCGTGAGCCGGTCATCCGGGTTGTCCGACCTGGAAGGTGTTACGCGGCGGGCCGTCGATCGGCCCGTACAGCAGCTGCTTGAGCGCGTCGGAGTTCCACAGCAGTTGCTGGTTCCCGTACTCCTGAGGGTTGGCGCCGACGTCGGTAATCACGAACGGCGGCGACTTATCGAACGGCACCACGGGAAGGTCCTGGCACTGTGGCCCGCCGGTCGCGGCCACCTTGGGCAAGTTGGACGGATACCGGTAACGCTCGGCGCCGAAGCCAATGTAGACCAACACCTTGATCATCGGCTCGGGCAGGTTCGGAGCGTGCAGGTTCACCAGCGACCCGGCAATGCCGCACCACAGCGCTTGGTGGTACTCATTGAGCAGGTCGGTGGTCGGTGCCAGCAGATGCAGGGAATCGGTCAGCGCTTGCCTATTGCCGCCCACTACGTCATTGCCCATGTCTGCCAAGCCAATCGAGCTGATCAGGAACGCATCCAGGTTTTGTTGCTCGTCGACGATCGACTTGCTGATCCGGACCGTGTTGTCGGCCGTCGCGAGAAGGTCCGGCGCCGCGTCGGCATAGGCGTTGCTCACCGCGGGCAACACCTCGAGGTCGTGGCTCAGCTTGGGGAGACTGGGTTCCTGGGTGGCCAGAAACGAATCCAGATCGTTTAGCATCTGGCCAATCTTGTGGCCGCGGCCGTTCACCGCCGAGGCTATCGCGCCAAGGGTTTCGTTGAGTTTGGCGGGATCGATTTTCGACAACAGCGACGTGAGTTGCTGGAATACGGTGTTGATTTCGACGGTGACGTGTTTGCCCTCGAGCACTTGACCCGCGCGCAGAGGCTGCGGCGACGGCTCGGCGGGCGGTACCAGCTCAACGAACTTTGCGCCGAACACCGTCGTCGATGCGATGTCGACGAGCACATTGGCCGGAATGAGCCTCATCTGCGACGGTTGCATCGCGAGGTGCAAGACGGCTTCGCCATTGGGCCGCACGTCGATTGAGTCGACCTTTCCCACCTCGACGCCACGCATCTTCACTTTGGCCTCCGGGTTCATCACCAGGCCGGCGCGCGGCGAGACGACGGTGACGGGCACGCTCTTGGTGAAGTCGCCCCGGAACAGGCCGATCGCGAGGGCGAAGATGAGGCCGATCACGACTACGGTCGTCAACCCGGCCAGGGGGCGTGCGTAGGATTGTGCGCCGAAGTGGCGGCCGGGTGACGCCGCGACGGGTCGTGCGTTGCTGGTGGTTTCGGAGCGGTGAATGGGGCCCGGCCCGAGGTTGCGCGTCACTGTCCTTTCACCACCTTCCCTAGCCCGACAGGTTGAAGTTGCCGTTGGTGCCGTAGATGGACAGCGAGACGAGCAGGGTCACCGACACGACCACGATCAACGAGGTTCGCACCGCGTTGCCGGTCGCGACGCCGACACCGGCCGGTCCGCCCGAAGCAAAGTAGCCAAAATACGTGTGGATCAACAAGATCGTGATGGCCATCAGGACGGCTTGCAGGAACGACCACAGCAGGTCGATCGGGTTGAGGAACGTCGTGAAGTAGTGCTGGTACAAGCCGCTCGACTGGCCGAAGAGGACCACGGTCACGAACTGGCTGGCAAGGAAAGACAGGATGACGGCGATGGAATACAACGGTGTGATCGCGATCATCCCGGCCGCGAGCCTGGTGCTGACCAGATACGAAACCGGCCGAATCGCCATGGCTTCCAGCGCGTCGATTTCTTCGTTGATCCGCATGGCGCCCAGCTGCGCGGTCACGCCGGCGCCGAAGGTGGCGGCCAAACCGATTCCCGCGACGATCGGCGCCGCGATCCGAACGTTGATGAAGGCGGCCAGGAATCCGGTCAGCGCCTCGATGCCGATATTGCCCAGCGAGCTATACCCCTGGACCGCCAGCGTGCCGCCCGCGGCCAGCGTCAAGAAGCCGACGATCACGAGCGTGCCGCCGATCATGGCCAAAGTTCCTGCGCCCATGCTGATTTCGGCGACGAGACGGATGACTTCCCGCCGGTAGTGCCGGATCGCGTAGGGAACCCCGGCAATCGCCCTGCCGTAGAACAGCGTGTGATCGCCGACCCGACTCAAGGTGCCGACCGGCTTTTCGAGTTGTCGCGTCAGGCGCGGATAAACGGCTCGCAGCGTCACAGTGTGTCCTTACACCTCCCTAGGGCGACTTGGAAGAAAATCGGATGCCGATAGCGGTGACAACCACATTGATCACGAACAGCGCCATGAACGCGTACACCACGGTTTCGTTGACCGCGTTGCCGACGGCCTTGGCACCGCCCGATACCGTCAGCCCGCGATAACACGCGACCAGTCCGGCGATCAGGCCGAAAAGCGCTCCCTTGACGCACGAAATGATCACTTCGGGCACACCGGTCAGCAAAGTGATGCCCGCCGCGAACGCGCCGGGATTAACGTCCTGGACGAACACCGAAAAGATGTATCCGCCCACAATGCCGATGATGACGACCAAGCTGTTCAGCAGCAGGGCCACCAGACCGCAAGCCAGCATGCGGGGCGTCACCAGTCGCTGCACCGGGTTGATGCCGAGCACCTCCATCGCGTCGATTTCCTCACGGATCGTGCGCGAACCCAGGTCCGCGCACATCGCCGTGGCACCGGCGCCGGCCACGATCAACACAGTCACCAGCGGGCCGACCTGGGTCACCGCACCGAACGCCGCACCCGCACCGGACAAATCCGCGGCGCCCAATTCGCGCAGCAGGATGTTGAGCGTGAAGCTGACCAGGACGGTGAACGGAATGGCCACCAGCAATGTGGGAGCGAGCGCGACCCGCGCGACAAACCACGACTGCTCCAAGAATTCGCGCCACTGGAACGGTCGACGAAACACGAACTTGACCGCGTCGAACGACATCGCGAACAAGCCGCCGACCGCCTCCATGGGCTTGGAGCCGCGGCCCAACGAGAGGCCGCCAGTCCAGCGCTCTGGTGCGGCTCGCTTAATCGCCATCGGACAGCGGTCCTTTCGGCATTTTTTTGAGACCGGCAGTCTTGTTCTGCTGCGCCGACTGCCGGGAATTCGGCCGAACCGACGGCCACGAGCGCGTGCTGCCGACGGCGAAATGCATAGCGGACAGCCACATTCCGGCACCTACCTCCGGCGTGACAACCGCTACCACCCTCACGCCAGGCCTCCGTTCTGTCGCGTGAGTTGCGCGCTCCAAAACGAGGGGCCCCAGGTCTTGAAGCGTCCGGCGATTATGACTCATGCCGCGTCCAGGCGGAGCGAAAAATGCATAACCGTTATCGGACAGCTCATCGGAAGAAAAGCGGCGTTCGACTCAAACACTTATGCAGCTCCAGTCCCTAGGTGACGGCGCCGGCCGTCTTGAGTTCGATGATGCGGTCCCAATCGAGTCCGATCTCCATCAGGATCTCGTCGGTCTGCTCGGCGAATCCGGGTGCCGGGCCGGTGTGCGGCGCGCTGACATCGAACTGGACCGGATTGGCGACCAGGTCGAGTTCGCCTGCGTGAACCAGGTACTCGTTCGCGCGGATCTGCGCGTCGTCGACCGCCTGCAAAGTGTCCTGCACGGGCGCCCATGGTCCGGAGAGCGTGGCAAAGCGTTCGCTCCACTCGGCAAGCGTGCGGGTTGCGATCACCTTGGTCAAGATCTCGACGGCATCCGCTGTGTTGGCGGCGATTTTCTCGACGGTGGCGAAGCGGGGATCGTCGGCCAACTCCGGTAGGTCGACGTGCCGGCACACGTCGGCCCAGAACTTGGTGGGCTGCATCATCACCAAGGAGATGTAGCGGCCGTCGGACGTGGTGTACAGCCCCACCAACGGATTATTCGGCGCGCCGTGCACACCGGGCGGCGGCGCTTCCAGTCGCTGGCCCAGATGCTTTGTCAACGCGACCGTATGTCCCATCGACCACAGGCCACTACCCAGCAGCGACACGTCGACGATCGACGGTTCGCCGGTGCGTTCGCGCTTGAGCAACGCCGCCGCGATGCCACCGGCGAGGTTGGTGCCGGAGATGGTGTCGCCGTACGCCGGTCCCGGCGGCGCGATCATCCCGGGCATTCCCGCCGGAGTGATGGTGGCGGCGGTTCCGGCCCGGCACCAGAAGGCGGTCATGTCGTAGCCGCCCTTGGTCGCCTCTTCGCCGCGCGGGCCGAGCGCGCTTCCGCGCGCGTAGATGATCTTCGGGTTCACCGCTCGGATGTCGTCGACGTCGATGCCGAACTTCTGCCGGGCATCTGGCAAGAAACTGGTCAGGAACACATCGGACCGGCGGGCCAGCTCGTAGAGCACCTCCTTGCCCTCGGGTACCGACATGTCCAGTCCGATGCTGCGCTTGCCACGGTTGGCGTGTTCGATGTTGGGGTTCGGGTCGCCTTCGACGCGCAACATGCCGGTCTGCCGGAGCCCGCGTTGCGGGTCGCCGGTGACGGCGTGCTCGACCTTGACCACGTCGGCGCCCCATTCGGCCAGCACGGCGCCCGCCGACGGGACGAACCCGTACATGGCGACTTCCAGGACGCGGATGCCCTCGAGTGGGCTCATGCGTTACCCCCCTTGGCCGGCACCGCCGGCACAGCGAAGGTCTTGCGCTCCAGGAACTCCTCGAGCCCGGCCACACCCATCTCGCGGCCGACACCGGACTGTTTAAAGCCCCCGAACGGACTGTCGGCACCGAAGTAGTTGCCGCCGTTGATCGAGAACGATCCGGTCCGGATCCGGCGCGCCACCGCCAGCGCCCGATCCTGGTCGCGGCTGAAGACCGCGCCGGCCAGTCCGTAGATCGAGTTGTTGGCGATGCGCACCGCGTCGTCGTCATCGTCGAACCCGATGACCACCAGCACCGGCCCGAAGACCTCGTCCTGGGCGATCTCGCTGTCGGGATCGACGTTGGTGAGCAACGTGGGCGCATAAAAGTAGCCGGGATCCAGCCTCTTGCCTCCGGTGACCAGGGTCGCCCCCGCGGCGACGGCACGCTGGACCATGCCGTGGACCTTGTCCCGCTGGCGCTCGTTGATCAGCGGCCCCATCAACGTTTTCGGATCGGCCGGGTCGCCATGGCGCACCTTGGCGAAGTTCTGCGCGATCAGCTCGACGATCTCGTCATGGTGCGACTTGGGCACCAACAGCCGAGACGTGAGCGCGCAGCCCTGGCCCGCGTGGGTGACCATGCTGAACGCCGCGAACATGCCGGCGCTGGCGAAGTCGGCGTCGTCGAGCATGATCACGGCCGACTTGCCACCCAATTCCAGGAAGACGCGCTTGACGGTCTCGCTCGCGGCGGCCATGATCCGGCGGCCCACGGCGGTCGATCCGGTAAAGGTGACCACATCGACGTCGGGGCTGGTGGTCAGCGCGACCCCGACGGAGGCATCCGACGAAGTGAGCACGTTCACCACGCCGGGTGGGATGTCGGTGTGGTTGGCGATCAACTCACCCAGGGCCAGCGTGATCAGCGGAGTGTCCGGCGCGCCCTTGAGCACGACGGTGCAGCCGGCGGCCAGCGCCGGGGCAAGCTTGGCCAGCGCGAGCTGGTTCGGGTAGTTGTAGGCGATGATGGCGCCCACCACGCCGGCGGCTTCCTTCTCCACCCAGCGGTGGTGCCGCATGCCCCGCGATTCGATCTCGCCGAGGTCCTCCGAGAACTGATAGGTGCGGAGCAGGTCGGCGTAGAAGCGCACGATCTTGATCGGGTCGTCGAGTTGAGCGCCCTGGGTGAGCGCGCGGGTGGCGCCGACTTCGGCGATGGTCAGCGCGCGCAACTCCTCGGCGTGGTCGATCAGCGCCCGATGCAATTGGTCGAGGCAGCGGATGCGCAACTCGACATCGGTCGACCAGCTTGTCGTGTCGAACGCACGCCGGGCGGCCGCGATGGCCGCTTCGGCCTGCTCGGGGCCGGCATCGGGGGCATGCCCGATGACAGCACCGGTGGCGGGGTTGATCGAGGGGAAGGTCGTGTCGGTGGTGACGAGCCGGCCGTCGATCAGCAGTCGGCGGTCGACCTGTGACTCGGGCGCGGCATCCGCGATAGTTTCCGCGGTGGTCTCTGCCGTGTCCTGCACTGGCATCCCCTACCTCCTTATGTGGTGACGGTCACGATAATTTCATTCTCTTCCCCGGCGAATCTTACATTCGGCTCTCGATAATTCAAGAAACTCTCAGGAATGGGACCGGGCCGCCGACCAGCGGCGTTATCGCTCAGGCGTTGCGGCGGTACGCCTCTCGATGCAGGCCTAATACAGTTTCGCGACCGTGTTGCATGCGGCTCCGCGGCGAGAGTAAGGTTCTCATAATTGCAAGGGAGATTCTTTGTGACTGAGACGGCCACATTTGGAGTCGAGGCTAGCTTGGTGTCGGGAACGTGAAGACCGCAGTGGTCACCGGTGGTGGATCCGGCATCGGTCAAGCGGTCGCTCAACGCCTGCGCGCGGACGGCCTTGACGTCGCCACGATCGACCTCAGACCGTCGGACGCCGATTTCGCTTTCACCGCCGACGTCACCGACCGGTCGCAGGTGGACGCCGCACTGTCGGCGATCCGCGCCCGGCTGGGGCCGGTGACGGTTCTGGTCAACGCCGCGGGCCTCGACGGCTTCAAGCGCTTCAGCAACATCACGTTCGAGGACTGGCGGCGGGTGATCGACGTCAACCTCAACGGCGTCTTCCACGTGATCCAGGCGGTGCTGCCGGACATGGTCGAGGCCGGGTGGGGACGGATCGTCAACATCTCGTCGTCCAGCACGCATTCCGGCGCGCCCTACATGAGCCATTACGTGGCGGCCAAGTCCGCCGTCAACGGGCTCACCAAGTCGCTGGCGCTCGAATACGGGCCCAGCGGCATTACCGTCAACGCCGTGCCGCCGGGGTTCATCGACACCCCGATGTTGCGCGCCGCCGAAGAAAACGGGTTCCTCGGCGACATCGAGGCGACCATCGCCCGGACCCCGGTGCGCCGGATGGGCAAGCCGGAAGACATCGCGGCGGCGTGCGCCTTTCTGATTTCCGAGGAAGCCGGCTACATCACCGGCCAGATATTGGGCGTCAACGGCGGTCGGAACACCTGAGCGCCAACCAACGAGAAGGAGAAGCGGTGGGAGACGGCGCACCAGGGCGCGTTCACGGGAAGGTCGCCTTCGTCACCGGCGCGGCGCGCGGGCAGGGCCGCAGTCACGCGGTGCGGCTGGCCGAGGAAGGCGCCGACATCATCGCCGTCGACCTGTGCCGTGACATCGACACCATCGGTTACCCAATGGCCGCACCGGAGGATCTCGACGAAACCGCCCGGCTGATCGAAAAAACCGGACAGGGCGCGATGATCGCGCAGGCCGACGTCCGCGATGTCGCACAACTACGCGCCGCATTGGACAAGGGACTCGCCGAGTTCGGCAAGCTCGACATCGTCATCGCCCAGGCCGGCGTCGCCGGCATGAAGGGGCAACCGCCCTTGCAGGCATGGTGCGACGTCATCAACACCAACCTGATCGGCACCATCAACGCCATTCAGGTCGCGTTGCCGCACCTGGGGGAGGGCGCCTCGATCATCGCCACCGGATCCACCGCCGCGCTGATGGACACCAGCAAGAAGGACGTCCCCGGTAACGATCCGGGCGGCATGGCTTACGTGCACTCCAAGCGCGCGCTGGCCAATTATGTCCACGACTTGGCAACCGAGCTGGCCCCGTTGGGGATTCGCGCCAACGTGGTCCACCCGACAAACTGCAACACCCCGATGTTGCAGAGCGACCCGATGTACCGCTCGTTCCGGCCGGACCTGGAACGCCCGACACGAGCCGATGCCGAGCCGGTTTTCGGCGTGCAGCAGGCGATGAAAATTCCCTTCATCGAACCCGAGGACATCAGCAACGCCGTCCTGTGGTTGGCCTCCGACGAGGCCAGGTACGTGACCGGCATGCAGTTGCGCGTCGACGCCGGCGGCTATCTCAAGTGGTATGACTACCACAACTGATCCGCAAAGAACCTCGCAAGGAGACACCGTGAAGGTCTGGGTTGATCCGGAACGCTGCCAGGGCCACACCCTCTGCTCGATGATCGCTCCGGATTCGTTCCAGCTCAGCGACATCGACGGCAGTTCGTCGGCAATCGACGAAGTGGTGCCGGCCGATCGGGAGGACCAGGTTCGCGAAGCCGCCCAGTCCTGCCCGGAGCAGGCCATCATCATTACGGATGAAACGTAAAGGGAGACAGTGCCTTGAGTGTCGACGATGTCGTCAGCGACAGCGATTCCAAGCGAAGCCCGTATCAGTTCGACCGGCACTCCGCCGAGTACCGCTCGCAGTTCAAGACCATCACCGAGGAAATGCACGCCCGGTGCCCGATGGCCTGGAGCGACACCTACGGCGGGCACTGGGTGGCCGCGGGCAGCCACGAGGTCTTCGAGCTCGCCCGCTGCCCGGCGGTCTCCAACGATCACGACGTCAACAACGAACGCCGCGGCTACAAAGGCATTTCGATCCCGACGGCCAGCCGCATCAACGGCGTGCGGGGCGGCATCCTGGAGATGGACGAACCCGAGCACCGCACCTACCGCTCCGTGCTGAACCCCTACCTGTCACCGGCCGCGGTCAAGCGCTGGGAGCCCTTCGTCGACGACGTGACCCGCGCCTGCCTCGACGAGAAGATCGAGGAAGGCCGCATCGACTTCGTCGACGACCTCGCCAACATCGTGCCCGCCGTTCTGACGCTGGCGATGATGGGCATCCCGCTGAAAAACTGGCAGATGTACAGCGAGCCCACCCATGCCGCGGTGTACACCCCCGAGCACTCGCCGGACATCCAACGGGTCACCGAGATGCACCGGCAGATGGGGCTCGACCTGGTCAACAACATGATCGAGATTCGCAACAGTCCGCGGCCCGGCCTGGTCAATGCCCTGCTCGAGATGCGGATCGACGGCGAGCCCGCTCCCGATCTGGAGATTCTCGGCAATCTCGGGTTGATCATCGGCGGCGGCTTCGACACCACGACGGCGCTGACCGCTCATTCGCTGGAATGG
Source organism: uncultured Actinomycetota bacterium (assembly GCA_963802525.1). Classification (GTDB taxonomy): domain Bacteria; phylum Actinomycetota; class Actinomycetes; order Mycobacteriales; family Mycobacteriaceae; genus Mycobacterium. Next base: position 88,290 of record CAWDJC010000002.1, on the reverse strand, counting down.
CTCTCGGAGCACACCGACGAGCGAGAACGCCTGCGGCGCAACCTCGATACCCTGCTCGATCCCGCGACAGAGGAGTTCCTGCGGTTCTTCACCCCGGCGCCCGGTGACGGCCGGACGTTCTCCGACGACGTCGAGCTCGACGGTAACCGCTTCAAAGAGGGCGAGCGGCTGTGGATTTCATGGGCCATGGCCAACCGCGACCCGTCGGTCTTCCACGACCCGGACGAGATCATCCTCGACCGTAAAGGCAACCGGCACTTCAGCTTTGGGCTCGGCGTTCACCGGTGCGCCGGATCCAACGTGGCACGCACCGTGTTCAAGTCCATGCTGACCGCGGTTCTCGACCGGATGCCGGACTACCACTGCGACCCCGAAGGCACCGTCCACTACGAGACCATCGGCGTCATCCAGGGCATGCGCAAGCTGCCCGCCACCTTCACCCCCGGCCGCAGAGTTGGCGCCGGCCTCGACGAGACCCTGGAGAAGCTGCAACGCATCTGCGACGAGCAAGAACTCGCTCGACCGATCACCGAACGCAAGCAAGCCGCAGTAATTGACTGAGCCGCTTCGCCGCCCAACGTCACGCTACGCACCTGAAAGCGCGCCGTTGACTGCCGCGATTTTTCCGAGTGGTCGGCAACTACCGGTTGGACACAAACCGGGATCCTGGCCACCACTGACTTTGGTCGATTCGGCAGTGCCGAAACGACGAACCGGGATGCCTGCGGCCGCTCCACGCTCTGGTTGTCGGAGCAGACCGCGCACACCGAGAGCTCATCCACCAACGGCCGAGGCGGGAACTCACTTGTCGGCAACCAAGGAATGATGGCAACGCTAGACACGCGCCAATTGGCACCGCGCAGGCCCCTCCACGCAAGCGACATGGATGCGGTGATGTGGGGAATCGAGAAGGATCCGCTGCTGCGGCAGACCATGACCGCGGTGCTCGTGCTCGACCAATCACCCGACCGGCAGGTGTTGTTAGACCGGATGGAACATGCCACCCGTAGCCTCCCGCCGTTTCGGCACAGGCTGGTGGCGACGCCATTTCGCTTATCGACGCCCCGCTGGCTCATCGACCCGAACTTCGATCTCTCGTACCACGTTCGCTGGATTCGTGCGCCTGGCGACGGGTCCATCGACGGTGTGCTCGAGTTCGCGCGCCAGTCGGCCATGTCGGGTTTCGACCAGGCTCGTCCGTTGTGGATCGTCACCGTTGTCGAGGGCCTCCAACACGGTCAGGCAGCTTTGATCATGAACATCAGTCATGTGTTGACCGACGGCGTGGGCAGCCTCGCGGTTCTTGCCCACCTCGGCGACTTCACCCGCGATCCACGCGATATCGGAGCCATGCCGGCACTCCCGCCGCCCGAGGGTGACTCGCCGATTGAGCTGGCTGCCGAGGCAGTCACCTACAACCTGCGTCGGATCCTCGGATTCGTCGGCCGCTCGGCGAACGTGGCAGCGCGTGCGATTCCTACCGTGTTGTCACGCCCGGCTGACGCCGCGAACACCATCCGTAAGAATGTGCGGGCGCTGATGAAGGTCATGACCCCGCCGGGCGAGAGCCTGTCCCCGCTGATGTCCGAGCGGCGAGGCTGGATGCGCTTCGCCGCTCTTGAACTAGACCTGCAGACGCTGCGCGAGGCAGCCAAACCGCGGGGTTGCACGGTCAACGACGCTTTTGTCACCGCCGTCGCCCATGGGTTCGCCCTCTACCACCAGCGACATGGGAAACCCGTCGAGCGACTGCGGGCCGCCATCGCCGTGAACATCCGCCAGCCGGGTGACTTCTCCGTTGCAAACCACGTGCGAGGTGAGTCGATCGCGATCCCGGTCGGCACCGATGATCCCGCCGGCGCATTAGGGGTGTTTCACAACCTCCTCAGCGCACTGAAGGAGGAGGTGAGACTGCCCTCGACCACCGCGCTGGACGGGGTGCTCGGCGCCCTGGGCCCCGCGGTGGCTCCGTTGTTGGGGATGATGCTGAAACACGACGACCTCGCGGTCAGCAACATCCCCGCGGGCGATCAGACGGTGTACATCGCCGGCGCGAAGGTCGTGGCAATCTACCCCTTCGGTCCCCTCATGGGCACCGCGGCGAACTGCAGCCTGTTGGGCTACGACCACAAGGCGTTCGTCGGGATCAACGTCGACGCGGCAGCCGTGCCTGACCTAAACATACTTGCCGGGTGCATCCGGGAAGGATTCGACGCCGTCATTGCACTCGGTGACGTCAGCTAGATAAGGAGCCTCCGAAAGTGGGCACTCAGACATCAGGAACAGATCTGATCGCAGGTCGTTATGACGACGAGTTCGCCGAAGTGGCGGAGATCTTCAGGAAGCAGATCGCCCGCACCGACGGAGGCGCCGCAGTGGCCGTCTATCACCGCGGCAGGCTTGTCGTCGATTTGTGGGGCGGGGTTCGCAGCCTCAACGGGGTTCCCTGGACGCGCGACACACTAGCCATGTGCTGGAGCACGACCAAGGGTGTCGTCGCCACCTGCGCTCATGTGCTCGCCGACCGCGGGGACCTCGACTACGACGAACGGGTTGCCACGTACTGGCCGGAGTTCGCCCAGAACGGTAAGGGTGACATCACCGTTCGGCAGGTGTTGAGCCACTCCGCGGGCCTACACCGCCTTGGCACGATCATCGACCATGGATCGAGGATCCTCGATTGGGAGCACATGACCGATGTGCTGGCGCGGGCGAGGCCGGCGTACCCGCCGGGAACGTCGGTGGGCTATCACGCGCTGACGTTCGGTTGGCTCGTCGGCGAGTTGGTGCGGCGGATTTCCGGCATACCGATCGAAAAGTTCGTCCAGAGGGAACTCGCCGAACCGCTTGGGCTCGACGGCCTGTTTATCGGCTGCCCGCCCGAGCAGCGGCAGCGTGTGGCGCCGCTGGCACCGATGGGGCGCGCTTTCAAAGGTTTGTCTGGCCCCATAGGCAGTATTGCGTTCGACCTGCTGACGAGGAGCCTTCGTGCCGTCAGGTCGCCGATCAACCCGCATCGGATGATCAACGCAGCCCTCTCCCGGGGTATGGAGGACGTCATCGTCGACCCTCGATTGCTCGATGCCGCCGTTCCCGCGATGAATGGGTATTTCGATGCCGTCTCGCTCGGCGGCATGTACGCGATGCTTGCGGGTGGTGGCCAGCTGGGCGGTGTGCGCATCCTTTCCGAGGAGACGGTGGGCAAGGCCTCCGAGATCCAAAACGACCAACGCGACCGCGTCGTGATGATGACCATGCAGTGGCGGCTTGGCTACCATCGGCTGCCGCTGCTTCACAAACAACTCCCCCTCGGCTTTGGCCATTTCGGGTTCGGTGGCTCCGGCGGCTTTGCCGATCCGGGGCACGATCTGGCCCTGGCGATGGTGTGCAACCGCGGGCGGGGCACCCCGATCGGCGACCTGCGGATTCTTCGTCTCGGTCAGGGGACGGCGCGTGCGGTGGAATCCTTAGGCTAGCAATGCAGCTCAGCGGGTGTCGCTCAGATCCGGGCACAGAGGTAGTCGCCCGCGACACCGCGGCGTAGTAATTCCAGCTGGCTCTCCGCTTGCAGGCTCAGCCGTCAAAGCCGGCTCGGCTGGGCCGAGACAGCGCGCAGAACACGATCACGTACCGATGTCGGGAGGTTCGTCGCGACGCTGAGCAGCAACTTCGGTGCCGCGCCGACGACATAGCGCGCCCGGGGCCGGCGGGCCGTCAGCGCCTCTTCGACGACTTTGGCGACTTTCTCCGCCGGTACCGCCGTCTTCCGCGTCCTGTCTATCGCCTTGCCCAACCCTGGCAGGTGTCCCGCGTAAAGCTGCCGCATCTCGGCTGTCATCGCGGCGGCCATCTGCTCCATCGAGGTGTCCGCGGTATGCCACATGTCGGTCTTGGTCTGCGCCGGCTCGACAAGTACCACTGGAATGTCCCATGGCTTCAGCTCCATCCGCAGCGCGTCGGCCACCGCTTCCAAGGCGAACTTCGACGCACAGTAGGCGCCGAGCAACGGAAAGGACACCCTGCCATTAAGGCTCGAGACGAACACGATCCGCCCGTGCGACCGACGCAGCCGCGACAGCACGGCCTGTGTCACCGCCACCTGACCGACCACATTGACCTCGAGTTGGCGACGCAGCTCTGCTGATGCAACTGCCTCCATCGGCCCGGTCACGACCGCGCCGGCATTGTTCACCACGGCGTCGAGACGCTCGGGCAAGGAATCACCAAGGGCAGCAACGTGTTCCGAACTTGTCACGTCGAGAATCACGGGCGTGATGCGGGAGCTTTCACCCTTGACCTTGTGTGCGTCCTGATCGGTGCGAACACCCGCGAAGACGTCCCACCCGTTGGCCGCGAGGCGGGCGGCGATGGACTCACCGATGCCCCGGGACGCGCCCGTGACCAGAACCGAAGGCATGGCCGCGAGCCTAGTCCAGCGCCTTCACATGCACAGATGAACTGCCCCTCTAGATCCGCGCGGTGCGCCGGGACGTGTTGACCCTTGGCGCTAGCCGCGGGGTAGGCCCAGCACTCGCTGGGCGATGATGTTGCGCTGGATCTCCGAGGTGCCGCCGGCGATCGTCCCGGAAAAGCTGCGGGCGTACCGCTCGAACCAGCTGGCGAAATAGTGGTCCAGGTTCATCGGCGCATACGGGCCGGTCTGGCCCGGGTGGATGAGCCCATCGGCACCGGCGCTGTGCAGGGCATGTTCAAACCCGCGTAGCTCGGCTTCCGAACCGAGGAGCTTGAGCACCGAGATCGCGGCCACGTCGTCTTCGCCGCGGGCGGCGCGGGCCAAAGCGACCGAACCCAAAAGGCGCAGGGCCTGTTTGTCCATGATCGTGGTGGCGTACTGATCGCGTTCGAGCTCCGTGGTGGGATGGAAGTCGGCGATCAGGTTCTCCATTCGATCGGCGAAACCCAGCCACATCATCGTGCGCTCATGCCCGAGGGATCCGTTGGCCACCCGCCAGCCCTGGTCGACCTCGCCCACGAGGTTCTCGGCCGGCACCCGCACGTCGGTGAAGAACACCTCGTTGAAATCCAGGTCGTCGACGGAGCAGATCGACGGGAACGGCCGGCGCACGACGCCCGGGGTGTCGGTCGGGATCAGCAATACGCTGATTCCCTTGTGCTTTGGCACATCCGGATTCGTCCGCACAAAGGTCAACAACACGTCGGCGTCGTGGGCCCCGGAGGTCCATACCTTCTGCCCGTTCACAACGAAGTGTTCGCCGTCCAGCTCCGCGCGGGTGCGCAGCGACGCCAGGTCCGAGCCCGCACTCGGCTCGCTCATCCCCAACGAGGCGGTGATTTCGGCCCGCAGGATCGGCACCGCCCAGCGGTGTTTTTGTTCTTCGGTCCCGAACGACAGCAGCGACGCCGCAACGATGTTCACGCCCTGCGGGTTGAGGCTGTGGTAGATCCGCCGGCGGCACAATTCCTCGAGATGGACGAACTGCTGAACGACCGTGGCGTTGCGACCGCCGAATTCCGGGGGCTGACCGGGCAGCAGCCAGCCGTTGTCGAAAAGCAGCCGCTGCCAACGGCGGGCCCACTGCGGCATGTGAGAGACCGATCGGGGGCGCTCCAGGGTTTCGCTTGCGTCGGGCAGGTTTTCGTCAAGAAATGCCGCAAACTCCGCCCGAAACGCCTCGACGTCGGGATCAAAAGTCAGCTGCACGGTACTCCTCTGCGATTCGCGCCCGATGCTCCGCGGCGCCGCCGAGCAGGAGCTCCCCCGCTTTGGCTCGCTTGAGCGCGAACTGCAGATCGTTCTCCCAGGTGAACCCCATCGCACCGAAAAGCTGTAAGCCGTGCCGGAATACGAGCGACTGGCACTCCCCAGCCGATGCCTTGGCCATCGCCGCGGCCAGGCGGCGCCGCGGATCGTCGGCCGCGATCGTCAGCGCGGCGAAGTAGGACAGCGCTCGAGCGCGTTCCACCGCGACGTGCATGTCGGCGGCCTTGTGCTGGACGGCCTGGAAGGAGCCGATCGGTACACCGAATTGGTGGCGGCTGGCAACATGTTCTAGCACCAGATCGAGGATGCGTTGGCAGGCGCCGACCGTCGTGATCGCCATGCCGGTCAACGCGACATGGCGCGCACGTTCGGCGTCAACGGTGAGCCGGGCGCTGTCGGGCACCCGGACTTCGGAGAATGATAGGTCGGCGACGTGAAGGACGGGGTCGAACACCGCCGAGCGGCGGGCCGACACCTGGTTGGTCGCGACGACGAACACCCCGGCGTCGGTCACCACCGCCAACCGATCGACGCGATCGCCATCGAGGACATGGCGTGCCGTGCCGTGCAACACCCAGCCGTCGGCGTCCCGGTGCGCCGATACCCCGCTGTACACGGCGCTCCCGGACTCGTGCGGGTCGAAGCGATCCGCGGCCAACGGCGCGAATTGGCTCATCGTCGCCAGGAATGGGGTGGGGTCGGTCGCGTGCCCCAACTCCTCGAGCACGATGGCCAATTCCACGGCGCTGGCCGATTCGTTCAGCTCGGTCCAGCCCTGGTCTACGTAGGACTTCCACACGGGGGTCGGGTCGACGCCATCCTCGGCAACGCCGCGCACCAGCGACGGCGGGCACTGCTTGGCGACGACGTCGCGAACGGTCTTCTGCCACAGCCGCTGATCAGCATCGAACTCCAACAGCATCCGGGCCGCCTCCTGTCGTCACCGCCACCGCGAGAATAGCATTCTCCTTCCCGGAAGTAATAATCTCGAAAAGCGGCTATGAGGTGCCCGAGCGGGACGAGCGCGTTCCCCCGTCCCTACTAGATGGCGGTCACCAGGTCGTCGGCCGGCTCGCCCCAGCGGTCCAGGTTCACGAACTCGGCGAGCGGGCGGCGGCGAAGCGGCCCGTGCCTGCCCTTGGGCCACCCGACCACGACGTGGCCGGCGACCAACCAGTCCTCGGGCACGCCGATGGCTTCGCGCAGCGGCCGCTCACCACCATACGAGGCCCAGCTGGTGAGGCATGCCCCAAGCCCTTGGGCGCGCGCGGCCAGCAAGAAGTTCTGCATGGCGGGAAAAATCGACCCGCCCAGCAGAAGTTCGGATGCCGTCGGGTAGTGCTGTTGCGCGAACAAGACCGAAGTGAACTCGCCCGCACGATCATGCAATTCATAGGTGGCGCGGTAGGTGCGGGCGCGGCGGCTGTTGTCGTCGTCGGCGGGCCGGCTCATTCCGTAGACCGGTTCGATCACTTCCAAGGCGTGGGCCGCCGCCTTGGCCACGACGGCCCGCTGCTCGGGTGATCGCAGCACGACGAACCGCCAGCCTTGCGCGTTGGCGCCCGAGGGGGCCCACCTGGCGGCTTCGAGGCACCGCGCCAGGGTCGCGTCGTCGACCGGCTCGTCCGTGAACCGCCGGATCGTCCGGGTGGTCGACATGACCTCCCAGACGTCACTGCTTGCTCCGGTCACGACCTCTCCTTCCTGCTATACGAAGGTCATATCAGGAGCGCACCCCAAACGGACAGCGCTCGAGCGGATTGCGGCCGACCGCTCTGGGTGGGTGTACATCAACGGCAACGCCCGGTCGCAAAGGAGAAGAGCATTGGATCGCGAAACATACCGACGAGGACTTGAAATCCGCTCCGCGGTGCTGGGCGAGGAGTATGTCAACCGCGCGCTGGCCGATGCGAACGACTTCACCCGGCCCCTGCAAGACCTCGTAACCGAGTACTGCTGGGGCGCGGTGTGGGGGCGCGACGGGCTGACCCGCAAGACGCGCAGCATGCTCAATCTGGCCATGATTTCGGTCCTCAACCGGCCCAACGAATTGCGCACGCACATCAGGGCGGGGCTGACCAACGGCGTCAGTCGCGATGAGATCCGCGAAATCTTCCTGCAGGTGGCCATCTACGCCGGGGTGCCCGCGGCGGTCGACAGCTTTCGCATCGCGAGTGAGGCGTTCGCCGAAGTGGACCAGGGCTAGGGCTGGCGATGGAAATCGGGTTCATCGGTCTGGGAAACATGGGCTTTCCCATGGCACGTCGCCTCATTCAGGGAAACCACGATGTCATCGCTTTCGACACGCGCGGCGCGGCGCTCGATCGCCTTGTGGCGCTCGGGGCACGCGCGGCCTCGTCGTCGAAGGAAGTCGCCGATCATGCCGAGACCGTCATGGCCAGCCTCCCGTCACCCGCCGCGTCGCTTGAGGTGGCCACCGGTGCCGCTGGCGTGATCGAGGGTTCCCGGGTCAAGCGCTATGTCGACTTCTCGACCGTCGGCAGCCAAACGGCGGTGCGTATCCATGACCTTCTGGCTCGACGGAACATCGTGGCGATCGACAGCCCGGTCAGCGGCGGCGTCAGCGGGGCCGAAAAGGGCTCACTTGCGGTAATGGTGTCCGGACCGCGCAACGAATTCGATGTCATACGAACCGCTCTCGAGGCGATCGGCCGACCGTTTTACATCGGGGAGAAACCCGGCTCGGCGCAAACGATGAAGCTGGCCAACAACATCTTGGCAGCCAACGTCTTGGTCGCGACGGCAGAGGTCGTCGTGATGGGCGTCAAGTCCGGTCTAGACCCAGGCGTGATGATCGAGGTGCTCAACGCGGGATCGGGCGGGACGAGCGCGAGCCGCGACAAGTTCCCCCGTGCAATCCTCCCGCGCAGCTTCGACTACGGCTTCGCCACCAGGCTGATGGTGAAAGACGTGCGCCTGTATCTCGACGAAGCGAAAGCGCTCGGCGCCCCGGCCGACGTCGCCGAAACAATCGGCCGGCTCTGGGAGGCCGCCGCGCGCGATGAAGGCCCGGATTCCGATTTCACGACGGTGATCAAACCGTTCGAGAAGGCCGCCGGCGTCACCGTGGGCCAAGCAGACCAGCCACCGCCAGGCTAGCTGTTCTGCTCGCTGCCATTGCTCTGGAGAGTTCGGTCGTGAATCCCGTTGGTGATCTGCGATTTTGACGTTCTTGACCTTGGCCCGTGGCGCGCGGCAGCGCCGTGCCGACGGCGGCGCGAACTCAACGCTTGGTGCTGAGTTGCCTCACGATGGAGGTGCCTCGCGATTGAGCTGTCCCCTCGCGCCGTGTGGCTGCGGAGGGGGCCAGCCGAAAAGCCACGCGGCCACGAGGAAGCACAAGGCGCCGAAGAACGTACCGATGTTGGCCCACACGAGACTGACGTCGGTTCCCGAGCGCAACACCAGTGCGCCCGCGGCCGAGACGAGAAACAGAACGGATCCGGCCAAGTTGAGGAAAGCGATGCGCTGCGAAGCGTTTACAACGTGGGAATGCCGCCGAGCCCGGACCTCGGGAACGATCGCGATAGCCGAGGAGACCAGGAACGCGACAGAACCGACGATGTCAGGCACCCACACCTCGACGTCTACCAGCTCTGGGCGCGCACCGATGGTTACCGCGGCGTCCATCGTGTGTTGACGTTGAACAGCACCGTCCCCACCGACTGGATGGCCGCGGCCAGCCAGTCGGTGGTGCGAGCACGCAACGCGAGCGTGCGCCGCTCGGCCTCGGGCAGCTCTCGGCGGGCGACGACGAGCTGAAGGGTTGCGGCGGCTGTGAAGAACACCGCCCCAATCGCGTAGGTCACCGCTGAGAGCAGCGGTGGCGACGCGGGTAGCAGCGAGAGCAGGACACCGAGCGCGAACAGTGCCGCGCCGACCACGAATAGAAGGCCAGTCCAGCGCACCATGGACGCGGGCACGGCCCTCACCACGCAGGGGCCGTCGGGTGAGACAAAGAGCTACGAAGTTTTGCCATCGATTCGCGCGTATTCCTCATGGCGTGGCGTTCCGGTCGTTGGAAACGGCTCAATCGGCGGTCGTGTTACTCACCCGGGATCGGACTCGGCATCCAGCACACACAGACATAGCTGAGGATGGCCCCAGTCCGGCGATCACGCGACGAATCGTACCGTGGGCCGCCGGCCATGTACGGCTACATGTGAAGCCGATTCTCTCGTTCAGGGTCGGGCGAAGTGGCCAGCCCGACGTCTGCTGGAGGTCCGGTTCAGCCCTTGCCATCGGCCCGATCGACGCCCGTCGGCAAGCCGGAGAATGTTATTATCCATATTCAAGAACGACACTTACTTTAATGACGGCAATATCGACGACTACCAGGGCCGATGACTAATCGAAACGCTTACCGGAAATCCATTGATTGACGATCCAGAAGAATGTTAGGTTATCTATCATATGACCCGGCTGGGCTCGCTTTGGCTGCCGGAGCCGAAGGATGGCTTTCGTGATCGAACACACTGACGGAACACGCACGCCGGTGATCGACGCGAGCGTGCACATCTTCTTTCCGTCCAACAAGGACCTGCGCTCCTTCCTGCGCGAGCCTTTCAAGAGCCGCGGTTTCCCCGACTACGAGATGGACTGGTACGGCGCGCCGGGCGGCGAATACGCGCCGAACACCAAGGGGCCGGACCGCCAGTATCCGGGTTCCGACCCGGAATTCGTTGCCAACGAACTGTTTTCCAAGCGCGGTGTCGATGTGGCGATCCTGCACCCGATGGGTCGTGGCATCATGCCCGACCGGCACCTGGGCAGCGCCCTGCATGCCGCCCACAACGAGATGATGGTGTCGCGCTGGCTGGACTCCGGCGAGTTCGGCAACCGGTTCCGCGGCACCATCCGGGTCAACCCCGACGACATTGCCGGCGCGCTGCGCGAAATCGAAAAATGGCGGGCGCATCCGCGCGTGGTCCAGATCGGCGTCCCGCTGCAATCCCGCGAGCTCTACGGCAAGCCACAGTTCTGGCCGCTGTGGGAGGCCGCCGCCGATGCCAACCTTCCGGTCGCGGTGCATATCGAGATGGGCGAGGGCATCGCGTTTCCCCCGACGCCTTCCGGCCACACCCAGACCTACGAGCAATACGTCAGCTTCATGGCGCTGAACTACATCTATCACCTGATGAACATGATCGCCGAGGGAGTGTTCGAGCGCTTTTCGAGCCTGAAGTTCGTCTGGGCCGACGGCGCCGCGGACTTCCTGACGCCGTTCATCTGGCGGATGGACACGTTCGGCCGGCCGCACCTGGAACAGACGCCCTGGGCGCCGCGGATCCCCAGCGACTACATCCCCGGGCATGTGTATTTCGTGCAGGGCAGCGTCGACGGGCCCCCCGACGCCGAATTCGCCGGCGAGTGGTTCGGGTTCACCGGCAAGGACGACATGGTGATGTTCGGCTCCAGCTATCCGCACTGGCAGAACAACGACATCCGCAGCCTGCCCTCGTCGCTGTCCGGCGAACAACGCGACAAGCTGTGCTGGCGCAACGCGGCCAACCTGTACGGGATCGACGTTTCGGTCGACCTCGCGGCGGGCTAGTCGCAGAATGAGAAGTGAACAAGGGAGATCACGATGACGCTGACCCATTCGCAGGAACGTGTTCCCGCCGCGGAGCGGATAGCCGTGCGGTGCGTCGACTCGGACGTCCACCCGGTGCCCAAACGCGGCCAGCTGGTCCCGTACATACCCGAGCCGTGGCGCAGCAAGTTCTTCCTGGACCACAAGATCGGCGAGCTGATCTACTACGACGCTCCCGACTACGCCCACAGCTTCGCGATGCGCACCGACACCTTCCCTGCCAACGGCGAGTTCCCGGGCAGCGACCCGGACATGGCGTTTCGCCAGCTGATCATGGAAGCGGGTTCCGACATCGCGATCCTGGAGCCCGGCGGGCGGACGCCGCGGCTGGCCGAAGCTTCCCAGGCGTTCTCGAGTGCGCTGAATGACTGGCAGGCCCACCATTGGCTCGACAGCCACAACAACTGGCACGAGCGGTGGCGGGGTTCGATCTGCGCGGCGATCGAGGATCCCGAAGGGGCGGCCCGCGAGATCGAGAAGTGGGCCGGGCACCCGTACATGGCGCAGATCCTGATCAAGGCCGAGCCGCGGCCGTCATGGGGTCATCCAAAGTACAACCCGATCTGGGAGGCCGCCACCAAGCACGACATCACGGTGAGTTGCCACCTGGGGCGCAGCAGTTACGAGATGCTGCCGACGCCGCCGGTCGGATTCCCCAGCTACAACCACGACTTCATGGTGACCTACTCGCTGCTGGCCGCCAATCAGGTGATGAGCCTGATCTTCGACGGCGTCTTCGACCGGTTCCCGACGCTGCGCATCGTGTTCGTCGAGCACGCGTTCACGTGGATCCTGCCGTTGATGTGGCGCATGGACGCGATCTACGAAGCCCGCAAGTCGCGCGCCGACATCAAACGCAAGCCTTCGGAGTACGTCAAGGAACACATCAAGTTCACCACGCAGCCGCTGGACTACCCGGAAGACAAGACCGAGTTGACCCGCGCGCTGGAGTGGATGGAGTGCGACAAGATCCTGCTGTACTCCTCGGACTACCCGCACTGGACGTTCGACAACCCGCGCTGGCTGGTGAAGCACCTGCCCAAAGCGGCCCGCGATGCGGTGATGTACAAGAACGGGATCGCGACCTACAAACTCCCGGAGACCGTCCCGGTCCTCGAGGGTCAGGTCCGGGTGCTCTGAGTTGACGTCTGAGAACGAAGGGGTAACCACAAGGCGGCCCCAGCCCCGCCTCGCCCAGGGCCGCGAGCATGTCGTCGCGACCGTGGACGAAATCCCGCCGGGCAGCCACAAGCTGGTACCCATCGGCCGGCACGGCGTCGGTGTCTACAACGTCAACGGCACCTTCTACGCCATCGCGAATTACTGTCCACATCAGGGTGGTCCGCTCTGCTCGGGGCGCGCCCGGGGACGCACCATTGTCGACGAGACTGCCGCCGGTGACGCGGTCATGGTGCGGGATCTGGAGTTCATCTATTGCCCCTGGCATCAATGGGGTTTCGAACTGGCGACCGGCACGACCGCGGTGAAGCCGGAATGGAGCATCCGCACCTACCCGGCGCGAGTCGTCGGCAACGACGTTGTGGTGATGGCGTGACGGTACGGGAGAATCTGTGTCTTCTATCGAGGTAAACGGTGGAAAGGTTGTCTACGAAATCCTCGGGGACACAGGGGATCTCATCGTCATGACACCGGGTGGCCGGTTCAGTAAAGAAATCCCGGGCCTGCGTCCGCTGGCCGAGGCGCTGGTTGCCGGCGGCTATCGGGTGTTGCTCTGGGACCGACCCAACTGCGGCGCCTCCGACGTGCAGTTCTACGGACAGAGCGAATCGCACATGCGTGCCGAGACCCTGCGTGGCTTGCTGGGCAAGCTCGGCGTCGAGCGATGCATCCTGGCCGGCGGCTCCGGTGGGGCAAGGGATTCCATGCTCACCACGATGCTCTACCCCGAACTCGTCGAGAAGCTCGTGGTGTGGAACATCGTCGGCGGGATTTACGGCACGTTCGTACTGGGTTCCTTCTACATCGTGCCGAGCATTCTCGCCGCGCGCGGAACCGGAATCGACGCAGTGATGAAGGTGTCCGAATGGCGCGAGCGCATCGAGGAGAACCCGAACAACAAGCAACGATTCCTCGACCTCGACCGCGACGAGTTCCTCAAGGTGATGCTGCGCTGGCTCAACGCCTTCGTGTCCAAGCCGGGCCAGACCATCCCCGGCGTCGAGGACGAAATGTTCGACCGCATCAAGTGCCCCACCCTGATCATTCGCGGTGGCGAGAACGACTGGGATCACCCCAAGCGGACCTCGCTGGAAGTCAGTTGCCTGATCAAGGGATCCAAGCTCATCGATCCGCCCTGGCCGGAGGACGCGTGGGAGCGTGCGTCCGAAGACCGTGCGGCGGGCAGGGTGCAGCACTTCAACATGTTCGACACCTGGGTGCTCGCGGCGCCCGCGATTCTCGAATTCCTGGGCCCGTAATGTCTCAAGATGCGCTACACAGTGCGAATGTGAACCTCACAGTTGAGCGACGCCTCGAGGGCCGTGTGTATCCGGCTTTCCGGAATCCGCTCCAGGTCGGCTTCGCGCAGCGTCACGTAGACGATGTCGAAGCCGTCATCGCCGGGCGACCGAACAATCTCGCCGGTGAGCCCGAAGGCGGAGAGCACACCCTGCGCGTCGTCGTCGGTTCCCCGGCTGATAAACGTGACCACGCCGGCCATGGGATCAGTGCCAAAAGCCTTGGCGCACAAATCAACCCCGATGCGCTTGACGACGTGGACATCGTCACCGGCGATGAGCAGCTCCGCCTCGCGACGGCCGGCCGGCATGGCCGCAAGATTGTTGTCGACCACCTCCGCACCGAGTTCGCCGGCGAGCCCGAGGAGCACGGTCATGCCCTGGCTTAGCCGTGCGGCCGTGAGCACACCGGAAGGGTCGACGTTGACGCGCACTGCCGCGGTTCGCATGTGCGCCAGACTAACCGCGAAAACGGAGAGCTAGCCGATGGAAACCAGCGCCGCGCCGGCTATCACCGTGACCACCTGGCCCGGCTGTACTTCGCGCCTGCTCGGCGATCAACCCGGCCACACGAGGGAAAGCTACTCGGCTTACCTCGAACTCGGCGGCTACCGTCCGCTTGCCGACGCCAACGAGCTGCTCGACGAAGTCGAACGCAGTGGGCTGCAGGGCCGCGGCGGCGCAGCCTTTCCGCTCGCGGTGAAGCTGCGCGCGGTGTGCGACAACGGGCGCCTGGCCGGTGGTTCGGTTGTCGTCGCGAACGGCGAGGAGGGCGAACCGGCCTCGATCAAGGATCGATGGTTGCTCCGGCATCGGCCGCACGTGGTTCTCGATGGGCTGCGACTGGCGGCGGCGATCGTGGCCGCCGACCGCGCCTACGTCTACGTGTCCGACCCGGAATCTGCCCGCGGCGTGGAGGCCGCGCTAACGGAACATGCGTTCGGCGGCATCACGATTGAGCTGTTCAACGTCCATCCGGGCTACATCGCCGGCGAAGAGACCGCGGTCACCCGCGCGATCAACGGCGGTCCGGTCAAGCCGACGGACAAGCCGCCGCGGCCCTTCCAGAAGGGCGTCGGTGGCCGGCCCACCCTGGTGAGCAATGTCGAGACCCTGGCCAACCTGCCCCACCTGCAGCGGCACGGCTCGGCGGCGTTCCGCTCGCTGGGCACGTCATCCTCGCCCGGCACCTTCCTGGTGACCCTGACCGGTGGCGGGCGGCCACCCGGTCTCTACGAGGTTCCGCACGGCTTGCCGTTCCGCGATCTGCTTGGCCTGCATGGTGTTTCGTCCGAGCACGTGCAAGGTGCGCTGCTGGGCGGTTATTTCGCCGGGCTGCTCAACCGGGCCGTGCTGGATGCCACGTTGGATCACGAGACTTTCCGCGCCCTCGGCAGCGGGCTGGGCTGTGGTGCGATCGCGGTGATCACCGACGACTGTCCGGTCGCCGTCGCCGCATCCGTGCTGGCTTACTTCGACCGCGAAAACGCCGGGCAGTGCGGATCGTGTTTCAACGGCACCGCGGCGATGGCCGCCGTCGCCGGCGCGCTCCGCGATGGTGTCGCCACCTCCGAGGACCTCGACCGGCTCCGGCGGTGGTCAGTGACGCTGCGCGGTCGTGGGGCCTGCGCAACGCTGGACGCCGCCACCAACGTGGCGGGAAGTCTGCTCGACCAGTTCCCGCAAGCGGTTGCCCGCCACCTCGACAACACCTGCGAACCGTGCCGTGCCAACGTGTTTCGTGTCGAGCGGCCCTACGAGGTGGAGGCGGTGATGTACGCGTGACCGAGGGCATCAAAATCCACCTCGACCGGACCCTCTGCGACGGCTTCGGCATCTGCGCCAAGCACGCGCCCGAATACTTCTCACTCGACGACTGGGGATACGCGTGTCTGATCGGGGACGGCACCGTCCCCGAGGCCGACCGCGACGCCGTCATGCGCGCCCTGATGGACTGCCCGGTGCACGCCATCATGGAAATGGACGAACGCCGACCGGACGACGTGTCGCCGCCGCCCAGCGGCGACGAAGATCCCGCCGCGCACCTCAAAGTCGAGTCGAACGAAGCCGAATGGGGTTTCACGCGTTGACCGGACGTCCGCTGCCGCTGATCACGCAGGAAAATGAGTTCTTTTGGACTTCGGGCGCCGACGGGACGCTGCGGCTGCAGGAATGCAAGAGCTGCGATTCCCTGATCCATCCGCCGGCGCCGGTATGCCGGTATTGCCGATCCCGAGACATGGGCGTGCGGGCCGTCTCCGGCAAGGCGACGCTCGCCGGATTCACCGTCAACTATCGGTTCAGCCTGCCGGGGTTGCCGGCGCCGTACGTGGTCGCCCAGGTGGCGATCGCGGAAGACCCCCGGGTCCGGTTGACCACCAACATCGTCGAGTGCGAGCCGGATCGGCTCGCACTCGGCCAACAGGTGGAGGTTGTCTTCGAGCAAATCGAGGACATCTGGCTGCCGCTGTTCCGGCCGGTCCCGGACGCCGAAGCAGAGGCTCGTTTCGGTCCCCTGCCGGCCGACGAGATCGAGCCCGAGCGCTTCGGTGAACACGTCCGCCCCATGCTGACGGCGGAGAAGTTCGAAGACAAGGTCGCGCTCACCGGGATCGGCATGTCACCGATCGGGCGTCGGTTGATGGAGCCGCCGCTGTCGCTGACTGTGCAGGCGTGCGAGGCGGCGATCGCCGATGCCGGCCTGACGTTCGCCGACATCGACGGCCTGTCCACCTACCCCGGCGGCGGCAACCTCGGCGGCTTCGGCGAGGGTGGCGTCACCGCGCTGGAGGCGGCGCTGGGGATACGGCCGGCTTGGCACAACGGCGGCATCGAAACGTTCGGCCCGGGCGGATCGGTGATCGCCGCGATGCTCGCGATCGCTGGAGGCCTGGCCCGTCACGTGCTGTGCTTCCGGACCCTGTGGGAAGCCACCCACAACGAGCTGATGAAGCAGAGCAAGATCACCCCGTCGATGGGCCGCAGCGCCGGCTGGCTTATGCCGTTCGGAGCCACGTCGGCAGCCCACACCCTGGCGATGAACGCGCAGCGGCACTTCCACCGTTACGGCACAACGAAAGAGACGCTGGGCTGGATCGCCCTGAACCAGCGCGCCAACGCCGAGCTCAACCCGACTGCGGTGTACCGGTCCCCGATGACGATGGACGACTACCTGAACGCGCGGCCCATCACCACACCCTTCGGTCTCTATGACTGCGACGTGCCGTGCGACGGGGCGATCGCCGTCATCGTCTCCGCCGTCGACGCCGCCCGTGACCTGGCCAAGCCGCCCGTCCTGGTGGAGGCGGTGGGCACCCAGATCATCGAGCGAATCGACTGGGACCAGAGCACTTTGACCCATGAACCGCAGGTGCTGGGCCAGGCCGCGCACGTGTGGACGCGGACGTCGCTGCGACCCGCCGACGTCGACGTCGCCGAACTGTACGACGGGTTCACCATGAACTGCCTGTCCTGGATTGAGGCGCTGGGCTTCTGCGGAATTGGCGAGGCCAGAGAGTTTCTCGACGGCGGCAAGAACATCGCCCGTGACGGCCTGCTGCCGCTCAACACGCACGGCGGTCAGCTGTCGCACGGTCGCACCCACGGCATGGGTCTGCTGCACGAAGCCGTCAGCCAGCTGCGCGGCGAGGCCGGTGACCGCCAGGTCCCCGGCGCTCGCGTCGGCGTGGTCAGCAGCGGTGGTCTCACCCCCAGCGGCGTGCTCCTGCTGCGGGCCGACGCATGAGCGCCCCCGCCGTCCGCCCCAGGGTGGTGATCGTCGACGGCGTGCCGCTGTCGGCGCTGGTCGCCGAGGCCGCGGATGCCGAAGCGCCGAAGGCCGTGATCGTGGCCATCCACGGCGGGGGCACCACCGCGGTGTATTTCGACTGCCCGGGCCACCCGTCTTTCTCGTTGCTACGGGCCGGCGCCGCTGCAGGTTTCACCGTTGTCGCGCTCGATCGGCCGGGCTACGGCAGCTCGGCTCCCTACCCCGAGGCGATGGCCCGACCCGAGCAGCGGGTCAACCTCGCATACGGGGCGGTGGATCGCATCCTCGGGCAGCGGCCTCGCGGCGCCGGCGTGTTCGTGATGGGGCATTCGGGCGGGTGCGAGCTGACGATGCGGATGGCCGCCGACGAGCGCGGCGCCGATTTGCTGGGCATCGAGTTGGCGGGCACCGGCCGGCACTATCACCCCGCGGCCAAAGAGATCCTGAAAACGGCAACCCGAGAGCGCCGGCCCGCGGGTTTGCGGGAGCTGTTGTGGCATCCGGAGCGGCTGTATCCGCCCGAGGTCCTCACCGGGGTCACGGTTTCCCCGACGGCTCCGCCCTACGAGGACCAGATGGTGTCGGATTGGGCCCGCCAGACCTTCCCGTCGCTCGCCCCCGCCATCCGCGTCCCGGTGCATTTCAGCATCGCCGAGCACGAAAGGGTCTGGCAGAGCGACGATTCGGCGTTAGCGGAGATCACCGCCCTGTTCTCCGGCTCGCCGCGGTTCAGCGTACACAGGCAACCGGAGGCGGGACACAACATCAGCCTCGGCCACACCGCCGCGGATTACCACGCGAAGGTTCTCGCGTTCGCGGACGAATGCGTGGCCGCCCGCGCGAATCCCATTGACACAGAGGATGATCGGGAGGCGGGGTGAAAGTAGGATTCATCGGGCTGGGCAGTCAGGGCGGCCCCATGGCGCGGCGGATCGTCGAGGGTGGCTACGAAACGACGCTGTGGGCGCGCAGTCCCGCGACCCTCGAGCCGTTCGCCGATACCCCGGCCAAGGTCGCCAAGTCGCCGGCCGAACTCGCCGCGGCCAGCGATCTGGTCTGCCTGTGCGTCGTCGCCGATGCCGACATCGAGGAGATCGCCTACGGCGAGGACGGGCTACTGGCGGCGGTGAAACCGGGCAGCGTCATCGCCGTCCACAGCACGGTGCACCCCAACACTTGCCGCCAGCTCGCGGAGAAGTCCGGCGCCCAGGGCGTTTCGGTCATCGATGCGCCGGTGAGCGGCGGTAGCCCGGCGGCGTCGGAAGGGCGTCTGCTGGTGATGGTCGGTGGCGACGCCGACGTTGTCGAGCGCTGCCGCCCGGTCTTCGAAACCTACGCCGATCCGGTCGTTCACCTCGGCGACCTCGGGTCCGGGCAAACCACCAAACTGCTCAACAACCTGCTGTTCACCGCCAACCTGGGCGCATCGGCCACCGCCCTGTCGCTGGCCGATGCGCTCGGCGTCTCCCCGGATCGTTTCACCGAGGTCGCCTCCCGCGGCAGCGCGAACAGCTTCGCGCTCAACGCCCTTGGCGGGATCGGCGGCCTGGAACGGCTGGCCGGTTTGGCGGGGACGCTGCTGCGTAAGGACGTCCGCTTGATCGTCGAACTGGCCGAGCGGGCCGCAGCCCCCGGTGGTGCCGTGCTCGACGCGGCCGACGCCACGCTGGCGATGATGGGGAATCCGCGATGAGGGCCCAGTGAAGGTCGGATTCATCGGCGCGGGCCGGATGGGACGCCCGATGGTGGTCCGTCTCGTCGCGGCCGGCCACCGCGTCGTGGCCCTCGGTCGGACGGACGAACAGCGCCGCGACCTCGAGCGGCTGGGTGCCCACGCGGCGCGCGACGTGCCCGAGGCCGGTGCACAAGCCGACGTCGTGGTGGTCTGCGTGTTCACCGACGAACAGGTGCGGCAGGTCTGCCTCGACGGCGCCCTGCTGCCCGCCATGCCCGCGGGTTCGACGCTGGTGGTGCACACCACCGCAAGCCCGAAAACTATCGAGGCAATCGCCGAACGCGCCCGCGATGTCGACGTGGTCGATGCACCGGTCAGCGGCGGCCCGCACGACATCGCGGCCGGCCAGCTGACACTGTTCGTGGGCGGTGCCGACGACACCGTGGCGCGAGTGCGACCGGTGCTGGGCTGCTATGGCGATCCGGTCCTGCACGTCGGGCCCAGCGGCGCCGGCCAAAAGGTGAAGCTGGTCAACAATGCGCTGTTCGCCGGTCATATTGGACTGCTCGCGGAGTCGATCCGGCTGGGCGAGCGGCTCGGCGTGCCGGAGCCCGCTCTGTTGGCTGCCCTGCCTCACGGCAGTGCTGCCAGCCGGGTGCTGAACAGCGTCGCGGCACGGGGTTCCGTCGCCTCGTTCGTCGACGTCGCCGGTGGATTCGTCGGCAAAGACGTCGCCGTCGTTCGCACCATCGCCGAGGAACTCGGCGGCGACCTGGGGGCGCTGGACGACGTCATCAAGGTCGTCAGCCCCGACACGAGTAACGCCGGGAAGGTTTGAGATGGCCGCGTTTTGGTCTTCCCGGTTCGTCACGAAACCGCTACCGTTAGCGTTACAGTGAGGCAGTCCACTGTAACGGCCGCAACTCGCCAGCCAGGAGTTTTCAATGACCAAATCGAAGCTGGTCTTCGATCCGTTCTCCGAACAATTCTTCAACGGCGCCTGGGAGACCTACCGGCGGATGCAGGAGGAAGCGCCCGTTTACTACAGCGAGGAGTACGACTTCTACGCGCTGACTCGCCATGAGGATGTGGCCGCGGGTCTCAGGGATTTCGAAACGTACTCGTCGGCCTACGGCATTGACTTGTCGATGGTGCGATCCGGTGAAAAGCCTCCGCAGTCGATCATCTTCATGGACCCCCCTGACCATCGCCACATGCGCAGCCTGCTCAACAAGGTCTTCACGCCGCGCGCCATCGAGTCCCAGAGGCAGATGGTCACCGAGAAGATCGACAAGTACCTCAGCGCGGCCGATCGCGATCGGTTCGACGTGGTGCAGGACCTGTCCGGCCCGTTCCCCGTCGAGGTGATCACGACGATGCTGGGGGTGGCGGAGGAGCACGCGCAGCAGGTACGCCATTGGATCGACGAGTCGCTGACTCGCGAACCCGGACAGGTCGAAGTCGGCGAAACGGGTATGCAAGCCAACATCAACACCGCGATGCTCTACTACGACCTCGTGACGCAACGCCGCGCCGAGCCGCGTAATGACTTGTTCACCAAGCTCATCGATGCCGAGCTCGAATGCGAGAACGGGGAGAAGAGGAAGCTGGACGACCTCGAGATAGCCGGGTTTGCCACACTCCTGGGCGGCGCCGGCGCCGAGACCGTCACCAAGCTGGTCGGCAATGCTCCGGTGGTGTTCGCCCGCAATCCCGAGCAGTGGCAGAAGCTGCTCGACGATCGCAGCAAGATCCCCGCCGCCGTCGAAGAACTACTGCGCTACGAGGCGCCGTCCCAATACCAGGTCCGCCGCTCGGTGAAAGACGTTTACCTGCACGGGGTGACGATTCCGGCCGGCAAGCCGATATTCCTCATCAACGGCGCGGCCAACCGTGACCCCGAGGCCTGGACCGATCCGGATAAATTCGACATCGATCGAGACCGAACCGAAGCGCAGAACATGGGATTCGGCTATGGGATTCATAGTTGCCTCGGCGCCGCGCTGGCCCGCATGGAGAGCGCAGTCGCGTTGGAGAAGCTACTCGACTTCATGCCGCGCTACGAAGTGGATTGGCCCGCGTGCCAACGCGTCCAGATGCAAAACGTGATGGGCTGGAAGCACGTGCCGGTGAAAGTAGTTCGGTGAGGATACCGAAATGAAAATAGAAGTCGATTGGGGTCTTTGCGAAAGCAACGGCGTCTGCATGGGCATCAATCCGGAGGTGTTTCACCTCGGCGATGACGACATGCTGACCGTCCTGCAACCCGAAGTCACCCCGGAGATCGAGGCAGACGTGCGCGAGGCCGTCCGTCAATGCCCCCGCCAGGCGATTTCGATCAAGGAATAGCGATCAGCCACTGGCCGAAGGTATTTCGAACCCGGCAAGGATGACCGCGTTGCAGTCGGCTGCCGCTTGGCGCAGTTGCGCCGCCTTTTGGTAGCCCTCGGACTCGTACCACGCCCGGGCCGCATCCACCGATTCGAATTCCAGCACGACGGTCTGGTCGCCGTGCCAGGTGCCTTCGATGACCTTGGGAGCGGTATCCACCGCGAGAATGTTGACTCCGCCCATCGCCGCACCCGCGGCTCGGCCGTAGGCCTTCATGCCCTCCGGATCCTTGATGGCCTCGGTGAGGATGACATATCCTTTTGGCCCCTTAGCCACTCGAATCTCCTTAGTTGGGTGCGGGATTGGTTTCGCTGATCGCCTGCTCGGGGCAGCTTTCGATGGCCTCTTGGGTGGCTCCCTCGAATCCATTTGGGACGTCGGATTCGATCGCCACCGCGTAACCGTCGTCGGTCAGGCTGAACACTTCCGGGCACAGCGTGACGCACACCCCGTGACCGCGACAGCGCTGGTCGTCGACTGAGACTTTCATGCCGGCGTGAACTCCAGGTGCAGTTCCGTCAGGCCGCGCAGGATGTAGGTCGGAACGTATTGGTAGCGGCGGTCATTCGCCGGACCGTGGAGGCGCTCGTTGATCCTGATGTCAGACGTGCGGTCGAGCAGCCGCTCGATCGCCACCCGGGTCTCGGTGCGCGCCAGCGGCGCGCCGGGGCAGCTGTGGATCCCGCGCCCGAACGAGATGTGCTGGCGGGCGTTTTTGCGGACCGGATCGAACGTGGTGGGGTCTTCGAACCGGCGCGGATCACGGTTGGCCGCCGCCTGCACAACCATCACGGTGGTGCCCGCGGGCAGGTCTACGCCACCGACATTGACGGGCACCCGGTTCATCCGGAAGTCGCCCTTGACGGGGCTCTCGATGCGCAGCGCCTCTTCGATGAAGTTGGGGATCAGGCTGCGGTCCTTGCGCAACTGCGCCTGGATGTCGGGGCGCTCCCCGATGGTCTGCAGTGCGGCCCCGAGCAGCCGCACGGTGGTTTCCTGGCCCGCCGAGAAGACATTACTGGCGACGCGGGCCACGTCTTCGACCTCGGGAATCGAGCCGTCGGGGTATGTGGCGGTCGCGAGGCCGGTCAGCACGTCGTCGCGGGGCTCGCGGCGGCGGTCCCGGACGTAGTCAGAGAACAGACCGTAGAGGAACTCCAGCGGGCTGTGCGCCAGCGCTTCCTTGCCGGTGCCCCCGATGCCGCCACCCGAGTGCTGGCGGATGCCTTTGACGAACTTGTCGCGATCTTCCATGGGCACACCCAGCAGGTCGGCGATGACCAGCAGCGTGAAGGGGCCCGCGAAGCCCTTGATGAACTCGCCCTCGCCCGGCGCCAGGAACGGATCGAGCGCCCGGTCGGCGAGCTCCCACATCGCGTCCTCATTCTCCTTGAGGCGCTTCGGGGTGATCAGCCGCATCAGCAGGGCGCGGTGGTTGGTGTGTGTCGGCGGGTCCAGGGTGGGCAGCTGGTCGCTGAAGGGCAGCTCGTCGCGGTGTTGCTCGATCAGCTCGGTCACGTCGTCACCGTCGAGCGGCACCGGGAAGCCGGGAAACGGGCCGGTCACCGAGATGCACGACGAGAAGGTCTCCGCGTCGTTCAACACCGCGCAGGCCTCGTCCCAGCCGGTCACCATGGTGACCCCGTGGTGGTCTTCGCGGGTCACGGGGCATTGCTGCCGGAGAGCCTCGTAGTAGGGGTAGGGGTCCTCGACGAGCCGTTTATCGCGGAAGAAGTCCATCTCGGTGAGGTCGTTCACCATCGCTTGCTCCGTTCCAATCTCGGCTAGTGAGAATGATCCTCTCAGAGATGAGTATTACATTTCCACACGGCCCGGTCGTCGTCAACGACAGGTCCCGCCCGCCGAGTGTGAAAGAACCGAACGGGACACGCCGATAGCACGTCGCCCCGTTCACACTCCGCCCAAGCCGGGCGTTCAGCCGGTGGGAACCAGATCGGCGGCGACCGACGGGCACGCCAGGAGCCCGCTTCGGAAGGTCTCGATGTGACCGATCGAGGCGTGCGGCACGGCGGCGACGTTCAAGGCGGCCGCAAGCGCCTGAGCCTTGAAGATCTGCGCGGCCATGCTCAGCCGGTGTTGTACCAGGCCAACGCTGTCATCCAGCTCCGCCGGCCAGGTTTCCCCCCACAGCGTGACCTCCGTGACGCCCTGATCGAGCGCCTGCAACACGCCTTGCCGCACCCGCGAGTCGCATCCGAACAGATCCGCCGCGGCCGCCAGCGCCTGGGGATGAGGCCGGGATCCCACGGAGGCCAAGGCGACCTCGAGGTCGAGTGTCTGGGCCCCGACGATCTGCAGGGGCCGAGCGTCGGGCCGGTCGGACAGGTCGGTCAGCAGCACGGTCACGTCCCAGCCCGCCATCGCCCGGTCGAAGAGCCAGCCGCCGGCGAACCTCACCACGTCGACGTCGCTGGTGGCGACGACGTCGAGCCGATACCTCGTCTCTTCTCGCACGTCTTGGCCGGCGCGAAGTCCCGGGCCAGTGCCTCCGCGTATTCCTTGAACACGTCGGTCAGCGGTATCGAAGGGTCGAGCAACCATATCGTTTCCATTCCGTGGACGAAGGCGAGGATTTCTACTGCCTTGACGGCGGGGTCTATGTCCGTCCGATACCGACCTTCCGCCTGACCACGGCGGATGAGCTCGCCGACGATGTCGATCGCTTCTCGCTGTCTGCTCAGCATGCGGTCGTGCAGCGGAGCGTCGGGCAGGATGTTTTCGACCAGCAGCACCGTGAACGTGCCCACAATTTCGGGCGCCCGGTTGAAGCGTTCGGCGACCCGGGCTATCTCCACGAGAAGGTCACCGGCCCGGTCAGCGTGCGAGTCGTCGTCGAGGTCACGCGCGTCCAGCACCGCGTGCAGCAGTTGCTCCTTGGATTCGAAGTGATGCAGCAGGCCCGCGGGGGTGACCCCGGCCTCGCCGGCGATCTGTGCGAGCGTCGTGTTGCGCCAGCCGTTGCGCGTCAGGAGGCGCTGCGCGACCTCGAGGATCCGCTGCTTGCGGTCCTCCCCTTTGGCGAGCAGCGTGTCGTATCGCCGTGCGTCGGGCACCGGACTCCTTAACGGCATTGGCCAGGGCTAACCAACCTAGTGAACACACAGTAGGTTGGTTTGGCAGCCGTGACAAGGGCCTCACGTGAGGGCTCTTGAGCGGGTGTCAGGACACGAGCTCGACCAGGGTGGCGTTGGCCGTGCCGCCGCCTTCGCACATCGTCTGCAGCCCGTACCGGATGCCGTTATCGCGCATGTGGTGCGCCATGCGCGTCATCAGCACCGCACCGGAGGCGCCCAGCGGGTGACCCAGCGCGATGGCGCCGCCCAGCGGATTCACCCGGCGGGGATCGGCACCGGTCTCGGCCATCCACGCCAGCGGGACCGGCGCAAACGCCTCGTTGACCTCGAAGACGCCGACGTCCGACAGGGCGACGCCGGCCTTCTTCAGCACCTTCTCGGTCGCCGGGATGGGGCCGGTGAGCATGAGCACCGGATCCGCCCCGGTGACGGCGCCGGCGCGGTAGCGCAGCAGCGGGGTCAACCCCAGCTCGACCGCCATCTCCGCGGTGGTCACCAGCAGCGCCGCCGCGCCGTCGGAGATCTGCGAGGAATTGCCCGCGTGGATTACGCCGTCGTCGACGAATGCGGGCTTGAGCGCCGCCAGCTTTTCCACAGTGGTACCGCGGCGCACACCCTCGTCGGCGGCGACGATGTTTGCCTGGGTTCCGTCATCGGTGAACACCGGGACGATCTGGTCGGCGAAGGCGCCGCCGTCCTGGGCGGCGGCCGCCCGCTCGTGGGACCGGACCGAGTATTCGTCGAGCTGGCCCCGGGAAAACCCCCACTTCTTGGCGATCAGCTCCGCCGACAGGCCCTGGTTGAACGAGAAATCGTCATACCGCTCAAGGACTTTCGGACCGTAGGGCATCCCGGTCGCCCTGGCCGCACCCAGCGGGACGCGGCTCATCACCTCCACGCCGCCGGCGACGACGACGTCTTGCTGACCGGACATCACCGCCTGCACCGCGAAATCGAGGGCCTGCTGGCTGGAGCCGCATGCGCGGTTGACGGTGGTCCCCGGGATGCTCTCCGGCCAGCCGGCGGCCAGGACCGCGTAACGCCCGATGTTGCTGGACTGGTCGCCGACCTGGGACACGCATCCCCAGATCACGTCGTCGACGATCTCCGGGCGGACGCCGGCGCGTTCCAGCAGTTCGTTGAGGACGACCGCGGACAGGTCGGCGGCGTGCATGCCGGACAACCCGCCGTTGCGCTTCCCTACTGCCGTGCGTACCGCCTCGACGATGACTGTCTCACGCATGTGTACTCCGACTACTCCGTTTGCTCTTGGCCAAATCCCGATAACGCCCACCGACCAGTAAACGACGGCTCTCGTCGTTCGGCGAACGCGGCGTAGGCGGCAGCGGCATCCGTCGTCGCGAAATTGCCGACCTGGGCGCGGGCCTCGTTGGCCAGCGCGTCGCGCATAGTGCGGTCGGCGCCCTCGTTCAAGAGGGCCTTGGTTTGTGCGAGCGCGATCGGGGGGCCGGCGGCCAGCCGACCGGCGAGGTCGTTGACGAAGGCGTCGACCTCCCCGGCGGACACCACCCACGTCACCAGGTTCAGGGCATGGGCCTCGGCGGCGTCGATGGTCTCGGCGAGCAGCGCGAGCCGCTTAGCCTGCTGCAGGCCAACGAGTTTCGGCAACAGCCAGGAGCCGCCCAGGTCGATCGACAGGCCGCGCTTGGAGAAGATCTGGCAGAACGTGGATTCCGGCGTCGCGACCACCAAATCGCAACCCAGCGCCAGGTTCCATCCGGCGCCGACGGCGACCCCGGTCACCTTGGCGACCGTCGGAATCGGAAGCTCGTGCAACGCCAGCGCCACGTCGGTCAAGCGCTGCAGCTTGTATTTCGGGTGAACGTCGTCGGGTACCGAGATGTCGGCGCCGGAGCAGAAGCTCCCGCCGGCGCCGGTGATCACAAGCGCGCGCACGCTGCGGTCGCGACCGGCCTCGTTGAGCGCGTCCCGCAACGCGATCCACAGTTCCGGGTTGATCGCGTTCTTGCGGCGCGGACGATTGAGCGTCAGTGTCCGCACCCCAGCGCGGTCGTCTGACAGCAGCACGGGGCCGTCGGTCGCAGACATCGACGTCATCGGCGGCGGGCGTGCATCACATCACCATGCCGCCGTCCACCGGCAATACCTGCCCGGCCCGGTCACCAACGCTGAACGGCCGGTGAGCTCGAACAGCGGATTGGTCATCAATAGCTCCTCGGCAATTTCAGGACATGCGAACCCAGGAAGTTCAGGATCATCTCCTGGCTGATCGGCGCGATTTTCATCAGCCGGGCCTCGCGGAAGTAGCGGGCGACGTGGTACTCCTCCGCGTAGCCCATGCCGCCGTGGGTTTGCAAGGCACGGTCCGCGGCGGTGAAGCCGGCATCGGCGCACAGGTATTTCGCCGTGTTCGCTTCGCGCCCACAGGGTTTGCCGTTGTCGTAGAGCCAGGTCGCCTTTCGCAGAATCAGCTCGGCGGCGTCGAGCCGCGCCAGCGAATCCGCAAGCGGAAACTGGATGCCCTGGTTCATGCCGATCGGCCGGCCGAACACCTCGCGATCGTTGGCGTACTTGACCGCCTTTGTCCAGCGCCACCCGGCCGATGCCGAGCGCCTCCGCGGCGATCAGCATCCGTTCGGGGTTCAGGCCGTCGAGAATGTACTGAAAGCCCTTGCCTTCCTCGCCAATTCGGTCCTCCACCGGCACTTCCAGGTTGTCGATGAACAACTCGTTCGAGCTGACGGCGTTGCGGCCCATCTTGCGAATCGGGCGGACGTCGACCTTACTGCGATCGAGATCGGTGAGGAACAGCGTCATGCCGTCGGTCTTCTTGGCGACTTCCTCGTACGACTGGGTACGCGTCAACAGCAGGATCTTGTCGGACTCCATGGCTTTCGAGATCCACACCTTGCGGCCGTTGACGACATAGCGATCGCCGTCGCGCTTGGCGAACGTGGTGATGCGCGAGGTGTCGAGCCCGGCACCGGGCTCGGTCACCCCGAAGCAGACGTGCACTTCGCCGGTCGCGACGGACGGCAACGTGCGCGCCTTGAGTTCGTCGGAGCCGTGCACCACCACGGGTTGCATACCGAAAATCGACAGGTGGATCGAGCTGGCCGCGTTCATGCCGCCGCCGGATCTCGCAACCTCCTCGAGCAGCAGTGTGGCTTCGGTGATGCCGAGGCCGTGGCCGCCGTACTCGGTCGGAATCGTCATACCAAGCCAGCCACCATCGGCGATGGCGTTATAGAACTCGGTCGGAAACTCGTGCGCCTGGTCTTTTTCCATCCAGTAGTGGTCGTCGAACTTCCGGGCCAACTCGGCGACCGACCGGCGGATCAGCTCCTGGTCATCGGTCAGTTCGAAATTCATTCCACCGCCGGGCACTGCTGGATCTCCTCTTCGTTGCCTGCGCCGAGATTGCCGTAATGGTCGTGAATTGTCGAAAACCGCAACCCTGAGCGCAATCTCGACGCAGCTCACCCGGGCCCGAGACGGTGGCGCCTCAGTCTCTGTTGCCGGTGAGCTCTTTCGCGTTGGCCGCGAAGTCGGCGAACGACGAACCCGCCCTGGTGTCTTTGTGGTGACTCAGCGCCCGAATGGAGACGTCGTGCCCCTCGGCGGCCTTGCGCAGCGCGCCTACTGTCGCCTGCTCCCGGGTGATGTGAGTGAACGGGTCGAACGAGTACCAGCGCATCGAATTCTCGTGGGTGATCTTGTTGATTTCGTCGTCCGGCACGTTGTTCAAAGACAGGACGTCCCAAAGCTCCTCCGGCGCGCCCGGCCACATCGAGTCGCTGTGCGGGTAGTCCGCCTCCCAGGCGATGTTGTCAATGCCGATCATGTTGCGCAGCGCGACGCCGACCTTGTCGCTGATGAAGCAGGTCAGGAAGTGCTCGCGGAAGACCTCGCTGGGCAGCTTGCCGCCGAAGTTCTGGTGCGTCCACGTCGAGTGCATCTCGAATGTGCGGTCCGCCCGCTCCAGGAAGTAGGGGATCCACCCGGTTCCGCCCTCCGAGAGCGCGATCTTGAGGTCCGGGTACTCCTTGATCGGCCTGGACCACAGCAGGTCCGCGGCCGCCTGCACGATGTTCATCGGCTGCAGCGTGATCATGACGTCCATCGGGGCATCCGGCGCAGTGATCGCCAGCCGGCCCGACGATCCGATGTGAATGTTCATCACGGTGTTGGTGTCGCACAAGGCCTTCCACAGCGGGTTCCAGTACCCGTCGTGGAAGCTGGGGTAGCCCATTGCGGCCGGGTTCTCGGTGAAGGTCAGCGCGTGCACACCCTTCTTCGAGACGCGCCGCACCTCCGCCGCACACGCCTCGGCGTCCCAGATCACCGGTATCGCCATCGGGATGAACCGCGCCGGATACGCGCCGCACCACTCGTCGATGTGCCAGTCGTTGTAGGCCTGCACCAGGGCTATCGAGAATTCCGGGTCTTCGGTGGCGAACAGGCGCCCGGCGAAGCCGGGAAAGGACGGGAAGCAGATAGAGGCCAGGATGCCCCCGGCGTTCATGTCCTTGATGCGCTCGTCGACGTTGTAGCAGCCCGGTCGGATCTCGTCGAGACCCTGCGGTTCCAGCCCGTACTCCTCCTTGGGCCGCCCGGCGACCGCGTTGAGCGCGACGTTCGGGATGACGGTGTCGCGGAACTTCCACATGTCCGAGCCGTCGGGGTTGTGCACCAGCCGTGGAGCGTCATCCAGGTACTTCTTCGGCAGGTGGTCCTTGAACATGTCCGGCGGCTCGACGGTGTGGTCGTCAACGCTGATCAGGATCATGTCTTCTTTGTTCATGGCCAGTCCTCTCCAAATCTGATGCATCTGAGCCATTCGGACGCGCCGCTCCAGCACAGCCTTGGCGAACCAGCGCCCAGCGCGAAGATCACTATTTTGAAAACTATCTTCTCGCGGAGCGAGAATCAACATCCAGCGGCTCTTGCCGGGAACCATCCCGGCCTGACCAGCGGCTACACGATTCGACGGATTGCCCACTTCAGAGCGGCGAAGCCATAACGCAAACGCCGGGATTGCACAGCCGACCGTGGCTAATAGCCCACACGTGACCCGGCCCGAACAGGCAACACTGCTCTGGCGGCGCCAGGACGCGTGGACCGTTGGAATCCCGCGCCGCCGGCATTGACCAGCCGAGCGAATCGTGCAACTCTATTAGTTGGAAATGAGAATCTGATTCTCCTTGACCGAGAGTTGGTCGAGAGGACGCCGAGAGGAGACCGCGGATGCGCCTGCAGCCGCTGCCCGCGGATCAGTGGGACGAGGCTGTCGAGCAGTCATTGTCCGGCATGCTGCCGCCGGAACGGCGAAACCCTCGGGCCGCCGGCACGCTCATGTCGACACTCGTCCGCCACCCGAAACTGGCCCGCGCATTTCTGCGGTTCGGCGGGTATTTGCTGTTCGGGTCCACTCTGCCGGCGCGCATCCGCGAGCAGGCGATCCTGCGTGTCGCCCATCGACGCGGCTGCGCCTACGAATGGTCACACCATGTGAACATCGCGAAGCAAGCGGGACTGTCCGAAGCCGAGATTGCCACGGCCCAAACCGGCGAGACGAACGACGAGTTCGACCGCGCCGTCTTCACTGCCGTCGACGAACTCGACGAGAAGTCCAACCTCTCAGATCAGACGTGGACCGCGCTTTGCGAGCGGCTTGACGAACGTCAGCGAATGGACTTGATCTTCACCATCGGCGGCTACATCGCACTCGCGATGGCCATCAACACTTTTGGCGTTCAGCTCGAGAACGAGAGAGGTTAGAGCCTTGGCCCACTTCCCGAAACCAGCCGCAGGGAGCTGGACAGAGAATTATCCCGAACTGGGGACCGCGCCGGTCGATTACACCGATTCGATCGATCCGGCATTCTTCGAAGCCGAGCGCGAGGCGATCTTCAAGCGGACGTGGCTCAACGTCGGCCGGGTCGAGCGGCTACCGCGCACCGGCAGCTATTTCACCAAGGAACTCCCGTCGGCGGGCCCCGGCATGTCGGTGATCGTGGTCAAGACCAAGGACGGCTCGATCAAGGCATTTCACAACGTCTGCCGGCATCGCGGAAACAAGCTGGTGTGGAACGACTATCCGCACGAGGAGACCTCGGGCACCTGCCGGCAGTTCACCTGCAAGTACCACGCCTGGCGCTACAGCCTCGACGGTGATCTGACCTTCATCCAACAGGAGGATGAGTTCTTCGACGTCGACAAGAGCCAGTACGGCTTGGTGCCGGTTCGCTGCGAGGTGTGGGAAGGGTTCATCTTCATCAATCTCGACAACGACGCGAAGCCGCTCGTCGACTACCTCGGACCGCTGGCCAAGGGCATCGAGGGCTACCCGTTCCACGAGATGACCGAGACCTACTCCTATCGGGCCGAGGTCGGCAGTAACTGGAAGCTGTTCATCGACGCTTTCGCCGAGTTCTACCACGCGCCGGTCCTGCACCAGGGGCAGTACACCAAGGAAGAAGCCGCCAAGATCATCAAGTACGGCTTCGAGGCGCTTTACTACGAGCTGGCGAGCCCGCACGGGATGATCTCGACCTGGGGCGGTCAGGCGCCGCCCGCGGACCTGTCCATGGTCAAGCCCATGGACCAGGTGCTGCGCAGCGGGCTCTTCGGTCCCTGGGACAAGCCGGAGGTCATCGAGAAGCTCGATCAGCTTCCTCCGGGCGTCAATCCGAAGAAAATCCCGCAGTGGGGCATCGATTCGTGGCACTTCTTCCCCAACCTCATGCTGCTGATCTGGGAGCCCGGCTGGTACCTGACCTATCACTACTGGCCGACCGCCGTCGACAAGCACATCTTCGAGTGCACGCTGTATTTCGTCCCGCCGCGAAACGCGCGGGAACGCTTGGCCCATGAATTGGCCGCGGTGACGTTCAAGGAGTACGCGCTGCAGGACTCCAACACCCTGGAAGCGACCCAGACGATGATCGGCACCAAGGTCATCAAGGACTTCCCGCTGTGCGATCAGGAAATTCTGCTGCGCCATTTGCACAAGGTGGCCGGGGATTACGTTAAGGAGTATCAGAACAATGGCGCTGCCCGCTGAATTCGCCGATCTGGAGCCCTATCTGGATTGGGATCTCGCCACCGAACCGGAGCGCTACGCGAAGCGGCTGGCGTCTACGATGACCGAGATGCAGGCGTTCTACGACGTGGCATTCCCACGCCTGAACGACGTCATCGCCTACTGCGACAAGTTCCCGCTGGACGATCTGCCCGACGACGCGCGGACGCTCATGCACATCATGCAGTCGCTGGTCATGGTGTCGTTTCCCATAGAAGCCTGGAAGCAGCCGCGCGTCCCCGACAGCGGTGCGGCGTGGGTGGAAGTGATCAGGGAGCCGGTGATCTAAAAGGTGCTGACGCTCAAGGCCGCCGGGCTCCTCGATGTGGACGCCGGTGAGATCCTGCGGCCCGGCATCTTGCGGATCGACGGCGACCGGATCGCCGGTGTCGGTGGCGGTATCGAGGGTGACGTCATCGATCTCGGTGACCGGACTCTGCTGCCCGGGCTGATGGACATGGAGGTCAACCTCCTGATGGGCGGGCGCGGGGAGAAACCCGGCCTGTCCCAGGTCCAGGACGACCCGCCGACGCGGGTGCTGCGAGCGATCGGCAATGCCCGCCGCACGCTGCGCGCCGGGTTCACCACGGTGCGAAACCTCGGGCTGTTCGTCAAGACCGGTGGCTATCTGCTTGATGTCGCGCTGGGCAAGGCGATCGACGCGGGCTGGATCGACGGCCCGCGGGTGGTGCCGGCCGGTCATGCCATCACCCCGACCGGCGGGCATTTGGATCCGACGATGTTCGCCGCGTTCGCGCCACACGTGCTGGACCTGACGGTCGAGGAGGGCATCGCCAACGGAATCGACGAGATCCGCAAGGCGGTGCGGTACCAGATCAAACACGGCGCCGAGCTGATCAAGGTGTGCTGCTCGGGTGGGGTGATGTCGCTGACGGGACCGCCCGGCGCACAACATTATTCGGATGAGGAACTGCGTGCGATCGTCGACGAGGCGCACCGGCGCGGGTTGCGCGTCGCGGCGCACACGCACGGCGCGGACGCCGTCATGAATGCCGTCGCGGCCGGCATCGACTGCATCGAGCACGGCTTCCTGATCGACGATGACGCGATCGCGATGATGGTCGAGCATGGCACGTTTTTGGTGTCAACCCGGCGTCTGGCCGACGGCGATGCCATGGACGTCTCCCATGCTCCGCCCGCGCTGCAGGCCAAGGCCGCCGAGATGTTCCCGAAGGCGCGCACATCGATACTGGCCGCCTACGAAGCCGGCGTGAAGATCGCGGTGGGCACCGATGCGCCCGCGATCCCGCATGGTAAGAATGCCGACGAGCTTGTCACCCTTGTCGATTGGGGTCTGCCGGCGCTGGCGGTGCTGCGGGCGGCCACGGTAACCGCCGCCGAGCTCATCAACGCCAACGACCGGGGGCGGCTGGTACCCGGCCAGCTCGCCGATATCATCGCGGTACCCGGAAACCCGTTGGAAGACATCACCGTTACCCGCAACGTCAGCTTCGTCATGAAAGGCGGCAAGGTCTATGCCAACCAGAACTGACGACCTGGTCGAGATTCAACAGCTGCTCGCCCGCTACGCGGTCACCATCACCCAGGAAGACATCGACGGCCTTGTCGCGGTCTTCACCCCCGATGGCACCTACAGCGCCTTCGGTGACACCTACAGGCTGGACAGGTTCCCGGAGCTCGTAGCCGCCGCCCCAAAGGGCTTGTTCCTCACCGGAACCGCGGTGGTCGACATCGACGGCGATTCGGCCACTGGCACCCAGCCGTTGTGCTTCATCGACCACGCCACCCATGACATGAGGATCGGCTACTACCGCGACACCTATTCCCGCACCGCCGAAGGGTGGCGGCTGAAGACCCGGGCCATGACGTTCATCCGCCGCAGCGGCGTGCACGACTCCGGGCGCCCGCATGCCGTCGGCCGTCCCACCCCGTGAGAGTCGAGGAGTTCCGGACGGGTCTGCGCGCGTGGCTCGATGAGCACGACCTGACCCCCGGGCCCGACCACTCGCTGCAGGGCCATATGCGGCAATTCGCCCGGGTCAGCCGGGCCCTCTACGAAGCCGACTGGATGCGATACGGCTGGCCCGTCGAAGTCGGGGGCTTGGGCGGGCCGGCGGTGCTTCGGGCGATCGTCGGTGAGGAGGTCGTGGGCCGCAGGCTGGCCGAACCGGGTCCCTACTCGATGGTCGAGGTGCTGGCGCCCACGATGATCGATTACGCGCCCGCGGAACTCGCGGCGGAAATGGTGCCCCGGCTGCTCAGCGGCCGCGAGCAGTGGTGCCAGGGCTTCTCCGAACCGGGGTCCGGCAGCGACCTGGCCTCACTGACCACCCGCGCCGTCCAGCAAGGGGACAACTGGATTGTCAACGGGCAGAAGGTCTGGACGAGCTTCGCGCAATTCTCGACCCGGTGCATCTTGCTCACCCGTACCGCACCGGGCCACGACGGAATCACCGCCTTCTTCGTCGACCTCGACACACCGGGCATCACGATCCGGCCGCTGCGCACGATGCACGGGGTCGACGAATTCTGCGAGGTGTACTACGACGACGTCGTGATCCCGGCCAGCCGGATGCTTGGGCGGCCGGGAGACGGCTGGCGGCTCGCGATGGACTTGCTGCCCTATGAGCGCTCCACCTGCTTCTGGCAACGCATCGCCTACCTCTACTCACGGTTCGATGAACTCATCGCAGAGACTTCAGCGGCCAGCCACCCGGACGAGCACGATGAATTCCAGCTTGGCGCAGCCTATCTCGCACTACACACGCTGCGCTGCCGATCCCGCGCCACCCAGCACCGACTGGGCAACGGGGAGCGACTCGGGGCCGAGACCTCCATCGACAAAGTGCTGCTCGCCAGCGCCGAGCAGCGGCTCTACGACACCGTCCGCGACCTGCTGCCAGGGACGCTCGAGCTCGAGGACACACCGTGGCGGT
This sequence comes from uncultured Actinomycetota bacterium, assembly GCA_963802525.1. Lineage (GTDB taxonomy): Bacteria > Actinomycetota > Actinomycetes > Mycobacteriales > Mycobacteriaceae > Mycobacterium. The sequence goes on along the minus strand of CAWDJC010000002.1, from coordinate 53,542 downwards.
CGGAGTACCTGTACTCCCGCGCGGCCACCATCTATGGCGGAACCGCCGAGATCCAGCGCAACATCATCGCCCGCCGGCTGCTCGACCTCGGGAAGGAGTGAATCGTGGACTCCTCGACAGATCCCGAGTCGCTGCGCCTGCTGGCCGATTCCGTGCGAACGACCATGGTCGATCCTTCAGTGGCCTCAGGCGCCAAGCTCGATGCCGCGCTGAACGACCTCGGCTGGCTCGACATGCTGGCCGAAATGCCCGACATCTCGATCCCTTTGGTATTCCGGCTGCTCGGCGAGACCGGCGCGCACGCCCCCATCCTCAACGACGTCGTGCTGAGCGCGACCGGGGCGACGCCCGCCGGCGCCTTGCCGCTGCCGTTCGCGGGCGGATCCTGGGTGGTCTGGGAGCGCGGCGACGGCCCCAGTGCGGCGCTCGATGGTGAGCTGCCGATACGCCGAGTGCCGCAAGGGGATTCGCTGCCGTCGGCCGCGCTGGCCACGGCACGGCGGGCGGTGGGCTGGTGGCTGGTCGGGACCAGTCGGGCCATGCTGTCATTGGCGCGCCAGCATGCCGTGGACCGCGTTCAATTCGGCCGGCGCATCAGCTCGTTTCAGGCGATCCGGCATCGGCTGGCCGAGACACTCGTCGCAATCGAGGGCGCCGAGGCGACTCTAAGCGCCGCCACCGGACAGCCGGACGACGCCGACGGGCTGGCTTCCCTGCTGGCCAAGGCCGCGGCCGGTCAAGCGGCGCTCACCGCCGCGCGCCACTGCCAGCAGGTGCTGGGCGGCATCGGTTTCACCGCCGAACACCAGTTGCACCACCACGTCAAGCGGTCGCTGATCTTGGACGGCCTGCTGGGCAGCACCCGGGAACTGACCCACGAGGCCGGAGCGACGTTGCGGGCCAAGGGGTTTGCGCCGCGGCTGGCGCAGCTGTAACGGATTCCCCCTGTTATTGGCGTCACCGGTCGGGCCGCCGGCCGGTTGTGCCCGCCTCACATCGACAATCCACGGCACGGCCCGCAATTTCTGTGACAGATGGGATCTCGGGACCTACGCGTAGACTCGTCTGGCCACCAAGAGATGGGACGCAATGAGCCAGCCCGACGGACCCCGAAACGAGTTCGGCGTCGCTTCGCTGCTCGTAGGCATCGTCGCGCTCATCACATGCTGGCTGCTGATCGGGGTGCCCTTCGGCATCGCCGCGGTGATTACCGGCGATATCGCCCGCAGGCGCGTGCAGCGCGGCGAAGCGAACAATCCCCGAATCGCGCTGGCGGGCATGGTGTTAGGGGCGGTGGCGATCGCTGCGGGGCTCGTGGCGATCGGTTACTACGCCTGGTTGGACGCCCGCTAATTGCGCGGCAGGCCGAGTACCCGTTCGGCGATGATGTTCCGCTGGATCTCGGAAGTGCCGCCGGCGATGGTCGCGGCGAAGCTGCGCGCGTATCGGTCAAACCAGCTCCGGTAGTGGCTGTCCAGGTTCAGCAGGGCAAACGGGGCGGTGACCGCGTGATAGACGAGACCCTCGGCGCCCGCGGCGTTCAGCGCCTCCTCGGAGGCGCGTTGCAGGGCCTCCGAACCGAGCAGCTTGAGCACCGACTGGGCGGGCACGTCCTCTTCCCCGCGAGCGGCGCGCGCCAGGGCCGCCGACCCCAACAGCCGCAGCGCATAGGAATCCATCACCAGGGTGGCGTAGCTATCCCGCTCAAGTGACCCGTCCGGGCTGAAATCAACTGTCAGCTCGTGCAATAAGTCGACATAGCCCATCCACAGCATGATTCGTTCGTGGCCGAGGGAACCGGTTGCCACCCGCCAGCCCTCGTTGAGCTGACCCACCAGATTCTCGGCCGGCACGCGCGCGTCGGTGAAAAACACCTCGTTGAAGTCGATTTCATCGCCGTCGCACATCGACGCGAACGGGCGGCGCACCACACCCGGGGTATCGGTCGGGATCATCAACGCGCTGATGCCCTTGTGTTTCGGCTTATCCGGATCGGTGCGCACGAACGTCAACAGCACATCGGCGTCATGAGCGCCCGACGTCCACACCTTCTGCCCGTTGACCACAAAGTGGTCTCCGTCGAGCACCGCCCGTGTTTTCAGTGACGCCAGATCCGAGCCCGCGCCGGGTTCGCTCATCCCCAGCGACGCGGTGATCTCAGCCCGCAGAATCGGCACCGCCCATCGCCGCTTTTGCTCCGGGGTGCCAAACGACAACAACGACGCAGCAATGATGCCCACGCCCTGCGGATTGAAACTTTGATAGATGCGCCGTCGCCCCAATTCCTCCAGGTACACGTATTGCTGCAGCAGAGTGGCGTTGCGTCCACCGAATTCCGGCGGGTTGCCGGGCACCAGCCACCCGTTGTCGAACAGCAGCCGTTGCCAGCGCCTGGCCCACTCCGGGATGTGCGAACTGGACCGCGGCCGCTCGACCGCCTCGGCCTCGGAGGGCAGGTGGGTGTCCAGAAAAGCCACGAGCTCGGCGCGGAACGCCTCGACGTCGGCGTCAAAGGTCAGCTGCACAGCACTCCCTGAAAGGCGGTTTCCGGATTCTCGGGGACGGCGCGGTTCGCTCTTGCGATTCCGCTTCCATACACACGTGTAAGAGAATAGTATTCTCGTCGTGAGAAAGTTACAATCTCCGACACGGCCTACGCTAGGGGGTCGAGCGCACCGATGGCACGGCGTTCTCCGGTAGAGTCCAACCATGTTCTCCCCACGCGGCAATCGTCTGAGCCGCCGGTGACCAGCCCAAGCGAAGAGCCGGCCTGGAAGCAGCGTGCGGTCGAGCGGTCGATCAAAACGGCGAAGCTGCGCGCGGCGCAGCGCGTTCAGCGCTTCCTCGACGCGGCGCAGGCGATCATCATCGAGAAAGGCAGCACCGACTTCACCGTCCAGGAGGTCGTAGACCGGTCCCGCCAGTCGTTGCGGAGCTTCTATCTGCAGTTCGACGGCAAGCATGAGCTGCTGCTCGCGCTGTTCGAGGACGCGTTGAGCCGGTCCGCCGACCAGATCCGGGCCGCCACGGAAAGCCACACCGATCCGCTGGAGCGCCTGAAAGTCGCCGTCGAGCTGTTGTACGAGGCTTCGCGTCCCGACCCGACGGCGAAGCGGCCGCTGTTCACCGACTTTGCGCCGCGGTTGCTGGTCACGCATCCCGCCGAGGTCAAGGTCGCCACCGCACCGCTGCTGGCGTTGCTCGCCGAGCTCATGGAAGCCGCCGGAGACGCCGGCAAGTTGCGCGCCGGCGTCAATCCCAAGCGGGTGGCCGCCATGGCCATGCAGACCGTCATGTTCATCGCGCAATCCAGCGGCGGCTCCGACGACGCGACGACCCATCCCATCACCGCCGACGAGGTGTGGGACTTCTGCTCCCGCGGATTCGTCGGCTAGCGCGCCCGGTTGACGGCGCTTTTCCCGGTAAACGGTTGAGCAAATAGCGCACCCGATTTGCCTGTCGAGAATCGGATTCTCTAATATTCAGAACCGCAAGTAGCCGAAACGGATTCGTCGTTGACACCCGTCGGTGGGTGATGACAGAGTTCACATGCGGCACGATGCGTCGTTCCGGGGGAGCGCGGTTCCGGCGAGAGGCGATTGATTACCCGTGACACTCAGCGCGGCCTGCGATATCTACTTCGATCCCTATGACGTAAAGCTCAATGCCGACCCCTACCCGATTTTTCGGCGGCTGCGCGAGGAGCGGCCGCTCTACTACAACGAGGAGCACGACTTCTACGCGCTGAGCCGGTTCGACGACGTCGACCGCGCGCTGGTCGATTACCAGACCTTCAGCTCGGCAAGGGGTGCCATCCTCGAGCTGATCAAGGCGAACATCACGATTCCGCCGGGCGTGCTGTTGTTCGAGGATCCTCCGATCCACGACGTTCACCGCAACTTGCTGTCCCGGATGTTCACGCCGCGCAAGATCAATGACCTCGAGCCGAAGATCCGCGAATTCTGTGCTCGCAGTTTGGATCCGCTGGTCGGCACGGACCGGTTCGACTTCGTCGCCGACCTTGGGGCGCAGATGCCGATGCGGGTGATCGGGATGTTGCTGGGCGTCCCCGAGGAATTCCAGGAGGCCGCCCGCGATCGCGCCAACGCGAACTTGCGCACCGAAGCGGGCAAGCCGATGGATGCCACGGCCGACCACATGATGAACGGCGAGTTCTTCGGCCAATTCATCGACTGGCGGGCCGAGCATCCCTCCGACGACATCATGACCGAACTGCTGCACGCCGAGTTCGAGGACGAAACGGGGACCGTTCGCCGGCTCACCCGTGACGAACTCCTCATCTACATCAGCGTGGTATCCGGTGCCGGCAACGAGACCACCACGCGCCTGATCGGGTGGGCCGGCAAGGTGCTGGCCGAACACCCCGACCAACGGCGTGAACTGACCGCCGACCGGTCGCTGATCCCTGCGGCGATCGAGGAGTTGTTGCGCTTCGAACCGCCCGCACCGCACGTCGCCAGGTACGTCACCCGCGACGTCGAGTACTACGGCCAACGCGTGCCGGCGGGCAGCGTCATGATGATGCTGATCGGCGCGGCCAACCGCGACCATCGCCAATTCCAACCGGACGGAGACGTTTTCGATATCCGGCGCGAACCGCACCAACACCTGACGTTCAGCGTCGGCACCCATTACTGCCTCGGCTCGGCGCTGGCCCGCCTCGAGGGTCGGATCGCGCTCGAGGAAATCTTGAAGCGCTTCCCGGAGTGGGATGTCGACCTCGCCGAGTGCAAGCTTTCCCCGACTTCCACCGTGCGGGGATGGGACACCATGCCGGCTGTAATCGGCTGAGCCAGTGAAGAAATGAGGTAGACCATGACTGAAGACCGTGCAGGACGGGTAGCGGGCAAAGTCGCTTTCATCACCGGGGCGGCGCGCGGCCAGGGCCGCAGCCACGCGGTGCGGTTGGCGCAGGAGGGCGCCGACATCATCGCGATCGACATCTGCAAGCCGATCCGCGACGGCGTCGCGGACACCGCGATCCCTGCGTCGACGCCCGAAGATCTGGCGGAGACGGCCGACCTCGTCAAAGGCCATAACCGCAGAATCTTCACGGCCGAGGTTGATGTTCGTGACTACGACGCGCTGAAGGCCGCCGTGGACAGCGGCGTGGAGCAGTTGGGCCGGCTGGACATCATCGTCGCCAACGCGGGCATCGGCAATGGCGGCGAAACGCTGGACAAGACCAGCGAAGAGGACTGGACGGAAATGATCGACGTCAACTTGTCGGGGGTGTGGAAGACCGTGAAAGCCGGTGTCCCGCATATCCTGGCCGGCGGGCGCGGTGGGTCGATCGTGTTGACCAGCTCGGTCGGCGGGCTCAAGGCCTACCCGCATACGGGTCACTACGTCGCCGCCAAGCACGGCGTCGTCGGGTTGATGCGCGCATTCGCGGTTGAGTTGGGGCAGAAGATGATTCGCGTCAACTCCGTGCATCCCACCCACGTGAGCACTCCAATGATCATGAACGAGGGCACCTTGAAGATGTTCCGGCCGGATCTGGAAAGCCCGGGTCCCGACGACATGGCGCCGATCTGCCAGATGTTCCACACGCTGCCGATCCCATGGGTCGAGCCGGTGGACATCAGCAACGCGGTGCTTTTCTTCGCCTCCGACGAGTCCCGCTACGTCACAGGCGTGACCCTGCCCGTCGATGCGGGTAGCTGCCTGAAATAGTGTTCCGTCCCATGGACGGATTTGAAGGGCGCGGCGCGGTCATCACCGGCGGGGCGAGTGGCATCGGCTTCGCCACCGCCACCGAATTTGCCCGCCGCGGAGCTCGCGTGGTGCTCGCCGACGTCGATCAGCCCGCGCTGGAACGCGCCGTGGCCCATTTGCGCGCCGACGGGTTTGAGGCACACGGCGTGATGTGCGACGTGCGGCATCTCAAGGAGATGGTCCACCTCGCGGATGAGGCTTTTCGCCTGCTCGGCCAGGTCGACATCCTCTTCAGTAACGCCGGCATCGTCGTCGCGGGCCCGATCGCTGCGATGACGCACGACGACTGGCGCTGGGTGCTCGACATCGACCTCTGGGGCTCCATCCACGCCATCGAGGCGTTCCTGCCGAGACTGCTGGAGCAGGGCACGGGCGGCCACATCGCGTTCACCGCGTCGTTCGCCGGCCTGGTGCCCAATGCCGGCCTCGGAGCGTACGGTGTGGCCAAATATGGCGTTGTGGGCCTGGCGGAAACGTTGGCCCGCGAGGTCAAGGACAGCGGCATCGGTGTGTCCGTGCTGTGCCCGATGGTCGTCGAAACCAAGCTGGTCTCCAACTCGGAACGAATCCGCGGCGCGGATTACGGGCTGTCGTCGACGCCCGAAGTGACGGGGGCCTTCGGGCCGCTGCCGGCGCAGGACGACGCCGTCAGCGTCGACGAGGTTGCGCGCCTGACGGCCGACGCGATCCTGGCCAATCGCCTGTACGTTCTCCCGCACGAGGCCGCCCGGGCCTCGATCCGCCGCAGGTTCGAACGCATTGACCGCACGTTTGACGACCAGGCCACCGGGGGCTGGAAGCACTAAACCGCCGAGCTGGGGGCACTCCACCAGAGGGCGCACCCCCACCCGCTTGCGGGGGAACGTCAGGTCGGCGTCCGGCCGATGATGCCGTCGGCTTCCAGGTCGGCGATCTCCGAGGGCGTCACGCCCAGCTCGGACAGCAACTCATGGTTGTGCTGACCCAGGGTGGGCGCGGGATGCGTGTGAAACACTCCGGGCCCGCCGGAGAACCTCATCGGCACGGTGCTGAGCCTGGCCCTGCCGTTCAGCGGGTGGTCGACTTCTTCGAAGAAGCCCCGAAACGCCAGCTGATCCAGCTCCGTTTGGCGGTGCGGCTGCATGACCTTGGCAACCGGAACCCCTGCCTGCCACAGCGCGGTGATGATGTCGTCCCGGCCGCGGTGTTCACACCATGCGGCCAGCCGTTCATCGATCAGATCCTGGTTTGCGCGCCTCCCGGCGTCTGTCGACAGGCCCGGATCGGTCGCCCAGGAGGGTGATCCGATTGCGCCGCACAACCTTTCCCACTGCTCGTCGGTCGTCACGGCTATGGCGACCCAGCTGTCGAGCCGGCCGAATTCGTCGACGTCGGCACTGCGGTAGAGGTTTTGCGGCGCTGCCGTCGGTCCCCGGTTGCCGGCGCGCTGCAGCAGCGCCCCGTAGGCGGAGTATTCGATGATCTGCTCGGCGGAGATGCTCAGCGCGGCATCCACCATCGCCGCCTCAACGAGCACCCCCTGGCCGGTACGACGACGGTGCTCCAGCGCCAGCAGCAGGGCGTTGAGCGCGTGCACACCCGCGTTGGGGTCGCCGATCGAATACGGCTCATAGGGTGGGCGATCGGGGTAGCCGGTCAGCCAACTCAGGCCCGATGCCGACTCGATGGCATACGCGAAGGCGGGATTGTCGCGCCACGGCCCGTCGAGCCCGAACCCGGGCATGCGCAGCATCACCGCGTCGGGTCGAACCGCTTGAACCGCCGCGAAGTCCAGGCCGATCTGGTCCAGCACCCGCGGGGTGAAGTTCTCCACGATCACGTCGCACGTCGCGATGAGCCGGAGAAGCACCTCGCGTCCCCGCTGACTCTGCAGGTCCAGCGCCAGGCCCTTCTTGTTGGTGTTCAGCGCCGCGAAAATCGGCGACCTCTCCCACCATTGTTCTTCGGTGACGGGTATTCCGGCGATGAGCCGGGTGCCGTCGGGCCGGCGGGCAGACTCCACGTGGATGACTTCGGCGCCGAGCATGGCCAGAAAGTGGGTGCAGCAGGGACCCGCCCAGAACGTGGTCATGTCCAATACCCGAAGCCCGTTGAACGGCAATCGCTTCGGCGATCCGGAGGTCGTCGGCGCGGGCCGTGAGACTACGGCCGCGGCCCGGTGAAGCGCGGTGTGCTCGCCCAGCCGCGGCGCCGGCCCCGGCTGCCGGAGCTTCGCGGGCCGCATGCGGTAAGGGTGGTTCGGCTGGTGGAAGTCGCCGCGTGGACTGCGCACGAAAGAGCCGCGTTCGGCGAAGTGTTCCAATGCTTCGATGTTGGCGCCGTTGGCGACCGGCGCGTTGGGGATCCGGAACGCCGTTGCGAGTTCCCGGATCTCGTCGCCCAGGTTGGCCTCGACCCAGGCGTAGATGTCCTCGGCGTGGATGTTGGCCTGCTCGGTGATGGTCAGCGGCGATTCCTCATCGATCCACTCCGGGTGACCGACCATCGCGCACAGGTCGAACCATTGCTGCGCGGTTCCGCATCCGAGGTCGACGAGACCGTCCTTGGCCTGGGCCACCCCCGGTACCGTGAGCCGCCTCGCGTCTCGCCAGGGCCGGCCGAGCATCTCGAAGTAGGTCACCGGGTAATAGGTCAGGCAAAGGATTTGGGTCTCCAGCATCGACAGGTCTATGAGGTCCCCGCGCTCTCCGGGCTCCACCGAGTCGCCGCGCCCAAACCGCGACGCCATGGTTGCGGCGCTCGCGTAGGCCCCCGCCAGATACTCGCCGACCTGCCCGCCAACGAAGACCGGCGCTCGTTCCGGCAATCCGCGCCCCAGCCCGACGATTCCGCCCGACCACGCCTGCAGCGTGAATTCGGTTGCGGCCCGGTCTCGCCAGGGACCTTCGAGACCGAACGGGGTGATCGAGGTGACGGTCAGGTGCGGTTGCGCACGATGGATCGTCGGGGGTGTGAATCGCTGGTGTTCAGCTACTTTCGAACCCGGGGACCAGATCACCGCGTCCGCGGCAGCCAGTAAGCGGCCGATCATCTCGATGTCTTCGCCAACCGTCGGGTCGGCGACCACGCTGTGCTTGGACCCGGACAGAAAGCTGAATAGCGCCCCGTCAGCATCAGGTGGGATGGACGCGCCCGAGGCACGACCATCGTCGCAGCGGATCGCCTTCTGGTGCTTCGACTTTGATGACGCCGGCGCCGCCGTCGACGAGGAGTTTCGTGCAGTAGGCGCCGGCTATTCCGGTGGATAGGTCGACCACCGTGTAGCCGGCCAAGGGTAGTTCGACCCGCGTTTCGCCACTCATGCCCGCCATGACGGGCTCGAGGTCAGCACTTCGGGGCCGTCGGCGTTGATCAAAACCGCTTCTCGCCCGAAGACCGCACCGACTCCCCGCTCCCAGACATAGCCCGTCACGGCCAGCACCATGCCCGGCTCCAGTCGCTCGTCGGCCGCGCTCCGAGCGAGGTGCTGGGAGACGACGGGCGGGTCAAAGCCCATGCCCAGGCCCCGGGCCACCGGCATCGGTGGCGCGGGCTCCTCCGCGGCCTGGTAGGCGGACAGCAGTTCGCCGGCCGCGGCGCCCGGCTGGCAGACCGCGAATAGCTTGGCCCACAGGTTATCCCACCGGCGATACAGGGCGGCACCGTCGGCGTCGCCGACGGGCCAGGTCCGTCCCACCTCGCCGATGTAGCCACCCGCGAGGACCCCGGCCGAGAAGGCCACCAGGTCCCCCTCATTAACATGACCGTCGCGGCCACGTCGGCTGATCCGCCACGGGTGTTCCCGCGAAGTCACCCACGCGACGTCCTGATTCGACGGCGTGCTCACCCCGCCGGCCGCCAGCGCCTCAAGCAGCACCCCGGCGAGCAACTGTTCGCTCGCCCCGGGCCGCAGCTCGGACACCGCGGCCGCCAGACCCGATTCGGCTACCACGATGGCCTCCCGCAGCGAAGCCACCTCTTCGGCCGTCTTGATGCGGCGGGCGGCCCGCATGGCGAGTTCCCCGTCGACCAGCTCGGCGTTGGGGAACGCGGTCGGCAGCAGTTTCGCGAAAGCGGGTGACAGCGAGTCGGTTCCGACGCGGCGCGCGGTGGAGGCGCCGTCGATGCGCTGCAGCGCCGACATCGTGTTCATCGGATTCCACGAGATGCCGTACAGGTTCTCGTGAGGAATGTCGTCGGGGATGCCCTCGTCCCAGGTGCTGAGCAGATGGACCGCGCCGGTCGCGCGCACCAGCACACAGGTCGGGCCGAACGGCCGTGTCCCGGCGACCCACAGCTGCCGTGCGCCGGAGACGTAGCGGACGTTGGCCTGGCGGCCGAGCACCAGGACGTCGAGATCGTGCGCCGCCATCTGCTCCAGCGCGCGCTGGCGACGCCCGGAGCGCAGCGCGCGATCGTCGGGCAGGACGTCAGTTGCCATAGGGGTCATAGGGGTAGTCGGTCAATTTAATCCAGCCTTCGTTGGTGATCACCACGACCTCTTCGCTGCGGTAGCCGCCCGTGCCGTCCTCCCACACCACCGGCTCCAGCACCAGCACCATCCCCGCCCGCAGCACGAAACTCGCGTCGAACTCGTCGCCGAGATCCGTTCCGATCATGGGCATTTCGGCGGCGTTGACGCCGATGCCGTGGCCCAGGTAGAAGTGTGGCAGCCAGGGTCGGCTACCGTCGTTGGCCGCCGTGGCGGCCCTGCCCAGGTCGGCGGCGGTGGCGCCGGCCCGGGTCACGTCCAGGACGGCGGTCATGATCTCGCGCCATCGTTCGAACTGCGCCTGCTGGCGCGGCGTCGGGTCGCGGCCGACGATCCAGGTGCGCCCGAAGTCCGAGCAGTAGCCGCGGTAGGTGATGCTGACGTCGGTCCACAGCACGTCGCCTTCGGCCAGCTCGCGCTCGGTGGTGAGCAGCGGCAGAGCCAGGTCTCCGTGCGTGGTCCACACTCCCTCTGCCTTGGTCGGCGGCATCACCTGCCAGATCGGCTCCAGCATGCTCGCCTGTGCACCCAGCTCGAAGGCGCGCCGCAAAAAGCTTGCCGACAGGTCGATTTGGCGGATGCCCGGGGCCAGGGCCTTGTGGACTTCGATCATCGCCTCGTCGGTGATCCGGACGGCCGTTCGTATGCAGGCCAACTCGTCCGGCGTTTTGATCGCCTTGGCGGTGCTGACAATCGGGGCGGCGTCCGCGGGAGCGCCGTTGGGGAATAACAGCTTCGCCGCACGTGACATGGCACCCGTGCATTCGTCGACGGCGATCACCGCGCCGGCCGGGATCAGGTCGGCCAGTACACTCGCGAAATTCTCGACACCTTCGTCGAATTCGAGGTATACCGGCCCGTGCAGGTGATCGGCGGGCAGGTCCGACTCCTGCGAGGCGCCTTCGCGGAACGGCAGGAACAGGTGGGGCCATTCGTCGTCGGCGACCACCACGGCCACCGGCCGCTCGACGTAGGACAGCCCGGCATCGCCGAGCGGCCAACTGGTTCCGGTGGCGTAGACCACCGCGTTGTTGCCCAGCAGGATCATCGCGTCGACACCGCGTTCGGCCATCGCCGAGCGCAGGCGCGTCCCGGTCTCGCGACGCAGGCGGGCCAGGTCGGGTGTTTCGGGGATCACCAGGCCGTTACCGGTGCCGGTGTCCGCTTGCGCGAATGTCGTCATCGGACCGCCACTACAGGCCCAGGAATTTCGTCACGTTGCCGCTGACAATCCGTGCCGCGTCGGCCGGCCCGACGGCGTCGACGACCGCGGCCAGCGATTTCTCCGAATATCCGTATGTGCTTTCGTTGTGCGGGTAGTCGCTGGACCACATCACCTTGTCCACCCCGATTTGGTCGATCAGCTGCAGACCGAGGGGGTCGACCATGAACGATGCGCTCATGTGGTTGTCCCAGTAGTAGCGCACATCGTGCTCCAGCGCCCGGTTGAACATGTGTTGATAGGACGCCACCAGGTGCTCGGCGTCCTGCAACGCCCAAGGGACCCACGAGATCCCACCCTCGAACCAACCGATCCGCAAGGCCGGGTGCTGATCTAGGATGCCGCCAAAGATGTACTTGGAGAACGTTTCCCGGAATCCGTCGATGTTGATCATCATCCCGACGACTACGCTGTTGAACTCGCAGGGACTCTTTGGCGGGGTTTCCCCGATGTGGTGTGCGATCGGGAGACCCGAGGCTTCGATCTCGTCCCAAATCGCGCTCATGGACGTGCTCGAGTAGTCGATCGGGTTGCCGTCGTCGTCCTTACCCGGGTTCAGCGGCATCAGGAACGTCTTGAGCCCCAATGATTTCAGCTCGTCCAGCGTTCGCCGCGTGCCCTGCGGATCCCACCAGTTGATCAGCCCGGCGCCGTAGAAGTGGCCGGCTGAGCGTTCCTGGAGCTCCGCGATGTACTCGTTGTAGATCCGAAACGCGAGTTCGCGAAGCTTCTTGTCGGGGTAGTGGAAAAGCGCCAGCACCGCGTTGGGGAATGCCAGCTCTTTGTCGACGCCGTCCTCGCGCAACTCCTGGATCCGGGCCTCGATATTGGTGCTCGCGGCGCCGGGCAGGTCGTCGTACTGCATCAGCACGGCGCTGAAGTCACCCGGCAGGAACGACTGGCCCTTCCGCCCGACTTGATAGGCGCCGTCCTCGTACCAGATCCGCGGCGCCTTTTCCTTGAGCTCGTCCGGGAAGCGTTCGTAGAAGATGTCGTCGGCCAGGGAAATGTGGTTGTCGGCGGAGAAAACCACGGTCCCTTCCGGCAGTCCGACATTGCTGCCGCTGGCGTGCCCGCGGCGATCCTTCGGTGCGCCAAAGCCTCCCGGCGGGTAGAGCGAAACGGTGCTTGTCTGAGTCGTCATCATTGACCCTTCATTCGGATTGGCATTCTGAGCGTAGCCAGCTTGAGCTACCAGGTCACCGGCAGTTCGTACACGCCGTAGGCGAGCCGGTCATGTTTGAACGGCACCTCGTCGAACGGGATGCCCAAAGCCAACGTCGGGACGCGGCGGAACAACGTGCGGTAGACGATTTGCAGCTCCGCGCGGGCGAGCTGCTGCCCCACGCACTGGTGCCTGCCGTAACCGAATGCGACGTTGCGATCGGCCCCCGACCGGTGCAGGTATAGGCGATCCGGCTCGGTGAAGACGTGTGGATCCCAGTTCGCCGGCGCCAGGTCGATGATGATGCCCTCGCCGGCGCGGATGACCTCGCCGGCGATGGCGATGTCCTCGAGGGCCACGCGGCGCTGGCCGTTCTGGATGATGCTGAGGTAGCGCAGCAGTTCCTCGACGGCGTTGGCGACGATCGTGAGGTCTTCGGCATCGCGGATGACGGCCAACTGGTCGGGATTTTCCAGCAGCGCAAGCACACCCAGCCCGATCATGTTCGAGGTGGTCTCGTGCCCGGCGATCAGCAATCCGGTGCCCAGCTGCGCGGCCTCTTTGACGCTGAGTTCCCCGGCCGTGACCCGCTCGGCCAGGTCGGATATCGCGTCTTCGCCCGGGTTTTCCATCTTGGCCACGACCAGCTGGGCGAGGTACTTGTGGAGGCTCATCGCGCCCTTGACGGTGTCCTCCCCCGTCGCATAGCGCGCGAGCCCGACGTTGGCGTGATGCTGGAACATCTCGGCGTCTTCGTAGGGCACGCCCAGCAGCTGGCTGATCACCAGCGACGGGACCGGCAGGGCCAGCGCGGTGACGAGGTCGGCGGGCTGCGGTCCGGCGAGCATCGCGTCGATGTGGTCATCGGTGATCTGCTGGATGGTCGGCCGCAACCCTTCCACGCGCTTGAAGGTGAACGGCTTCGACAACATCCGCCGGAATCGGGTGTGTTCCTCGCCGTCGGCTGTGAAGACCGATCGCGGGCGTTTGTGCACGGTGGACAACATGCCCGCGTTCCAGTGCGGAAAGCCGGGCGTCCGGTCGTCGACGCTGACCCGGGAATCGGAGAACAGCTCCCGCACTTGCTCGTAGCCCGTGATGAGCCAGGGTGTGCTGCCGTCCCAGATCCGAACTCTGCTGAGCGGCTTGGCTTCAGCGAGTGCCATGACGTCCGGCGGTGGGGCGAACGGGCAGCTCGCCCGCCTGGCCATCGGATATTCCGGAATTTCGGCCTCGGTGGTGGTGCACGTCAGTGTGTCCGTCATTTCATTCCTCGATGTGAATGGCCAGTGCGGGGCACGCCGCGGCCGCCCGGCGTGCGCCCTCGGCCTGCTCGGCTGATGGATTCGGGTTGAGCAAGACGACCACCCCGTCGTCGTCCCGCTGGTCGAACACCTCGGGCGCGTTCATGACGCAGTTCCCCGATGATGCGCAAATGTCTTGGTCGACAGTCACTTTCATCTGCAGACCCCCTTCAATCTTCCGGCGTCACGGGCGCCAGCCACAGGCCCACGATCGCGTCGATAAGGCCGGATGCGGCAGCCCGCCAAGACGATTGGTGCGGCGATGAACCCGTCGCCAGCGCGCGTTCACGGTCGGCGCAGGTGTGCATCAACAGGTTGCGGGCCATGATGTTGCGTTCGAAGCGCACCTCGGCCGGCAGGTTGGGCAGGCAGCCGTTGATCCCATCGACGACCTGAACCAGCGACGGTGAGCTGAGCGCACCCTTGACGATGATGTTGTAGTAGGCCGGATCGGTCATCGCCTGCGCCGCGAATCGCGCGTACCAGGTGGGGTTCCCGAGCTCCGCCAGATGGTCGGTGAGCGGGCGCACCAGGCAGGCCACCCAGTCCCGCATCTCGGCGACTTGCCCGTCTTTGGGGCCCGATGCCAGCAGCTCGGCCACCATTTGTTCGCGCAGCTGCTCGACGGGACCGCGGTGCTTCTGCTCGATGGCGCGCACCAGGTCCGCCTTGGTGCCGAAGTGGTAGCCCACCGCGGCGTTGTTGCCCTGACCGGCGGCCTCGCTGACCTGCCGGTTCGACACCGCGAACATGCCGTGCTCGGCATACAGCCGCTCGGCCGCCACCAGGATCGCCTCCTGGGTGGAGCTGGCCCGCTCGGTGCGAACGGTCCTGCCTGCCGTGGTGGTCATCCCACTAGTCAACCGCGCGTACAGCTATTAAGTCAAGCGCTTGATTTAAATTTCGGGGGCCTTCACCGTGAATCGGCAGTCACGCCGGCGGTCGACCGTGACTCCAACGCCACGTCGAGGCTGCACTCGAGGTCATTCCTTGCGCTTGGACCGAATGACCTTGCCGGCCACCGTCCCCCCGTCCACCGGCAGCACGGTTCCGGTCACATAGCGTGATCGGTCACTGGCGAAGTACAGCGCCGCCTCGGCAATGTCGTCGGGCGTGCCCTCGCGTTTGAGCGGCCGGTCGGCCCGCATCGTCTCGCGGATCCCCGCCTCGTACCGCTCGAGCTGCTCGGCATCCATGTTCATCGCCGACGTCTTCAGCAGTGGCGTGGGTATGTTGCCGGGCGCGATGGCATTCACCCGAATCTCGTAGTACGCCAACTCGATCGCCGCGGACTTGGTGAACTGGATGACCGCCGCTTTGGACGCGCGGTAGGTCATCACGCCGCCACCGGCCTGGATCCCGCCGATCGACGTCATGTTGATGATCGAGCCGCCGCCGTGGGCGGCCATGTGCCGTGCGGCATCTCGGGTGCCCGCCATCACCCCCAGGACGTTGACCGCCATGATGCGGTGGAAATCGGCCAGATCGTCCTCGAGGAATCGGCGGTGCATGGTGCCCGAGACTCCGGCGTTGTTCACCATCACGTGCAGGCCGCCGAACTTGTCGACGGCCGCGGCCACCAGCGCCCCGACCTGTTCCGGATCGGAGACGTCCGTCCGCCGGAAGAAGGCGTCGGGCCCCAGCGCCGCCGCCAGCGCCTCGCCCTTGTCGGTTTCGACGTCGGCTATGACGACCCGCGCGCCCTCGGCCGCAAACTTCTCCACCGTGCCGCGACCGATCCCCGATGCCCCGCCGGTGACGATGGCTACTTTGCCCGCCAGATCGTTGACCACAGGACGAGTTAATCGGCGGCGGCCGCGTTAAGTCAAGCAATTGATTTAAGCCGCCCGAGACGACGGGGGCAGATCAATTCACTTTCTCCGGGGTTCAACGGTTCGGGCATAAGTGCGATGCTGAATACGCCAGCTCAGCGCACACCTCGGGAGGGATCGGTTCATGAAGGTTTTGGTTATCGGCGGCAGCGGACTCATCGGGTCGCAGGTCATCGCCAATCTGACCGAGCTGGGACACGAGGCGGTCTCGGCCTCGCCGCGCTCGGGCGTCGACGCTGTCACCGGCGAAGGCCTCGCCCAAGCCGTGGCGGGTGTGCACACGGTGGTGGACGTGTCCAACTCGCCATCCTGGGAAGACGAAACCGTGCTGCACTTCTTCACCACCTCGACCAGAAACCTTCTCGCCGCAGAGCGCGCGGCCGGTGTGGAACACCACGTCGCGCTCTCGATCGTGGGTGCCGACCGTACCCAGGAGAGCGGCTACATGCGGGCAAAGGTTGCCCAGGAGAAGGTGATCGAGGAATCGGGATCGCCGTATTCGATCGTGCGGGCGACCCAGTTCTTCGAATTCGTCGGCGGGATCGCTGATTCGGCTACCGACGGCGATACGGTTCGCCTGCCGCATGCGGCGTTCCAGCCCATCGCCGCCAAGGACGTCGCCACGGCCGTCACTCGCGCAACGATCGGCGATCCGACCAACGGCATCACCAACATCGCCGGCCCCGAAAAACTGGGCATGGACGACTTCGCCCGCGCCAGCCTTGCCGCAGACGGCGATGCACGCCAGGTCGTGACCGACCCCACGGCCCGCTACTACGGCGCGGTGCTCGACGACCACAGCATCGTTCCCATCGACGGCGAAGACCCGACGATCTACCCCACCCGCCTCAGCGACTGGAAGGCCTCTCAGACTTCCACCGGGGCGCATTAGGCGCCCGCGGGGGGAGCCGAAGGGGAAGTCAACACGAATGCCACGAGTTGCGATGATCACCGGGGCCAGCCGGGGAATCGGGGCGGCGACCGCACAGGTTCTCGCCGAGCGCGGGTTTCGGGTGGTGGTCAACCATCGCGCCAGCGGCCCACAGGCGGAGGAGGTGGTCGCCGGCATCACCGCGGCCGGCGGCGAAGCTGTCGCGATTCAGGCCGATGTCACCGTGCCCGGTGACGTCTCCGCCATGGCCGACGAGGTCGCGCGGCGCTGGGGCGGGGTCGACGTGCTGGTCCACAATGCGTTGATACCGTTCACCGTCACCTCGTTCGCCGACCTCACGTGGGAACAGCTCGGGGGCAAGCTGGAAAACGAACTGCACGCCGCGTACTCGCTGGCGAAGGCCGTTGTGCCGGGGATGGTTTCCCGCGGGTATGGCCGGCTGATTTTTCTCAGTACCGGGCTGTCTCGCCGCCCACGTGAAGGGATGATCGCGCTGGGCACGGCGAAGGCGGCCCTGGATCAGTTCGTCCGATATCTGGCGCTCGAGCTGGCGCCGCACGGGATCACCGCCAACCTCGTCGCACCGGCCACAGTGAGCGGAACCGCCGTGACCGAGCAACTTTCGTCGGAGCGGATGCGTCAGCTCGGTGAGGCGGCGCCGATGGGACGGCTCGTCACTCCGGACGAGGTGGCCCACACGATAGCGTTCTTGGCAAGTGAGGAGTCCGGTTTCACCACAGGCCACTACCTGCCGGTCAACGGCGGCCTCGCGATGGACTGAACCTGGACCAACGTCGAAAGCAGAGTCTGTCACCATGCACACGATCGACCTGGCCTACGTCGGGCGGGGTATTCACGAGGAACTGATCGCCTATGTCGCCGATCAGGAGGGCTACTTCGAAGATGAAGGTGTCCACGTCGCCGTGCGCGACGGAATTAGCTGGGACACAGAGCGTTTGCGCTCCTGCGCGACGATCGGCCTCGGCCGGGCCGTGTTATCTCGGCTGACCGACGGCATTGAATGGACGGTGCTGAGCGTCAATACCCACCGTCCGTTGTTCTGGTTTCTCGGCGGCGCCGGTGTGTCATCTATGGCGGACCTTCGCGGACGCCGGCTCGCGGTGCACGCCGCGCACACGGCCCCCGGATGCTTCGCACGGATCGTGTTGCGCCAGCACGGCCTTGACCCCGATCGCGACCTGGAGTGTGTGGCGCGGTCCCCGGGTGACTATCAGATGGATCTGCGAAAGCTGCGGGATAAGTCGATCGACGCGGCCTATGTGGGCAGCACCCTTGGACCCGAGCAGGTCGCCGAGGAGGAGGGCTTCCACGTGCTGGCGTGGGTGGGCGATCATTTCCAGATTCCCACCGTCGGGGTGGCCGTGGACGCGTCCCGCCTGCAAATCGACAGCCCGGCGGTGCAAGCGGTGGTGCGGGCCAACCAACGCGCCCTGCAAACGATTGCCGAACGACCCGATCTGGCCGTCGATTACATGGCGTCGTTTCTCGGCCGGCTGACGCGCGATGAGGTACACCGCCTCCACGAGCACTACATCGGCCCTTACTTCACCTCCGACGGCAGAGTCGATCTCAACATCGCCCAGCGCGCGGTAGACGCGGTCGCAACCGAACTCGGCGTCGCCTCGACATCGGCTGACCGGATTTACCAACCCGTCTGAGAGCGGTAGATCCAGGAACACCCCGTCCTCACCTTCAGGTCGCTCAACGCATACCCGGTTGTTACCTGACCGTGCCGGCACTTGCGCTCCGGCTAACACCCGAGCACGGTATAAGACGCCGGGGCGAACCGACCGGAGACGAGGAGTGGTCAATGCCTGCTCGACCCACAGGCGGGGTTCCCTTTGACAGGGCGCGGCTCACCCGGCGCGGCTTTATGGCCGCCGGCATCGCCGGCGGATTGACGCTGGCGGCCTGCAGCCAATCCAATTCCCAGGTATCGGGCGCGGCCCAAATGGCCGCGGCCATCGCCGCCGCCGAGGCCGCCCGGCCGCACAGTGGGCGCACGGTGACCGCCAGCCTCACGCCCCAGCCGGTGCAGATCGATCTGGGTGGACCGGTCGTCCGTACGTTGGCCTTCGGTAACACCATCCCGGGACCGCTGATCCGCGCCAAGATCGGTGACGAGCTCGTCGTCAAGGTCTCGAACCGCCTGGATAGTCCGACATCGGTGCATTGGCACGGCATCGCGCTGCGCAACGACATGGACGGCGCTGCGCCCGCCACGCCGAACATCCCGGCCGGCCAGGACTTCACTTACCGGTTCTCCGTCCCGAATTCGGGCACGTATTGGGGTCATCCGCACACGGGCCTCGACGCTGACAAGGGCCTGTACCTGCCGGTCGTTGTCGACGATCCGAGCGAGGGCAATTACGACGCCGAATGGATTGTCGTTCTTGATGATTGGACAGATGGCGTCGGGAAAAGCCCGCAGCAACTCTACAGCGAACTAACCAGCCCGAACAGGCCCAGTAGGTCGAACATGCCGATGACGACCGCGCCGAGCCCGACACGCACCACGAGCCCGACCACCTCGACGACTTCGACGAGCCCCACAAGGTCAACGAGCTCGACGACGGCGACGTCCGGGACGTCCGGTATGTCGGGTAACAGCGGCGGTAGCAGCGACCTGCTTGGCGGCGACGCCGGAGACATCGACTACCCGTACTATCTGATCAACGGTCGCATTCCGGCGGCGCCCACCACCTTCAGCGCGAAGCCGGGCCAGCGCATCAGGATCCGTTTCATAAACACCGGCTCCGACACCGCATTTCGCGTCGCCCTGGCCGGCCACTCGATGACTGTCACCCACACCGATGGTTTCCCCGTGGTTCCCACCCAGGTGGACGCCCTGCTCATCGGCATGGCGGAACGCTACGATGTCGTCGTGACGGCCGCCGATGGCGTCTTCCCGCTGGTCGCCCGCGCGGAGGGGAAAGGCGCCCTGGCACGCGCGTTGCTGTCCACCGGGGCCGGCAGCCCACCCGACCCGGGGTTTCAACCGGCCGAACTCACCAAACGGGTGGGCACCATCGAAATGTTCACCGCCACAACGCCCGTCAACCTGGGTCGGCCGGAGCCCAACCTCAACCTCGAGGTGCTTCTGGGTGGCAACATGACGCAATACAACTGGATGATCAACGGCGAGCCCTACAGCAAGACGGATCCACTGCATATCCGACAGGGCCAGCGCCCCACCATCACGTTCGACAACCCGACAATGATGTATCACCCGATTCACCTGCACGGCCACACTTTCCAACTGATCAAGGCCGACGGCAGTCCCGGCGCACGCAAGGACACCGTCATCGTGTTGCCCAAGCAAAAAATGGTCGCCGTGCTCATCGCCGACAATCCGGGCTTGTGGCAGTTGCACTGCCACAACACCTATCACCAGGAGGCCGGCATGCAGACCCGGCTGGACTACGTTTTCTGACTTTCAGACTGTCGCGAGAAAGTCGAGCAGCAACTCGTTGACCGCTGTGGGCCGCTCGATCTGCGGGCAGTGACCGGCCTTGCCAACCACCGCCGAGCGGCCGCGCTCGATCTGCTTCGCGATCTGAGCGGCCCAACCGGACGGAAGAAGCTTGTCGTCTCCCCCTTCGACGACAAGCGTCGGCACGGTGATGCGCTCGTACGGGCGCGTGCTCGACGGGGTCGAAGACGGTTTCGCGTCTGGGCGACGAAATCGGGCCGCCGCCACGGCCTCCCAAGCGCCGGGCGCGACGCTGGACTCATAGCGGCGCCGCACGTAGTCCTCGTCTGCCGGGTAGCCGGGGTCGTAGAAGAGCGCCTCGACGATGCGCCGCATCGCCGGCAGGGACGCGTCATACTGCTGCAGCGCGTCAAAATGCCGGTTCTGCTGGATCTCTCCGCCGCCGCAGATGGCCACGAGGCTGCGGATCGGCAGCAACGGCGTGTCCGATTTGGCGTCGGTGAGCAGGTTGATGGCGCCCATCGAGTTGCCGACGAAGTGCGCCGAGCCGATGCCGAGCACCTCACAGAAACGTGCGACATGCCGGATCCGCATCCCACGGCCGTCGACGAAGTCGATGACCTTCGCCGACCGCCCGAATCCCAGCTGGTCCGGGGCCAGCACTCGGTAGTGCGCGGCGAGGGTGGCGATGTTGCGCTCCCAGCCGAGTTCGGCGCTGCCTCCGAACTCGCCGCCATGCAGCAGCATCACCGGGTCGCCTTCGCCCGCCTCCAGATAGCTGGTGACCAAACCGTCGACCAGCATGGTCTTGCGATGAATCTCCATCGCCCGCCTTCTACTTGATCGCGATCGGATTCACCGGGGACCCCACGGCGCCGACGACTCTCAGGGGTGGCGCGACGAGCTGAAACTCGTATACGCCGTCGGCGGCACAGTCGTCCGCCAGCGCGGTGAGGTCCCAGTACTCGCCGAACATCAGTCCCATGTCACGCAGGCAAAGCAGATGCAAGGGGAAGGTTATCCCCTGGACGCCGGATACCAGGTCTTCGACCTGCAGGTTGTCGGCTGCGACCGCCGCGACCTCGTGATCGTGCAGCCACGGCGCGCATAGCCAGTCCAGCCCGGAGTAGCCTTCCGTCTTGTTTCCGGTCATGAGAAACCTTGCCCACCAACCGGTCCGGATCAACACGATATCGCCGCGCCCGATCGTCACCCCCTGCGCGCGAACCACGTCATCCAGTTCTTCCGGCGTGATCGGGTTTCCGGCTTCGAGGAAGACCTCCGCGCCGCGATGGCGAACGAGGTCCAGGAGCACACCGCGTGACGTGATGCCTTTGACGTCAACCTTGTCAATCCCGCAGTGGTAGGCCCCCAGGCTGGTCACCGAATCCGCCGGGAAGCCATTGTAGAGGTGGCCGTCGTAGTAGACGTGCGACAGCGCGTCCCACTGGCTGGCCGCCTGCAACGGCATGATGATCATGTCGTCGTTGAAGCGGAACGGATTGTCGGCAGTCATATACCCACTCAGCTGGTGTGCCAAAGGGTTCCGCCGCCATTCGGGCCCGTATCTGGTCAGCGTGTTCACGTCGCCGCCGTCCACCGTCATGACATGCACGGGGTTGTGCCGAAACTCGAAGGCTCCCTGCGGTCCTGATGCACCGAAGTCCACGCCGAGCGGAAAGACCTTGCCGTGCCGAACAAGGCTCGCGGCTTGCGCAACCTTGTCCGCGGTGATGAAGTTCAGCGTGCCGAGCTCGTCGTCGGGTCCCCACCGTCCCCAGTTGGAGACGTCTCGAGCGACCCGCCGAAAGTCGGTTATGTCGGCCACGGTGTTCCTTCCTCGAGCTCGCGGGCGATCGCCGCGCCCACGTTTCCCCCGTCGACCCACAACACCTGGCCCGTGATGTAGCTGGCCGCGCGGCTATTCAGAAAGAGTAAGACCGAGGCCTGTTCGGCGGGCCCGGCAACGCGGCCCAACGGCTTGGGTATGGCTTCGAGGAAGCCCTGCCCGTACGCGGTCCGCAGCTGATCGAGGATCGGGGTTTCGGTGACCCCTGGGCCGGTGCAATTGATCCGGATGCCCCGCGCGCCAAGGGGGGCGGCGGTTTGCATGGTGTATAGGATGACCGCCTCTTTGGACAATTGGTACCCCCCGCCGGCCAGGGCATCGGGGTGGGCGTGACACCAGTCGATACCTTCCCGCATCGTCGCGGTATTCAGCAGCGGCGCCACCGCCCGCAGGTGGTCGTGGTATGCCGCCGCCGCGAGCGACGAGACGCTGACGATCGAGGACCCGGCGACCATCTTCGGGATCAGCGCCTCGGTGACGTGCCGCAGGCCCAGGAAGTTGATGGTGACAACCAGCGGCGGATTGCCGATACCCGAGGAGACACCGGCAACATTGAACAGCGCATCGACCGGCCCGTCGACACACGCCACCGCCTGATCGATCGAAACCGGATCGGCGAGGTCGAGCTCGTGAAACTCGTTGAGTTTGAAGGCCGGCCGGCGCTGATCCAGTCCGATTACGTCGCCCCCGAGCTCGGCGAGCTGCCGCACCACGCGTTCGCCGATGCCCGACGCACATCCGGTTACCACCGCACGGCGGCCGTCGTAGCGCCACAGATCGTCGATCTCTCCCAAGGCTCAGTCCGCTTCCGGTGTCACTTGCGCTGCTCCTGCTCCTTCGCCTGCTGCTCCTTGAGGCGCTGCGCCGCCTGCACGCGGCCCTCGTTGATCTCCGCCATGGCTTCGGGAATCTCGCTGGCGGTGAACTTACCGCCCCGGCCGGTGGGCAGGCCGCCGAAGGAGTAATTCTCGTCGAATTGCGGTGCGGTCGCTTCCGGCCGACGCGCCTCAACCTTTTCGATGACGGGCGCCAGCCGCGCCGCCTTGTCGGCCATCGCCTTTTGGTCGCGCTCGATGAACTCGGGCAGCACCTCCTTGCCCATCAGCTCGATGGATTCCATGGTGCCCTCGTGGCTGCGCGGGTTGAGCAGCAGGATGATCTCGTCGACGCCGCTGTCCTCGTAGCCGCGTAGGAATTCGCGCACCGTCGCCGGAGATCCGATCGCGCCGCGACCGGGGCCGTAGGCCAGCGTCGGGTCCTTTTCGACCTCTTCGAGATACCGCTTCCACACTCCGGTCCGCCCGGGGGTGTGAATACCCGTCATGTAGTAGTGCATGATCCCGAACGAGAAGAATCCGCCGCCCTGCCCGAGGCGTTCGAGCGCCTGCTCGTCGGTTTTCGCGACCATCATCGACAGGTCACCACCGATGGCCAGGATGTTCGGGTTGATCTGCGGGGTGACCGGGACACCGTTCTCTTCGAATTCCTTGTAGTAGCCGTTGACTCGCTCGGTCAGCGGTCCGGGACCGGTGTAGGCGAAACTCAGTGCGCCGATGCATTTCTGGGCGGCCATCTGCACGCTGGCGGGCCGCGTGCAGGCGACCCAGACGGGTGGATGTGGCTTTTGCAACGGCTTGGGAACGACGTTGCGGGCCGGCATCTGGATGTGCTCGCCTTTGAAGCCCGCGAACGGCTCCTCGATCATGCAGCGGATCGCGACCTCCAGGGCCTCTTCCCACTGCGCACGCTTGTCGGCGGGATCGATGTTGAATCCGCCGAGTTCACCGACGGAGGAGGATTCCCCGGTGCCGAACTCGACGCGCCCGTTGGAGAGCAGGTCGAGGGTGGCGATACGTTCGGCCACCCTGGCGGGATGATTGACCGCGGGCGGGAGGTGCATGATGCCGAATCCCAGCCGAATGTTCTTGGTCCGCTGGCTGGCGGCGGCCAAGAATATCTCCGGCGCTGTCGAATGGCAGTACTCCTCGAGGAAGTGATGCTCGGTGAGCCAGACGGTGGAGAAGCCCGCCTTGTCGGCGGCCTCCACCTCGTCCAGGCAGTCTTGCATCATGATCCGTTCGTCGTCCGGCACCCATGGACGCGGCAGGGCGAATTCGTAGAAAAGTGAGATTTTCATTTGCTACCTCCTATGAGAACTACAGGGTCTGCTTGGCGGTTTGGGCCGCAACGTGTTTCGCTGCGACAAAGCCGAAGGTCATCGCCGGGCCGATGGTCGCCCCGGCGCCGGCGTAGCTGCGCCCCATGACCGGCGCGGCGGCGTTGCCCACCGCGTACAGTCCGCGCACCACGGTGTCATCGGGCCGCAGTACTCGCGCGCATTCGTCGGTACGCAGGCCACCCGAGGTTCCGAGATCGCCGAGGACGATGCGGAACGCGTAGTACGGCGGGTCGCCCAGCGGAAACAGGTTGGGGTTGGGCAGGGTCGGATCGCCGTAGTAGTTGTCGTACACGCTATCGCCGCGGTTGAAATCGTCGTCGTGGCCCTTGCTTGCGAGTTCGTTGAAGCGGCCGGCGGTTTCTGAGAGCTGGTGTGCCGGAACGCCGATCTTGGCCGCCATTTCATCCCAATTCATCGCCGCCTTGACCACGCCCGACTCCAGCCAGGCCTGCGGGACCTTACGTCCGGTGGGGACCGGCGCTCCGGGGATTTTCGGTATCGGCAGGTGGCCGGCGACGACGTAGCGATTCCAAGACCTGTGATCGGTGATGAGCCAGCATGGGATATGGGTGACCCCGGATTTTTGGCCGTCGATCATGGCGTGACCGAAGTCCATGTAGGGGGCCGCCTCGTTGATGAAGCGCTTTCCGTCGCCGTTGACGATGAATTGCGCCGGCATCATCCGTTCGTTAAGCATGAATTGCATGCGGCCGTCGGGCCACTGGATTGCCGGGAACCACCAGGCCTCATCGAGCAAGTCCGTTGCGGCGCCGACCCTTTGGCCCGCACGGATACCGTCGCCCATCGCGGCGGGATTGCCGAAGCTCCAGTCCTGGTCCACCTCGGGCAACAGCTCTTTGCGCCACGCGAGGTCGTGGTCGAAGCCCCCGGACGCAAGGATGACCCCGAGGCGCGCACCGATCCGCTGGCTCCTGCCGTCTCTTTCCACCAACGCCCCGGTCACGGTTCCGTCATCGTCGGTGAGCAACTCCGCCATCGGCGTGTCCAGCCACAGCGGGATGCCGCGTTCCCTCATTGCCAGTCGCAGCCGGGCCGCCAGCGACTGTCCGATCGCCGCCATTCGCTCGCCGAGCACCCTGGCCCTGACCATCCGCGAGATCAGTTTCAGCAGCACGCCCTTGCCGGCCCACGACTGCCTGATCCGGTAGAAGGTCCGCAACTCCTTGGGACCCAGCCAGATTCCCTTGGGGGCAAGGGCCAGCGGCTTGAGCAGCTTCTGCTCGTCGACGCCCAACTTTCGCAAGTCGATGGGCGGCACGTTGATGGTGCTGCCGAGTTCGGAGCCACCGGGCAACTCCGGATAGTAGTCGGCATAGCCGGGCTTCCAGACGAACTCAAACCACCCCGAGAGGTTTTCGAGGAACTCGAGCATCTGCGGGGCGGACTCGACGTACTGCCGTATCCGCGCCTCGCTCACCAGGCCGTCGGTGATCTTCAGCAGGTATTCAACGACACCTTCGGGTGATGGGGTGTAGCCCTCCCTGCGTTGCGCGGGTGCCCCGGGCACCCAGATGCCGCCACCCGAAAGGGCCGTGGAACCGCCGAAACAGGGCGACTTTTCCACCACTAACGCGTTTAGTCCGGACGCCTGGGCGGTCAAGGCGGCCGCCATGCCACCGCCGCCAGACCCGACGATGAGCACGTCGACAACGTGATCGAAGCCGTCCATCGCAGCGGTCATTGCGGCACCGCCGTCCGGATGGCGAAGCCGGCGATCAGTTCGGCGGCCGGTTTGTAATAGCGCACGGTGGTCTGGTATGCCCCCGCGGTTTCCAGCGCCGCGAAAGCCGAGATCCACGTTCTGATTTCGTGTGCCGAGCCGCCGCCCTCGTAAGTGACGAACGAGTTCGACCACTGATCGACCTCGGCCAGCCGTCCCTCGTCGACGATCTCGAGGAATCGGTGGTCCCAGGCCGGGTTGAGTGGCTGCAATTCGCTCTGGCCGCCGGCGAAGTTCTTGGCCGCGTCGATCACGGCCGCCTGCCGGGCTTGCCGCTGCTCGGATGTCATCGGCCGGCCTTCGACGATCCGCTCCAGCACCGCCGCCGATGCGGTCGCCAATGTCGGCACCGGCGGACTGTGGGAAAGCCCACCGGAACCGATCACCAGGACCCGCTTGTCCAGGCCGGCCAGGTAGGTGCCGACGGCGGTACCCAGTGCCCGGCAGCGATGCAACGGCCCCAGCGGCACAGCGATCGCGTTGATGAAGATCGGTATCACCGGGCGCGCGGTCGCGTCCCCGAACAGCTTCTCCAGCGGCTGCACGGTGCCGTGGTCGACGTCCATGCTGGCCGATACCGCGACGTCGACGCCGGCGCCGAGCATGGCCTTCGCGCAATCGGCCGCCAGGTCCTCGGGAACGTTGAGCGGGCCGGCGTGGGTGCCGTAATCGCCAACCCCGTTGGCGCGCACGCCGATACAGAACGGCGGCATCACCTTGTAGAAGAACCCGTTGTAATGGTCCGGTGAGAAGATGACCACGAGTTCCGGGTCGTAGTCTTCGACGAAGTCGCGCGCCTGCGCGATGGCGCCTTCGATGTCGTCAAGCAGGTCCTGCGACGGCCCCGGAAGATTCAGGAGCGGGCTGTGCGACATACAGCACAGAGCCAGTGTCACTTTGAGGATCACCCCCTCCCGGCGTCAGTGTGAGGGTGTCGAGCAGCGAGGCGCTCAGCTCCGGCGCGAGCTGAGCGATACAGGCGCCCGCGATGCACCGATCGGGACGCAAGAACAGCACCGATTCCTGGTGGGCGTCGAACCACGATTTGACGGCCGCCGCCGCGATCGCCGACGACCACGACATCGGGATCGTCGTGGCCGGTCCAGTGCAGCTGAGTCAAGGGCCGCAGGGCGACGAAGCGCGCGCCCAACGGCTTTCCATTTCGTGAACGCCTCGTCGCCGAGAATTTTGCGCGGGTTGTTGTTCCAGCACAACACGGCGAACCAATCGCCCAGCACGTCGTCCAACAGCACATCTTGCTCGGTCACGGGTATCGACCCGAGGCTGGATGAACAGCGTGCCCACCGGGGATTCGGCGCGGCGGGGTGACGAGTGCACGACGGCGCCCTGCTCGTAGCGCGGCATCGGCTTGAATCGCATCTCCAGCACATACCGCTTGAGCGAAGGCACAATTGACGCCGACCGCACGAGGAGATCCCGCGCGGTGGCGATCCGGCGGTCGGTCGGTGAGATCACGCGGCCCACCATGGTGGAAAGGTCGATCATCGCCCGGGCGTGCTTGCGCCGTTCGCTGTCGTAGGTGTCCAACAACCGGTCGTCGGCGCGACCGGTCACCACCGCCGCGAGTTTCCACCCCAGGTTGGCCGCATCCCGGATGCCGCTGTTGTACCCCTGACCCTGCCACACCGGCATCAGGTGCGCCGCATCTCCCGCGAGCAAGAGCCGGCCGCTACGGAACGCGCCGGCGATCCGCGAGTGATGGGTGTAGACCCGCCGCCGGATCACGTCGACCCGGTCGGGATGCGGCACCATCCGGGTCAGCATCCGCGTCAGAAACGCCGGATCCTCGGCCTGCTCGTCGGTCTCGTCGGCGTGAATCATGAACTCGAATCGGCGAATTCCGTGCGCGATCGAGATCGAAGCGTACGGGCGTTCCGGGTCGGCACCGACCTCGCTGTTCGGGTGGCCGAGCGGA
The DNA here is from genome assembly GCA_963802525.1 of uncultured Actinomycetota bacterium. GTDB lineage: Bacteria > Actinomycetota > Actinomycetes > Mycobacteriales > Mycobacteriaceae > Mycobacterium. Next base: position 25,758 of record CAWDJC010000002.1, on the reverse strand, counting down.
TCGTTGGCGATGTCGACCACCAGCCACCGCGTCGATGACGTCGTCCCGTCGAAGGACACTCCCATCATCCGGCGGGTCATGCTGCGCCCGCCGTCGCATCCGACGACATAGCGCGCCCGCACGCACACGGTGTCGCCGTCGTGATCGACGCTGCGGCCACATTCGACGGTCACCACATCGTCGGCCTGCGCGCACGAGGTCATGGGTCGGTTCCACCACACCTCGACGTTCGCGAATCTGTCCAGTCCGCGCAGCAATTCGGCGTCGACGAGCGGCTGGACAAAGCCATTGCGCTTCGGCCAGCCGAAACGCGCATCGGGAGGGGCCATCTCGGCAAGCACGCGACGCTTGGCGTCGACGAATCGCAAAATCTGGTTGGGCACGGTGTGCGGCAGTATTCGGTCGACGAGCCCGATCGACTGGAATGTGCGCAACGCCTCGTCGTCCAGCCCGACCCCGCGCGGGTAATCGATAAGGGAGTCGCGTTCGTCGACGACCAGCGTGCGGACACCTTGCAGGCCAAGGATATTCGCCAGGGTCAAGCCGACCGGGCCGGCTCCGACGACGACGACGTCGAAATCTGTAGCTTGCCGCGGGGCGTCCATCACCGCCCCAGCAGGAAATCGAGATGCAGGCGATTGAAGGTCTTGGCGTCCTCGTACTGCGGCCAGTGACCGCAGCCAGGCATCACCTCGAAGCGCGCATTGGGGATCATCGACGCGATTCGGCGGCCCTCGGTCACGTCGGCGGTCGGGTCGTCACTCGTCCACAGCACAAGCGTCGGGGCGATGATGGCGCCGTAGTCGTCTGGGCCGAGAATGTTGCGCGCCCGAATCTCGGGATCCTGCAACGCCATAATGTCGCGCATGGCCGCGACGAAACCGGGTTGGCGGTATACCCGTTGGCGGCTGGCCACCAGGTCGTCGTAATCCTTGGACTTGTCGGCCATCAACCATTTGATCCGCGCTTGAACCGTCTCCCAGCTCGGGTTCTCGGCGGCCGCCATGGACAGCGTGATGATGCGCTTGCATCACCACCGGATCGGCCTGGGAGCCGCCGGCGGTATTGAGCACAAGCCGATCGACCACGTCAGGATGGTCGACGGCGGCGCGCGCGGCCACCCAGCCCCCGAGCGATTCGCCGCTCAGGCCGGCGCGATCGACACCGATGGTGCGCAGCACGGCCATCAGGTGCTCGACATAATGGCGAACTTCCAGCGGATGGTCGGGCTTGTCGGTGTAGCCGTGGCCGAGCATGTCGATCGACCAGGTCCAGAAGTGCTCCGCATGCGCGGCCAGGTTGCGGACATAGGCCTCGGCGTGGCCACCGGATCCGTGCAACAGCATCAGCACCGGATTGCCGGGATCGCCCGCGCGCAGATACCGGGTCCGCACTCCCCCCGCCTCGAGGTAGCCCTGCTCAAACGCGACACCCTGGAGATCGCTCCATATGCTCTCGAACTCCGCCACGGTTCCTCTCTGGCCTCCAGACGGTGGAAATTATGCTTCTCGTTTTGGGCTTGGATGATGTGCTAATATCGCACACTGATGTGCGTTATATATAGAGCTTCGCTCTCGCATCGAGGTCTGTCAAGGCCGTGACGGGTTCTGGGACGGGTTCGCAGACGCTGGCCAGGGGACTCACGGCGCTGCAGATGGTGGCCGATTCCCCGAGCGGGCTGACCGTGCAACAGCTCGCCGATCAACTCGGGGTGCATCGCACCATCGCCTATCGATTGCTTTCGACGCTGGCCCAATTCCGGTTGGTGGCCAAGGGCGAAGACGGGCGCTATCGCCCGGCAGCCGGCCTCGCCGTGCTTGGCGCGTCATTCGACCGAAACGTGCGCCAACTCAGTCTGCCGACGCTGCGGGCGCTGGCCGACGATCTCGGCACCACCGTGTCGTTGCTCATCGCCGAGGGTGACCAACAGGTGGCGATCGCCGTGATCGTGCCCAGTCACGTCGCCTACCAACTCTCCTTTCACGAGGGCAGCCGATATCCGCTTGACCGCGGCGCCGCCGGGATCGCCTTGCTCGCGAGCATGCCGCCGCGGCCCGGAGAACGAGAACTCGTCGCGCGCGCTCGCGAGCGCGGCTGGGTGATGACGCACGGGGAGATCGAACCGAACACCTACGGCCTGGCCGTGGCGGTCCGCCGCCAGGCTCCGTCCCCGCCAACATGCATCAACCTCATCTCCCACCGAGAAGACGTCGTGATGCGCGGCAAGGACGCGGTCGTCACAGCCGCAAAGCAGTTGTCCGAGCTACTGAGCTGAAGGGATAGCAGTCCATGTGTTGGGACCATGAAGTCGATGTCGTCGTGCTCGGCAGCGGCGCCGCCGCGCTCACAGCCGCACTGACCGCGGCGGTCGCCGGCGCCTCGGTGGAAGTGTTCGAGAAGGGACCCACCATCGGCGGGACCACCGCGGTATCGGGCGGCATCGCCTGGATCCCCGCCCACAACCGTTCTCCCGAAGGGGAATTGACGGTCGAGGACGCCTTGCGATACCTGCGCGCGCAGTCCCTCGGTTCGATGGACGACGCCCTGGTCGAGACGTTCGTGCGGACCGGCCCGGCGATGCTCGACTTTGTGGAGGCCCACAGCGGCGTGCGCTTCGAGATCGCTACCGGCTTCCCCGACTACCAGCCGGAGTTGCCGGGCGGACGGCCGACCGGGGGCCGGTCACAGAGTCCGGTCCCCTTTGACCTCAGCGAGTTGGGCGAGTGGGGCACGCGCATCACGTCGTTTCCCGCCGATTGGTCCAACGTCGGTTTCGACGCCGAGACCAGGGCCCGCCTGCATGCGGCAATAGACGAACAAACCAGCCATCTTTGCGTTGCCGGCACCGCCCTGATCGCGGGCCTGCTCAAGGGTCTGTTGGATGCCGGTGTGGCACCACAGGTGAACGCGCGGGCCGAAGAACTCATAGCCGAGGCCGGCGAAATCACCGGAGTACGCGTCGCGCTGCCGGACCGCAGCATCAACGTGCGCGCCCGCCGCGGAGTCATCCTGGGCACCGGCGGCTTCGAATGGGATCCCGTTCTGGTGCAGGCTTTTTTGCGCGGCCCGATGCACGGTGCGGTGTCCCCGCCCAACAACACCGGCGACGGGCTGCGCATGGCGATGGCACACGGCGCGGATCTGGCCAACATGGGCGAAGCGTGGTGGGTGCCGATCGTCCAGATTCCCGGCGACACCATCGAAGGCAAACCACGCAGCCGAAGCGTCCGTCTGGAACGAACGCGGCCGAGGAGCATCATCGTCAACTCCGCAGGGCGGCGGTTCGTCAACGAGGCATGCGATTACAACTCGATGGCCGGCGCCTTCCAGTACCTCGATCCGCGCGGCGGGTATGTCAACGATCGCGCTTGGATGGTGTTCGATTCAGTTCACTTGCAGCGCTACGGATTTCTGGGCATCACACCCGGGCAGCCCGCTCCGGACTGGTTCTGCGAGTCGGCGGACCTTTCCGAATTGGCCGCCAAGACCGGCATCGACGTCGACGGGCTCACCCGCACCATCCAGGACTGGAACCGTCATGTGGCCGCCGGCGCCGATCCTGACTTCGGGCGCGGTTCGAGCGCATACGACGGCTACTGGGGCGACGACCGCGCCACCACGCTCGCCGGCAAGACCCTCGGCCCGATCGACACCGCCCCCTACTACGCGGTGCCGGTGCGCATCGGCGCGATGGGCACCAAGGGCGGACCACGCACCGACCACGACGGCCGCGTCCTGCATGTCAGCGGGGAGCCGATACCGGGTCTGTTCGCCGCGGGCAACGCAATGGGCGGCGCGACCGGACGGGCCTACGGCGGTGCCGGCGGAACCATCGGCCCGGCAATGGTCTTCGGCTACCGCGCCGGTCACGCGGCCGCCACTGGGAAGTCGGTCGACCTGCAGTAGGCGGCGTTGGACAATGTCACTAGGGCTCGGACGGGCTAGCTCAACGCGCTGGTGATGGCTGCCATATCGAAGTAGTCGCGCCACGCGGCGATCCGGTCGTTTCGCACCTCGAAGACGCCCATTACCGGCAAAGGGATTGTCCCGCCGCCCTTGCGGCGCATCACGTCCGTGCGTTCGTTCATGACCAATGTGCCGTCGCTGGTTTGCCGGTGCACATTGAAGTCGATTCCGTCGAATGCGGCGAGGAATCCTGCGATGAATTCTCTTATCGCATCACGGCCTTGCACCGGCTCCATTGGGATGTTGTGGTAGACGGCGTCTTCGGTGAAGCAGCCCGCCAGCTCGTCCGGATCGGGGGATGCCCACCGTTTGCAGAATTCGGTCACCAGCTCGTCGGCAGATCGTGTCATGTTTCCATGCAACACACTGATGTGAAGCAAATCAAGACCGAAGCCGACCCGCTACCTCGGCCGACTATTGCTACTCGCGTTAGTCGGACCCGGGCGCCAGCAGCTTTTCGGCCGCCGTGTAGGGATCGTCGTGCCCGTCGACCACTGCCTCGGCGAGACGGTCGAGATCCGGCCGGGTCCGCAGCAGGGTTTGCGCCAGGGACAGGATCTGCGCCCTGGCGCGCGCCAGCCGGCGCTCCCGGTTGTCGGTGCGGTGGTGATCGTCGATGGCGGCCACCAGATCCGCAACGCCCTCGCCCCGGGCGGCGATGAGACTGACGATCGGGGCGTTGGTTTCGGCGCGCAGATCCCGCACGGTCTGTTCGGCGCCCTCGCGGTCGGCCTTGTTGACCGCCACAATGTCGGCGACTTCCAACACACCGGCCTTGGCGGCCTGCACCGCGTCGCCCGCCCCCGGGTTGAGGATGACGATGGTCGGGTCGGCGACGGCGGCGATCTCGATCTCCGACTGCCCCACTCCGACGGTCTCCAGCAGGACCACGTCGTAACCAATCGCGCCCAGCAGGCGGATCGCCGCCGGAACCGCGGCGGCCAGTCCCCCGATGTGACCGCGGGTGGCCACCGAACGAATCAGGACGTCGGAGTCGTTGATATGCGCGGTCATCCGTATCCGGTCGCCCAGCAGCGCACCGCCGGTGAACGGCGACGACGGGTCCACGGCCAGCACGGCCACCCGGGACCCGCGCTCCCGGTAGGCGCCGACCAGGGCCCCGACGGTCGTCGACTTACCCGCGCCCGGTGGTCCGGTAATGCCGATAACGAGGACCGTGAGCGCAGTTGCGGGCCCGATACTCGCCAGCACCTCGTCGCGCCGTTCGCCTTCGACCAGGCTGAGCAGCCGACCCGCCGCGCGCGGAGACCCGTTGCGCGCTCCCGCAATCAGGTCGGCGATCGTCATTTGCGCATTATGGCGCAGCGACCTCGATGACCGTCGCGGAACCCATTCCGCCGCCTGCGCACATGGCCGCAACGCCGACTCCGCCGCCGCGGCGGCGCAATTCGTGCACCAGGGTGACCAGCATCCTGGCTCCGGTTGCCGCCACCGGATGGCCCAGCGAACAGCCGCTGCCGCTGACGTTGACCTTGTCGGGATCCAGCTCGAGCAGCTTGATGGTGGCCACACACATCGCCGCGAAGGCCTCGTTGATTTCGAACAGGTCCACGTCCGAGATCGAAAGCCCAGCGCGGGCAAGCGCTTTCGGTATTGCCTCGACCGGCGCCAAACCGGTGATCGCGGGGTCGACGCCGACGGACGCCCACGACCGTACGGTGGCCAGCGCCGGCAGCCCGAGCGTGTCGCTCGCGATGGTCAGCACGGCCGCACCGTCGTTGGCGCCGCAGGCGTTGCCGGCGGTAATGGAGAAGCCCTCGATTTCCGGATGCAGCGGCTTGAGGGCTGCCAGCTTCTCCATGGTGGTATCGCGGCGAGGATGCTCGTCGACCGAGAACAGCCCGTGCGGCGTCTCGATCGGAACGATCTCCTCTTTGAAGCGGCCCTCATCGATCGCGGCGATCGCATTGCGATGTGAGCGCAGCGCCCACGCGTCCATCTCCTCGCGACTCACGCCCGCCTTGACCGCGGCGTTCCAGCCCACGGTGATCGACATGTCGAGGTTCGGCGCGTCGGGGCGGTCCGGGTGTGTCGGCGGGAACCAGTCGACCCATTCGCCGTCCACCTGGATTCGCGATCGCGGCGACGTGGACGCCGAGTTCACCCCACCGGCGATGACGAGCTGATCCATCCCGGCGCGCACACTTGCCGCCGCGCTCTGCACCGCCGCCTGACCGGCCGCGCAGTGCCGATTGTTGGCCAGACCCGGCACCTGGGGCAGGCCCGCCGTGATGGCCGCGTGGCGGGCGATCACACCGCCGCCGTACAGGCCCTCGCCCAGGATCACGTCATCGACCTGCGCCGGGTCTAAATCCTTCACCGCCTCGGTGACCACATGGTGCGCGAGGTCAAACGCGCTGGTGTCGCGCAGCGTGCCCTTGCGGGCGGTGCCAATGGGGGTGCGTTGGGCGGACACGATGACAGCTTCAGGCACGGGTCTTCTCCAGTTCGGCGAGCACTTCAACAAGCATGCGCGGGGCCCGAGAGCCAACCGCACATCTACGAGAACCTTATTCTCGCATTCTGAGAGTATGAGTTGCAAGAAGGGGGGCGCGGGCAGCATCAACTCGCGAGCAGACGCAGAATCGCATATACCGGCATCGGATCGGGCGATTCCGCGTCTGCTCGCCAACCCAGGAGGCATAGTCGGCAATGGAGGGGACAATCGCGGTCCCGGGCGGAAATGTTTGGTACCGGCGCGTCGGTAGCGGGTCGGGTCTTCCGCTGCTCGTGATTCATGGCGGACCGGGTTTACCGCACAACTACTTGAGCTCGCTGGAACGGTTGGCCGACGAGCGAGAGGTCATCTTCTGGGATCAACTCGGTTGCGGAAATTCCGAATGTCCGTCCAACGCCGAACTCTGGACGATGGAGCGCTCGGTTGCCGAGATGGACTCGGTGGTAAAGGCGCTGGGCCTCGAGCACTTCCACATCTTTGGTAACTCGTGGGGTGGAATGCTGGCGCAGCAGTACGCGCTCGATGTGACATCCGGGGCCGCGAGCCTGATCGTCTCGAACAGCATCGCGTCCATACCCGAATTCTCGAAGATGGTGGCGCGCTTGAAGTCCGAGCTTGATCCGGCAGCTCAATCCGCCATTGACCGTCATGAAGCGGCCGGCACGACTTACTCGGCCGAATACCAGGCCGCCATCCGCACCTGGAACGAGACGTATCTCTGCCGCGTTCGTCCTTGGCCCGGCGAACTCGAGGACGCATTCAGGAACATGGGAACCGAGATCTTCGAGACCATGTTCGGCCCGAGCGACTTTCACATCGTCGGGACCATCCGGAGCTGGGATGTGTTCGACCGGTTGTCCGAGATCGCATTGCCTACCCTGATCCTCGCGGGCAGGTTCGACGAGTGCGTACCGGAACACATGTGGGAAATGCACCAGCGCATTGCGGGCTCACGTTTTGAATTGTTCGAGTCGAGCGCTCACATGCCTTTCATCGAGGAGCCAAACCGGTTCGATCACGTGATGCGTGACTTTTTGCGGCTACACGATGGCGTTCGAACTACTTAGATTTCACTTAGGAACCTTGTAGAAGCCGTCCCACCCCGTTGTGCGTATGGCTAACGTCGTCGGTGTAGTGGATTCGGGTAGTCATCTGCATGAGACGAGGGATAAACCATGCCGAACGGGAAGCCAAACATTCTGGTGATCTGGGGTGACGACATCGGGATCACCAATCTGAGTTGTTACAGCGACGGCCTGATGGGTTATCGCACGCCGAATATCGACCGGATCGCACACGAGGGGATGCGGTTCACCGATTCCTACGGCGAGCAAAGCTGCACCGCGGGACGGGCGGCTTTCATCAGCGGCCAAAGTGTGTACCGCACCGGCATGAGCAAAGTCGGTGTGCCCGGCGCCGACATCGGGTGGGCCGCGGAGGATCCGACGATCGCCGAGCTGCTCAAACCGCTGGGCTATGCCACCGGACAGTTCGGCAAGAACCACTTCGGGGACCTCAACAAATACCTACCGACGGTGCACGGGTTCGACGAGTTCTTCGGCAATCTGTACCATCTCAACGCCGAAGAGGAACCCGAACAATTCGACTATCCGCACAAAGACCAGTTCCCGTTGCTGTACGAATTTGCACACCCGCGGGGAGTCTTGAAGTGCGAAGCCACCGATGAGGTTTCGAGCGAACCAGACGACCCGAAGTACGGTCCTGCCGGCAAGCAAACCATCGAGGACACCGGGCCACTCAACAGAAAGCGGATGGAGACCATCGACGACGAGATCGCCGACGCCACCATCGACTACATCAGACGACAGCACGCGGCGGGCAACCCGTTCTTCGCGTGGTGCAACTTCACCCACATGCATGTCTTCACCCACACCAAGCCGCAGAGCCTGGGCCAGGCGGGGCTGTGGCAGTCGCCGTACCACGACACGATGATCGACCACGACCGCAACGTCGGGCAGGTGCTCGACGTGCTCGACGAACTCGGAATCGCCGAGGACACCATCGTCCTCTACTCCACCGACAACGGTCCGCACCGCAACACCTGGCCCGACGCAGGCACCACGCCCTTCCGCAGCGAGAAGAACACCAACTGGGAGGGCGCCTTCCGGGTGCCGGAGATGATCCGCTGGTCCGGAAAGATCAAGGCAGGCAGTATCTCCAACGACATCATCCAGCACCACGACTGGCTGCCTACGCTGCTTGCCGCCGCCGGGGACCCCGAGGTCATGGACAAGCTGAGAAAGGGCTATCAGGTCGGGGACGTCGAGTACAAAGTCCACATCGACGGGTTCAACCTCCTCCCCTACCTGCTGGGCGAGGTCGAGCACAGCCCGCGACGTGGCTTCTTCTACTTCTCCGACGACGGCGACCTGCTCGCCATGCGCTTCGAGAACTGGAAGATCGTGTTCCAGGAGCAGCGCTGCCCCGGCACGCTGCAAGTGTGGGCCGAACCGTTCACACCACTGCGGGTACCCAAGTTGTTCAACCTGCGCACCGACCCTTATGAATATGCCGACATCACGTCGAACACTTACTGGGACTGGATGATTCGCCGAGACTTCTTCGTGTTCTACGCGACGGCGATGGCCACGAAGTTCCTCGACACGTTCAAAGAGTTCCCGCCGCGGCACCCGCCGGCCAGCTTCAGCATCGATCAGGCGGTCAAGAAGCTCGAAGAGTTCCTGGCCGGCGATTAGATGCTCGACTCGTGGCGTGACGGGCCCACGAAGGCGGCGATCGTCGATTTCGTGGGTCGCGTCACCCTAGACGATGGCCCTGATTACGTTGCCCCGCAAGCGCGTGTCGCGGCGTTCGACAACGACGGCACCCTGTGGTGTGAGAAACCGGCCTATGTTCAGCTGGACTTCTTGGTCCGCCGGTTGGCGGCGCTCGCCGACGCCGACCCGTTGCTGAAAGCGCGGCAGCCCTACTCCGCGGCGGCGTCTGGGGATCTGGCCTGGTTCGGCCACGCCGTCACCAAGCACTACCAAGGCGACGACTCGGACATCAAAGTACTTGGTGCGGGCATTCTTTCGGCTAACAGCGCGATTACCACCGAGGATCACGCTGCGCGCGTCAATGCATTCTTCGCCACCGCCCAGCATCCGACACTGCACCGCCCGTACACCGCGTGCGGCTATGCGCCGATGGTCGACTTATTGCGCTACCTGGAAGACCACGAGTTTACTTGCTTCATCGTCTCCGGACGGAGGACGCGACTTCATGCGGCCGGTCACCCAGCTCATGTACGGCATCCCTCCCGAACGAGTCGTCGGCAGCTCAGTTGGGATGGAGTTTCGAGATGGCAACCTCTACACCACCGCACGGCCGGAATTCCTCGACGACGGCCCCGTCAAACCGGTGCGGATCTGGGGACGAACCGGACGCCCCCCAGTCTTCGCCGCAGGCAACTCCAACGGCGACATCGAGATGCTCCAATACACCACCGGGCAGGACAGACCATCCTTGTCGATGCTGTTGCTACACGATGACGCCGAACGCGAATTCGCTTACACCGCAGGTGCAGAGAAAGCACTCGACCTCGCCGCACAGCAAGGTTGGATCGTCGCCAGTATCCGCAACGATTGGACCACCGTCTTCGCGGCTTGAGCCGTCAGTTCTTGCCCGCATTCAGCTTGGCGACGATCGTCCGGAAGTCCTCGGTCGTGAACGACTGGTGCTCGGCCGAAAGCGCATAGTCCAGGCTGGCGAGGACCGCGCGCTCCAAATGGATGTTGAGGACACGCTTGGTGCTCTCGACCGCTTGCTGGGGCAGCTCCAAAATCTTTTTGGCGCAAGCAATCGCCTCGGCGACGGGGTCAGCTGCCACGTGGTTGGCCAGTCCGAGTTCGACGGCGCGCTGCGAACTGATGCGGGTGCCGGTCAGCGCGTATTCCTTGGCCAGCAGCAGGCTGATGTGCAGCGGCCAGGTCAGCGGTCCGCCGTCGGCGGCCACCAACCCCACCTGCACATGCGGGTCGGCGAGAAAGGCGTGCTCGGCGATGTAGACGATGTCGCTCAGCGCGACCAGGCTGCAGCCGAGCCCGACGGCCGGCCCATTGACGGCCGCCACCACGGGAATTCGGCACCGCGCCATGCCGAGCACGATCTCGCGTCCGTCTCGGATGGTCTTGGCGCGCAGATCGGCGTCTTGGGACAGTTCGGCAAGATACGAGAAGTCTCCGCCGGCCGAAAATGCCTTGCCACTGCCGGTCAGCACCGCCGCGCGGGCCGTAGGGTCGTCGGTCAATCGCTGCCAAAGCCGCGCGAGTCCGACGTGGAGATTGTCGTTGACCGCGTTGAGGTCGTCCGGGCGGTTCAGGGTGATGATCCGAAGCGCCCCGTCGGCACGGACGTCGATTTCGTTTGGCATGTCGTACACGTCAGACTCCCAATCCCAAGATTCGCGAAGCGATGATGTTCTTCTGTATCTGTGATGTCCCGCCCATCACGCTCTGTGCGCGGCTGTACAGATAGGCGCTGAGCAGGTCCGGATCGCGGGTCCCGGTGACCGCCAGCGCGGCGTGTCCCACGGATTGTTCGACCCAGGTCATCAGCAGCTTGTCGAGCGATCCTTCCGGGCCGTGCGAGACCCCGTCCAGCTGCTCGGACAGCCGCCGCCGCACGTGGTGCGTCAGCATTTCCGACTCGACCGCCGCCCACGCGAGCTCTTCGGGCACCGGACCGTCGTTGCGGGCGAACAGATTTCGGACGAGCTTGCCGTACCTGGCCGCGTAGCCCAGCGTGGACGGTTCGCGCTCGTGGCCCACGACGGTCATGGCAACGGCCCAGCCTTCGCCGGGGGCACCGACCATCCGGTCCGCCGGCACCGTCGCGCCGTCGAAGAACACCTGGCCGAATTCGTTGGTGACCCCGTTCATCATGCGCAACGGGCGCTGTTGCACACCAGGCTGTTTCATGTCGAGCACGAACGCCGACAGGCCACGGTGGCGTTTGGCCTCGGGGTCCGTGCGGGCCAGCAGAAGACACCAGTCGGCGACGTCGGAGTAGCTTGTCCAAATCTTGTGTCCGTGAACGACATAAGTGTCGCCCTCACGAGTGGCGGTGGTGGTCAGCGATGCCAGATCCGACCCGGCGCCGGGCTCACTGAATCCCTGGCACCACCGCTCGGTGCCGTTGATGATGCCGGGCAGGAAGCGTTTCCGCAGTTCGTCGCTGCCGTGCCTGCCGATGCCGTAGACCAGGTAGCCCACGCTGGGGCGAGGCGGGGCGCCGGCGCGAACCAGCTCTTCGTCCACGATGACGTCGTATACGGGCGGCAATTCTTGGCCGCCGTAGTCCCGGGGCCACGACAGGCCGAAAAAGCCATTGTCGTACAGGGCCCGATGCCAGTCGGCCATGTGCTCCCAGTATTCGTCTCCGGAGCCGGAATATTGCTTGGCGTGCACCGAAAGCCACGACCGCAGCCGTTCTCGGAAGGCGGCCTCGTCAGGCGAGTCACGAAAGTCCAAAGTCGATCTCCTTCAGCGTCACGGGCCACAGTTCGGTCGATGTCAGCGCGCGGCGCAGGTAGACATGGACCAGGCAGTCCCAGGTATTGCCGATGCCGCCATGCACCTGCACGGCGGTCTCGCAGACGGTGCGGGTGGCGCGCGCGCAGTAGGCTTTCGCGACCTGGGCGGCCCGAATGGCCTCGGCCGGCGACAGTTCGTCGACCGCCCATGCGGCATGGCGCAGCACACTCACCGAACCTTCAATCAGCGCAAGGCTTTCGGCCAACAAATGTGCGACGGCCTGATAGGACCCGATCGTCTTGCCGTACTGTTCGCGGATTTTCGCGTAGTCGCACGCGACGGCGTGCGCGCCCCGGGCGATGCCGACCAGGTCCGCCGACGTGGTGACCAGCGCGAGAGCCAGCCACCGTGCGGCAACGTCGGAGGTCACTTCGCCGAGGGTCGCCGGGGATCCCACCGTCGCCGCCTCGGCACGGGTCAGGTCGGCGCAGCCGCGACGGGCTTCCACATCCGTCGCCAGGATTGTGTTTCCGGAGAGCGACAGGGCGCGCTGGGCGCCCCGAGCGTCGATCACTCGATCGTCGACGGATACGGTTGCTCCCGCGCCGTCGGCGCCGATGTGCCGCGCCAGGTCGTCGGCCAACACCGGTCCAAGGAACGGTGCGTCGACCAGCCGGCGCCCGAATTCCTCCGCGACGATGGCCACTTCGACGCCGGAAGCCCCGTCGGAGCGCAGCGACCTCCAGCCCGTCAGTTCAATCTGCTTGTCCAGACGCGCAATTCGACTCGGGTCGTCGAGGTCCTGCACCGCCCCTGGCCCGAGATCGTCGGCCAGCTTGGCGGCGGCGTCACGGAGCTGCTGCTGTTCAGATGTCAGACGTACATCCATGGGTCTCCTTCAGCACTCGGCGCAGCACCTTGCCCGAGGGCAGGCGCGGTATATCGTCCACGAACACGACGCGGCTCACGTGTTTGTAGGACGCTAGCTTCTCGTCCACCCGCGCCGTCAGATCGGCGGCTACCCTCTCCATGTCCAAGGGGGCGCGCGCCGCGACGGCCGCGACGATCGCCTCGCCGTTGGCCCCGTCGGGAACCCCAAACACCGCGCAGTCTTTGACGGCCGGATGACCGTGCAGCACCGTCTCGATCTCGGCTGGCGCGACCTGGAAGCCGCGAACCTTGATCATCTCTTTGAGGCGGTCGGTGATCCGCAGCCAACCGTCGGCGTCCAGCCAGCCGACATCCCCCGTCCGGTACCAGCCGTCGCACATCGCCTCGGCGGTCGCCTCGGCCGGCAGGTAGCCGGCCATGAGCGACATCGACCGGGCCTGAATCTCACCGACCTCTCCGGGGCCGACGAGATCGCCGGTCTCCAGCGAGACCACTCGCAGCTCCACCCCGGGCACCGCACGCCCGACCGAGTCGAGCCGCGCCCCGTGCAGCGGATTACAAGCGATGACAGGCAATTCCGTGGTGCCGTAGGCGGGGACCCACCCGACGCCGGTGCGCCGGGTGACGGTCTCGGCGACACTGGGACTCACCGGCGTCGCTCCCCACATGATGAAGCGCAGGGATGACAGGTCGAAAGACTCGAGTCTGGGGTGCGAGGCGATGGCCAACGCGATCGACGCGACCGCCATTTCGACTGTGATGCGGTCGTTTTCGATGTAGTGCAGCATACGGTCGATATCGAATCGCGGATGCAGCCGCGTCCGGGCGCCGGTCCGCAGCGCCGTGAGGATGTTGAGCAGCCCAAGGATGTGTGACGGCGGCGTCGCGACTTGTATCCGGTCGCGCCGTGTCAGCTGCAGCGCACGACGCCAGTGCCCGACGGCCTCATCCAACGCGGCGTGGGTGTGCCGGACGGCCTTCGGCAGGCCGGTGGTGCCGGAACTGAACACCAGCACCGCGTCGGCCCGGGGTGGCAGGGGGCCGGCCGTCGGCTCTCCGAAGGCGATCGGTTCGTCCAGGTGCAGCATCGGCATCAGGCCGGCCAGGACCGGATGGTCCCCGACCGCGTGCGCCGGGTCGGTGATCGCGAGCGCGTGGTCGACCTCGTCGCGCTTCCAGGCGGGGCTGATGAGGACCGCCGTGGCATCCAGTCGCCAGATCGCCAGCAAGACGGCGATAAATTCTGGCCGGTTGGATGCCATAACGGCCACCCGCTGACCTGGGGCGACGCCTCTTTTCGTCAGGGTCGCGGCCAGCCCGTCGGCCAACGCGTCGAGCTGAGGCCGGCCGAATCGCCGTTCCTCGAACACGAGCGCTGCCGGCTCGGTCACGTCCCGTTCCTTCCAGCAGTCCGAACGCCTTGAGAAGACCCTATCGTTCTGTGAGAATAGTATTCTCTATACTGAAGAATGCAAGTACGGGAGGGCGGTCATGGCGACGGTCGCCGCGATCATCGAGGAGACTCCACGGGTGACAGATCCCGCATCCAACCCCGCAACCAAGGAAGGCGCCGAGGTCGGGACGGTGACGATCCACCTCGACCGGAAGAAGGTGTCGGTGCCGCTGGTCCCCGGCGAGACCCTGTTGGAGAGCGCGCGGCGGGCCGGGCTGGATCCGCCGTTCAATTGTGAGGCCGGCAACTGCGGCACGTGCATGGCCAGGCTCGTCGAGGGCCACGCGACCATGCGAGTCAACGACGCTCTCGAAGATGATGAGGTGGCCGAGGGCTACATTCTGACGTGCCAGGGCGTACCCGACACGGCGTCGATCACGGTGCGCTACGAGTAATCGCAAGAGAGGCGGCTTACGATATCGAAGATGGCCAAGGGCATCATCCTCGTGGAGAGTCAACCCAGTTCGCCCGATCGCGAGCAGGAGTACAACACCTGGTACGACGAAGTCCATCTCCGCGAATTGGTGGCTCTCGACGGGTTCGTCTCGGCGCGACGCCTCCGTCCGGTTGACGGCGACGGCCCGTATGTCGCCATCTACGAGATCGAGGGCGACGACCTGCAGGCCATCCTGGACAACATGATCGCCAACGCCGGCCAGCTACACATGTCAGATGCCCTGCAGTTGGATCCCGTGCCCATCCCGCGCCTGCTCGAGACGACCACTGAGCACGGCGGCTAGGCGATCATGCTCGACGAAATCCCGTGCGGGGCTGGGTTACTCGCCGAAGTAGTGGCCTTCGTCGAGGTCCTCGATCAGTCCGGGCCGTTCGGGTTGCCAATCAAGCACTTTCTGGGTCAGGGCGTTCGACGTCGGATTGTCTAGCGATGCGAAGAGGGCAAGAAAACCGAAGTGGCCGGCTTCCTCGGCGGAAATGCTGGCTGCCGGCACATTCAAATGGCGACCGATCACGCCGGCGATGTCGCGGAACGGCACCCCCTCGTCGGCCACCCCGTGCAACCGCGTCCCCGCCGGAGCCTTCTCGAGGGCCAGCCGGTACATGTGGGCGGCATCGAGCGTGTGGATAGCGGGCCAGCGGTTGGAGCCGTCGCCGATGTAGGCCGACACGCCGGTGTCGCGGGCGGTGGTGATGAGGTGATGGGCGAAGCCGTGGTGATCCAGGTTGCTGTGCACCAACGGCGCAAGCCGAACGACCGACGACCGCACTCCGCGCTCGGCCAGCGCTATCGCCGCGTTCTCCGAGTCGATTCGCGGGCCGCTGGGCAGCGTGTCCTGCTCGGTCCCGACGCCGCCCTGCCCGATCAGTGCAAGCAGGAGCGTGCCCGAGGTGATGACGAAGGGCCGGTCGGAACCGACGAGCGTCTCGCCCATGGCCTCGACGGCGCGCAGATCGGTCTGCGCGGCCCCCACGAAGTCATCGAAGTCGTGCCTGAAGGCGAGGTGGATGACGCCGTCGGCCGCCGCGGCGGCATCCCGCAGGCCGTCGAGGTCGTCCAGGTCGCCCCGCTGCGCCGTGGCGCCGGCCGCGGCCAGCCCGGCCGCGCCCTCGTCGGACCGGGCCAGGCCGGTGACCCGGTGCCCCGCTTCGAGGAGTTCGGTGACGACGGCGGAACCGATGTGTCCGGTCGCGCCGGTGACAAAGACGTGCATGGATGATCCCTCCTAGTCGACGCCATCTAGTCAACGGCGGCCCCGGGAGCGTGTCCAAGTCCTATTCCATATTGCGCGATGCGATTCAGGCATCACTGCAGCTAAATACAGCTAACTGAGCACAGCCAGGCGTTTAACGCGGCTACACTGGGCGCATGACGGACTCGGCATTGCCGGTGGTCGACCTCGACCTGCGACTGGTCGGGTATTTCGTCGCGGTCGCCGAGCACCGGCACTTCGGCCGCGCGGCTAACGCGCTGCGCGTCGCGCAGCCGTCGTTGAGCCGGCAGATTCGCCGGCTGGAGCAGCAGTTGGGTGTCCGGCTGTTGGATCGCACGCCGCAGGGCACGGGGCTCACGGATGCCGGCGAGGTATTCCTGCCCCGGGCCAAGGCCCTGCTGCGCGCCGCGACACAGGCCGCGGCGCAGGCCCGGGCCGCCGCGCAGCCCAGCCGCATCATCATCGGCTACACCTCGGGCCTGATCGTCACCCCGGCGGTGCGCGAGTTGCGCCGCGAGCACCCCGACGCCGATGTGCAGGTCCTGCACCTGGATTGGGATCAAGCCCGCAACGCGCTACTCGACCACCGAGTCGACGCGGTCGTGACCCGGCTGCCGTTCCCCACCGACCAGCTGCACGTGACGGTCCTCTATGACGAGCCTCGGGTGCTGGCGGTGCCCATCGACCATCGGCTGGCGGGCAGGGCGTCGGTCACCCTCGAGGACATCGCCGAGGAGCCGATGCCGCGGGTGCGGCACTCCGATCCGGCCTGGAGTGCGTTCTGGCGCATCGACCCTCGTCCCGATGGACGCCGGGCACCCGACGGTCCTTTCATCGAAGCGCTCGAGGACAAGTTCGAACTCATCGCCTCCGGGCAGGCGGTGGCCATCACCGCCGGCTTTCACGGCAACAGCGTGCGCCCCGATATCACCACGGTCCCTTTGGAAGGCGTCGAGCCCAGCCATGTCGTGTTGGCGACTCGCTCGGGGGACCGCAGCCGTCTCGTGGCGGCGTTCCGCAAACTCGCCGAAGCCCACCTCGCTTCTTGACGCCGAACGTCGACTTGTTGGGCGAACTCGGGCGATTTTGGCGCAACAACTCGACGTTCGGCGGCCAAGTTAGTGTGGGTCATCCAGCTGGGGCGGCGGCAGGTAATCGGGCTCAAAGCCGGAAACATGGATCGGACTTCCCACGAGGCGGAAATCACCCGCCGTCACAACCACTTCCGGCGTCGCCTTGAGCGCCTCCGGCAGCGTCCGAACGGCCGCCGCCGGCACTCCCAGCGGGCGCAGTCGTCGCTCCCAGCCGGCGGCGGTATCGGTCGCAAGCATCGACGTGACGACACCAAGCACCTCGTCGCGCCGGGCCACCCGCTCGGCCATGGTTTCGAAACCACCGATGCCGGCTTCGGTGGCAAAGGATTTCCAGAAGCCGTCATGGGTGATGAACAGCGCCAGATAGCCCTCGGCTGTCGGGAATAGTTGCGCCGGAACGTAATACGAGTGTGCCCCGAAAGGACGGCGCTGCGGTTCGACGCCGTCGTTGAGGTAGGCGGCGGCGTGATAGTTCAGCTGCGAGAGCATGACGTCGCGCAGCGACACATCCACTTGTCCGCCGGTGCCGGAGATGATCTTGGCGAGAAGGCCCAGCGCCGCGGACATTCCGGTGGAGTTGTCCGCCGACGAATAGCCGGGCAGCGTCGGCGGGCCGTCCGGATCGCCGGTCAGTGCGGCGATGCCGACACCCGCTTGCACCACGTAGTCGAAGGCCGGGTCGTCGCCGCCGTGCAGCCCGAAGCCGGTGATCGCGACGCAGACGATGCGCTCGTTGAAGCGTCGCAGCGCCTCGTAGGTGAGCCCCAGCCTGCGGATGGCCGATGGCTTCAGGTTGACCAGCAGCGCGTGCGATTCGGCGACGAGTTCGCCTAACCGTTGTTGTCCCGCATCGGAATTCAGGTCGAGGCAGACGCTGGACTTGTTGCGGTTGAGGCTGGCGAAATAGCTGTCGCTGACCCCACGCGAGATCTCGCCGCCCGGCGGCTCGATCTTGGTGACCTCGGCACCGAGGTCGGCCAGCAGCATGGTGGCGTACGGCCCGGCCAGCATCGTGCCGACCTCGAGGATCCGTACTCCCGCCAGCGGCGCGGCGACCGTCACCGCAACTCCGTTGCGAGCGAGGCGATCATCTCGCGGGTCCGGCGCTTGGAGGCCACGAGCTCGTCGCGGTTGTCGCCGATCGGCAGGAGGCGCACCGACAGGTCGGTCACGCCGGCGTCGGCGAATCGGCGCATCCGCGCCAGGATCGCCCCCTCGTCACCGGCCGCACACAGATCGCCGACATCGCGGGCGTCGCCGCGTTCGAGCAGGCGCTGGTAGTTGGGCGACACCTCGGCCTCGCCCAGGATGCGGTTGGCCCGCTCCTTGGCCTCGTCGACTTGAGAAGGCGCACATAAACATACCGGGATGCCCGCGACGATCCGCGGCGCGGGGCGCCCGGCATCTGCGGCGGCCTTGGTGATCTTCGGAGCGATGTGATCACCGATCGCACGCTCGTCGGCCATCCACAACACGGTGCCGTCGGCCAGTTCACCGGCAAGCTGCAGCATCACCGGCCCCAGCGCGGCGACCAGCACCGGCATCGGGGTATCGGCCCCGATCGCCGTCGGATTGTGCACCGTGAACGAATCGTTCTCGACGTCAACCGGTCCCGGCCCGGCAGTGGCGGCGTTGAGCACCTGCAGGTAGTCGCGGGTGTAGGCGGCCGGCTTCTCATACGGCAGGCCGAGCATGTCCCGAATGATCCAGTGGTGCGACGGTCCGACGCCCAGCGCCAGCCGTCCACCAGCCACCGCATGCGTCGAGAGCGCTTGGCGGGCAAGGGCAATCGGATGTTGGGCTTGCAGCGGCACCACCGCAGTACCCAGCTCGATGCGCGAGCTGTGCGCGGCCATCAGCGACACCATGGTCAGGCAGTCGAAGTCGTCAGGCACCTGCGGCATCCACGCGGTGTCCAGTCCCGCAGATTCGGCCCATTCGATATCGGAGGCCAACTTGGCCACCTTGCGGGCCATGTCGCCGCGCTCGGCGCCGATCATCAGTCCGATGCGCACTGTGTTTCCTTTGGCTCAGGGTCCGGGGTGCCGGTGAGCGCACGAATGTCGCGCACGAGTGTGTCGAGCGGTGTCCCGGTGGGAAACACCGCCGCGGCGCCGGCGGACAGCAGCTTGGGCACGTCGGCGTGCGGGATCGTTCCACCGACGACGACGGCGATGTCGGCGGCGTCGGCGGCGCGCAACGCCTCGATGGTCCGCGCGGTGAGCGTCAGGTGAGCTCCGGAAAGGATGCTCAGGCCGACGACCGCCACGTCTTCCTGGACGGCGATCGACGCGATGTCTTCGATGCGCTGCCGGATGCCGGTGTAGATCACCTCGAAGCCGGCGTCGCGCAGGGTGCGGGCGACGATCTTGGCTCCGCGGTCGTGTCCGTCAAGGCCGGGCTTGGCAACCAGAACGCGCACGGCCATCTAAAACACCACCGGTTGCTGGAATTCGCCCCATACCCGTTTGAGCGCGGTAACCATTTCACCGACCGTGCAGTAGGCGTTGGCGCAGTCGATCAGCTTGTGCATCAGGTTGTCGGTTCCCTCGGCTGCGCGCGACAGCTCGGCGAGCGTGGATTGCACTGCGGCCGAATCCCGTTCGGCCTTGACCTTGGAGAGCCGCTTGAGCTGCAGATCGCGGCCCTCGGCGTCGAGCTCGTAGGTGACGACATCGGGCTCGGGCTCCTCGGACACGAATCTGTTGACCCCCACAACGGGGCGCGTGCCCGCTTCGACGTCCTGATGCACCCGGAAGGCCTCGTCGGCGATCAGACCCTGTAAATACCCGTCCTCGATCGCGCTGACCATGCCGCCGTGCCGCTCGAGGTCATCCATGATCTCGACGATGCGGGCTTCGGTGGCGTCGGTGAGCGCCTCGACGAAGTAGGAGCCCCCGAGCGGGTCGGCGACGCTGGCGACACCGGTTTCGTAGGCCAGGATCTGCTGCGTGCGCAGCGCCAGCGTGGTGGACTCCTCGGTGGGCAGCGCGAACGGTTCGTCCCAGGCCGCGGTGAACATCGACTGGACGCCGCCCAACACCGCCGCCATCGCCTCGTAGGCCACCCGCACCAGATTGTTCTGCGCCTGCGGGGCGTACAGCGACGCGCCGCCACACACGCAGCCGAAGCGGAACATCGACGCCTTGTCCGTCGTCGCCCCGTAGCGTTCCCGCACGATCGTCGCCCAGCGCCGGCGCCCGGCGCGGTATTTGGCGATCTCTTCGAAGAAATCGCCGTGGGTGTAGAAGAAGAACGAGATCTGCGGTGCGAACTGGTCGATCGTCATCCGGCCGCGCTCGACCACGGTGTCGCAATAGGTGACACCGTCGGCCAGGGTGAACGCCATTTCTTGCACCGCGTTGGCTCCCGCATCGCGGAAGTGTGCGCCGGCCACCGAGATCGCGTTGAACCTCGGGACCTCGGCCGCGCAGAACTCGATGGTGTCGGCGATCAGCCGCAGTGACGGCTCGGGCGGCCAGATCCAGGTCCCGCGCGAGGCGTACTCCTTGAGGATGTCGTTCTGGATGGTCCCGGTGAGCTTGGCCCGCGGTATCCCTTTTCGCTCGGCGGCCGCGACGTAGAAGGCCAGCAGGATCGCGGCCGTTCCGTTGATCGTCATGCTGGTGCTGATCTTGTCCAGCGGGATGCCGTCGAACAGGATCTCGGCGTCGGCCAGGGTGTCCACCGCGACGCCGACCCGGCCGACCTCCTCGCCGAAGTCGGGATCGTCGGAGTCGTACCCGCACTGGGTGGGCAGGTCCAGCGCCACCGACAGCCCCGTCCCGCCCTGTTCCAGCAGGTACCGGTAGCGGCGGTTGGATTCCTCGGCGGTACCGAAGCCGGAGTATTGCCGGAAGGTCCACAACTTGCCCCGGTAGCCGGACGCGAAGTTGCCCCGGGTGAAGGGGAACTCCCCCGGCGGCGGAGGTTCCGCGGTCCTGTCCGCGGGCCCGTATATGGGCTGCAGTGGGATGCCCGACGGTGTCTGAGCAGCGTTATCCATCGGTGAATAACGTACTTGCAAAAAAAGAGAATGCCAATACCGCGGCCCTGACCTGGGCAAACAGCAACATTCGCACGGGTCGCAACCGTGATCGACGGCCGCACCCTAAGCTCCTGGTCGCGAGGGCCGAAACGACGACGGAGGTCGACATGACGGTTTCCAGGCCATCGGCAGCGGACATCGACGCCGCGGCCAAACACTTCGGCTTCCACCTCGACGCCGACGCCCAACGTAACTACCTGGCGGTTGTGCGGCACACGCTCAGGTCTTATGACGTGATCGACGAGCTGTACGACGAGCTCGCGCGCCCGCAGGCTCCCGACCGGGCCTACCGGTTCCCGGAGCCCGGCGACAACCCCCTCGGCGCCTGGTACGTCACCACCGACATTGCCACCGGCGCGGAAGGGCCGCTGAGCGGCCGGGCCGTGGCGATCAAAGACAACATCGCCGTGGCCGGCATTCCGATGATGAATGGATCACGCGCGGTGGAGGGTTTTGTCCCCAGCCGCGATGCGACCGTCGTCGAGCGGCTGCTTGCCGCCGGGGCGACGATCGCCGGCAAGAGTGTCTGTGAGGATCTGTGCGCATCGGGGTCCAGCTTTACCTCGGCCTCCGGCCCGGTGCGCAACCCGTGGGACACCACGCGCGAAACCGGCGGGTCATCCAGCGGCAGCGGCGCACTGGTCGCGGCCGGTGAGGTCGAGCTGGCGCTCGGCGGCGATCAAGGCGGATCGATCCGGATCCCGGCGTCGCTGTGCGGCATTGTCGGGCACAAGCCGACGCACGGGCTGGTCCCCTACACGGGAGCGTTCCCGATCGAGCGGACGATGGATCACCTCGGCCCCATGACGCGGACCGTCGCCGACGCCGCACTGCTACTCACGGTGCTCGCCGGACCCGACGGCCAAGACCCGCGCCAGCCCTCCGAGATGGCCGCGGTCGACTTCCGGGCCGCCCTGTCCGGCAACGTGGCCGGTCTGCGGGTAGGCGTTGTCACCGAGGGCTTCGGGCAACCCGGCTCGCTGCCCGAAGCGGACGACCTGATCCGGTCGGCGGCGGTGCGGTTCACCGAGATCGGTTGCACCATAGGCGAAATCAGTGTGCCGTGGCACCGCCACGCTCTACATGTGTTCGCCGTCCTCTTTACCGACGGTGCCAGCTATCAGATGCTGGATGGCAACGGATACGGGCTCGGCGTCGACGGCCTCTACGACCCAGAACTCATCGCGCACTTCGCAAGACAGCGAGTCGTCAAGGCCGATGAACTCTCCAGCATCATCAAGGCGACGGCACTATGCGGCCACTATGGCTTGAAAGCGCTTGGCGGCGCAAGCTATGCGAAGGCGCGCAACCTGGTGCCGCAGCTGCGCGCCGCCTACGACGCAGCGCTCACGCAATACGACGTACTGGTGATGCCGACCGTGCCCGGCACCGCCGACACCCTCCCGGCCGGCAGCCCGCAAGAACTCGCGCTGCTCGAACGCATGGTCGGTAAGGCAACCAACACCGCACCCATCGACATCACCGGCCATCCCGCGATCTCGGTGCCCGCCGGTCTGCTCGATGGCCTGCCCGTTGGAATGATGATCGTGGGCAAGCGATTTGACGACGCCACCGTGCTGAAGGTCGCCGATGCCTTCGAATCCCTCTGCGGGGGTTTCCCCGCGGCCCCGAACCCGACAGCGTGAAGGTCATGCTCGGCAAAGGATCTCGCCGTGTGGCATCGACAGCCAACCGTCCCGAGCCGCCGCCCACGCCCGCCATGCCGCGGAAATCTCCTCGAGCTGTGCGGTGGTCGCCAGCTCCAGTGCCAAGAGATCGCGGGCCACGGCCGAGTGAAGAATCCGGTCGGCCCACATTCCACCCCACCATTCCCGGGTCGAGGCCGTCGCGTAGCACCAGACGCTGCCCATCGGCGTGACGTCGTCGAAGCCGGCCTCGAGGGCCCACGACAGCAGCCTCCGGCCGGCATCCGGTTCGCCGCCGTTGGCACGGGCCGCCTTCTCGTAGAGGTTCAGCCACAGGTCCATCGCGGGCAGCCGCGGAAACCAGATGAAGCCGGCGTAGTCCGCATCCCGCGCCGCGACGATTCCGCCCGGCCGACACACTCGCCGCATCTCCCGCAGCGCCTGCACCGGTCAGCAGACCCGCCGTCGACTCGGCCACGAGAATCTGACCACCGTGCCCGACAGCCATTACCCGTGCAGCACGGTTCAGCACCGCACCGAAGTAGTCCGCCCCCCGCAGCTCGGCCTCGCCGGTCGCGATGCCCATCCGCACCGGCAACTCCAGCGCCCGCTGCGCGGCCACCGCGGCATCCACGGCGGACATCGGCGACGCGAACGCCGCACACACGCCGTCCCCGGTGTGCTTGAACAACCAGCCCCCGTGCGCCTCGATCGCCTTGCACAACACGTCGTCGTGGGCGGCGAGGGCGATCCGCATCGCGTCCGCGTCGGTCTCCCACCGACGGGTCGAACCCTCCACGTCGGTGAACAGAAACGTCACCACCCCCGAAGGGGCAGCCGCAGGAGCGGACACCCCCGCAGAATGCCACATAAGACACGCTGCCACGTTGCACATCGAGACAAACCCGGCCCCGAGACACCCAGGTCCTACCGGCACTTGGCCAGCACATCGGCTGGCCCAAGGCGCTCGACAAGTCGAAAGCCGTTCTGGCGCTGCGGATGCACGCAAATGGCGAACCAGTCACCACCATCGCTGGCACGCTCGGCGTTAGCAGGGCAACTGTGTATCGCGTGCTGGCTGAGCAGGCGGGCAGCAGCGATACATCCACTTGACGCGCGAGGCTGCTGCGGAGGTGGCCCGATTAAGCCGCCTCTTTGAGGTCTAACGGGGCTTCGCCCAGCCCGACGAGGCATGCCGTGGTCGCCCTGGGTTAGGAGGCTCCGGTCGGACGGGGTTGAGACCGTGACCGGTGGACCGGTCCGGTGTATGAACCGCATAGCGCGGTTGGTTGGCCTGGACTGGCCGCCCGTCCGATCGGAGCCCATTGATGACCGTAGCGCGATCTGTCGACGATGTCCTCACCGAGCACGTGCGGTTTCAGGTCGAGTGCATCGACCGGATGTTTCTCAACGTCTATGTTCCGCAGCTGCAGTACCCGGCCGGGTTGGTCGGCTACGTGCATCGACGTTTGGGGTTGCCGATCACCTCGACCGCGCCGCTGGCGAAGATCACCGACGCGTTCTCCTTGGCGGTGCACCGATTCGCCCGCGACAACGGCATCCCATGGGTCGACTTCGTCAAGGGCCAACGCAAGGACGACGTGATGCACGAGCACCTGCGGCGGTTCACCGGTAGCCAAGGGGTCCTGTTCGTCGGCCGGGCGCAGGAGAAAGCAGAAGCTGTTCCGCACCGAGAAACGCCGCGACGCCAACGGTGATTCCTACCCGTGGATAGTGCAGACCACCGGGCTGGTCAACCATCTTCTACTTCTATTGCCCTACGACGACGATTTCGGCCCATTCTTCGTGAAGTTCTGCTCCTACTTCCCGTACAACGCCAAGTTGTGCATACAACGGCAACCATTACGCCACACGCCAGGCCGCCAGGCGGGGATCGGGTTCACCGCGCTGGACAACGGTTTCGCCACGATCACGACCCGGCAGACGTCGAGCGGGCTGCAGCGGATCTGCGACGTCTGATCGCCGAGAGATCGACGCGCTGCTGCGTAAGTGGCTGGCCCTCGGCTCCCGCACCCGTTCACCCCGGCCGACCGGGCCGCCGGCTACCGCTACGAGCTGTCGATCCTGCAGGCCGAGTTCTCCCTGACCCAGATGCTCGACAAACCCGTCTCCGGGCGGATGTTCTTCGAGCAGGTCATCCGGGACAACCTCGACATCGGCCGCCCGGACCAGGTCGGCCTGATCTTCGATCGGCAGCGTCCGCGCAGCATCGCCCGACCCGGGTCCGTTCCGGACCCGAGTCATCACCGAGGGCGTGACCCCGAGCCTGCACGTCGACTACAAGCACAGCCGGATCAAGCAGTACCACAAGAAGGGCCGGCCCTCCGGACCGAGACGACCGTCAACGACACCCCGACTTCTCGATCGGGAAACGGCTGACCAATCTGCCCGCGCTGCGGGAGATCGGCTTCTCCGCCAACCGGCGCCTGCTACGCGTTCCAACGACTCGGCCACGACCCGATCACCGGCACCAACGCCCTGACCGCCATCACCGGTGCGGTCACCACCGCCACCGGCACCCGCGTGCCCGGACTCCGCTTCGCCGAACGACGCAGCCACGCCCTACTACAGGCGCTACTGACGTTCCGCTGCCACCCCAACGGGTTCGCCAACAAGGACCTGCGCACACTCACCAGCGAACTGCGCGGACTCGACCCCGCCGCCGTCACGGTCGGACAAACGACCTACGACCTGCGCCGGCTCAAATCCCGCGACCTGATCACCCGCATCCCGGGCACCCACCGCTACCAGGTCACCGACCACGGCCTGGACACCGCGAAGTTCCTCACCACCGTCCACGACCGCATCCTGCCCACCGGGCTGGCCGAACTCGGCGCCCCCGACCCCACACCAGGCCGGCTCCGAGCCGCCGCCACCGCCTACCGCAAAGCAGTCGACACCCTCACCGCCACAGCACAATTCGCCGGATGAACAGACCCAGTCCCCCGAACCCAAACTTGACTCAAAATTCCGGCTTCGCCGGCTGTAGCTTCGC
>CAWDJC010000001.1:0-64911 GCA_963802525.1 uncultured Actinomycetota bacterium | reverse complement strand
GACACCGGTGCTGATCGAGCGGGAGTTGGCGAACTTCGAGCGCCTACAGGCCGCGCTGGCCGCGGTCCGCGCCGTTGAGACGGCGGGCGGGTCGGCGCACTACCACAGCGTCGACCTCACCGACGCGGGCGCGGTGGAAAAGGTGATGGCCCAGGTGCGCGACACCAGCGGGCGCATCGACGTCCTGCTGCACGCCGCCGGGGTCGAGATCAGCCGCGCGCTGCCCGACAAAAAGCCCCGCGAGTTCGACCTGGTGCTCGGGGTCAAGGGTGACGGGCTGTTCAACGTGCTGCACGGCGTCGGCGCGATGCCACTGGGCACCGTCGTGGCGTTCAGCTCGGTGGCCGGTCGTTTCGGCAACGCCGGACAGACCGACTACAGCGCCGCCAACGACCTGCAGTGCAAGTGTCGAGCAGCCTGCGCCGCACCCGTCCCGGGGTGCGCGCGCTGGCGATCGACTGGACCGCATGGGGCGGCATCGGCATGGCCACCCGCGGATCGATCCCGAAGATCATGGCGGCGGCCGGGGTGGACATGCTGCCCGCGGAGGCCGACCTGCTGGATCCGGCGCGAACTGGACACCGGCGTGCCCGACAGCGAGGTCGTCGTCGCCGGGGCGCTGGGCGCGATAGGCGCCGAGTTCCACGACACCGGCGGCATCGACCCGGCTGCGCTGACGCTGGACGGCCCGATGGTCGGCGAGGTCGCCCGCGCCAGTGTCCACGACGGATTGGTGGTGCGCACCACGCTGGACCCGACCGCCCGGCCGTTCCTGGATCACCATCGGATCGACGGCACGCCGGTGCTGCCCGCCGTGATGGGCATGGAGGCATTCGCTGAGGCCGCCCGGCTGCTCGCGCCCGAGCTGCACGTCGCTGCCGTCGAAGACGTGGATTTCCGTGCGCCGCTCAAGTTCTACCGCGACGAGCCGCGCACAGTGACGATCACCGCGCTGCTGCGCCCCGACGGAGACGACCTGGTCGCCGAGTGCCGCCTGTCGGCCGAGCGCATCCTGCCCGGCTCCGACCAGCCGCAGCACACCGTGCACTTCACCGGCTCGGTGCGGTTGACCACAGATCCACCCGCGCTTGACTCCGGCGATACCGATTCCGGCAGCGAAACCCCGTCGCTGACGCCGGAGCAGGTCTACCGGCTGTACTTCCACGGCCCGGCCTACCAGGTGGTCGGTTCGGCGTGGAAGCACGGCGACGGTGCGGCCGCCCGGTTCGCCGCCGATCTGCCGCCGCAGGTGGATCAGCCGGTGCTGATCGGGCCACGACTGGTGGAACTGTGCGAGCAGCTCGTCGGGCTGCTCGAGGCAGGCACCGAGGGCGTCCTGGCCCTGCCGCTGCATGTCGACGCGGTGCGGCTCAACGGGGCGCCGGCGGAGCGGGCCGGGCTGGTCGCCACCGCACGGCCGGACGGGCACGGGGGCTTCGACTGCACCGTCCGCGACAACAAGGGCAAGCTCGTGTTGCGGCTCGATGGGTACCGCACGGTCTCGCTGCCGAACCCGCCGCCGCCGGATGTCGTCGCCCCGATGCAGTCGGCGATGCGCGGCTGAGGAGACGTACCGATATGGACAAGCAGATCCGACGACTGGCGATCGTCAACCGCGGTGAGTCCGCGGTCCGCGCGCTGACCGCGGTGGCGGAACTCAACCAGGCCGGCGACCAGCCACCGATCCGAACCATCGTGCTCTACACCGACTCGGACGCCGACGCGTGGTTTGTGCGGCAGGCCGACGAGGCCGTGCCGCTCGGGACCGCGACGTTCGTCGACCCGGTCGACGGCACCCGTAAGTCGAGATACCTGGACGTGGCGGCGGTCATGGCGGTGCTGCGCGGCGCCGAGGTGGACGCGGCGTGGGTGGGGTGGGGATTCCTGGCCGAGAGCGCCTCATTCGCGCAGGCATGCGAGGAGGCCGGCATCGTGTACGTCGGCCCGGACAGCGCCACGATCCGGCGGCTCGGCGACAAGGTGGCCGCCAAACGGGTCGCCGAGCAGGCCAACGTGCCGGTGGTGCCGTGGAGCGGCGGGCCGGTCGATGACGTCGCCGCGGCGACCGCGGCCGCGGCGCGGCTCGGGTACCCGGTGATGGTCAAGGCGGCCGCGGGCGGGGGTGGGCGCGGGATCCGGATGGTCCGCGACGACGATGAGCTCGCCGCGGCGCTGCCGTCTGCGCGCGCCGAGGCGCAGCTCTTCTTCGGCGACCCCACGGTCTTTCTGGAGCAGCTGGTGCCGGCCGCTCGCCACGTCGAGGTCCAGGTGATGGCCGACGGATACGGCACCGTGTGGGCGGTGGGCGTGCGTGACTGCACGCTGCAACGCCGGCACCAGAAGGTGCTGGAGGAGTCGGCGTCGACGGTGCTGGACGCCGACGGCGAACAGGGGATCCGCGATGCGGCGGTCCGGCTGTCCGCCGCGGCGGGCTACCGCAACGCGGGCACAGTGGAGTTCCTGGTCAACCCGGACACCGGGAGCTTCCTGTTCATGGAGGTCAACACACGGCTGCAGGTGGAGCATCCGGTCACCGAGGTGACCACCGGGCTGGACCTGGTGAAGCTGCAGCTGCACGTCGCGCAGGGCGGCCGGCTCACCGGCTCGCCGCCGCGGGTGTTCGGGCACGCGATCGAGGCCCGGCTGAATGCCGAAGACCCGGAGAACGCGTTTACGCCCGCGCCGGGCCGGCTGACCCGGCTCCGCCTGCCGGCCGGCAGCGGGATCCGCGTCGACGCGGGCGTGCGCGAAGGCGATCGGATCTCGCCCGACTTCGACTCGATGATCGCCAAGATCATCGCGTGGGGGAAGGATCGCGCGGAGGCGATCGCCCGGCTGCGTCGGGCATTGTTCGAAACCACGGTGGTGGTCGAAGGCGGCACCACCAACCGGTCGTTTCTGCTCACCCTGCTCGACCGGCCTGAGGTGCGCGGCGGGCAATTCGACAACCACTGGCTGGACCGGCTGACCGGCGAGGCGGCGCACCTGCCGGCGCCGGATCCGGTTGCCCTGCTGGTGGCCGCGGTGGAGGCGTATGACCTCGACGAGGCCGCCGAGCAGGCCGCGTTCCATGCCCGCGCGGCGCGAGGCGGTGCCGAATCCGCGGCCGAGGTGGGTCACCGGTCCCGCCTCCGTTACCGGGGCCAGCAGTACGACCTGCACATTTACCGCACCGGCCGCGAAACCTACCGTGTCACATCCGGCGCCGGCGCCGCGGATGTCACGGTGTCCTACCGAGACGGATACGAGCGGCGGGTGGTCGTTGGCGACCGGGTGCACCGCGTGGTCTCGGTCGTGGAAGGAGCCACCGTGCGGGTCGACGTCGACGGCGCGGCCCACGCCGTGTTCCGCGACGACGGTGGCGTCGTGCGCTGCCCCGGACCGGCCTTCGTGCTGTCGGTCCTCGTCAAACCCGGTGATGAGGTCGGCGAGGGTGACCCACTGGCGGTCGTGGAAAGCATGAAAATGGAAACCACCATCACCGCACCGTTCGCCGGCACCGTCGCTTCCGTCGAAACCGCCGCGAACGTGCAGATCGAAGCGGGTGCGCCGGTGGTCCGCATCACGACGTCCGAAGCCGCTCAGGACCAGACCACGTCGCGGGGCGCGGTCGACTTCACCGGACTCGCCGCGGTCGAGTCACCCGGCACACCACCCTGCGAGCGGGTGTATGGGGCGCTGGGTTCCTACCTGCTCGGCTACGACCTGGACCCGGGCTCGGTGAGTGCAATGCTGACCCGGCAGCGCCGGCTCGGCGAGATCGCTCCGCCGGCCGACACCGAACTGCTGCGCTGCGAGGACAGCCTGCTGGATCTGTTCGCCGACGTCGGCTCGCTCTACCGGCCGCGCGGCGAGATGGAGCCGGAGGAGGAGTTCGTCGCCGGCAGCGCCCAGGAGTACCTGCTGTCCTACCTGCAGTGGCTGGACGCGGATCGGGCCGGCCTGCCCGACGCGTACCGGCAGCGGTTGGAGCGTGCGCTGCTGCGCTACGGCGTGCGCGGGCTGGATCGCACCCCCGAACTCGAAGAAGCCGTGGTCTGGATGTTCCGCTCGTTCCGCCGGGCCAATGAGCTGGTACCGGCAGTGACCGCCATCCTCGAGCGCCGGCTCCGCCACCAAGCCGAGCTGGCGCAGGTGGCCGACGCCGAGATGCGGGCCCGGCTTGACCGTCTGGCTGCCATCCAGGGTCGCCAACG
The DNA here is from genome assembly GCA_963802525.1 of uncultured Actinomycetota bacterium. Classification (GTDB taxonomy): domain Bacteria; phylum Actinomycetota; class Actinomycetes; order Mycobacteriales; family Mycobacteriaceae; genus Mycobacterium. The sequence continues at coordinate 60,715 of CAWDJC010000001.1, read as the reverse complement.
GGTGGTCGCCGACTTGGCCCGCGACGTGCGGTTCCACTACTTTGATGAGCCGCTGCTCGAGGTCGTCGTCGCCGAGGAGTACGCCCGGGCGGAGCGCGATCTCGATGCGTTGCTCGACGATCCCGACGGCGCCGACCGGGCCGAGCGGATCGACCGCCTTGTCGCCTGCCCGCAGCCGCTGCGCGCCGAGCTGTTGCGGCGGTGGCGCAGCAGCAGCGACCCCGGACCGCGCCGGGCGCTGCTGGAGGTCAACATCCGCCGGTTCTACCGGATCAGGGAACTGCGTGACCTGGCGGTCAACGAATATGACGGGTGGCTGCTGGGTGCCGCCGACTACGACGACGAGGGCAAGACCATCCACCAGGTCACCGCGTACGCGTCGCTGACCGAACTGCCGGAGCTGTCCCGGGCGATCACCGGGCACCTGGCCACGGTCGACGTCGGGCGGGAGGTCGTAGTGAGTCTGGCGCTGTGGCGGCACGGCGAGGACGTTGATATCGACGCCGTCATCGCCGAGGCCGACAAGCTCCTGGCCAGCTGCGACTTCGGGCGCCTGTTGCACCGCCTTGACCTCACCGTGACCAGCGTCGAAGGGGCGGCACCGGAGCGCTTCCGCACCCATCACGTGACCTACCGCCAGCAGAACGGGCAGTTCGTCGAGGACCCGCTCTACCGCAATCTGCACGCGATGCTCGCCAAGCGTCTGGACCTGTGGCGCCTGGGGAACTTCAAGCTGCGCCGGCTGCGCTCGGCCGAGGACGTGTACGTGTTCCACGGCGTGGCCCACGACAATCCCGCCGATCAACGGCTGTTCGCGCTGGCCGAAGTGCGCGACCTCACCCCGGCCCGGGACGCCAGCGGTGCGGTGCGCTACCCGCGGCTGGACCTGATGGGCTTGGAGGCCCTGTCGGCGATGCGGGAAGCGCTCGCGACGTTCGACGAGCGGGACCGGCCGAAGGCCAACCGGATAGTGCTCTATGTCCGGCCGCCGTGGGATGTGCCGCGCGACGCGTGGACCGAACTGGCCCGGTCGTTGGCGCCGCTGGCCATCGGTGCCGGCCTGGAAAAAGTCGTGCTGCGAGTACGGTTCCCCGACGGTCGCGACCATGTGCTGGAGGTGGAGGGGCTGGACGGGGGCGTGACGGTGCGCGAACGCCCGCCGGGGCAGGAGCCGATCAAGTCAATGACGCCGTACCGGCAGAAGGTGCTGCGGGCCAACCGCTTCAACGCGCCGTACCCGTATGAGATCGTGCGGATGCTCACCCCTCCGGCCGAGGCGGTATCGCGGTTTCCCCCAGGGCAGTTCGTCGAGTACGACCTGGACGAGCACGGGGACCTCATACAGGTGTCGCGACCGTATGGGATGAACACCGCCAACGTCGTTGTCGGCGTGCTGCGCAACGACACCGGGAAGGTGCCGGAAGGGATGACCAGGGTCGCGCTATTGAGTGACCCGATCCGCGGGCTGGGCAACCTGGCCGAGCCGGAGTGCCGGCGGATCATCGCGGGGCTCGACCTGGCCGAGCGGATGCGAATACCGGTCGAATGGTTCGCGCTGTCGTCTGGGGCGTTGATCGCGATGGACAGCGGCGTCGAGAACATGGACTGGATTGCCGCGGTGCTGCGACGCCTCGTCGAGTTCACCCAGGGCGGCGGGGAGGTGAACCTCGTTATCACCGGGGTGACCGTGGGCGGCCAGCCGTACTGGATGGCCGAGGCAACCATGCTGATGCACACCCGCGGCATCCTGGTGATGACACCTGCCAGCGCGATGGTGCTGACCGGTAAGCAGGCGCTGGATTTCTCCGGCGGTGTGTCGGCCGAGGACAACTTCGGTATTGGCGGCTTCGACAGGATCATGGGACCCAACGGCCAGGGCCAGTACTGGGCGCCCACCCTCGCCGACGCGTGCGACATCCTGCTGCGCCACTATGAGTACACCTACGTCGTGCCCGGTGAGAAGTGGCCGCGTAGGCGCACCACGGCCGACCCGGTAGACCGTGACGTGCGATCGGCGCCGCACGCCCGGGTCGCGGGCTCCGAGATGGCGACGGTCGGGGAGATCTTCTCCGCCTCTCACAACGCCCAACGCAAGAAGCCGTTCGATATGCGCTCGGTGATGCGGGCGGTGGCCGATACGGACTCGGTGCCGCTGGAGCGGTGGGGCCAGTGGCGCGCCGCCGAGACCGCGATTGTGTGGGATGCGCACATCGCCGGCATTCCGGTGTGTCTGCTCGGGATCGAATCGCACAACGTGCCGCGGCGCGGATTCGTGCCGGCTGGCGGCCCGTTGGAGTGGTCCTCGGGCACCCTGTTCCCCCAGTCGTCGCGCAAGCTGGCACGCGCGATCAACGCCGCCAGCGGCAACCGCCCGGTCGTCGTGCTGGCGAATCTGTCCGGCTTCGACGGCTCGCCGGAGTCCATGCGCCGCTGGCAACTGGAGTACGGTGCCGAGATCGGCCGCGCGGTGACCAACTTCCGCGGCCCGTTCGTGTTCGTGGTGGTCTCCCGCTACCACGGGGGTGCTTTCGTGGTGTTCTCCAAGCCGCTTAACGAGGGGCTGGAGATCGCCGCTGTGGAGGGCTCATTCGCATCGGTGATCGGCGGCGCGCCGGCCGCTGCCACCGTGTTCGCCCGAGAAGTGAACGCGCGCACCCAGCGGGATCCCGAAGTACGCGAGGCGGCCGATGCGGTGCGCGAGGCGAGTGGGTCCGACGCGGGCACGGCGCGGGCCCGGCTCGTCGAGATCACTGCGACGGTCCGCGCCGCGAAGGTCGGCGAAGTCGCCGACGAGTTCGACAAGATCCACACCGTCCAGCGGGCGCTCGCGGTGGGCTCGGTGGACCGCATCGTCCCCGCCGAGACGCTGCGGCCCTACATAGTCGATGCCCTCAACCGGGGGATGTCACAGGTATAGCGGCCGGTCCAGCCAGGAGTGCCGGGGTTCTGCTGCCGCCAGCACTGCTGGGTCGCCGAGGGCGAGCGGCGGTGGAGCGGCCACCTCCGCGGCGAAGGTGAGCAGGAATCGGCCTTCGCGCCGCCACCAACCCGGGAACACCGTCCCTTCCACCGCGCGCACCGTCAACTCGCCCCAGCCGTCGGCGCGCGGCGCGGCCACCGTTACCTCGACGGTGCGGGTGTCCCGGCGCAGCCCAGTGCGGAGCACCTTCAGCGCGCTCTCCTTCGCCGACCAGACCAGATTCGCGCCCATGTCGCGCTCGTCACCGGTCGCGCGTGAGGCAATCCACCGCTGCTCGGCCGCGGTGAAGAAGTCGCGGACGAAGCCGGGCGTGCGCGGCTCCACCAGCTCCAGGTCGCAACCGACCGCCAGCGGCCCGGTCGGCGACGTCACACAAACCGCCCAGCCGGCGCGATCGGTGATCGACACGCCCACCTCGATCGGAGCGCCGTCGACGCACACGTAGGGGGCGCCGCTGGGCGCATTGCGGACTTCGATACCGGAGAGCGTCGCCGGGTCGGTGGGCCGGCCGGTGACCGAAGCGACGGCGTGCTTGGTGACAAGCCGGCGCAGCAAGAACTCGGTGCGCCGCTTGGTGTACCGCAGCCCGGCCAGGCTGGCCGCCTCGCCGGGCGCCAGCCATTCTTCTTGCGGGGGTAGCGCCTCCTCCCCTAACGCTAGCCATCGATGCCCGCCCGCATCGGCTGGTCGTGGTTGCATGGACGCCTCCAGAGAACGGCCGTTCCACCGAATCTACCGCGGGCGACATCGATGGTTGTGCCCGCTTATTCCGGACTCGGTTGCTCACGAATGTGGGAGTCGCGTCGGCGTCTTATTGCCGCCTTTGCCGCCGGGTAGCGGTCATCGTCCAATCGCGCTGTGCACGGGCATCTCATCGCCGAAGCAAATCCCCACATCGCGGGCGGTCAGTATCGAGTCGCAGTCGAGCGGAACCGTCTTCTGCCGGCGGGTGACCTCGATGAGCGGCACATAGTCCACCGTCGGCGGGTTGAGAGCCACCATCACACCGTCGCGTCCTTCGTCGAGGGCCCGCACGGCAGCAGCGCCGAAGCGCAGGCCGAGCAACCGGTCGAACGAGGTTGGCGAACCGCCCCGCAGCAGGTGGCCGAGCACGACCGCGCGTGCCTCTCGACCGGTCATCTGCTGGAGCTCAGCGGCCACCTTGGCGCCGATGCCACCGAGGCGTTCGGCTTGCCCCACCGACTTGCCAAGGATCGATAGCTCTCCGCCGACCGGCCGCGCGCCCTCGGCGACGCAGACGATAGAGAACTTCGCACCATTCCGCTCGCGGAGGGTGATCAAGGCTGCCACTGGCTCGAGGCTGAACGGGATCTCGGGGATGAGGATCACGTGCACCCCCGACGCCATGCCGGCGTTCAAGGCGATCCACCCGGCGTAGCGGCCCATCACCTCCACCACGATGATCCGGCCATGCGATGTGGCGGTGGAGAACAGCCGGTCAATGCACTTCGAGGCGAAGTCAACAGCGGTATCGAAGCCGAACGTCGACGTCGTCTTCTCCAGGTCGTTGTCGATTGTCTTGGGCACGCCGACCAGGCGCAGCCCAGCCTCATGCAGGTGACGGGCTATCGACAGCGTTCCGTCACCGCCGATCGTGATCAGCGCGTCGATGCAGTGCTCCTCGAAGCGGCCGAGCAGCTCTTCGGTCCGGTCCACCTCGATCCAGGTGCCGTCGCTTTGTTGCACCGGGTAGGCGATCGGGTTGCCACGATTGGTGGTTCCGATGATCGTGCCACCCTGGTGGATGATGCCGCGAACCCTGTCACGAGTCAGCTCGATCAGCCCGCCGTCGGGGTACTCCTCCGGTAACAGCAACCCGTTGAAGCCGTCGCGTATCCCGACGACATCCCAGTCGCGGTTTCGTGCGGCCAGGGTGGCCGCGCGGATGACGGCGTTGAGTCCCGGTGCGTCCCCGCCACCGGTGCTTAAAGCGACTCGCTTGATGCGAGATTTCACGAGGCACACCCTACGCTGGCGAAACGCCCACGCTTGAAGCTCAGTTCGGGGCGCCCGCACTTATCCTGAGCTACCCGCATTCAGATCTGTTCCGATCCGTGGCGGCTGGCGGTAAAGCGCGGCACCGGCGGTGACGCCCGCGCCCGCGGCGACAAACAGGACCTGCGTGCCCGCCGAAAGCAGCTCGAGTTGCCCCTCGAACGCCGCCGCCAGCGCCGCGGTGTGCATGCGCTGATCGTCTGCGATGTTGATCTGTTCGACTCCCACCCCAAGCCGGCTGCTCAGCGCCGCGCGATACCCGGGCCGGGCGGGAGCGGCGACAATCATGTCGACATCCGAAAGTTGCACGGAGTGCGCGTCCAGGCACGCGCGCACCGCCTCCGCGGCGGCCGCGGCGAATTGCTCATCCATCGCGGCTGACTGATTGAACCGCAGGACGTTACGCGCGTCGGCGAATCCCACTGTTGCAGAAAATACCTCGGCCTCATCTGGCGCATCGTTTGCATTCACCCAGGACACGCGGCTCAGGCCGTAGTCGTCGTCGGACCATCCGCACAGCAACGCTGCGCCGGTGGCCGAAAACGGAAAGTGCTCGCTCATTCCATGACCCGGATCGGCGTCGCTGGCCACGACAAGCGCGCGGTGGATACTTCCCGTCCGCAAGAATCCGTCGACGATCTGCAGCGCGGTCAACACTCCGCAGGCGCCGTTGGCGACGTCGAAGGAGAACGTGCCGTGAGCGCCGGCGTGGGGATCCTCGGGATTGGCCCCGATGTCGTCCTGGATCAGCGCCGCGAAGGCCGGCTCTCCCAGATTGCGGTCACGGTAGAGTCCCGCATTGATCACAAGATCCAACTCGCCCGGGTCGCATCCGGCCCGCTGCAGACAATCCTTGGCCGCGGTGACGGCGAGGTGCAGCGCGCTGTGCCGGCCACGCCACCGCGGGTGTGCGATGTCGACTCGATCAATGACTGTGCCCATAGCGGCTCACCAAATCCTCATCCAGGGTCAGTAAAACCACGCCGATCTCCAGCCCGGAGGCCAACGCAACCAGCGCGATCCTTTCTCCGGCCACGATGCGTCCGGCCTTGAGTTCCTCGACGAGGGCCACCGTGTGGGTCGTCGATGCCGTGTTGCCGTACCGGTCGACGGTGATCACCCAGTCGTGCCCGGCGCTGTCGCCGATCGCCGCCGAAATTTCGGCCATTCCTTTGCGGATAGCACGTGCCGAGGTCTGGTGTGTGATCACGTGGTCGATGTCGTGAAACGAAATGCCGGCGACCTCAAGGACCTCATGCAGCAGCAGCGGGGTGTTGGCTATTGCGGCCTTCTGGATGGCGCGGGAATTGGTGAACATCCGCGCGCCCGGATCGCCGGCCCGTGGATAGGCCAGGCAGAGTCGGCTGTAGTCGGCGACCGTGGTGAACCCGGCAAGGACAATTCCCGCGGAGCCGATGGGAGCTCGCTCCAGCAGAAGTGCCGCACCGGCGTCACCGAGAGTCAGCGAGGCGAGTTCTTTGCTCATGATGTTGCGGATGTGGCGGGCCGCGTTGTGGCTGAGCTGCGAGATGTACTCACCGCTGACGACCAGTCCGCGCTCGACGACGCCCTGCCGGATCCAGTTGTTCAAAATGGTGACTCCGGTGAGCATCCCGGCGCACGCGTTGGACACGTCGAAGGTCATGGCATTTTTCGCCCCGATCCCGCGGGCCACGGCGCTACTCATCGTCGGCTCGAGCCGTTGGGTGAGGCCGCCGTGGAATTTCGTGATGCTGCAGCTGATGACGACGTCGAGCGAGGCCGGGTCCTGTTGCGCGGTGGCGAGGGCGTTGAGCGCCGCCGTGCTGGCAAGAGTGTAAGAATCCTCCTCACCCACCGAGACTCGGCGCTCGTGGATCCCGGTCAGCCGTTCCAGATCGATGTGGGTGTGGTGGCGTGTGGTCGCCATCAGTTCGTCCGTCGTGAGATGAGTCTTGGGCAGATGCCGGCCGGCACCTGCCAATCGGGCGACGAACGCCGCCTGGACCCCTTCTCCGGCGGTCTCCATCACCAGCCAATGGCGAGTCATCGGCGCTACCTCCTTCCGTTGACCGTTGGTCAACCGCGAATCTCTAGAACTTCGGTCAATGGACGCCGAGGGGTGGGTTCGACGTGTTGGTCGTGCGCCGGTGATCTACCCACTCGGATCAGCAGCTGCGGTTGGCCGGCGGTCCCGGTGATCTGCGCGATGATGTTGCGGCTCTCTGCCATTTCGGTCATGTGGGTCAACGTGCAGGTGGCCATGCCGGCCACGGTGCATTCGAGCAGCACAGCCGACAGCGCCTCACCGCAGCGCAACACGTTCCCGGGCTGGTGGTCGTGAGTGGACAGAACCAGGATCTTGGAGCGGTCGTGGTCGATGGCGGCGCGGCGCTGGCCCCCGCCCGCCGGGGGAAACGCGCGGGCGACATCGACTCGGGCGGCTTCTGAGGTAGACACCAGAGCACTTTCCGGCACATGGGTGGCGTCCGACTCGAACGGGGAGGTCCACCAACGCAATTCGGAGAGGTAGTTCGTGTCGTAACGGCGCAGCGCCTCGGTAAGCCGGGATGCCTCCGCCAGGGTCGGCCGCGCATCGTCTGCCACCACGTCCAGCATCACCTCATACGGAAGGACCGCGCGGCGCAGCGCCGACTCTAAGGCCGGCCACCTGGCTGGAGCGGCGAACGGTAACCGGTCGGTGCGGCGGCGACGGATCGCGGCGGCCCGCTGCTGCTGCGCGTCCGTCACGGCGTCCAAAGGCCGGAACTCGAGCGTCGCCAAATGCTCCGGCTGGGACGGATCGGGAAGGCGCTCGGTGGCGCTGTCCCATCCGGCGGCGGCCATGGCGACCCTGAGGTGATCAAGGACCGCGCCGCAGCTCAGAGTCAGTTCCCTGCCCGTGTGATCGGTGGCATGCATCATCCGGCGAGGATCGGCCCACAGCTGCAGCCTCGCGTCCTCGACGACCCACCGCCAGGGCTGGCTGTTGTGCAGTGACGGCGCCCGACTCGCCGACATCACCGCCTCCCGGATGACTTCGGCTTCCGGCGCCTGCACTGGCATGTCACCACCCCAACTCGGTCTGTGACCCCGACATTAGGGATCCCTTCTCACGTGCCACAGAGCCGTTGGTCCCTAGGCGACGGGGCATTCGACTCCATTGCGCTGGTGAGCGGCGCGGCGTCAAACCGCTCGATTCCAGAAGTCGTGGGCCTCTCGCACCAGGTGCTCGACAGTTCGGGAGGTGTCAATCGGATGCGCGGTGTCCCAGCCGGCCTGCTGGGCGGCCAACGCTGCGGCGATCTCCGGAGTCACCTCCGAGTTGCCCCGCCGCCTCGTCCTGATTCGGCCGGCCGCCATGCCGACCGCCGCCGAGCACAAGAATTCCACCATCGCCGAGTGTGTTTCGGAGGCGAGGCGGTGAGCGTGAGCGCGCATCTGCGGATCCCGCCAGGTGCCGTCAAGGATCACCGATTGCCCATTGCCCAACAGCAGGCCGGCCCGGCGCAGGGCGACCTCGTAGACCATCGCGACCTTTTCCGGGCTGTACAGCCCCTGATCCAGGACGCCCGCGTCCCCGGCGATGACGCCCGCGTCCCGCAGCTCCCGGCGTACGTCATCGGTCGAGATGACCTGCGCCCCAGTCATTTCGGCAAGCGCACGGGCGAGGGTGGACTTACCGGTGCCCGGATTTCCGCCGACGAGCGCCAGCCGAACGCGACCGTTCTCGAGGTGCCGGCCGGCAATGGCGAGGTGCCGGGCCGCGTCCTCGGCGGCCTCCGATCTGCCCTGCGACAGTCGTACGCAGTCGACCTTCGCCCGTACGAGGGCGCGATAGGCGATGTAGAAGTCCCGCAGCGCCGACGGCGCCGTGCGCGCCGAGTGCACGTCGTAGCGTTCCAGAAAGTAGTCCCCGAGGTCTTGGCGGCCCAGGAACTCCAGATCCATCGCGAGGAAGGCGGCGTCGTCGACGCAGTCGACGTAGCGAAGTTTGTCGTCGAACTCCAGGCAGTCGAGCAGCGCCGGTTGGCCTTGCCCGCAGAAGATGTCGTCGGCGAGGAGATCGCCGTGGCCGTCGACGATGAGTCCTTCCTCGATGCGGCGCCTGAACAGGGGCTCACGACCCGCAATGAATTCGGCGGCAAGGCGCCGAATTCGCGATAGGGACCCGCCCGGGAGCGTGTCCGCGTAGCGGTTCAGTTCCACCAGGTTGTCGCGCCACCGTTGGTCGATCGCGCCGACCTCGCCCTGGGTGTTGATCACCTGGCTCCGCTCGGCGCGCTCGTGAAAGCGCGCCAGCACGGCGGCGATGGTGTCGAGTAGGCCCCGAACGGACTCGTCGGCGTCGCGGCTCACCCTGGATGCCAACCGGTCCTCGTCGTGGTAGCGCCGCATCACGACGATCGGTTCGGCGGGCCCTCCGCCGGGGTCGCTGAGATGCGCGAGCCCAAGATAGCTCTCGGGCGACAGCCGGCTGTTCAATTCGACTTCCCGAAGGCAGGCGCGCTCGCGCTGCTGCACCGTGCGAAAGTCGAGAAAGTCGGTCAGCACCGGCTTCTTCGCCTTGAACGCTCGGTCACCGGCCAGCACGACCACACCCGTGTGGGTTTCGTGCACATCAACACAGGGAACGTAGGATCCAGGGGTCACTGAAGTCATAGTCACTGACTCAGCGTCCGCCGCCGTGGACATCCCCGCCAGGTACTAAGACGGCCGCGCCACGATCACCGGCATCCGGACCGAATGAACGACGGCGTTGCTGACCGACCCCAGCAGCAGGCCGCTCAGGCCGCCTCGGCCATGGCTGCCCACGACGACGAGCTGGGCGGATTCCGACTTCTCGATCAGCTGCCGGGACGGCTGGTCGCAGACGACGAGCCGGTTGACGGTTACGTCGGGGTAGCGCTCTTGCCAGCCGGCCAGGCGTTCGGCAAGACTCCGCTCCGCTTCCGCCTTCACCACCTGCCAGTCGAATCCAGGGAGTTCGAGAACCTGAACGTCACTCCACGCGTGCAACGCCGTCAGCTCGACACCGCGACGCGACGCCTCGTCGAACGCTATGGCGGTCGCCAGCTCCGAGGCGGGCGAGCCATCGATGCCGAGCAGCACCGGGGCCTGCAGGGGGTGAGGCATCAGCGGATCTTCGTCTTGGATGACGGCGACGGGACAGCGCGCGGTTCGCACCATGCTCGAGCTCACCGAGCCCAACAGGAGCCTCGCCATCGCGCCGCGCCCGTTGCTGCCCACGACGACCATCTCCGCCTCGTCGGACATGTTGACAAGCGTCGGCACCGGCGGCGCACACCTCATCTCGCTCTTGATTTCGATCCCGTGGTCAGCCTTCACGGCGTCTTCGGCGATCTTGACCGCCCGCTCGAGGACCTGCCGGCCTTCCTCTTCCTGCCATACCGCGACCCCGGCCGACACCGGGAGCTGCGGCACCGTCGGCACCATCGCGTTCACCAGGTGGACCACGGTCAGCCGAACATGTCGCATCGCCGCTTCGCGAGCCGCCCAACACACGGCGACGTTGGAGGCGGGCGATCCGTCAACGCCGACGACGATGCCGTGCCGGTGCATGGGTGTGGACATGTTGTTCTCCCTGCGTCACCGAAAACGCTATTGGCCGAACGGTCGTCGATCATGAGGCTTTAGTCCCCAAATGCGTGGCCATGAGGCCCGCTGCGTCGCGCGGGGTTGACCCGGGCTCGCAAAGTGGCATCGTCACAGAGGTGACCGAATGGCCCGCCACGATCGACAGGCGCTACCACGACGCGGTGCTCCTCGGGCTCGGCAGCGTGATCACCGAGACCGCGTCGGGTGCCATCGCAGCGCGCGATTCGACCGTCCCGCTGCTGCGGCGCCTGCGAGACGTCGGCGTGGCAACGGCCGTTTATTCATCCACCCCCGACTGCGCGCAAGTACTGCGCGCCGCGGGAATCGACGAACTCGTCGGAGTTCTCACCGAGGGAGTGAAGACCGTCCGAGAACCCGATCCGGCGGTCCTGACCGAAACGGCAAGCCGCCTGGGGGTCCGCCCCGTTCGTTGCGTGGTTATCGACTGCGACCAGGCCGGTGTGAGGGCCGGCAGGGAGGCGGCTTCAGCCTCGTCCTCGGCCTCGACAGCGACGGACACGCAGACGAACTGCTGTCTGGTGGAGCCGACACCGTAATCGCCGACCTCGCTGAGATCTCCGTGCGCAGCGGTGGCAGGGCCATGTCGAGGATCGCCGATGCCCTGCACGTCTACGGCCAGATGAAAGAACTGGTGGCGACCCGGCGACCCGTGGTCTTTCTGGACTTCGACGGCACGCTGTCCGACATCACCGCGCACCCGGACTCGGCCACACTGGTCCACGGTGCCGACGAAGCGGTGCGCGCGCTGGCCGCACAGTGCCCCGTGGCGGTGGTAAGCGGCCGCGATCCGGCCGATGTGCGCGAACGGGTCAAAGTCGACGGAGTGTGGTATGCGGGCAGCCACGGCATGGAACTGATCGCACCGGATGGCACCCACCACGAAATCGTCGCCGCCGGCGGCGTCACCGATACCCTGGCGCACGCGGCCCGCAGATTGGCGGAGACGCTCAACGACGTTCCGGGAATAGCGGTGGAGCACAAAGGCTTTGCGTTGGCTGTTCACTACCGCAACGCCGACTCCAAGGACGTCAACCGGGTGATCGTGGCGGCCCGTGAACTCGCGCGCTCCGAGGGTCTCCGGGTCACCCCGGGTCGCAAGGTCATCGAACTCCGCCCAAGCATTGACGGTGACAAGGGCACGATTCTCAATTGGCTCCTCCAACACATAGTGGGCGGCGATGGCGCCGACCCGGGTGCCGTGTTGCCGGTCTACATCGGCGACGAAATCACCGACGAAGATGCCTTCGACGCGGTTGAGTTCGACGGCGTGGGAATCGTGGTGCGCCACGACGAGCATGGCGATCGCCCTTCCGCGGCACTGTTCTCTCTCGAAAGCCCTTCTGCGGTAGCAGAATTCGTCCTTCGCCTAGCCAAAGATCTGGAGCAGGAAGCAAAGCCCGGCGATGCGTGGGAACTTGTCTACGAGGGCTATGACCCGAAATATGAGCGGTTGCGCGAAGCGCTGTGCACCGTCGGCAACGGCTACGTCGCCACCCGTGGTTGCGCGCCGGAGGCGGCAGCATCCGAGGCGCATTACCCGGGCACCTATGCCACCGGCGTGTACAACTCTTTGGCCGACCGGATCGCCGGCAGGACCATCGAGAACGAAAGCCTCGTCAACCTGCCCAACTGGCTGGCGCTGACGTTCCGGATCAACGACGGGGCATGGTTTCACATCGACGACACCGACTTACTGTTCTATAAACAAACATTCGACCTACGTCATGCGACGTTGACCCGCAGTCTGCGATTCCGGGACAGCATAGGCCAGATCACGACACTGACCCAGCAGCGTTTCGCGTCCATGCACCAGCCCCACGTGCTCGCCATGCAGACCACCCTCGGTGCCGAGAATTGGTCGGGCACAGTGGAGTTCAGATGTCTGCTGGACGGAAGCGTGCAGAATACGATGGTCGAGCGCTATCGGTCGTTGTCCAGCGCACACCTCACCGCGTCGGTGATAGACCAAATAGCGCCCGACTCAGTGCTGTTGCGGACCGAAACGTCGCAGTCGCGCATCCCGATCGCGGTCGCGGCCCGCGCCACCGTGTGGCGTGACGATGTCATAGAAGCCCGGGCCGACGCCCAGTACGCCGTCGTGCGAGAAGGCGACCGTGGCGGTCACGACATCCAGGTCGGGCTGTCCGCGGGACAGTCGATCACACTCGAGAAGGTCGCGACCATCTTCACCGGCCGCGACACCGCCATCTCCGAACCGTCAAGCGCCGCGCAGAAATATCTCGACGCGGCCGGTCGATACGCCGATCTCCACCATCAGCACGCCCGGGCCTGGGCCCGGCTGTGGGAGCAGTGCAACGTCGGCCTTACCGGCAACACGCCGGCGTTGCAGGTCCTCCGGCTACATTTGGTTCACCTGTTACAGACCATTTCGCCGCACACCGCGGAACTCGACGCCGGGGTCCCAGCGCGGGGGCTGCACGGCGAGGCCTACCGTGGCCACGTCTTCTGGGACTCGCTGTTCGTCTCCCCGGTGCTGAGCCTGCGCATGCCGAACGTGTCCCGGTCCCTGCTGCTTTATCGGTATCGGCGACTTCCCGAGGCGCGACGCGCCGCGGAGAGGGCGGGCTATCGCGGCGCCATGTATCCATGGCAGTCGGGCAGCGACGGACGCGAGGTGAGCCAGGAAGTGCACCTGAATCCGCAGTCCGGCCGGTGGAATCCGGACGCCAGCGCGCGGGCGCATCACGTCGGCCTGGCCGTCGCGTACAACGCGTGGCACCACTATCAGGTGACCGGTGACCGTCAGTACCTCATCGACTACGGAGCCGAGATGCTGGTCGAGATCGCACGTTTCTGGGTGGGCCTGGCCACCTTTGACGAGAGCCGCGGCCGCTACACGATCCGTGGAGTCATCGGCCCCGACGAGTTCCATTCGGGCTACCCGGGCAAGGAATACGACGGGATAGACAACAACGCGTACACCAACGTGATGGCAGTCTGGGTGATCTTGCGGGCGATGGAGGCGCTCGACCTGTTGCCGCTACGCGATCGGCTCGATGTGGTCGGGAAGGTCGACCTGACGGCCGACGAGCTCGATCGGTGGGATCACGTGACACGGCGCATGTTCGTCCCCTTCCATGACGGCGTGATCAGTCAGTTCGAGGGCTATTCGGAACTGGCCGAACTGGATTGGGAGCACTACCGGCAGGAATACGGGAACATCCAGCGACTCGATCGCATCCTGGAAGCCGAAAACGACAGCGTGAACAACTACAAGGCGTCCAAGCAAGCCGATGCGCTGATGCTGTTCTTCCTGCTGTCGTCGGAGGAGTTGCTGGGATTGTTCGGCCGGCTCGGTTACCGCTTCGCGCCCGAGCAAATCCCGAAGACTGTTGATTACTACCTGTCGCGCACCTCGGACGGATCGACGTTGAGCGCCATCGTCCATTCGTGGGTCCTCGCCCGCGCCAACCGGCACCACGCCATGAGGTACTTCGCGCAGGTGCTGGTTTCCGACATCGTCGACATCCAGGGCGGTACCACATCGGAGGGAATACACCTGGCCGCAATGGCCGGCAGCGTCGATCTGTTGCAACGGTGCTTCACCGGCCTGGAAATGCGCGATGACCGGCTGATACTCGCCCCGCATTGGCCCGAAGAACTCGGCGCCATCGAGTTCTCGTTCGTCTACCGCGGCCACCGCCTTCACCTGCGGATCAGCGGACGATCCGGCGGGTTGACCTCCGAGGGCGGCAATGCCGGATCGATCGCGGTCGAATGCCGCGGCCGCGAACAGCAGCTCCTGCCCGGGCGCACCATCGAGGTCACCTAGCGCCGCCGGCAGGGGACCATTTCCGGACAAACGGGGTCGAACGGCCCTGCTGAGATGCCTCGGTCGCCCAATAACCTCTGACTTGGCGGCTCCCGGGACAGTCAGGTTGCCGGCGCCAGATCGGGAGGACGAGATGAACCATCCGCAGTCACCGGCGCGGATCGTTGTGGGTATCGACGGCTCGGACGCGGCGATCAATGCGGCGAAGTGGGCGGTCACCGAAGCCATCAGCCGAAACATCCCCCTGCGGATCGTCTTCGCCATCCCCGAACGACATGCGGATGCGGCCGCGGGTGACGACAGCCTGGACATCCAATACGGCCAGGCGTCGCTGCGCGCCGCCGATGCGGCGCTTCAGGCCATGGGCGAGCCAGTCAAGGTCGAATGCGACATCGTGCACGGATCGCCGGAGAGCGCCCTGATCGACGAGTCGCGACGCGCGGCCATGATTTGCGTGGGGTCCGCCGGAATCGGGCGCATCGCCAGCAAGGTCCTCGGCTCGACCGCCGACGCCGTGGCCCGAAAAGCGCACTGCCCGGTGGCGATCATCCGCACCCACCGCGAAGGTGCGGAGTCGGATTCCGGCTATGTCGCCGTCGTCGTCGACGAGTCATCGGGCAACGACGCGGTTCTCGACCACGGCTTCCGGGAAGCGCGGCTTCGCGGGGCGCCGATCCTGGCCCTGGGCGTGTGGCGCTGGGGGTTGGGCGAAATTCCTTACTATGAGCTGAGCCATCGGCTTGGTCACTGGGTAGCGCGGTATCGCGACGTGCATGTCATGCCGACCGCCGCAAGGCGCGGAGCAGCCGAATTCCTCGCCCGCACACAGGAATCCGTCCGGCTCGCGGTGGTGAGTAGCCAGGACGCCGACAAGGTGGCCCGGATCGTCGGTCCGACCGGTCAACACGTCCTCGGCCGCGCCGGATGTTCGGTGCTCGTTGTGCGCGACTGACGGCCCCGGACCCTAGGTTCAGCCGGCGGCCCATTCCTTGGCGCGTTCGAGCTCATCGAGCCCGAACACCGCCAGGTCGCCCGGGATCATCCACGCCAGCGCGTGCAGCACATGGGTGACCCAGTCCTTATCGGACACTACCGCGATTCGCTTGAAGGCCGAATGATGCGACAGGACACTGCCGAAGCCCAGCTTCAGGTCCTCGACGAATCCGCCGGGCCCGAAGCCCTCGTAATCGGGCGCGATGACCTCCACGATCCGGATCTCGCCGGTATTCATCAGCTCTTCCATCGCGGGCTTGAACTCGCGCAGGTCGTCACCCCGCAGCCGGCCCGACACGCGGATGCCGGTCACTCCTTGCGGCATGTCCGGCAGTAGTTCGATCATCAGAATCTCCTTTTTGCGGAATAAGGTTGTGTCGGTCCTTAGCGAACAACGAGCACGGGAACTCGTGCCGACTGCGCCACGGCGGAACTCACCGACCCGAGCAACATCCCCGGAAATCCTCCACGGCCGCGACTACCGACAACGACCAGTTGAGCGCGTTCGGACTCCTTGAGCAGCCACCGGGACGGCTTGTCGCAGAAGAGCAATCGCTCGACGCGCACATCCGGATACTTTTCTTGCCAGCCGGCCAGGCGTTCGGCGAGGATCTCGTGCCCCTCGCGCTCACGGTCGCGCCAGTCCATGCCGAGAATTGGAAAAACCCCGACGTCGCTCCACACGTGCAGCGCGCGCAGCTCAACTCCGCGGCGCGAGGCTTCGTCGAAGGCCAGGGCGGTCGCCGCTTCAGAGGCGGGCGATCCGTCGATGCCCAGCAGCACTGGTGCGTTGGGGTCAAGAGCCGCGGTTTCGGAGTGGATGACCGCGACCGGGCAGTGGGCGTAGTGAACCAATCCCGTCGTGACCGAGCCCAACAGCAGGCGGCCCATCGCACCAAGGCCCTGGCTGCCGGCGACGATCATCCAGGCATCCTTGGAGGCGTCGATCAGCGTCGGCACCACGTTGGAATAAACCACCTCGGTGCGTATTTCGGGTGGCTCCGCTCCTCCGAGGCCGGTGCCGAGCGTCTTCCGGGCCTGATCGATGACGCGCTGTGCATCGTCTTGCTGCCACTCCGGCATGTCGGCATACAGTTGACCCACCGGCCAGCCGACGACCACCGGTGGGACGGCGTGCATCAACGTAATCGGCAGCTTGCGCATGATGGCCTCACGCGTCCCCCAGGCGATGGCGGCGTCAGACGCCGCCGACCCATCGACGCAAACCAGTACTCCGAATTTACCCGTGCCCTCAGACATTCCCATCCCTCGCTCGCTATGGAGCCTCAGCCCCAGACGTCGGCGCTTCATCGACGAAGTCGGGCAGCTCGATCTCCAGGTGACGAACCGATCCGTAATCCGCTGGCTCACAACGCCAGCCGAGATCGAACACGACCATGAGCATGAGGTGGTTCTCGCCCAGGACGTCGGCGACAAAGCGCCCGATCCCATGAGCGCGAGCGACCCGGGCCAGATGTTTGAGCAACGCCGTTCCCACGCCAAGCGAATGATCTTCATGGGAGACCACCATCGCGAACTCGGCCGCCTTCGGCTCCTCGCGGACGAGCACATAGTGCGCCACACCGATCAGCCGGTCGGCGTCGAATGCCCCGATAGCGCACAGCCCATCGGGAGGTTCGGTCAGCTTGCCCACGAGTTCGGCCAGCTGCACCGGCCGCAGGGTGAAGAAGCGAAAGTAGCGATCGTGATCGGAGAGGTGCCGATGGAGTGCCATGACGGACTCGGCATCGTCGGCACCGAGGCGACGCAACGACACGGCCCGTCCATCAAGCAGTCGAGCCGTCGCCGCGAACTCCACCGCCTGATCGCACATGATCCACGACGTTATTGCGACTCGGCACGGTTCGGCAGGGGCGTTAGACCCTACCCGTGGAGCATTGGTCCCGGCCCTACCGGCCGCGGTCTCAGCGGTTACTCGTCGGTGAGCGGAGCGATCCAGTGAACCCGGGTGCCGCCCTCCGGTGGATTGGTGATCTCGCAGGTGCCGCCGAGCTGTTCGGCGCGGTGTCTCATGTTGGCCAGGCCGCTGTTGCGCGAGTTGTCGGCGGGTATGCCGCAGCCGTTGTCGCTGATGTCGAGGATGAACATGTCGGCGACACTGACCTCGACGGTCAGTCGCGACGCACCGGAGTGGCGAAGCGCGTTGCTGACGGCTTCCGCGGTGACCGCCTCGGCATGCTCGGCGAGCTCGCCACCGACGGCGGTCATCGGTCCGTGCATCCGCATTGTCGTGACAATGTCGCGACGTTCGGTCAGGTCGGCGACCACTTTTTGAATCCTTTGTCGAAAGTCGCCATTCTTTCCCAACGGGGATTTGAGCTGGAAGATCGTCGTACGGATCTCCTCGATGATGGTTTGGAGATCGTCGAGCGTGCGGTTGAGCCGCTCGGCCACCTCCGGGGAACGCGCACGGGCGAGCGTGCCCTGCAGGTCCATACCGGCGGCGAATAGCCTCTGGATGACGTGGTCGTGCAGATCGTGCGCGATGCGCTCGCGCTCGGCGAGGATGGTCAGCTGGCGCGCGTCGTCCCGGGCCGATGCCAGCACGAGGGCCATCGCGGCGTGAGTGGCGAAATCGCTCACCAGGTCCAGGTAGCTCTCGTCGAATGGTGGCTGGTCGACGCCGCGGGCGAGCGCGATGACGCCCGCGACTTGATCGTGGGTGCGTAGCGGCATCAGGATGGCCGGGCGCTGCCCGACATCGGTGAATGCCTGGATCGGGTACCGCAACGACTCGATGATCAGCGGTTGGCCGGAGCGGAAGACTTCGCCACTGGTGGAACCGTCCACCGGAACGCGCCGGCCCATCACCTCACCGGCATGACCCCCGACCGCGGCGGACACCACCAGCATGTCGGTTTCGTCATTCGGCAGGTCCGCGTCGGCCGGGACGAGCACTATCGCCTGTTCGGCATCGGTCAGAATGCGCGCCCGCTCGGCGATCAGCCGCAGCGGGCGTCGCTGCGGCTCGGCGCTGGACAGCAGGGCGGTAGTGATTTCGCGGCTGGCCTCCATCCACTTCAGCGACAACCGCTCGCGCTCGAATAGTTGCGCATTGTCGATGGTGGCCGCGGCCGCGAACGCCAGCGCCCGGGCGGCAACCTCGTCGGATTCGGAGAACACCCGCGCCGGGTCGTCGTGGGTCAGATAGAGGTTGCCGAAGACGGTTCCGCGGATGGTGATCGGCACCGCGAGAAAAGCGCGCATGGGAGGGTGGTGCTCCGGAAAACCGACGGCGGCCGGGTGCTCGGTCAGGTCACCCAGACGCAGTGCCGGCGTGTCGAGGAGCGACAGGCTCAAAAGCCCCTTGCCCACCGGCAGATGTCCGATGCGCCGAATGGTGTCATCGGCCATTCCCTCATGGACAAACCTGAGCAAGTTGCCCTCGGGATCGCGTAGGGCCAGCGCCCCGTACCGGGCAGAGGTCAATTGCCTGGCCGCGACGATGATCCGGTGCAGTGTTGCGTCGAGGTCGAGGTCCGTACCGATCTCGACGAAGACGCGCAGCAACTGCTCCATCTGATCGCGCGCCGCCAGCAACTCGTCGAGCTGCTCATGCATCCTGCCGACCAGCCCACGCTGGCCAAGCCCAGCAAATGCTGAGCTGCGTTCGTCGCCGCCGGCCACCCGACCTCATACCTCCACGACAACTTCAGCCGACTGCCAGCTTGCGTTCCTAAGCCGCAAAACGATGCCCGCAACGCGAAGATGCCGTAGCCAGCTTAACCCCAACGGGTGGGGCACCCAAGGTCAAAAGCCGGGCGCCAAACGGTCATGGTCGGCGGAAAGCGACGCGGACCGGCAACCCAGGCGGCGCGCGGCGGGCGCGCTACGTTTGCGCTGCCGACTAAGGCGTGTCTGACAAATGGGTTAGCCAGATGGTGATTGCCCTGAGTACTGCGCCGGCGCGGTAGACGATGGCGAGTTTGTCATAACGGGTGGCCAGGCCGCGCCATTGCTTGACGACGTTGAAGTTTCGCTCAATGACGTTGCGGCTCTTGTAGTCGTCGGCGTCGAAGGCCGGTGGCCGTCCGCCGCGTGAACCCCGTCGTTTGCGGTGAGCGATTTGATCTGAGGGCTCGGGAATCACTGCAACGATACGGCGGCGACGCAACTGCGCGCGGGTCGCTCGGCTCGAGTAGGCCTTGTCGCCGCGAACCCGTTCGGGACGGGTCCGTGGCGCACCACCGTTTCTGCCAGCGATCTTCAGGTGGGCCAGCAAATGCTCGAAGAGGGGTCCGTCGTGGGCCTGCCCGGCGGACACCAAGATGACCAGCGGGCGCCCGGCGCCGTCGACCAGGGGGTGAATCTTGCTGGTCAACCCGCCGCGGGAGCGGCCAATACCGTGGTCAGGCGGCTCGATGCCCAGATTCTTGTAATTCGACCCAGCCCCCTGTGTGGCGGGTGATGTTGGTGGCGTGCTGATGAGCACGTGCGATCGTGGAATCCACCGCCACCGCCCAGTCGATGATCCCCGCGTCCTGCGCAGCAGCCAGCAACCGCGCCAACACCGCATCCCAGGTGCCCTCAGCACTCATGCGCCGATGCCAGGTCCAGATCGTCTGCCATGGGCCGAACACCTCAGGCACATCCCGCCAGGCGATCCCACACCGGTACCGGTAGATGATCCCCTCCACCATCTGGCGAGCGTCCCGAAAAGGCCTGCCCTTCTTGCCCGTCCGGACAGGCAAGAGATCCTCGATCAACTTCCACTGAGCATCAGAAAGCAACTGAAACCGCGACATGACCTAAGCCTCAGGCACAACAACCGAACCACTTGTCAGACACGCCCTAGTCCGGTGGCGCTTCTGTCCGCGTGGCCGGCCGGCCGGACCGTTGGCCCAATCTCGAGGCGAACACCGCCGCCTGCGTGCGGCGCTCCATCCCCAGCTTCGCCAGCAACCGCGACACGTAGTTCTTCACCGTCTTCTCGGCGAGAAACATCCGGGCGGCGATCTGCCTGTTGGTCAAACCTTCACTGAGCAGCCCGAGTAGCGTTCGCTCCTGTTCGGTCAGCGCGGACAACGGGTCTTGGCGCTCGGCCGTGCCACGAAGCTTTGCCATCAGCGCGGCGGCGGCCCGGTTATCCAGCAGGGACTTGCCGGCACCGACCTCCTTGATCGCGTCGGCCAGCTCCATGCCTTTGATGTCCTTGACGACGTAGCCGCTGGCGCCGGCCAGGATCGCCTCCAGCATGGCTTCGTCGGAGGTGAATGACGTCAACATCAGGCACCGCAGGTCCGGATGATCGGACACCAGGTCGCGGCACAGTTCGATTCCGTTCCCGTCGGGAAGGCGCACGTCAAGCACGGCGACGTCGGGCCGCAACGCCGGTATTCTCGCCTTGGCTTCCGACACGGAACCGGCTTCGCCGACGATTTCCAGCTCAGGGTCCGAAGCGAGCAGATCGGCAAGACCGCGCCGGACGACTTCATGGTCGTCGACGAGGAATACCTTGACCATGAAGAGCCCTTTCTGCTGCGCGTGCGATGCAACTGTCATGAAACGACCCCCTCAATATCCCACATTTTCACAACCGCCCGGCTCACAAATGCTGTTGATTGACGACCAAAAGCGAGCAGTCGGCGTCCTGCAGTACCGCACTTCCGGCCGGCCCGGCGAGTTCCGCCAAATGCTGGCGGTTGCGGGCCCCGACAATCACCAACCCCACCGACCCGCGGTCGTAAGCCAGGTACTCGAGAAGGCCGCCGTGTACGGCCACCGACTCCACCCGCAGATCCGGATAGCGTCGCTTCCAGCGGGCCAGCCGGCGGTCCAGGTCGGCGAGTGCCCGGCGATCGCCCTCGGCCGGCCTTATAGTGCCCGGCCCGTTGTCTTCCGGCGCGGTTCGGCGGCAGATGATCGCCCGGATGGCGGCGTTGCGCAGCCGGGCCTCCTCGGCGGCGGCGCCCAGCAGAACACCGTTGTCGGGCGAACCGTCCAGCTCGACGACGATCCAGTCCGCGGGCCGGTGGAGGTGGTCGTCGTGTCGGATAATCGCCACCGGGCAGCGCGCGGATATCGCCAAAGCCGCGGCAGTGGAACCCACCCGGCCCGGTCGGAAGTGACGCAATCCGACCGCGCCGACGCACACCATGGCGGCTGACGCCGACGCGCTGATCAAAGATCCGATCGCCGGCCCTCCGGCGACTTCGGTTTCTATTTTCACGGGCTTGCCCGCGGCATGAATCGCCTTGATTGCCTGGCGAATCGCCGCTTCCGCGGCGGCCGGCTCACGTTCGGCCGTGCCGGCCTGCTCGGTCGCGTAGAGCAGACGCAGGGGGGCGTCACGACTCACCGCCTCGTCGACCGCCCAGAGCGCCGCCCGTATCGCGGCCTTGGAGCCATCGATACCGACCACGACCGACTGCGGCGTAGCTAACTCATTCATCGACGCTGCCTGGACTGCTGGGGCCTCAGTGGCGGACCACAAGCACCGAACAGTCGGGATAACCAACGATCGGATGGCAGTTCGGGGTGGCCAGGCCGGCGATCTCGTCGGCGTCGGCGCCACCCACGACGGCCAGGTCGATGGCGCCGCTGTGCTTGCCGCCGGTTTTCACCCCGGTGCCTGCGGCAACGGTCTGGACCTGCACGTCCGGATAACGCCGGACCCAGCTGTTCAATCGCCGATCGATCTGCCGCACGGTCGCGTGGCGGCGCCGTCCCTCCTCCATGGCTTGGTGCACGACCTCGTCGTTGTCCGGATCGTCGTTGAGCACGACGGCGATCACACCGAGCTCGGTCGGCGCTCCGTCGGGATTGGTGCGGATGATCGCGACCGGACATTGCGCATTGGCCACCAAGGCGACGGCGGTCGGGCCCAGCAAACCGTCGGACGCCCATCCCCGCCTGGAGGTGCCCACGCAAATCAGCGCCGCAGCCAGCGATTCGTTGATCAACTCTTGCCCGGGATCACCTGAGAGGATGGCCGTTTCAACCTCGACCGGTTTGCCTGCGCTCTGCACCGCGCAGACCGTCTGGGACAGCGCCATTTCGGCGCGTTCGAGCTCCCACTCGGAGACGGGCGCCGACGCGTTTTGCGCCTCCCGGCGGGGGATGACATAGACGAGGCGCAGGGGCAGCTGCCGAGTCAGCGCCTCCTCGATCGCCCACTTGGCGGCGTTAACCGCGGCTTGCGAGCCGTTGACGCCCACGACCACCGACTTCGCGTCCAGCTGGTTCATGTCGGCTCCTGAATAGTTCGACTCCTCAATATCAGGCTATTGCGCCGCCGCTCGTTACGGAGGGGTCGTTAGGCCTTATCTGGGAAGTCGTTCGTCCCGCGAGCGGTGCGAGTCAATGACATTCGGACATTCAGGCGTAAGGGACGTCGCACGGTTCTTCACATCGGGCGAACAACTCCTCCACATCCGCCCGGTCGCAGGAGGCCGTTCCGGGTGTCATCAGCATCGCCGCGCCCGCGGCGATGCCCAACCGAACCGCTTTGCCGAGCGGCCAGCCGCGACCGAGCCCGACGGTGAGAGCGGCGACCATCGCGTCACCGGCCCCGACGCCGCTCCCGCCGGGCATCGGAATCGCCGAAAAGCGCTGGCTACCATGCTGTGTCGCTAACAGCGCGCCATGAGATCCCAGGGAAACCAGCACCCCTTCGGCGCGACCGCTGTCGACGAGTTCATGGGCGGCTTCGAATTGCTCGGCTTCGGTGGCCAGGGGGCGTCCGACGCATTCCCGCAGTTCTCGCACGCTCGATTTGAGCAGGAAAACCCCGGAGGAGACGTGGTGCAAGCCGCCGCCGGAAGTGTCCAGGATGAGGCGGGTTTCCAGATGGCGGCACATGTCGGCAACCCGCTGATAGAAGTCGGCGGTCACGCCCGGCGGCAGGCTGCCGCTCGCCACCACGAAGTCGGCTGACCTTGCCGCCAACCGCAGTTGCTCGAGGCAACGCGCCTGCTCACGCAACGTCAGCTGCGGCCCCGGGAGGACAAACCGGTACTGCTGGCCGCTGCTGCTCTCGTTGACCGTGAAGCTTTCTCGCGTTGCCGCGGCGATCGGAACCTGCCAGAACGGCACACCTTCGTCGCTCAGCAGCCGCGCGATCAGGCCACCGGTCGTCCCGCCCGCGGGGAAAACCGCTAACACCGACCCGCCAAGCTCGTGCGCGACGTGGGCGACGTTGATGCCGCCGCCACCCGCGTCGTAACGGGTGTCGGCGCAGCGCAATTTGTCGGTCGGCCGCACGACGTCGACGCTTGTCGTGATGTCGAGCGCCGGATTCATGGTCAACGTGACGATTTGCGGCCAGCTCGCAGGCGGCTGTGCTTGCGTCTGCATGGTCTTTGACTCCGGTCGTTGTCGGCGGTTACAGGCCGGTGGGGTACGTTTCGGGCGTTTCGCCGGCGATCCACAGGCTCGTCACCTCGAGGGGTTCTAGCGCCCGCGTCTTGTCGATGTGAATCATCGCGTCGAATTGGTCGGCCGGCCGGACGTGGAAGTAGTGGCTTTGCCGTTCCGTTTCGGGCCGGTAGATCACGCCGATGGCGCGCCCCAATCGAACGGCGCCCAGCGGGTCCGCGGCTTCCCGGTTGATCAGCGCGGATACCAGGTACGTGCTCCTGCCCGTCTCGTGCAGCAGCTCTTCGATGCTGCCGTTGAGCGCGGGAGAACCGCCTTCCGTTCGGCAACGCCGCCCCACTCGCTGGCGGCGGTGACGGTGCCCGCGTACGTGCTGAACCCGATGAGGCGCGCCTGCTCGCCATACCGCTCGCGGACGAGTTGACCGAGAGTGAGTTGGCCGTCGGCCCAAACTTCGGTCGCCCGCGCGTCTCCGACGTGAGAGTTGTGGGCCCACACCACTATTCGGGCCGACGGCACATCCTGAACGTCCTTGTGGCAGTCCAGATGGTTCAGCAGTGCATCCAGAGTCTGGGCCATGTGCTTGTCGCGCAAGTTCCACGAGGTGACGCGCCCGCTGAACATCGCGCGGTAGTACACCTCTGCGTTGCGCACAGTTTGGGCGTTTTGCTGCGCGTAGAACAGTTCGTCCTCGGCGAGCAGCCCGTCCCTGCGCGCGTAGGCCAACGCGTTGCGCTGGAAGTCCACCAGCTGCCCGATCGCTTCATTCTCACACGACGGACCGGCGCCGAACGCCGCCGAAAAGCCGTACGCCTGACCATCGTCGGCGGACGTGTGGTCGAAGCATGCGTAACGCTCCCTCGCCCGCACCGCCGCCTTCGGGTCGACCTTGTCGAGGTAAGTGATCACTTCGTGCATCGATCGGTGCAGGCTGTAAAGATCCAGGCCGTAAAAGCCCGCCTGGCGCTGACCGTTCGAGTGGTGCAGTCGGTTGCGGTCGCGCAGCCAGTCGACGAAATCGCGAACGACGGTGTTGCGCCACATCCAGGCGGGGAAGCGCTCGAAGCCGCTCAACGCCTCGTCGGCGCTGTTGTCCTCGCCCAGACCGCGCACGTAACGATTCACCCGATAGGCGTCGGGCCAGTCCGCCTCCGCGGCGACGGCACAAAAGCCCTTCTCCTCGATCAACCATTTCGTGATGGCGGCCCGCGCCTCGTAGAACTCGTGCGTGCCGTGAGAGCTTTCGCCGATCAGCACGATCCGCGCGTCGCCGATCAGCTCCTCCAGCGTCTCGCGCGGCGGGACACCGCCCGGGGCGTCGACGGCGACGCTGCCGATGATTTCGGCCGGTGTCCGCGCCGCGGGAACGCCTACGGATGGCCCGGTCGTCGGGGTGGCGAGTAGCCGGCGAACCTCTTCGTCGGTGACCTGGCGGAAATCCCAGAACGACTCCCCCACCGCGAAAAACGGGGTGGGCATCGACGCGCAGACTACGTCATCGACGACGCCGGCGAATTCCCGGCAGGTCGATTCCGGCGCCGCCGGGACCGCGATCACGATGTGCGCGGGCTCGGCTTCGCGTAACGCCTGCACGGCCGCGAACATGCTTGCGCCGGTGGCCAAACCGTCGTCGACCAGGATGACCGTCTTGCCGGTCACCTCGACGGGTGGGCGTCCGTCGCGATAGGCGGCCTCGCGCCGGACGAGTTCGCGACCTTCACGCTCGGCGATGGCGCGCAGTTCCTGCGGCGTGATCCGTAAACCCCGCACGACGTCGTCGTTGACCACGACGCGGCCCCCACTCGCCAGCGCTCCGACCGCGAACTCTTCCTGGCCGGGGGCGCCGAGTTTGCGCACGATGAAGGCGTCCAGCGGGGCGTGCAACGCGGCCGCCACCTCCCAGGCAACGGGGACCCCGCCCCTGGCCAGGCCCAGGACGATCACGTCCGGGCGGTCGCGATAGGCGCCGAGGAGGTTCGCCAGTACCCGACCGGCCTCGCCGCGGTCGCGGAACACGCGCCGCGGCTGGGTGACATCAGCGGCTCTGGTCATCGGACAGCGCGGTCCTTAGTCGGCGGGCCGTACCTGAACGCGCCGCTCGGTCGGCTTCGGTTCCGAAATCGCCACAGAGACAGTGAGGATGCCTTTGTCATAGGTGGCCTCGATGCTGTCTTCGTCGGCGCCCGCCGGCAGCGACACGGTGCGAGCGAACGAGCCGTAGGAGAATTCCGAGCGCCCCTCGAAATCCTTCCTCTCGCTACGTTCCGCCTTGATGGTCAGTTGTCCGTCGCGCACCGTGATGTCGATGTCCTTCGCGGGGTCGACACCCGGCATTTCCGCGCGGACCACGTACCGGCCGTCCTTCATCTCGTCCTCGAGCCGCATCACGGGGGTGTCGAAAACGGGGCGGAGGCCGGCCAACGACGGGAAGCCGGCGAACAGCTCCGAAAACTCGGGGAAGAGCGACCTCGGCTGACACCGAATGGAAAGCGTGCTCATCGATGTCTCCTGCATCTGGAGAGATTTGTGGTACTGACGAATCCATCCGACCAGTCAGCCCGCAATCGTCGATAGGGACGGAAGTCCCAGGGTTACGGGCCGTTCGTCGGCTCAGGAGTCAAGCCGCCGGATGCACCTACCTGCCGCGTTCGTGATCCCTTATGGCGGCCTGCACCGCGGCAAACCTCGACCGTGCTCGCTCGTCGGCGGCTTCCTGCTCGGCGGCGGTGACGACTATCGCGTCCGGGCCCGGATAGACCGTCGCCTCTTCGCCCGTGGCAAGCCACCGCACCCGGTATGGCGGCTCACCATCCGGCGAACGCACCGTGGTGATCAATCCGCGCAGATCCGGGTGACCGAGCGTGCCGCTCTTGATCACGAGCCAGTCCCCGACGTCGGCCTTCATTACCAACTCCTCAACAGTCGGGCGCTAGGCTAATCGGCGCTAGCCGCGAATTTCCAGAACCTCTTGCACGGGTCGCCGCGGCGTCGGCTCCAGAACCCCCTTGCCCGCGGATCCTGCGCCGACCCGGATCAAAACCTGGGGCACCGCCGCGCCACCGGCGATTAGGTCCCGAACGATGTCACGGCCGGCTTCGAGCTCCGTTACGTGTGTCACCGTGCATGTCGCCAGTCCGGCAATGGTGCATTCGAGCAGGACCGCCGAAAGTGCCTCCCCGCAATTGAGGGCGTCCGCGCGGGTGTCCTCGGGTGTCGACAACACCAGAATCTTGGTCTGGTCGTGCGCGCCCGGAGAGTCCTCCCGGGTGTTCCCATTGGCGAGGAACCGACGATTCAAGGTGCCGCCCTTCGCCTCCGGCACCAGCGCGCTGGCGGGTATTCCTTCGGACTCCCTGGAAGGCGCTGTCCACCAACCTAATTCGCGATGATATAGGTCGTCGTAACGGCGCAGGGACTCGGTCAGCCGGGACGCCTCCGCCAGCCGCGGTCGCACATCGTCGGTCAACACCGACAGGGCGGCCAGATCGTTGTCGTAAGAGCTGCGCAGCACCGGTTCGAATGATGTCCAGTCCCTTGGTGCGTGGAACGGACGTCGATCGGTCCGCCGGCGCGTTATCGCCGCGGCGCGGTCGCGCCGCGCCTGCGTGACGTAGTCCATCGGAGCAAAGTCGATGGACGCCAGGTGATTCGGATTGCTCGGGTTGGGAAACTGGTCCCAGTCGGCTTCCCAGCCGACGGCGGCCATCGCGACCCGGAAGTGATCGAGCGCCGCCCCACAGCTGATGATCGACTCCCGACCCGAGCTGTCGGTCGAGGTCGCCATCCGGTGTGGGTCGGCGAACAGATCGACGGCGGCGCTGCCGGCGACCCATCGCCAAGGCTGGCTGTTGTGCAGCGAGGGGGCGCGGCAAGCCAACTCCACTACGTCCTTGATCACCGTGGCGTCGACCATCGTTTGGGTCATCACTGCCTGCCTCTCCTGCCTTCCCTCGACCCTCAGGCATGCGGACAACAGACACCAGGGTCCTTGGTCCCCCTCGGCCTCGTCATTGGACCCCGGCGGCTGACCAGTCTCATTGATGACTGCCTCTATTGCGTGCCGGAGCAGCTCGCTGACTGCTTTGAGCAACACCGCGAGCTTCGATACCCTGGCAAGCCTTCGCCGTTTAGCGCGGCGCTTTGGCCTACGAATGGCCCTGGCGCCCGGGACGAACGACCCTGGTCGCCAACTCGGGTGCCGCCTAACGTCAAAGACGAACCGGACCGGTAAGGAATCGACGCCATGAACGCGACGCTGGACATCCAGACTCTCCGGAAAGCGGTGCAGCTCGCTTGTCGGGCCCCGTCGGTACACAATAGCCAGCCGTGGCGCTGGGTGGCCGAGGACGGGGTCTTGCGCCTGTTCGTAGACCGTGACCGAACGGTGCCGGGCACAGACCCGTCCGGCCGGGAAGCGATCCTCAGTTGTGGCGCCGCGCTCGATCACCTTCGGGTCGCCATGCTCGCCGCGGGTTGGCACGCGGAGGTCGAACGGTTCCCCAACCCCAATGACCCCGACCATCTGGCAACGATCGAATTCAGTTCGGCCGACCACGTCACGCGCGCTCAGCGCGACCGGGCCAACGCGATCCTGCAACGCAGAACCGATCGGCTTCCGATGGGACAGCCCACGTACTGGCGCCTCTTCGAACCCGTCCTGCGCAGCACCTTCGACGAGAGCCTGGTGACACTTGACGTGCTCTCCGACGACGAGCGGCCCCGGCTCGTCCAGGCCTCACAGCTCACCGAAGCGCTTCGCCGCGACGACGCGTCGTATCACGCCGAACTCGAATGGTGGACTTCGCCGTTCGCGTCGAGCGAGGGTGTGCCGCCGAGTGCGCTGCTGTCCGACAAGGAGAGCGGCCGCGTTGACGTGGCGCGCGAATTCCCGGTCCGGAGCCATCGGGACCGGCGTCCCGAGGTCGGGGTGGACTGGTCGAAAATTCTGGTGTTGTCCACGCCGGAAGACACCAGGGCGGATGTGCTGAGGTGCGGCGAAGTGTTGTCGAACGTGCTACTGGAGTGCACGATGGCATTCCTGACGACCTGTGTGCTGACCCATCTGATCGAGCTGGACGAAAGCCGCGAGATCGTGCGCGGCCTGCTCAACAACGGCAACCACCCACAGGTACTGATCCGTGTCGGGATCGCGCCGCCGATGGAAGCCGTTCCGCCGCCTACTCCGCGACGCAGGCCGGACGATGTCTTGCAGATCCGCTAAGGGGTTGAACAACTTTGGTCCCGCTAAGCCAGGACTTCCGGCCTGCGCCTTTCCCTGCTTCTTGCAATAGCCTTGTCGCCATGACGTATCAAACGAGGGGTGGCTGATGTTTGAAACCGATGATGGCGTGACGATCCTGTCGGAGCACGAATGCTGGGACCTCATGGCCGGCGTTGTGCTGGGACGATTGGTCACCAGCGTAGACGGCCAGCCCGAGATCTTCCCCGTCAATTACGTCGTCCAGCACCGCACCGTGCTGTTTCGCACCGCCGAGGGCACCAAGCTGGTCAGCACCGCGATAAACAATCAGGTGCTCTTCGAGGTCGACGACCATAACGTCGGGGAGGGCTGGAGCGTGATCGTCAGGGGCAGGGCACGCTCGCTTCGCACCGATGAGCAGATCGAGGAAGCCGAAAGCGCGCAGCTGCTGCCGTGGACGCCGTCGGAGAAGACGCATTACGTGCGGGTGACTCCCGAGCGGGTCACGGGCCGCCGGTTCCGGTTCGGCCCGCCACTGCTGGGGAACCGCGATCGCGCCTGAGTCATCTCACCAGCCGCTGGTGGCGCGGGCGCGGCATGAACTCCAGCGACAACAACACCAGCAGCGCGGCCGGGATGTGGTGAGCGCATAACACCACGTAGCGCCGCTCGGCCAGGCAATGGAACTTGCGGAGGTAACGGTAAAGGGATTCGAGGCGGATCAACGGGTCCAGCAGATGGGTCAACCGGTAGGCGACCCGCTGCAGCGGGGTCGGGTGGGCGGCATCGAAGATCTCCGGAAACGCGGCGAACGCCAGCGAAAGACGATGTGCACCATTGCTTCTGGCGTCGGCGATCATGTCGACGCTGAGCCGCTCGTCGACGCCGTTGGGTGCGTGCCGGCGGCGGAACGGCGCGTCGAGGCTGACTTCAGATCCAGCGTCGGCGGTCGCGTATCGGTGAAACGCCACCACCCGCCCGCCGCGATCACGTGCGATGGCCAACTTGATCCCGGGATAGCGGCCCCGCAGGACCCCGTCGAGGTTCATGCAGAATCCCCGTTCGGTGCGCGCCGCGCGGTGCGCGGCATACAACACCTCGGTCAGCTCGGCGGTCAGCGCGGGGTCGAGTTCTTGTTCGTCGACGATCTGTGTGGTGACTCCGCAGTTGCGGGTGCGCTGCACCGCCTGGCGCAGGTTGCGAAAGCGGCGCCCCGTCAAAGTGAAGTGGCGAACATCGACGACGACGTCGCGGCCGATCGGCACCGCGAGCATCGGCTGCCCGACCATGTCGTTGCGCCAGAGCCTCAGGTGGCGCTCCCCGCCGGCCAACACGATGATCTGCCAGCCCCGGCCGCGGCACATGCGGACGAAATCGGCTACCAGATCGTCGAATCGGGTGACATCGCCGATCGGGTCGCCACTGACGACGGCGAAACCGAGCCGGGTGCGGTACGCGATCGCCGCGGACTTGTCGGTGTTGAAGTGATAGCTCTTACCCGAATGCATGGCAAAGGGGGCCAACGCATCCTCGCGGGTGGCGTCCACCAGCGCCCACACCTGCTCCAGCAGTTCCGGTTGCGGTTGCGCCGTGGTGGGCAGCACGAGCGCCAACCCGCTGCCGGCGACCAGGACGTCCCCGAGCACCCCAAACGACAGGAAGTGCGCACAAAACCCCGCGCCCAGCGCGGCCGCGGCGATCATCGCATGCCCCGCGGTGACGGGCCGGCCAAGAAAGACGCCCCGCGCTATCAGCGCCGCCGCAGCAAGCATCGCCACCGACCACCCGAACCGGCCCGGCGAAACCCGCTGGAAGCCGAGATGCTCGCGCACCGCCAGCAGTGTCAACCACCCCAGGGCGCAGGCCAGGACCAGCAGGCTGCCGAGGCGGATAGCCGGGACGTCGGCTCTGACCAAGACCCGTTCACGACCGCGCGCCGTGACGCCGCCACCGGCTCTCTGGCTGATCCTCACGGCGCGATTTCGGCCCTGATTTCGGCCCTGATTTGGGCCCTGATTTGGGCCAAGGCCATGGCGACCACTTCCGGCACGGCACGCGCGACCAAAGGAGTCAAACCGATGCCATGACCGGTGTCGGCAACTTCGATGGTGAACAGCACCAGCTCGTCGGGCACCCGCCCAAGTGCCTCACCCAACGCATGAGTGCGCCCGACATCGACGCTGTGCGAACTCAATCCATCGGCGGCCACCACTTCGCTCAACCCGCAGCGCCGGACGCGGCCCGGCGTCGGCGGCGTCCCGACCGCGGCATCGATCACTATGGCGAGCCTCGCATCCGACCACGCCTCGAGCAGACCGATGGACTCCACGATGTCGGTCACGACGCGAACTCCGGGCAACGCCAGTCGGTTCAGCTCGGCGGCCGCGGCGACGCCAACACCGTCATCACCGCGGTAACGGTTGCCGAGGCCGATGACGACGACCTCACCGGAGGCGCCCGTCATTCCCGCTGCACCGTCAGCGTCAGGAAGTGCGCGGAACATGAGATGCATGGGTCGTAGCTGCGAATCAATTGCTCGCACAGCGCGGTCAGCGCGGCGTCGTCGAGAGCAAGGTTGTCGGAGACCAGCCGCGCCAGGTCGGCTTCGATCGCCGCCTGGTTCTGCGAGGTCGGCGGGATGAGTTCCGCCGCGGAGACCAGCCCGTCCTCGCCGATCCGGTAGCGGTGATACAGCAGTCCGCGGGGCGCCTCGCTGACGCCGTGACCGACGCCGGCACGCGCCGGGACATCGACGAACGGGCGCGCCGGACGCTGGTATTCGCCGATGATCCGCAGCGACTCTTCGATCGCGTAGACCACCTCGACGGCGCGGACGACGATGCTGCGGAAGGGATTCCGGCATTCGGCCGACAGGCCGGCTTGGGCGGCGGCCTGCGCCGCGATGGGTGACAGCGCCGACGAGTTCAGCGAGAACCGCGCCATCGGCCCCGTCAGATAGCGGCCGCCATCGAGTGTCGCGTGCAGGGCGGTGGAGTGGGGCACCTGCGACTCGACTACGTGCGCGGCGAAGTCGGCCACCGGAAACGATGGGCCGGCGCTGCGCGCGATGGTGCCGTTCTCGATCGCGTACCGGCCGGGCGCCGCGAGTGCCAGGAACTCGTGGTCAAGCTCGAGGTCGGGGAACTCGAACCGGGACACCCACTCGACGGTCGCCAGCGCGTTGTCCAGCGCGCGACGCAACTGCTCGGCGATCGGCGCGAACTCCGAACGCGTTGGTACCGAATAGAATCCGCCCAGCCGCACGTTGATCGGGTGTATCGCGCGCCCGCCGACGAACTCCATCAACTGGTTGCCCGCCTTCTTCAGCGACAACCCCCGCTCGACGACCTGCGCATGGTCGCGCGCCATGCCGATGATGTCGGAGTAGCCGAGGAAATCGGGCGCGTGCAGCAGGTAGATGTGCAGAACGTGACTGTGGATCCATTCGCCGCAGTACAACAAGCGCCGCAGCGCGACGAGCTCCTCGTCGACTTGGACGCCACAGGCGTCTTCGATCGCGTTGCAGGCACTGACCTCATAAGCGACCGGGCAGATGCCGCAGACCCGTGCCGTCAGGTCGGGCGGCTCGGAGTGGGCGCGCCCGCGCAGGAACGCCTCGAAAAACCGCGGCGGTTCATAGATGTTGAGCTGCACGCTTTCCAACGCCCCGTCCCTCAGATTGACGTGCAGTGCGCCTTCACCTTCGACGCGTGTCAGCGTGCTGACACTGAGCGTGCGGGTGGAGGGATTCACGGTTTGCTCCGTTCGGCGGTGAAGCTGGCCACGTTGAACGTCGAGAACACGCGATCGACGCCGCCGTCGGACATCCCGTCGCGGCGCAGCAGCGGGATCAAGGTCGCGGTCCGGGGCGCCGCGGACGGGCCGAAGCAGCCGAAGCAGCCACGATGGTGCCGGGGACACAGCGCTCCGCAGCCCGCATGGGTGACCGGGCCAAGACACGGAATCCCCTCTGCGACAACGACACACGTGACTCCGCGGAGCTTGCACTCGGTGCACACCGTCTTGGCCGGAATCCGGGGTTTGCGTCCGATCAGCAGCGCCGCGAGGGTGTCCAGCAGCTGACCGCGGTCGATCGGGCAGCCCTGCAGCTGGTAGTCAACCTTGACGTGCGCCGACGCCGGCGTGGAGGTCGCCAGCGTGTCGATGTACTCCGGTTTGGCATAGACAACGGAGGCGAACTCGGCGACGTCGGCGAAGTTGCGCAGCGCCTGCACTCCCCCGGCCGTGGCGCACGCACCGATGGTGACCAGAAGCTTTGACTGCTCGCGGATCTCCCGGATGCGCTGCTCGTCATGGTGGGTGGTGATCGAGCCTTCGACCAGCGAGACGTCGTACGGGCCGCCGACCATTGCGCTGGAGGCCTCGGCGAACGTGGCGATCTGCACCTGGTCGGCGAGGGTGAGCAACTCGTCCTCGCAGTCCAGCAGGGTCAGCTGACAGCCGTCGCAGGAAGCAAACTTCCACACGGCCAACGTGGTCGGGCTCATCTAAAGCTCCTTCACTCCCAGCAGCGGACCCGCAACGTCGTAGCTGACGACCGGGCCGTCGCGGCACAGCAGCAGCGGGCCGAGCTGGCAGTGACCGCACCAGCCGATTCCGCATTGCATGTTGCGTTCCAGCGAGACTCGGATGTCCTTGGCGGCCAGGCCTTTCGCCAGCAGGGCCTCGGCGCCGAATCGCAGCATCAGCTCCGGCCCGCACAAGAACGCGGTCGTGCGATCGGGGTCGAGCGTAAGCCGGCGCAGTGGCTCGGTGACCAGGCCGACTTCGCCGCGCCAGCCCTGGACCGGAACGTCGACCGTGATGTGCAGTTCGACTTGCGGGTCTTCGGCCCACTGTTCGAGCTGATCCGCGAACACGAAATCCGCCCCCGAGCGGGCACCCGCGATGAGCGTCACCTTGCCGTAGCGCGACCGCCCGGCCAGCGCGCCCAGCACCGCCGGACGCAACGGGCACAAACCCACGCCGCCGGCGACCATGACCAGGTCCCTGCCCGCGGCCTCTTCCAGCCCCCAGGTGGTGCCGAACGGTCCCCGGACCCCCACGACACTGCCCGGTTCCGCGTTGTGCAGAGCCCGGCTGACCGCCCCGACCGCGCGGATGGTGAGGGTGATCGAGCCGTCGGTCACGGCGGGGTCGCCGCTGATCGAGATGGGCGCCTCGCCCACCCCGAACGCGTAGAGCATCATGAATTCCCCGGGTCGCGGAGTCCGCAGTGATTCGCCCACCGGCTCCAGGCACAACGTCGCCGAATCAGCGCTTTCCACAACGCGGCTGCGCACCCGATACGGTACCGGCGCCATGGCTGACACCGGCGGCGCGCCGCCGGCGGCCCGCTCAGTCATCGCCGGCCATCTTGTTCATCTCCGCGGTGATGTCGATGCCGGTGGGGCACCATGCGATGCAGCGGCCGCAGCCGACGCAGCCCGACATGCCGAACTGGTCGTGCCACGTGCCCAGCTTGTGGGTCAGCCAATGCCGGTAACGCGACGCGCCGGACTGGCGGACGCTGCCGCCGCCGTGGACGTCGGTGAAGTCGAACTCGAAACACGACGCCCAGTGGCGCCAGCGCTCGGCGTGGTCACCGGTGAGGTCGCTGACGTCCTCGGTGCCGGTGCAATAGCATGTCGGGCACACCATCGTGCAGTTGCCGCAGGTCAGGCAGCGGCTGGCGACCTCGTCCCACTGCGGCGACTCGCGGGAGGAAATCAGCAGCTCCCGCAGATCCGTGTCCGGCATCTGGCGGCCCATCCGATCCGCGGCGGCCTCAACATCGTCACGCGCACAAGCGACTTCGTCCCTATCGGCGACCCGGTGCGGCACCGCCGCGAGGACGTCGGCGCCTTCGGGAGTGCCGACCTCGACGAGGTACGACGCCGCGTCACCCCCGACGCGCTCTGTCAGGGCCAAGTCGTAGCCCGGCCCGGCCGCGGGGCCGGTGCCCATCGATGCGCAGAAACACAACCCGCCCGGTTCCGTGCAGTTCACGGCGATCACGAACGCCCGCCGCCGACGGCCGACGAAGGAATCGTCCGGATAGTCCGCGCGGCCGAGCACTCCGCCGAGGGTCGCGATGGCGGCCAGGTCGCAGCCACGCACTCCCAGGAACGCGTACCGGGGGACCGCGTCGTCGGACTCGGCTTCGCCGCCGCCGTCCCGGGTCCCGGCCCACAGCCGCTGCCGCGGGGGGTGGAGGAACTGTTTCCACGACTGCGGACCGGCCGAGTGCCCGAATGCCGCGTCGTCGTCGCGGCGGCGCACCCGATAATGCCCCGGAGCGACGTCGACGCCCCAACCGCGCGGCAGCTCCGCCGCCGACTCGATTTCTGCCAGCACGATCGCGTTGTCCCGCAATGTTGGACCGACCACGCGGTAGCCCCGCTCGATCAGCACCTCGACGAGCCGGTGCAGCCCGGCTGCCTCGAAAAACGCGACTTGGGAACCTTCGCCGTCTCCGCTCATCGACACATCATCCGCCTAAATGGCGTCGGCTGTATAGCGGTTCGGACCCGGCCGGCCTCATTGTCGATTGCTCCGCCCACCGTCGCCCACCAGGGATCGGATGTCACGCTCCCATTGGGCGTCGCGTGCCCGATCAAGCCGCGAACGGACGGCGGCCACGAGTGATGCCATCCCGACACCCACGAGCAGCGATGCCGCCCCCGCCATACCGACCGCGTCCCCGACCGCATGCCAAGTCGGAGTTGGCGGGGATGATGGCTTGCCGTCCTTGTCCACCCACAGTTCGATGCTCTCGCCCGCCTTGACCGGGGCACTGAGTTGGAGTGTGCCCGTTCGCTCGCCGACCGCCACCGGCCATCTGGCCTGCACGAGCGTCGTACCCGTGTCTTCGCGCGGGGCGTCGGCGACCGTTCCCGTGACGAGGTGCCGCTCCCGTGCCTCTTGCGCGTATAGGTGAGCACGCGCGCCATAGGCCACCGCGCCCACCACGCCGACCACGGGTATCGCGACGATCGACGCAACGAGCGCGACGAGCATGACGACCGCTTCGATGCGGTCGGCGCGCCGAAGCAACGGGTTGCGGCCGAAAATGCGAGCGATGCGCCAGCCTCGTGGGTCGAACGTAAACGTCTCCATCACCGCCCCCTTGGACGTCAACGGTTTACTCGTTCACCCACTCGACGAAATCGGAGAGTTCGCGCCGCGGTGTCGCCGGCAGAGGGTCCGCGTTGATCGGCGCCCAGCCCACCCGAAGCAACATCTGCGGGTAGTTGCCCCCGCCGAAGATGTCGGACTGCACCGACTCGCGCGTTTCGGCGATCTCCAGCGGTTCGGTGACCGGGCAACTGGCCAGTCCCATCGACGTCGCGGTGAGGAGTACGACGCTGGTGGCCTCGCCGGCGCGTAGCTGCGCCAGCCTGTCGTCGGCCCTGGTTCCCAGCGCAAGCACGACGGCATTGTCGTCGGCGGACGACGAATCCTCCGCCATGGGCAGCGTGGGACCGGCGAAGAACCGGCCCGGTATTTTCGCCGTGGGGTCCGGTGCCGGTGTGCTGTGGGCCGGAACCCCCGCCACCGACGCGTAGCGCCCGCTCCACGCCGTGAGCTCGGCAAGATAATCACGGTTCAGGTGCTCTGAAACGGATTCGGCGACGATCTTGTTCAGCTTGTCGAGGTCTTCGACCTGGCACAGGGTCACGCCATTTCGGGCCGCGCGCGCGGCCATCAGAGCGATGTCACCGACCGGCACCGGCCAGGAGCTGTAGTGGCGGCGATCTGTTCGGCGCCGCGGTATCGCCGCGGCGAGCGCTATGTCGACGGCGTCGGCGGGGTAAGGGGACAATTCGATCGAGGCAAGGTGATTGGGGTCGGCCGGGTTCGGCAGCCGAGTCACCTTGGATCGCCACCCCACAGCCGCGAAAGCGACCATGCAGTGATGCAGCGCCGTGCCGCAACTCAAGATCAGGTCCCGGCCATCCGGGTCGGTGTTGGGCAGCTGCCGGTCGGGGTCCGCGTAGAGATGCAGACTCGCCTCATCGACCCGCCACCACCACGGTTGCGTGTTATGCACCGAGGGTGCCCGAGACGCCAATGTCAGGACCATCCGGACTGTGCCGGCATCCGGAAAGCGCGCGTTCATGGCTCTTGTTCCCTTCGGTAAAGCTTCTTCACATCTACGATCGCGAATCACACCGGGCCCTACGAGAGCACGACGGCACTAGGCAAAGGGACTTTGTGCCAATTCCGGTGCGTGAGCTGGGCATGTCGCGTCCTTAGGCTGCGGCTGCGAGGGCCACATGGACGGATAACCGGTCTCCGACGGCATGAGCCGCGGCCCAGTCACCGATGCGCGCGGCCCGCTCGAGATCGTTCACCAGCGGGCTGTGGGCGCCCAGCTCCGCCAGCCAGGCCGACACCACGTGTGCGATCTCACGACCGGGCACCTGAACGGTTCGCCCGGTGTGCAGGCGATCGGTCACGCGGTACAAGGGTTCCCTATCGGTCCGCGTCACATACGCTGCCAACCTCATCGCAGCCTCCTCGATCGGCCTGAAGGTTTCATCCGACCACTCCGCTGATCCGGCCCGTAGGGCCGAACGGAACCGGATGGCAGTGCTTCGGTCGTCTCGAGGTCCCGGGGCCAAAGGCCTTTCGTCACACGGGCGGGGCTTTACCTCCTCTAGGTGGAGGTGGACCTGTCGGTGGTGGCGGGCTTTTCCGCCTTCTCGGGAGTCTGACCGCGTGCCGCCAGCGCGCCCGCGATCGACGTGCAGGCGATCGTCAGCAAGGCGCCGAACATCAGCGCCGACGCTTCGCCTCCGACGAGAAGGTGTTCCTCGGTGCCGATCGTGGCCGCGGCCACCGGCACGCCGAGCTGCGCGGCCGAGAGCATCGCAAGCGTCAGCGGCTGGCCGAGCAGCCTTCCCGCGCAATGCGCCAGCACGGCACCCAAACCGAGACCTGCTCCCAGCAGAATGAGTTTCGGATGCGAAGCCAGCTCTCGCACCTGCAGCGAGGCGCCCAGCCAGACGAAGAACAGCGGGCTGAAAAACCCTTCGGTGATACCGAATAGCTGGCGCGCCAGCCGTCGCGGTTCGCCGACCGAAGCGATCACCAACCCCCATGCGAAGCCCGCCAGCATGATCGACACGTGGGTGCTGGCGGCCAGCGCCGCCAGCGCGAACAGCACGACCAGGTTGGTCCGCAATTCCAGTGCGAAGCGGCGATTCTCGGAGTACTCGTGCATGCGCCGGCGCCAGCCCTTGCGGTCGACCGCGCGCAGCAGCAGGAAGAGCACCACCGCGCAGCCCGCGATCGAAAGCCCACCGAGCGCCGCGACCGGCGCCCGTCGCAAGTCAATCACCAACGGCAGCAACACAATACTCGCGGCGTCCGCGATGGCGATCTGCACGGTCACGGACATCACGTGCGGGCCCTGCAACCGCAGCGAATCGATCACCGGCAACGCGAGCGCGGCCGACGAGGAGGCCATCAGGACCGCGTAGACCGCCGCGTGGCCGGTGCCGAACACCGCCGCCAGCCCAACACCGAGAGCCGCCGCGACGGCACCGATCACAACAGCCCGCACTAGCGCCCGCGGCGCCGCCGAACGCAGCGCGGGGTCGCGGATCGGGACATGGGTGCCCACGACGAACATCACCAGCGCGAAGCCGATGTTTGCCAACAGCTGAAACGTCGGATTGGCGTCGTCGACGATGCCGAACCCGGTCTTGCCGATGATGAGCCCCGCGGTCAGCTCACCGATGATCACCGGTGTCCGCAAGCGCGGCAGCGAGGCCAACAGCGGACCGGCGAAACCCACCGCGGTCAGCAGCGCCAGCGTGTGGAAGCCGAACCCGTGCACGTCAGCGGCCCTTCCGCGGTGGCGAGCCCACTACGCTTCCGGCCGCTTGCGGGCAAAGTTCCCAGTCAGCACGAAGTCATTCTGCATCGCGATTCACAAAAGGCGTGGGACGGCGCGGACAGTCGAGTCGCGGCGCTGTCTGGCGGATGTGTTGATCCTGTCCGCACACAGAGGCCGTTGCCCGAACGCGTGCGAAGGCGCGGGCAACGGCCGGCACCATACCCGTCGACCGGTGACAGCCGGGCTGATTAATGGCAGCTCAGGGCTTAAGGTCGACGGCCGCGCGGTACGAGCCGTCCATGTAGAACGGCGTGGAGTCGTGTCGGTGCGTGATGCGCCATGACCCGTCGATGCGGCGCAGGCCGAAGGTCGAGCGATACCAGGTCGAGATCGATTCGGGCTGACCGGCGCGCTTGACCGTCATCTTCGTGAGGGAGTGGGCGAACGCGAGGTCGCCGTCTTGGCTCACGACCGGGTCCAGCAAGTCGATCTGCACGGGGCCGTCGAATCCCGCAAACCAGGCGCGAATGCCTTCCGGGGTGCCGTAGGGCGTGTCGAGCCCTTGCTGCAGTGGCGGCGCAAGCGAATAGGACACCACATCGTCGGAGTAGAGCGCGAACAGGCCATCGGTGTCATGCGCGGCGTGCGCGGCCGCGAACTCCTCCAGGACAGCGTGGACATCGGTTCCAGCGTGGCTGATCTTCATAGTTTGATCCCTTCTCCGGGGCTCCACGGAGCGGAGCCTTCAGCGGGGTGTCGAAACCGGCGAGCCGGTTTCGACACAGAAGCGCAATACTTCGTCCAAACTCACGGAGGTCGTCGTGAAGTACATGATCTTGATTCTGAGCAACCCGCAGTTCCTCGAGCGCTGGGAGGCGCTGCCCAAGGAGCAGCGTGAGCGGTTCGGCCACGACCACGTCGCGCTCGGCGCCGAGCTCGCCGAGACGGGCGAGCTGGTGGCGGTCGAAGGTCTCGCCGACCCTGCCCTCGCTAGGCGTGTAAAGGTCGCGGGCGACCAGGTAATGATCAGCGACGGGCCGTTCGCCGAGGCGAAGGAGCATTTGGCCGGCTTCCTGCTGGTCGACTGCGAAAGCGAGGACCGTGCCTTGGCGATCGCCGCGCGCGTGCCAGACGCCGTCTGGGGTCTCGTGGAGGTCCGGCCGGTGCTCGATTTGAGCGGATGGGATATGTGAGCCCCGAGAACGCCCCGGTCGGTCTGCTGCGCGAGCTCGCCCCGCGCGTGCTGGGTGTGCTCGTGCGCGGTAACGGCAACTTCGACGACTGCGAGGACGCTGTTCAGGAGGCGCTGCTCGCGGCCGCAGTCAGCTGGCCGGTAGACGGCGTACCCGAAAACCCGACCGGCTGGCTGATAACGACGGCGTCGCGGCGGCTGGTCGAGACCTGGCGGAAGGAGGCCGCGCGCCGGCGCCGTGAAGATGCGTATGCGCTCGAGCCCACGCCGCCTCCCGACACCGTGTCGGACGTCGACGACACGTTGGCGCTGGTGTGCTTATGCTGTCACCCCGAGCTGGCCACGCCGTCGCAGGTTGCGCTGACGTTGCGCGCGCTCGGCGGCCTGACCACTGCCGAAATCGCTCGCGCTCTGCTCCTGCCGGAGGCGACCGTCGGGCAGCGCATCAGCCGGGCGAAGGCGCGCATCCGCGAAACGGGTGCGCAGTTTCGAATGCCAACCGCACGCGAGCGCGACGAGCGACTGCCCCCGGTGCTGCGCACCCTGTACCTGATCTTCAACGAGGGCTACACCGCAACGTCCGGCGAGGCCCTCAACCGCGTCGAGCTGACATCCGAAGCGATCAGGTTGACCCGGCAGCTGCGCGCGAGCCTGCCCGACGAGGGCGAGATCGCCGGGTTGCTCGCGCTCATGCTGCTGACCGACGCGCGACGCGGTGCCCGCACCGGCCCGGACGGGGCGCTGATCCCACTCGCCGAGCAGGACCGCCGTAAGTGGGATCGGGCCGCCATCGCCGAGGGCGTCGCGATCATCGAGGCGACGTTGCCAGTCGCGAAGCCCGGGCCCTACCAGCTGCAGGCGGCGATCGCCGCCCTGCACGACGAGGCCGCCGACCTCGATGCGACTGACTGGCCGCAGATCCTCGCGTTGTATGACGTTCTCGCCACCCTCACGCCTGGGCCGATGATCGCGCTGAACCGGACTGTCGCAGTCGCGATGGTGCGCGGCCCGCAGGCCGCTCTTGCCGAACTCAACGATGCAGCGGCGGATCCCGCCCTCCGCGGACATCATCGCGTCGATGCCGTGCGGGCGCATCTGCTCGATGAACTCGGCGACCGAGACGCCGCCCGGGAGTACTACCTCCGGGCGGCCCAGCGCACCCGCAGCCTGCCCGAGAAGCGCTACCTGCTCGCGCGCGCCACACGCTGACCCATGAGTGGTCGCACTCAAGTGGGTCCCATTTCTGCAGCGATGAGTCTCTGAGGGAGCGATGACTTTCTGAGTAATGGTCCGCCGGATCGCACGAAAGCCGATGCCCGTTCTGCTTAGCTTGACCTCGGCGGCAGCTGTCGTCGGTTGCTGTCAGGATGATTACCGGATGAAGGAGCCCGCTATGTTCCTCCCAACCTCCTTTCGCCGCCGGGTGGTAGTCGGTGCAATCGGCGCCGGTGCAGTCACCGGCACATTGTTGTGTGCTAGCGCGGGGACCGCCGCGGCCGATCCGCCGCCCCGGCCGGCTGACTGCACGGCTGCGGACGTAGCCGGTGTGGCGGCTGGTGTTGCAGCGGCGCTCTCGACCTATCTGTTCACCCACCCGGACGTCAATGGGTTCTACACCGGCCTTCAGGATCAGCCCAAAGATCAGGTCCGCGACGACGTGCAGAACTACTTCAACGCCAACCCGCAAGAGCAAGCCGACCTGGAGAACATCCGGCAGCCGCTGGCTGACATCAGGCAGCGTTGCCAGTGGACCCCATTGGTCGGTCAGGGTGGCGTCACTCCCTAGGCGATTGGGCGCGCAATCCGCTGTACGAATTGAAGTCTCATCGTGTTCGCAGAGGCATATACTGCGAGCCTCAGTCCGCGCACTGGCCATGAGAAGCCTCGGCGGTGATGAGAAGGAGATCGCGATGAATCTGTGGGTGCGGTCTTGGACCGCCGCGGGGATCGCGGTGTTGGCTCTCACGGCGATTCCCG
Source organism: uncultured Actinomycetota bacterium (assembly GCA_963802525.1). Classification (GTDB taxonomy): domain Bacteria; phylum Actinomycetota; class Actinomycetes; order Mycobacteriales; family Mycobacteriaceae; genus Mycobacterium. The sequence goes on along the minus strand of CAWDJC010000001.1, from coordinate 18,761 downwards.
AAATCTATGCCGTCGTGCAGCCCTCCGGTGTGGCCAACGCCGACGTCTGCGCAAGCGTCGGCAGGCGGGTTTCGGTAAGCGGGTGCACCAACGTTGCCGATACGGTCAACACCTATGCCCCGCCGCCGGCCGACTATGCGCCGCTGCCGCAGGACTTTCCGCCCCCACCGCCACCGCCTCCTAACGTGAATGTCTGCGTCGGGGCGGGCCGGCGAATCCATGTGAGCGGGTGCACCTAGACGAGCGGGCTAGAACCCGCTTCCCGTCGCTTCCTGTATGCGACTGCCCTGCAAGATGATTCGGTCCAGAACACTGCGGTCCGTCCCGGTAGGTCATCGTTCGGCAAAGACACGGTTACGGTCGGGTTCGTGCTCTGTATCGGTTCTGCAACTAACTCAGTCGCTCGTCTAGGAAAGTTTTCGGGACAGCGCTACAGTTCCGCCGCACCCTTTGATTTTGGAAATACCCCTCCAAACCCGAATACCGGGGAGTTTGCGGTGAAGATATTTGATCTATTCGGCATCACAGTAGCCAGCAGTGCTGGGTTGTGTGGGGCCGCTTTGGCTTTCAGCCCGGGCGCGGCAGCCGCCCCGCAGCCAACGGGCGGCCCCACGTGCATTGAGCAGATGGCGGGGCTTGGAGCGCCGGTAGCCGCGCCACCAGTACCGGCGGTCCTGCCTGGTCCGCCTGTCGTTGCGGGTGCGCCACCCGGTGCGGTGCCGGCTGGCGCTCCGGTGCCGGTGGGTGTGCCGGATGGGGTTCCGGTGCCGGCGGGTTTGCCGTATGGCGCTCCGGTGCGCGCGGGTGTCCCGGCCGGCGCTCCGGTGGCGGCGGGTGCGCCGGCCACTGCTCCGGTGGCGCCGGCTGCGCCTTTGCTGCAGCAGGCGGGGACGGGTAAGGGTGTGCCAACTAATGCGGGGCCGGCGCCTATGGCCGGCCCGGTGGCTCTGCCCGGCCCGCGACCGGTACCGACACCTCCGTCACCGGCGCCTGTGGCTCATCCGACGTTGGTTTCGGCTACGGAGCCTCTCCCGCCTTGTTGTAACCACTGAGCAGGGGCTACGCCATATCGGCCTTTCCAGCCAGCCCCCGAATCGCCGGTGACGCGGACAAGGCCAGCCGGTTTTTCTTCTGGCCGAAACCCCTTCCTGTGCGATTATCGGTCACCAATTCTGCCAGCGTCGAACTAGCGCTTTGCGTCGGCGAGACTCAGGCTGATGCAACCAAGGCTGGCATTCTCAACCCCCATTGTTGGGACCGCCCCACGGAGCTGAATGCACGCAAAGGCGATGGCTGCTGATACGGACGGCGTGATCCACCGTGAGGCCGCACCTTGTCGATTTCGTCCGGACACGACCGCACCCGAACCTCCCAGCGCGCTATTCCCATTGCACCTCAAACAAGTTGACAAGGCCGTAGCGGCTGAGCGGCGGGAGACGTAGCCGCGGAGATCGCGATCAGATCGCGATCTCCGAAAAGTCGGTGTTAGTTAGCGTCGACACAGCCGACCCAAGCACGAGGTAATGATGGCCGGCGAAAACATGTTCCACCGAGGACAGCTATCTCTGGCCGACGAGGAACAATCAACCGCAAATGACCCAGTTGTCTGGCTGGTTTGTTGTCAGGCACCATAGCCATAGACATCCAAGAGTCGGAGTCTTGTCGCATCAAGGCTATGGGCCAAAATTGTAGCGATTCGATGCATCACCTCGTATCCGAGCTTGTAATCCTCTTTGCATTTAGCACGCAGCCATGCGCCGTCCAGGGCGATCGCGTGGGTCGCCTTCACCGCGCGCCCATCGAATCGATAGCGATGCGGTGGTATCAACCACGAATATGCGACGATGTCACCGTCTTCTAGCGTTTGAATCGTCAAGCTGCCGCGGCCGGGAGCGTAGAGCTCGAGCGCGACCCTTCCTTCGCGAATGAGATAGAAGCTGTCTGCTTGGTCACCTTCGCGGAAGATAAGGTCGCCCGCGTTAAAGCGGACGTCCGACGCTTTCTCGCTTGCCAATTCAATATAACGCGGATCCAAGTCACGAAAGAGTGGATGCTCCGCCAGAATGTCTTCAAGGGTACTCATTTCGCGTTCCTTCCTTGCCGAGCAGCTTACAACCCCTGGCGGCCCCGGACCGCCGGGGTGCTTAGCCTTTCACCACTCCGAGGGGGATAAGGCGGCTCTTCAACTTTTTCCGGGCAGCCGGGTCGAAGTCTGGGTTGCGGCCCGCTGGGTGCGGGTGCAGTGGAATCGTATCCGGCGAGCTGAATGCTGTGGGTTTCTGAATCCGCAGCCGACGCGTTTGACCTGTTTGAGCAGCCTGTTGTAGCCCTCGGTGCGGGCGTTGGTGATGCCGGTAGTGACGAAGGTGTTGATTTCGGGCCACCAGGTGTCGATGGTGGTTGGCAGTGTCAGCAGCTCGGGAATGCAGGAGTCGATACACCAGGCCAAGAAGCGGTGCAGGCGATGCCGGGTCAGGTGCGCGTCGCCGCCGCGACGCACCGTGGACAGCAGGGTGCGGAGTTCTTCTTTGGCGATCCAGGCCGACAGGATTTGGGCGCTGGAGTCTTCGGCGACAAGAGCGTTCCACATCTTGGTGAAGCTCTTGTGCGACAACCGTTCTCGCGCTCGAAGTAGTCTGCGCCGGTTGGCCCACTCCGGGTCGGTCTTGCGGCCACGATGGTCTTTGAGGTCCCAGGTGACCCGGCGACGAACCTTGGTCAGCGCATCGTCGGCCAGCTTCACCAGGTGGAAGTGGTCGACCACAATCTGGGCGTTGGGCAGCAGGCCAGGGGTGCGGATCGCCGCCGCATACGGTGCGGCCGGGTCGATGGCCAGGAACGTGATGGCCTCCGGAAACCGGGGCTGCGCTGGGCCAGCCAGTCCACCACGGTGGTGCTGGTGCGGCCGGGCTGCTGCCCGAGCACGCCCTGGTGCCCGGACAGGTCGACGAACCCGGTGTCCCAGGGGTCGACCCGCCGCCAGCGTCCCGTGGCCCGGCAGCGTATCCAGCGCGGCTTACCTCGGCGGGTTTCGTCGATGCCGAGCACCCGCACCGGCGCCGGCTCACCCAGCAGGCCGTCGGCGTGGGCGATGAAGGCGCGGTGCGCGGTCGGCCACGACACCAACGTAACGGGGTTTTGTCAAGGGGTTGCGGGGCCTGCCCGTTCCTCGTCTCTACGTAGTTGGTCAACCGGGTTCGTGCCCGACAGCGCGCAAGCGAGTTCGGTGAGGAATGGGCGGGGCCTGCTCAGGGTGTCGTTCGAGGTGTCGGTTCCTCTACGCCGGGTGGAGCTTGGCCCCAACCTGTTTGGTGGTGGCGTGGCGTGTGGTTTAGCCTGGGTACTTCGTGAATTGCCGTCCGTGATTGGGTGTTTATACGCGAAAGTGCCTGTCCTGCAAGGCATAATGGGAATTCTCTAGGTTTCCACGATGCTGGCGGGAAGGCGCTTCGCAGGTGAAGAGTATCGCAGCGGTTTCCCGGGTGAAGGTGTCCGCGGACGGGGATGGTGTGGTGTCGCACGCCGGGATGGGTATGGTGCGGGAGTTGGCGGAGCTGACCGGGCTGGCGCAGGTCACGGCCGCATTAGCGGATACCTACCGGGGCCCATGGATCTACGCCCGTGGCGCGGTGTTCGCCGATCTGGCCGCCGCGGTGGCCGACGGCGCGGACTGCATCGACGGCGTGGGACAGAGCTGCGGTGATCGGGAGCATGTCTTCGGCGCGCCCAATTTCGGTGGTGCACCAGGCGAGATGCAGCTGACCGACGACAGCCCAGGGTATGCGTCGCCAGGCTTCGAGGGCGGGAGCGGCTTCGCGGGCGGGGGCGGTCACCGCTGATCGCCGCCCAGATGGAAGCGTGGACGGCCCGCGTTGCAGATCGTCGCCGGGCAGGACTGCACGTGTATGGCCGTGTGAGAAGTCGGGGCCGAAGTCGCCGGGTATCGGCCTGCGCTCCCAGTCCTCGATTCGAGGTAGGCGACCTGCTCGGCTGTCAAAGCGTCGGCCAGATCGCGCCAGGTGGCCACCCGGACAAGATGACAGGCCGGAACTGGCCGCGATTCAGGTCAGGCTGTCGACTTTCTCGGCGGTCGCCATCAGCGCGCAGAGGTCAACTCGGTGGTGATTCCCAATGTGGCGGTGTCAACCGTACATCCCCCACCGGCCGCACCTACACCACCCGACTAGCCAGCCATCCCCGTTCTGAGCTGCCGCCCCGTGGCGGGTTGGCGAGCAGCCCGATTCGCGGGCACTTACTCCTAGTCTTGGTCTTGCGCAATCCATTCGCGTGCTTTGCTGGCTTCAGCTTCGGTGAACGCCCGGCATTGCCCGGGCCACAGAAAGCCGAAGAACTCGCTGAACTTCGCGATGTGTTTGGCGCAACGCCCTGGCCGGCGCGCCGGCGGGGATGCCGTGGGATGACCGCGATCGGGTGGTGCGGGCGTTGGAACATTGCAGCCACCGTTCCCACCGACCCAGCCAACCCATGGGGTACATGGCCTCACCCTGCTTGAGGGGGCCTAGGCGGCTTATTCCCGCTCCAGCGACGAGGCCTGTCCGACTGGTCTTCTCGCTGGTGCCAGGTAACGTCGACCCGGGTACCCCCATTCATGGCGTCCCTACCCTGGAAACTCATCAAGTTGTGGCCGTCAATGCGCGGCGCGCTCCTCGGGTATAGCACACCCTCACCCGTTATCCCCACGTAGAACTTCGGGGTGGCGCTGTCATTCCATAGATCATACGTGGATCCGTATCGGTATTCGATGCGCCACGGCGCCCGCTCGAGCTGGGCAATCATCGCCTTCTTTACTTCAATTTCACGAGCGGATCGCTCGGCGGCGGCCATCGACCGCAACACCGCAGCGGCGGCATCCTCATCGGTGCCCAGCTCTTCAAAGATGATCGCGCTCGGATTGCCAGCCAGCCCTGGCGACGACGACGATGACCATACCTGCTCGCGCAGGAACGTCCGGTAATTGTTTGCGGCGTCGCCTGTGTCGAAGAAGATAAGTTCCACGATGTGCTGCGGATCGTCCTGGGCTTGGAGGACGTGTACCTTGGTGATGCCAGCCTGCTGCCACGCGGGCGCACGGCTGGCGAAGTCCCGCAGCCACGTGCCGAGGTCGGCGATCTGGTGTTCGATGTGCAAGATTGGCACCGTCAAAGTGTGGCATACGGGAACGGCCGCAGCGGCTTCCCGTGCCCTCGCTATAGCGACGCCGGCGGGTGTCACAACATGTTCCGCGCAAAGGAAACGAATCCGCTGGGCCTGGAGCCCGAACAGCAGGACAAGCGCGCCCGCTGCCCGAATATCGACTGGCAGGGCCTCGTCGTGGAGACAGCGCTGCAGTAATCGCCAGCGTTCGTCGTCGCTCAGTAGATCTGCGGGTTGCTGTCGCGGGATCAGCGCAACCTCCAGCTTTCGGGTTAGGCCGCGATCGGCCGTCCATTTCAGGAAGTAGCGGATCCTGTTGCGGCGCTGTGACTTCTCCTCGTCCAGCCAGCGGTCGAGGTCGTCTTGGCGCAGCTGTTTCAAGGTGATGCCGTGGTCGTCGACCCAGGCCAGCAGCTCGGCAGCAACCATGACACGGCGGCGAAGGTCGGAGCAGCGCGATGGGTTCCTTTTGCTATCTGTGCGCATACAAGAAGGCTGACCGCCCACGCAGGCAAGACAGGCTGCCGACAGGAAGCATCGCTCCGGCCGATGTCACTCCACTTGGTACCTGCGCCATCTGTTCGGTATTCGCGTGCTCGCTGCACGGAACGCGGTACCGGCTGCTCCAATGCGCAATCTGCACCCCGGCGCAAGCGGTGCTGGCTGCATTCAATCATGGCGGAGACGAAGTCTCCGCAGAGCTCGCGAGGGGATCGGCCTACCTCGCGTGGATCAACCTGACGAGGGTGCAAGAAGGTATCGACGAGCTTCAATCCAACGACGGGCGAGAAGCCGTGATCGTGCGCCTAATCGAACATGCTCCAAGCTCGCAGTGGCTGGAACGAGGTCCCATGTTCGGGCTGCCGGACGACGACCCACGTGCAGTGGCCGCCGCGATTCGGTCAGCGTTTTCTCAGGAGCAGCTGACACTGAGGGAGGACGCAGCCGTCTCGCCCCAGCGATAAAGGTGGCGTCGTCCGCCCGCAACCACGACCAGCGCTCCCAGCGCTGCAGCGACCACAGATCTCCACTCAGATTTCCAGTTAAATGCCGCCCCCAGGGCAACGACCACTCGTCCGCGCGAGAACGCTGACGTACCGCAGCTTGCACAAATTCTCGTTCGGGTCCATGCCCAAGACGGCTACCCCTTTGAAGGCGTTGCGGCCCCTCAAGAATGGCTTACCCCGCCACGAGAACTGGCCGCCTGGATAGCTCTGTGGGACAGCCAGCCGATCGGACATATCCCGCTTACGCGGGCCGCCGACACCGACGATGCCGCGATTATCTGGCGGCGCACCACTGGACGAGACGTCAGCCAGTTGGCAATCCATTTCCGGCTATTCGTTGACCCACAGCACCGGCATCGCGGCGATGGCAGTTTGCTCATCCAGGCCCCTTACGCCTTTGCGAGCGGACGCGAACTCGCGCTGGCGTTCGACGTGATGTTAAAAGACCGCGACGCGATCCGGCTGTATGAGCGCCTTGGTTGTCAACTGCTCGGCACAATCGTCCACGAACACAGTGACGGCCAGGCCGAGCCTGCGGCCGTGTACGTCGCGCCAAGCGCCTCGGTATCCGGCTGATCGTCGGCAAGCAACCAACTGCCGAATTTGCCTCTATGGGATCGAGCCGCTCGGACCCGAGCAGCGCCACGACATGCTCGAAATCATCGAGGACCGCTACGGCCGCGGCGCCACCCTGACCACTAGCCAGATCCCGGTCGACCGTTGGCCCGACCACGGCGAACCGGCACTCGCTGACGCCATCCTCGACAGGATCACTCACAACGCCCATCGCCTACAGCTCAGGGGCGACAGTTTACGCAAATAAAAGGTCTTGAAAATCGCCGCCGCTTGACCCTCACGGTCCGTTATGGAGAGATCACGTCCGACCAGCGGGCGATCCGCCACCCCGGGTCGACATCAATCGGAACGGCCGGCCGGCATCATCGGAATCCGCACGGGGGTACCCAACCTCGCGCTTATTGAAAAACTTAACGGAGGTGTGTGTGATCCAGCTCACAGACACGATCCCTCCCAGCATTTTCCACGATCTTCCTATGATCTTTTTGACCGTTGACACAAGGAGATAAGAGATGGTCCAGTCCTCCAATACTACTCAATTGATGCGGATCCAGGCTCGTCCAGGCTCACCGGTCGAGGCCCGCTACTATCGCTATCCCGAACGCGGCGGGGCGCAGCTGGACCCGGACGCGATCGCGCCCGGTATTCGGCCGGAAGCGTCCGCCGACCTCGTCTTCCACGGTGGCAAAACCGTGCCGCAGATGGTCTTCCAGAACGTATTTCTCGGCGGCCACGCGTCGTGGCTCGCCTCCGACATCGACCAGATAAATACCGCGATCACGCTCGCGATGCAGGACCGGAGGCTCAACAACGTCGTCGGACAGTTTTTCGACGTCGGCGTCAAACTGACCTGCGATCCGCGGCCGTTGTTCGTACTCGAGGAACAGAAGCCGGCGATTGTCGACGAGCTCGACGCGAAGCAGCTGGTCACCCGGCTGCTGCAACAGGGGCAGCTCTCTGACAGCGATCTCGGAAGCACGATCTTCAACCTTTTGCTACCTCCTGGAACCGTGCTCAAGCTCGACCAAGACACTTCGCTTGACGGGCTTGGCGGTTTTCACGAGTCGGTGCACTTCCAGCACAACGGCCGGTCGCAGACCGCCTACTTTTCGGCAAACGTCTTTTCGCAGAGGCTGCCGAACGGGCGGGTGAATGGAATTCCCGCGTTCGACGCATCCTGGAAGGATGTTGTCGGCACGCTATACCACGAGATGAACGAGTTCCGCACCGACGCCGATGTAGGGGACGCGATCGAGCAAAACAACGACGACTTCCTCGGCTGGATGGGGGCGCAAGGCGAGATCGGCGATGAGCCGATTAACGCAGCCGGCGCAGCGGGGAATTTGTCGCTAGTGTTTCAAGAGATCCTGCTCAGCGCGGGGGGCGGGCGCGTGCCGGTGCAGTTCTTGTACTCGAACGCGGTTCATGGCGCGGAAGGGCCGATCGACCAGCCCGAGTTCCCGGCCAAAAAAAGTGACGCCTGACGCGAACAGCGTCCTCAGCGACCGCAGATAGCTCGGCTGACCGCGGACCGGTGTCCGGCGGGTAGTCGGCATCGGCCGCGCAAAGCGGTTCGGGTCTACGAAGTGAAGCCGGTCGCCGCTTGCGGGACGACAGATTCCGCGAGCGGCAACCACCGGGAGCAGCCAAATCCGGAACGCGCAACGGTTCCTGTCCGCGTTCAGCGGCATCTCGCCGCACTTTCGGCCCCGTCGGCACCTGCTGTCGGCGGCCGATTACCGACAGGTGATGGCCCACCGCTTCGCGGTCTGGAACGAGATCACCGGGGCGACGACCACGGCCGCCGCCTGAATCGGCGAATGGGACAGGACGTTTCGTCCAAGCCCACGGCTCATCAACCCGAATCATCACATAGGCCAATTAGATTGGCTCAACTTGACAATGCCAGCTCCTGCACGTCGCGGAGGCTCAACGGGAACCGGTGGTACAGCCAGACGCAATGGCTGATGGTCTCGGGCGAAAACCGGAACCCCTTATACGATGAGCCTGCAGCGGTCACGATCGTCGATCCTGCCCCACTTCACCTTCCCGGCTCACCAACCTGACAGTGCCCTAAAGATGGCGTTGTGGCGCCGCGACCACGCCGATCGCCGTGTGGGCGATGGGTTGATCCATCACAGTGATGCGGGGCAGTACACGTCGATCGCTTTCGCAGAAACTCTTGTGTTGGAAGGGATGCGGCATCGATCGGCAGCATCGGCGATGCCTCCGACAATGCGCTGGCCGAGACGACGATCGGGTTGTTCAAAACCGAGGCCATCGGTCAGCACAGCCCGTTTCTCACCGGCCCGCTAAAAACCGTCGACGACGTTGAGTACGCCGCGATCGAGTGGGTCGACTGGTACAACGCCCGCCGATTGCACAGTCGGCTCAACTATGTCCCGGCAGACGAACACGAGGCTGCCTCTTACGCTCCAGCCCAGACGTCCGAGCCGGCGGCGTCTCAACCATGAGGACGGCATCAAACCCGGGACGGTTCAGAGAAGCGATGAGATTTTCAAAAACCGAACACGGAAGGAGCTTTGACGTCCCGCAGGACCTCACGCGCGTTGTGCGCCGGCCCGACAATTCCTAGGATAGGTAGAGATGGGGCGCCGTCAGCGATGACAGGGCGCCGAGGGCGGGAAGTCTGACGCAGCGCGGGCCAGTAACCGGGAGGAGACGGCCGATGAAAACCATCGCGCAATTCATTGCCGGCGGAATTACGACGCTCGCCGATCTCCAAGACGCGCTTCAGACCGCGATGCAACTCGAGTTCGCCACCATCCCGCCCTATCTCTGCGCGGAGTGGTCGATCAACAGCGACAACGACCCCAGCGGCGTCCTCGGCATGATCCAGAACATCGCCGCCGAGGAGATGTTCCACTTCGCGCTCGCCGGCAACATGTTGAGCGCGATCGGCGGCAAGCCCTCCATCGCCAACGCAGGCTTCGTCCCGAGCTACCCGACCAAAGTTCTCCCCGGCGGCATCCCGCAGAAGCTGCCGGTCGATCTGCAGCCCTTGTCCGCCAATCAGCTCCAGGTCTTCATGCAGATCGAGTTTCCGGAATTCCCGCCCGTCGCGGTGCTGGCGGGTGCAACCGCGCCGACCACGATCGGCGCCTTCTACGACACGATCGCGGCGGGCTTCGCTGCGGTCAATCCGACCATTCTCGCCAACGCCAACTTCGTCAACATGGACGAGGCCGTCCAGATCCAGACCATCGCCGACGCGCAGGCGGCGATCCTGCGCATCAAGGGCGAAGGCGAAGGGACGGAGGGCTCGCCCGACCAGCCGCCGGCCGCTGGCACGAAATTCGCGCACTACTACCTCTTCAAGGAGATCCTCACCGGCAAGACGCTGGTGCAGACCAACGGCCAATGGGCTTTCACCGGCGCTGCGATCCCCTTCCCCGCCGTCTTCAATTTCACCCAATCGAACACGCAACCGGATCCCTCGCTCGCCTTCAACCAGGCCTTGTCGCAGCTCCTCATCGACCTGCAGGCCTGCTGGACCAGCGGCACCCGGCCCAGCATCAGCGCGATGTTCGGGCTACAGAGCCTCGGGCAGGGCCTCATCCAGCAAGGCATCCGTCCCGAGTTCCTGTGGTCGCCGCCCTCCTCGCAGCTCAGGGCGGCGGCCGGCGGGAAACCCGGCACCGCGCCCAAAGCATGAATGACCAGGCCACTCGCCCGGCCTGGAAGCGTTTGCGCCACAGCGCGAAATAAAAAAGCCTGACATTACGACTGAAACAGAGGTGGCCGTAACCTTGGCTGCGATAGTGAACAGCGTGTTTAGTGAAGCCGGATGGTGGGGCGGGTTCACGTGTCGGAATCCCCTGGTACAGCGATTCTTCGCGATGCGGCCATCGCGGGCCGCACGGCGCGGACTCGGTGGAGGCCTCGCACGCGGCGCGGCGACGGCCCGCTCACTATGGTCTAGTAGCGCCCGTAACGGCGAGTGGTGGACCCTATGACTGACGCGTCTGTTCAGAGCGGACCCGGAGTGCCGGCGGCAGATGTTGCGGCTCAGGCAGATCCGGTTGCTGCCACCCAGGGCAAGTGGGCGCCACCGCTGAAGTTCGGTTCCGAGGTATTGGCCGTGCACGCGGCGCTGCTGCCGACGGGAAAGGTCCTCTTCGCCGCCGGATCGGGCAACAGCCCTAAACGATTCAACGATCCCGAGTTTGGGAACACAGCGGTGCGAAACTGGACGTGCGTGGTGTGGGATCTGACGATCAGTCCTCCAGCGGGCATACCCGCCGCCACCGGCGGCGTCGATACCGGCCAGGACCCGCAATTCTTCCATCCCGCGACGACGCGCGACGGGCAAGGCCACGTAGTGGACCTGTTCTGCGGCGGGGAGACCCCGTTGGCCGACGGGCGGTTGCTGTCGACCGGCGGCACCTTGGCCTACGACGGCAACGGTAGGCAATTCGCCGGCCGTCCGGACACTACGGCCTTCGACCCGGTCACCGAACAATGGACCGTCCTGCGGCCCATGGCGCACGGCCGCTGGTACCCCAGCATCATCTCTTTGGGGGATGGGCGGGTGTTGGCCGCGGCGGGCCTGGACGAAACCGGCACCGGCGGCCGCAACCACACACTGGAAAGCTACTTCGTGGCCTGCGACCACTGGCAGCAGCTGGCGACTGCGCCCGAGCTCCCTGATCTGCCGCTCTACGCTCACCTGTACCTGCTGGCCGACGGGTCGGTGTGCTACGCCGGCGGCCACATGGACGACGGCCCGCTAGCCCCCCTCCTCCTGGACCTCACCCGCAGCCCGGCCACGGTGACACCGATCGACGGACTCGCCAACCTCGACGATCGCGACCAGTGTTCCAGCGTGCTCCTGCCGCCCGCCCAGGACCAGAAAATCATGATCATTGGGGGTGGAAAGGAGAACAATCCGGCCATCGCCGACGTGGACGTCGTGGACGTCACGGCCGACCCGCTGACCTATCACCCGGTCGCGCCGCTGAAGTCGCCCCGCAAGCACTCCAACGCCACCTTGCTACCCGACCGAACCGTACTGGTCACCGGCGGCTCGGAGAGGGGCGAGCAGGCGCCTTTGGCCACCAATCGCGCCGAGATCTTCGACCCGGCGCACCCGGAAAACGGCTGGACAGAGCTCGCCCAGGCACAGATCACCCGGATGTATCACTCCGTCGCACTGCTGCTGCCTGACGGACGGGTAATCACCGCCGGGGGCAACCCGGACCGAGGCAACCGGGTCGGCTGGGAACCCCTGAACGGAGACCCGAACGAGGAGATGCACCTGGAGATCTACTCCCCGCCCTATCTGTTCCGCGGGCCCCGCCCAACTATCGGCACCGTCGCGTCGGAATGGCGCTACGGGCAGAGCGTCAACATCGCCTCACCGGAAGCCGGCGCCATCAAATGGGCCAGCCTCATCCGCCCAGGAACTACAACGCATTCGTTCAATACCAGCCAACGGCTGGTGGATCTACCGATTACCGCCCAGAGCGGTGGCGTCGTCCAAGTCCAGGCCACCGCCGAACCAAACCTCGCCCCACCCGGCTGGTACATGCTCTTCCTCACCGACACCGCCGGAATACCGTCGATCGCAAGCTGGGTACACCTGGCCGCCGCCCCGGTCACCGCCGACCCGAACTCCGCCTACGCCCAGACGGTGCTGGGCACCCCCGGATTGGTGTCCTACTGGCCGCTCGCCGAACACAGCGGCACCGTGGCCTTCGACATCGCCGGCGCCAATCACGGCAGCTATTACAACCACCCCGACCTCGGCGCACCGGGCCCGGGCACGGCGACCGCAGTTGCGTTCAACGGGGTGGACCAGTACGCGCTGCTGCCCAGGGACGTCCGCGACGACTTCAGCCTGGAACTGTGGTTCACCACCGCCGGCGGCGGCGTCGGCACCGGCGTCACCCAATGGTGGCAAGGCGCCGGACTTCTCGATGCCGAGGTGCCCGGAGTCGTCGACGACTTCGGCATCTCCCTCGACGCTGACGGGCAGGTCTGGGCCGGCACCGGAAACCCCGATACCTCCATCCACTCCGCGCCTGGGCTCAACGACGGCGCCTGGCACCACGTCGTTTTCACCCGCAGCCGGGCCACCGGGCTACTCACCCTCTTCATCGACGGCACCTCCGTCGCCACCGGCTCCGGCGGAACCCAGACACTCACCTCAGCACCGGGACTGCGGATCGGCTGCCTGCAAAGCGGCCTGAACTTCTACCACGGCACCATCGCCAACGCCGCCACCTATCAGCGGGTCCTGCCCCCGCCGGACATCCAGGCACATTTCCACGCGGCCCAATGAACGATGCTGATCAACCGGACAGGGGCTCTGTGGATCTTCGTGCGTGATGGTAATCGCAGCCGGCCAATCTTCGGCGTTGACGCCCTGCTCGTCAGTGCTGAACAACGACATTGGCCGAACCGCCGGGATGGGTGAACTTCACATACGTGAATCGGCCGGCGGTGTCGTATCGCCACCCGGTGTCGGCGGTGTCGAACACATCCACTGCCGCAACCTTATTCAGCGACACACCGTCACGTTGAATCCCACTCGGCTCCCGACCCAGAAGTTCCAGGAGGATCCCCCGAGGGACGGATGTCAACCGCACGGACGTGGGGTCACCGGTCTCGTGACACTCCACGGCGGTGTCGTCGTAGAGGGTGAAACCCGAATCCCCTGGGGGTAGATGAGAAAGTGCGGTCATCATCGCGGCAGACGATGTCTGTGTTGTTGACGAAGTCGGGGCTGCACAGCGTGTCGGGAACGCTGCGCAGCATGGGAATGACGGCTCTGGCAGGAACGAACACCGGGAACTGCTGCGGGTGGCGTTGCGCCAGAGGATCTCGTGGCGGCCCGCGTGCAGCTGCTGGGTCCAGAAGTGGTACCACGCCCCGTCCGGAAGCTACACGACACGCTGGGTGACCGACCCCGGTTGGGTTGGCTCAAGCGCGGGCGCCACCAAGAATTCATTGCCAAAGCAATAGGTGTGCTTGAGACTGTGTGTCCTGGTGTCTTCTTGGTGCAACAACACAGGTGGGCGTTTGACGGGCAGGCCGCTTGACGCCGAGTCGTTGACATAGGTGTAGATGTAGGGGACAGCTGGGTGTGCGGCTGGGCGTAAAGCCGGAAATTCGCCAAGCCGAGTTGGCCGTATCTCCATGGGTATTGACGCAGATCGGTTGGGTTGTCGCGGTAGTCGCGCGCGCCCGCCTTGCGGGAGTCAACCGTCTCCCAGCTGCCGGGTGCAGAGGTTTTCAACAGCTTCGTTTCAGCGTTGGTTCCAGACGTGAACACCCGGCCGTCGGAGATGATGTGCATCCGTGGGTAGAGGGGCAAGCCGACGAAGTCGAGCGCAGTACCGTCCTGCACAAGTGGACGGCCCATGCCCAGTCCGCCAACCATCAAGCTCGAAACATCTGGCGAAACAGGTAGCGCGACTTAGCGAAATAGGTACAGTACTACTCGTATCGCCGGCGGCGCCATCGGCGACCATGGTGACGTAAGGTCCCACTTCCGATAGGAAAACGCGATGACCGCGACCAAGCCCCCCCCCCCCCCCCGGAAACCTACGAAGCCCCGTAAAAGCCTACGAAGCCCCGTCAAATTCCTGCGACGCACCTCATCCCCGCCTTAAGCATTCCGCGCGACTTCACCATCAACGAAGTTCCGTTCCAACCTAATGCGGCCACCCTGGAAGTGGAGAAACCTCCGCCCTTAGGTCCGCTCGCGGCATTCAAGAATACGTTCACTGGACGTGGTTTTAACACGATCTTTCGGCCGCAGAATTCGTCGACACCCACGGATCTCCCCATTCCGCAACCGGGCAGCGACAACATTCTCGAGCTGAACCTGACCATCGAGTCGTTGTCATTTTCCGATCCTCTGGGGTCTGTCCCGAACCGCGGCCGCGAACAGCGCGACATCTTTCTAAACGGTGTCCCCTACCTGCAGACGATCAGCGACGTTACGGACCCTACGCAGACCACCCCCATTCACTTCGAACCCGGACTCTGGGTCATCGTTGAGGCGACCACCGATCCCGCCCAGCCGAAACAGACGCTGGCGCGGATGGCGTCGATCCCACACGGCACCACCATCAACGCGCAGGGCACATTCTTTACCGTCGCGGGCGGACCGCACATCGACACCGTCGACATCACGCCCTTCCCCATCGACCATCCCGAGAACCGCATCGACTTTCCCAGCCAAACCGTCACCAACACCGGAACGGCGCGGATACCCCAAGACCTGTCCGTCGCTCCGGCGATCACCCAGCGTCTGCTCAAGGATCCAAACACGCTGCTGAGCGACCACATTGCAGGCTTGACGATTCTGTTCACCGACGTGATCCGGATCGACACAAAAAACACCGCCGAACCCGGCGGCGGCACCGACAACATCGGCTTTCTTGTGGGCGACGCCGCGGGTCCCAACGCAGACGCTGTCGAGATCTCGGCGACCTTCTGGATCGAGACCGTGCAGGCCGAGATCAAAGTCGGTCCCAGCAACGCCGGTGAATCACAGACGGTCTCACCCGCGGTTCCCGCCGGCGCGCCGGCGCCGAAGTTCGCTGTGACGTCGGCATCGGCAATAACCAAAAAGCAATCGATTACAGTGACCTACCCCCAGATCCAGTACACCCAAAACGTGTCGCTCAACTTCGCCACGCTCACCTGGCCACATGTGTCGGTGGCCACGCTGGTCCCATCCGATCCGATCGCCGTCGAGACCCACGTCGTCCAGCCCGGGGACACCCTCAGCGGTATTGCCGAGCAGTTCGGGGTCAGCTTAGGGGCCCTGGAAGCGGCGAACCCGCAGATCACCAATCCCGATCTGATTTTCCCCGGGCAGGTCATCAGAATCCCCGCCAATGTCGTGACCTATGTCGTCCAGCCGGGGGACACCCTCAGCGGCATTGCCGAGCGGTTCGGGGTCAGCCTGGGGGCCCTGGAAGCCGCGAACCCGCAGATCACCAATCCGGATCTGATCAACCCCGGGCAGGTCATCAAAATCCCGTGACCACCGCCGAAACCTGACACACCCAGCGGGCTTAGGGCCGCAACCACGCCAACGCATTTGGCAAGTCCGGTTCTCGACTCGTCGCAACGCAGGCGCGGGGCCCCTGCCTCAACCTCGCAGGTCCATTCCCGCCGACCACGCCAGCACAATCATCGCCAGCGACATCACCAGGTGCAAGAGATTATCGACGGCGCTTCTCCACCGACTGCGTTGCGCGACAAGGACATACGAGCATTCGGCTGTGCTGACGCAGAAGACGGCAGTGATAATCAGCCGCAGCCCGACGTTGTCAATCATTTCGCTGATTACCGCTTCGTTTCCCCGGAGTCGCGACGGCCGGTGGCCGGGCAGTGCCCGCCATGGCACCGCCGGGCCGTCCAGCCCGATATCCGCTCGGCGCCTTACCTTCTCGCAGTGGCCTCGTCCTCTACCGCGACCATCTCCGTACCGCACGTACATCTGTACGGCTTGCCCGCATCTGGGCATTCGCACTCGACCTCGACGCGAAGCCGGCACCCGCAGTCTTCGTGGGTACAGGTCAACAAGGTTCCCTGCTCGTAACGTTTCATCGAGACCACCTTCCTCGTGCACGCCCCTGGTCTACTGGGCTGGGTTCAATGATCCTCCACCGCCCGGTATCTGGCGGCAGATCGGTGCGTGTGACTGGACGCCTATCGTCGGATACCCAATCACCCGACGCAACTTCGTGACGCGTGACTGCTACTACTTTACTTCACCATGATGGTGCCCGACATGCCCGCGCCACCCGGGCCGCCGTGCTGTGAGCAGAAGTAGCGAAACGCCCTACCCGCGTCGGCGGTCGTGAAGGTGTGCGAGAAGGAGTGCGGCTTGTTTTGGACACCGGAATCCCAGATGCCGTAGTCCGAGGTCGTCGAGTGATCGTCGGCCTGCCATTCCCATGTGACGGTTTGACCGGCGCTGGCCATGGCATTCTTCCGGTTGAACTGAAAGTCCTCCACCTTGATGATCACGTCTTGGCCCGAGGGGGTCGTCGTGCCGCTGGGGCACGGTTTGCCGGACGGTAAGGCGAGGGCCAGCGCGCCGGGCGCGACCTTCAACTGGGAGCCCATCATGCCGTCCACCGTGTGGGTGAGGACGTGGCAGTGCATGTGCTACTCGCCAAACGGCGGCTCAGACCGCATGAACGAGTTCGGGTCGATCGTGAAGGCAAAGTAGTTCGCAGGGCCGAAGGTGCGGGTGTCCTCGAACTGCGAGACCGCCGGATCTGAGCGCTGCTTTGGATGTCGTGCGGGTTGGTGCCATCAGGGCCGGGAATGATCCAGCGGATCCGTCGGCGCCGAGGAGGCGGCCGCTATCGCGACATACGCGGCGTTCCTCGGCTATGTCGCACCGGGTTCGGAAGATCGCCGCCGCGGTTCACGGTACACAGGCCACCTCGTTCCGTCATACTCTCGGCATGCCGCCCACGCCGCCGCCCCTGCCCCCGATACCGGCCGTCACTACATTGGACGAGGTCATCGATGCGATCGGGTCGGTCATCGACTGGTCGATCAGAATGTCGAGCCGCCTTGGCTACTTCGCGGCACTGTACAAGCGGATCACCATCGCGGTGCGCGCGGCGGTCAGGGACGGTGCATTCGAGGACGGCCCGCGCATGGAGCGGTTTGACGTCGCGTTCGCCAACCGCTATTTCGACGGACTCAACAGCTACTTCCACTCGGGGAAGTTCCCCAAACCGACACACTCGTGGCAGGTCACGTTCGACGGCGCGAGCCGTCCCGACCCGATCATCGTGCAGCACATGATCGCCGGGGTGACCACCCACATCGAACTCGACCTCGGCATCGTCGTGCCCCAGATCACTTCGGGCACAAAACTCTCCGCCCTGCGCAACGACTTCAACACGATCAACGCGGTCTTGGCCAGCCAGCTCAACGGCATCGTCGCGAGCGTGGGCGAACTGTCGCCTGCGCTAGCCGATCTATACGCCGTGCTCGCAGACAACGAGATCTTTCTCGTCAACGAGGCGGTGAGATCAATGCGCGACAGCGCTTGGCGACTGGCCACGCTGCTGACGTTGGAGCCGGGGTTCGCGCGCCCGGCGACCATCTGGGCACGCGATCGCCAGGTCGCCGGGCAGGTGGAGGTCACCTTTGACCCGCCCGCCCTCACCGGTCTGATCCAGACCATCATCGCCGCGATCGCCGCGCGCGAGAGCCGCGACATCGTCAAGAACATCCAGGTGCTCGACGCGATCGCGTCGACGCCGGCGCCGATCCAGACCACCCTGTGACCGGCGCGTGGCCTGCCGCCAGAGCGCCGGGATTGCTGTATTCCGTGAGATCTGAACCCAGGATTTGGCGGCGCGCCAGCGCCGCCGACCCAGCCGCAGGCTGGCATCGTCAAGTTATTTGAGAGTGCTTGTGGCTCAGTCGATGTGAGTGGACTGCATGGCGGAACGTAGTGGCTGATTGTGTCTTTCATGCCGCTGCGGCGACTGTGATTTGATCCCAGACCGCAAAGCGGTTGGTCATCTCGGTTCACCATTGGGGTGCACTGATCAGATGACGACGGGGACGAAAGTGCTGTCGGATGTGGCTGAACGCAAACAGGAATCGTTGGGCCTGCCCAGGTGAGGCGAAGCGTTTCATCACCCGTTCCCGGATTCTGGTCGGCTGATGGGAGTTCTCGGCCCGATTGTTGAGGTACTTCGAGCGGCGATGGGTCACCGACGGCAAAACCTCGCGGTGAGCGACCTGATAGCTGGCCAGCTTATCGGTCACCAGCACGCGCGGCACATAGCGCAGGCCCTTGAGCAGCTTGCGGAAAACCGTTTAGCCGCCACTGCGTTACGGCTGCGACTGCACGAGGATGTCGAGCACGTCGCCGTGCTGGTCGACCGCGCGCCACAGGTAATGAGTGGTGCCGTTGATCTTCACGAAGACCTCGTCGAGGTGGCCATTTGTCGCCGGGGCGGGGTCGGCGCCGACGCAGCTGGTTGGCGTAGCCCGGCCCGAACT